>NZ_RSEK01000029.1 GCF_003958635.1 Altericroceibacterium xinjiangense | reverse complement strand
ACAGCGCCTCCTTGCGCCGCCTGTGAATCAAATCTGCGCTGCTTTGGGAATCCCTTTAATGGGTCCTGAGCCTAGGATTACTGTCAAACCATTTCCTCCCAATCGATGGAACCCAAAGTGCGTAGTTACACCGAAGGTGGTATGAGCTAGTGCGCTTAGCCCGGAATCTCACGGTAATGGGTGCATCGGGGCTCTGAATCTGGAACAATTCTTCTGCAACAAAGTCTTACCGGACTGCAGAGGAGTTCCCCGATGCCGACACAGTGTAGCGCAAGACCGCATGAGTTTGCACGCGTAGAGAATCGCTCGGTGGTGGCGGCATTCGACGGCGGCGCGGTGACGAGCGATGCCGGCGGATTGCTGCTGGGATCGACGGATCGCGCGATCCGCTTGGTCGAACGCTTCGCCGGCTGCTTTACCGACCACCGCCGTGCGGATCTGATCGAGCACGAGGGTACTGTCAGAAGGAATGCACCGGATAGCTGGCATCAGGGCGCTCTTCCGACCGCCTGCTCTTCAGCTCAAATTAGCCGGAATCACCCGAACACTTCCGTTAGCCGCAGCAGGGAACCCGTCCTTCCTGCAACCATTACCTGAGCCTAAGCTCCGCCGCGAAGCGCCTGACCGCAGTACGCTCGGGCGATGGCTCGCTGTTTCAAAGGAAAGATCATGCCAGACATCCAGGACAAGGTGGTTGTCATCACCGGCGCCTCATCGGGCCTTGGCGAAGCCACTGCGCGGCTGCTTGCCGCACGCGGCGCAAAGGTGTTCCTCGGCGCCCGGCGCGAGGAGAACCTGAAGCGCATCACCGGGGAAATCGGCGAGAGTGCAGGATACGGCGTTGTCGACGTTACCGACCGGGCGGGCGTCAAGGCATTCGTGGAGGCAGCGCGCGCGAGATGCGGCCGGATCGACGTGCTCATCAACAATGCAGGACTGATGGCAATCGCCCCCATGTCGGCCACTCATGTCGATGAGTGGGACCGGATGATCGACATCAACATCAAGGGCGTCCTTTACGGCATCGCCGCAGCCCTGCCGGTCTTCGAGGAGCAAGGCTCGGGCCACTTCATCAACATCTCGTCCGTGGCCGGGGTGAAGGTCTTCAGCCCAGGGGGCACGGTCTATTCGGGTACCAAGTTTGCGGTTCGGGCCATTTCTGAAGGGCTGCGCCATGAGGTCGGCGGCAAGATCAGGGTCACGACCATTTCGCCCGGGGTGGTAGATACAGAGCTGAAGCAGGGCACGTCTCATTCCGAAGCGGCGGAGGGCGTGCACGCGCTCTACGAGATCGCAATCCCTGCCGACTCTGTGGCTCGTGCAATCGCTTTTGCAGTCGAGCAGCCGACAAACGTGGACGTAAACGAGATCGTGCTCCGTCCCACGGTGCAGGAGTTCTAGCTGAGACCGGGGATGAATAGATCGTACTCACATTGGGAGGAGCGCATCACGATCCAACCAGGCGTCAGCTCTAGCCAGTAAGTTACAGGAAGAAGCACTCATGAGTATCAACCGTGTGGTTATCGTCGGCGGGCACGGCAAAGTGGCCTTGCTCGCTGCGGCTAAACTCAAGGCCTCCGGCTATGCCGTGAACTCGGTGATCCGTAATCCTGACCAGAGCGATGATGTACGGGTCGCCGGCGGCAATCCCGTCGTGCTCGATATCGCATCGGCCAGTGTCGATGAGCTTGCAGCGGCATTCACCGGCGCCGAAGCCATCGTATTTTCCGCAGGTGCTGGTGGGGGCAACCCGGAACGCACTCATGCAGTCGACTACAAGGCCGCCACTCGCGCCATGGCGGCAGCAGCGCAAGCGAGCATCAAGCGTTTCATCATGGTCTCCTATGCTGGCGGTGGCGTGGATGTTCACCGGCTCGACCCGGAGCATTCGTTCTATCCCTATGCCAAGGCCAAGCACGACGCGGATGCAAAGCTGCGCGAAAGCACGCTCGACTACACTATCCTTGGCCCGGGTCTGCTCACCACCGAACCGGCCACCGGAAAACTCACGCGGACTGAAGACGCCAAGGACTGGCCCGATGAAAAGAGGGTCACCTCACGCGAGAACGTGGCCGAAGTGGTCACGCATGTCATCAAGGCGGATGCAGCCGTTCGCCAGACCGTGAATTTCTTCGATGGCAATACCCCGATTGCGGAGGCTATGAGCCAGTAGGTTTACGGTAGAAATTCCGTTCCCTCTGAACCATGGCTCCGAGACCGACTGCGGATAGTCGGGTTTACCGAAAATGCTTTGTCAAATCGGGACATCCGACAGCTGATACCCTCAATCCCCGTTCAGATGACGGCTTCGGCTTCCTGAAGCGGCCCTTCGTCTGGGTCCGGTTTCGCTGTGCGGAGCAGCCTCGTTCCGATCAGATCGGCCTGCTCTCCTCATCCGCAATGCGGGCTATGAGTGTGCCATTATTGCTGCCGTTGAACAGGGACGCGAAGGTGTCGGGCAAGGCCTCAAAGCCGGCGCGCACATCTTCCCGGTGCGCCAGCAGGCCCTGACGGTCCCATTCTGACAATCGTTCGAGGGCCTGCGGCATCTGGTCGGCAAAATCGGGAACGAGGAAACCCTGCAGGCGGATTGCGCCATAGATGATGCGCATCATGTCCAGCGGCGGGTTGTCGGCGGCATCATCGTATGTCGCGATCTGTCCGCAAAGAGCAATCCGCCCATGCCGACGCATACGCTGTACGATGTCGCGGAGCATGGTGCCGCCAATATTGTCGAAGAACACGTCGACCCCATCGGGGCACAAAGCGTCGAGCGCCACGCCCACATCTTGCGCCTTGTAGTCAATCACCTCGGCAATGCCGCAGCTGTCCTTCAGCCAGTTCACCTTTTCCGACCCGCCGCAGATGCCGATCACTCGTGCTCCGCGTATGCGCCCGATCTGAGCCGCAATCGAACCGACAGATCCGGCGGCACCGGACACGAGCAGCGTTTCGCCCGACTGTGGCTGTCCGACCTCCACTACACCGAAATAGGCAGTCAGCGCATTCATGCCCAAGATGCCGAGCGCATCTACGGAGGGAGTGTCATTCGGCACGACGCGATAGCCCTGTTCGGGATCGACCCACTGATAATCCTGCCAGCTGCTGCCGCCGACCAGGCGCGTCCCGACCGGATAATCGCTATCGCTGCTCTCGACGACACGACCCACCCCGGGCGACATGATCGGCTCGCCCAGTTCGATGGTGGGATAGTAGTCGCTGCGTTTGCCGCTGATAAAGTTGCGGATCGTGGGCATACAGAGCAGCATTTCAGTGCGCAGGAGCACCTTGCCGCCGGTGTCCGGCGACGCGAGCACCTGTGTCTCAGCATAGTCGAAGTTGCTGCGATTGACGGCACCCTGCGGGCGCGATGCAAGACGCCACTGGCGATTGATCATATAATGCAGTCCTTATCGAAGGTGAAACGCTACGCCGCGCCTGGAAGCTCCGCTTACATTACCAACCCCGGGCGACTGACAGATGTTCCACCGCGCCGCGACGCGTTTTTCCTTACTGGCATCTGGCGGTGCAGCGGCTTTCCCGATAGCGGTCGGGCAAGAAAAAATCACGCAGTGGCCGTCCTTGCGGTGAGATCTGTGGCCGGGAAGCACTCCTTCAGACCAAGCTGGAGGGCTTCCTCAAAGTCGGACGACCACCACCTCCTCCTCGGGCGCAACGTCAAGGTCGGGCGCTTACCCAAGCTCGTGCAGAACGGACCAAGGGGCGAAGCGAAGCGAAGGTTGGGTTTCAGGCTAAAGTCGCCTGGCGGCAGATGCATGCCGGTTGTGCCGATGTAGCACTACAAGAAATCTCCGGACACGATGCGGAGCTGCTAGCGCAGCAGGCGCATGGCGCAAGGCAGCTCCTGGGCCGTCTTCCGCCGGTCCGGTTACGGGGCACAGAAACTCGGAAAGCTGACACTCGGCCGGACCGATGAAGCCGTCAGTAGCCGCCGACATAGCCGTCATTCCCGGCTTCGGATTAGGTCGCCAAGAGCTGCCCTACATTTAGACACTCGCCGGTGACGGCAGCAGGACCGGTTGCTGAAAGGCAGGTCCTGGCTGGTAACTGGGCAAAGCCGCATGTCGGCTTTCAGACAACCGCCCCTAGGCATTTCATGGCCGCAACGGGTGGTTAGCTGCCGTTCCTGCGGAGCGTCTTCTGGGCCAGCCAAAGGTGGAGAACCTGGATAGCGACGAATGTGATTCCGAGCCCAATAAACGCGGGAAGCACCACGCCTTCTTGGCCGGGCCGAGGTTGCACGTTGAACGACAAAATAATCAGGATCGCAAAGGTAAGAAAAGCTAGTACAGGAATGAACGCAAGTCCTATGAGGCGCGGAGCAGACCACGTTACGTCTCCGGTAAGCCACCATTGCATCGGCAAGCGTTTTTCATGCCGGAGCCGTGCATTAGCCCGAAGAGCGATGCCAGCCAGGATCAAGCTGAAAAAGACGGCAGTGACAATCTGGGTCATGATCTACCTCCATCGCTAGAATAGCACCTGACGGAACGTCCGCAATGGGGGCGCTACCCGAAAGGCAGGAAATCTCGGCGATTGGCAAGAATCTGCCCTTCAGGTCCCGACCCGCTGGCGGACGAAGCCTCTCTCGTAAAACGAGGCTTTGCAGGCGATTCCTTCTTAGCGGTCGGCGCCGGCCCATCGCGCAGGGTCAAGCGCCAATAGCTCGGCCAACTGCGCATAGAGCGCGGGCTCTTCGCGGCGCAAAGCCTGGGGCTTTTCGAAGAAGGTTACAATTGCTTCGGCAAAGAACTCTTGATGGTTTGTCGCGCCATAGGCATCGACCAGCGTAGGGCGCCCGCTTTCAACCCTCTCCACATGGCCATGATAAGCATCGAGCATGGCTTTTTCCCACCCCAAAAACGCCTGTCCTTTGCGCAAGATAGGAAGACCATTGGTGTGACCGGTCAAACTGTCCAGCTGGTGCGCAAATTCATGGATGACGACGTTGTGGCCATCTTCTGCGTCAAGCCCGCCCTGCAGCGCATGATCCCAGGACAAGACTACCGGCCCTCGGGCCCAGCTTTCGCCCAGCGTTCCGATGTCGCTCTCATGTACGACGAAGCCATCGTGCGTGTTGCGGCCCGTGCGGAAACCCGAGGGGTAGACCAGTATGGTTCTGAGTGTGTCGTACCAGACCGGGCTATTGACGATCGGGAGGCAGGCTTGCGCAGCGATGGATAGTTTCATCTCGTCCGTCACCTCAAGATCCTGGTTGCCATGAAAAGTGATCTGATCGAGGAACAGGTTCATTTTCCCCTCGAGTTGAGGAAGCAATGATGCCGGCAGCCGTCGTATAATCGGCACCAGTTTTGCCACGGTCTTACGTTGGTCCGAAGTGAGCGGTGTCGTCAGGAGTTGTTCGCGTTTCCGCCGCGACGAAACATGGCGATAGAAAAGGACCGCGACAATCAGCAGGCCAAGAAGAAGGAAGGGCAAAACTGTCATCGGTCAGTGATTGGAAATATCGTGTCATTTACCGCGGGATCAAGAGCAAGCCACTTCTCGCAGTATTCGGCAGGGATATGGCATAACGGAACAAGCTTGCCCTACTTAGAGCGCAGCCTGCCCAGCGACGACTGCTAACCACCCAGTTACAGTCGAATTAGTGGGTTTGCAGAGCCCCAACAGCGGCCATCGGGCAATGTCCGATGGCCGCATTGATGATCAAATTTCGGTGCGCTCGGCGAGGATGAGCGCGTCCTCCACATCGACGCCCAGATAACGAACGGTGTTTTCGATCTTGGAGTGTCCCAGCAGAATCTGAACCGCGCGAAGGTTTCCGGTGGCCCTGTAGATCATGGCAGCCTTGGTGCGACGCATCGAATGCGTGCCATAGTCTTCTCGGCGCAGTCCGATGGCTGTGACCCACTCGTCGACGAGCCGGGCAATACTGGCGCGTGCTCATCGGGCGGCTGAGATCAAGACGACTGGGAAAGACATACCCATCAGCTGGCCCGCCACGACGCTGGAGCCATGTCGCAAGGCTGCCGCGAGCGTCAGCGGTAATCTCGAACTGCACCGGTCGTCCTGTCTTCTGCTGGACGACGAGAGCGCGGCTCCGAATATCGGACCCCGCCACAAGATCACCGATCTTGAGCTTCACAAGGTCGCAGCCGCGCAGCTTGCTGTCGATGGCGAGGTCAAACAGCGCACGATCGCGAAGCCGCTCCTCCCGGTCGAGGAAGAATCGGATTGCCCAGATCTGCTTCTGCGTGAGGGGTCGCTTCGTTCCCACGGTCCTTCCAGCATTCCACGCCGCGCGGTTGTGCATCGCCGGGTCTAAGTGCGAGTAGGTCATCGTCGTTCTCCGTGGCCGTGATTGGCCATGGAGTAGAACGGGCGCGGACTGGCCTGCCTCGACACAAAGCGGCCATTACTGCGCGCGGCCTCTATGACCGCTTTCGGGAGAGGCCGGCGATTGGCCTAATGACCGGGATGAAGGCGCGAAGCTGACTCGCGAACTCGCTGCCAAGAACGTCCGCTATCCCATCGTGGTTTCCAAAAACCGCCGTTCCGGATCGTCCGACAATGCTGCCGCTCCAGCGGCACGCGATCTACGTCCGCTTTCGGCTCGTCGACTATGATCCCGAACAACCGAGATTAGGGCGCGAAGCGGTGCTGTCATCTGTGGATGGCCCCTGCGCTGCAATTCGCAGATAGCGTCCATTGACTGACGCGGCTGACATCGACCAGAGCACTCAATCGCAATCGGCTTTGCGGTGTGATGGCACGCTAACGGAGCACGCCAGTTCGGCCATGCCATTGGACCGTGCCGTCTTCCTGGTCCTCTGGGTCTAAGAAGCTGATCTGCGCATCGGATGCTTCAACGATGTCGGACGCGAATACCACCGTGTTCCGGCCGGCATGCTTCGCCGTGTAGAGCGCGCGATCCGCTCTTCCGTAAAGCTTTCGGAATGGTCCATCGGCCACGCCTTCGGCCACACCTATGCTTACGGTCACCGAAGGAAGCGGCGTCCCGGTGCTTTGATCGCAGGTGCCCAGTTGCTGGCGCACGGCTTCGGCAAGCTGGCCGAGCGCATGGTGCGACAGGCCGGCGACCCCAAGAACAAACTCTTCGCCTCCCAACCGACCAGCTAGACAAGGATAGCGCTGCTCAAACGATTGCAGTTTTGTCCCGAGGGCGACCAGCACGGCATCGCCAGCCTCGTGTCCGAAACGGTCGTTCACACGCTTGAAATGGTCCACATCGATCAGAAGCAGCCCAAACGGGCTCGTCTTGTGCTCTCCAAACGCCTGTTCGCACCGGCTGACAAAGCCCCGCCGATTGAGCAGGCCGGTGAGTGGATCGCGATCGGCCAGTTCGGCAAGCGTGTTGCCGGCGGCTACGGCAGCATCGCGTTGGACACGCAAGGCACTCAGGCGCGCGGTCGCAAGCGAGGACAGGCAGAGGGCCTGGAACGCAGACGCGAACAAGACTACGATCTGCGCGCCCCCGCCCCACAGAAATGTGTCGAAATCGACCAGCTGAGTCATAGCTAGCACGATCATCGGGAACGCCCAGCTTATCGCCATGTCCCGGCCTTCTGCATAACCGCGCCACCAAGTGATTCCGATGGAGATCGCGACGGCAGCGAGCGTCATCAATGTCCCGATACTCAGCAGGATGCCGTACACGGCGAGATCGGCGCCGGGGACGCTAGCGAAGATGCCCAGCGCAGCCACCAGGAGGCCAAGACCGATAACGGATCGCCTCGCTGTTTCCGGCAGGGCTGATCGCAGGGCGGCAGCGGTCGAAAATGCCGCAAACATAATGGCGAGGCAGGCAAGAATCGTTGCCAGCCGGCTCGATACCGTGCCCGCCGTCTCGGGAAAGAAAACCAGCCCGGCCTGCGACCAGACAATGCCCCATACCAGTACCGCTGCCGCCCAGAAGCCATGCCATAGAAAAAAACGACGACGCAGAACCAGGGCAAGCCCGATATTGTACGCAGCCGCCATGGCCAGCAGCGCGAGTGCGGCGCCGATCGCCAGTGCGGACAGCTCGAACTGCCGGGCCGCTGTCTCTCCCGGCAGAAAGCGCACACGCAGCAGATCATAGTTTCCAAGGTTGTCGATCCGCATCCAGGCGGCAGCCACAGGAATACCGACGCGTGCCGAAAAGGCGATCTGGCCGCCGGTATGCCAGTGATCGCGATACGACCCTTGGTGGACCGTTTGAATGTCGGTCGATCCATCGGGATAGACAAACATGGCGCTCATGCTGTTGAACCGCGTGGTGTGTACCACGAGTGAGCCATCTCCTTCTGCGGCCTCTGCTGGAAGAGGCAGCCGCAACCACAGACTCTTCTCCCGATAGTCTGCTGGCGCTCCCGCACAGCGCATTGCGGATGGATCTGGCGGGACCTCCGGTTGCGCCAGAACGGCGAAGCAAGTCCCTGCCGGCGGGGTCGCGGAAACGGGAAATCCGACCAGGCCTACCAGCAAAAGCAACAAGCTGGCGAACCACCACCGGCTTTCGATCGGCAGGTCCACCGTGTCGCTCCAATTGACAGCTGTTGGAAGGAATGAGTTTTACCGGGTCCTACTATCAAGCTGGTTGCGCAGCTAAAAGCAGTAATACTGCTCATGCACTGAGCCGTTACCGATGCCGCTGATGATCGCTTCGTTCCGGACGTGATAACGCGAGCTGGGCTATTTACCGATCTGTTTCGCCACGGTTTCCGGCAGAAACCTGTAGCTGTCGATGATCTCAGCGTTTGCGTAGAAGTTTTCCCGCGTGATTTCATGATCTTGCGATTTGTCTGGTGAAGAGCTGGATGAAAGCGATGAGCAGCCACGTGGTCGTCGAGGCGATGGTCTGCTCGAAGGGCGCTGTCATCTGTGGATGGCCCCTGCGCTGCAAGGGGTAAATTGAGTTGATGGTTTGATCTGTCCGGGTGCGGTCATCTGTCCGGCCTGTTTGTGCGGCGCGAGATAGCCGCTGGCCCTGATGGTGTCCGCAGGCCGGGTCCCACTCAGTCGGGCGAGCACGAAGCTTGCGACAGCACCTCGGGTTGTCCCGGCCCTTGCGGCCGCTTTTCAGATCGTCATCATCAATTCAATGCAGCACCCTTACAGTTCGACGCGGGCTACGCTTGTGCGCCGCGATTGATTTCAGGCCGCAGCCGGGGAGCGATAGCTTTCTCCGCGCGCCAGCACGACCCAGATAATCCGGGCGGTTTTGTTGGCCATGGCCACGGTGACAAGCCGAGCCGGCTTGCGCTCGAGCAGACTGCGGATCCATCTGGCTGCC
>NZ_RSEK01000028.1 GCF_003958635.1 Altericroceibacterium xinjiangense | reverse complement strand
TCGGCGAGCGCTTCATCAGAGCCATGGCGGCGTAATATTCAAACCGCCCGCCACACACGAAATTCCTGACAGTCCCGACATGATGCTTGAAGCCGTCGTGAGGCGCTTCGGTACCTGCCAGGCTCCAGTCCCTATCGAAATGCTGACCGACAACGGTTCGCCATACACAGCGCGGGAAACCCGGATCTTCGCCCGCCAGATCGGCCTGAAGCCCTGCTTCACCCCGGTGAAAAGCCCGCAGAGCAACGGGATCTCCGAAGCCTTCGTGCACACCCTGAAACGGGACTACGTCCACGTGTCGCCATTACCGGATGCCGAGGCAGCTCTGCCATTGATCGGCCAGTGGATCGACGACTACAACGAATACCACCCCCACTCAGGGCTCAAAATGCGCTCACCCCGCGAGTCCCGAGCGGCTCAGTTCGCAACCCCCTGAGGGTGTCCGGCGAAACGGGGGGCAGATCAGCGGGCTACATGATCCGTTCGGCAAGACCTACATCAACGCGCACCGCTACTTCGACAGGGATTCGTCGGGCACGAACAAGACGTGCGCCTACACAGAGAGCAAGTTTGACCTCTTTACCGAGCAGCTGCGCAAACGAGGGCTCAAGGCGTACATCACGGAGGCCGCGTTCGGCTCCAGCTACGGCGTGCCGGATAGCTGCAAGGCGGTGGGCGCGGACGCCATTGCCGACATCCAGGTGAACAGTGACGTTCTACTCGGCGTTACCTGGTCGGGCGGCGGGCGCATCTGGCCGGAAAGCTACATCTTCAAGATCGACCCCCCGAAGGCCGAGCGCTTCACGGCGCCGGTGCCCGCCTATACTCGCGCGCTTACTGGCGATCCGGCAGCGGCCAACTGAGGTGCGCTGCCGGAAGCAGCTTACTATGCCAACGCGGGGGTCAGGCGAAGGTCAGCCTTGCGCCTACGCACGGCAAACCCGACAGCCCCGAAGCCGAGGATCATCATAAGCCATGTGCCCGGCTCAGGGATGGTAGAGGAAAAAGTGACGGGCATAGTGAAGCCTTCGCCGGCGTAGGAGTACTGAAACGTCCCGTAGCCTGTCGGAAAGAACGAGGGGATCGCGCCGCTAGTCAGACTCGTGGTATCGCCATAGCTCGCACTGAGGCTGTAACCCTCTCTACTGCTGGCTGCGACATTTGCGACGATCCCATCCGTGGCGCCCTCTGCATTACCCTCGTATGCGTCTCCCACAATCAGCAGGTAGTCACTGGATCGGGTTAGGTCTCCTGATGTGAAACTCAGAACACCGGGAAAGTAGAAGGAAAGCGTACCCCAAGAGTAGTACTCATGGTCCGTCGTGGTCATCGTGGGGTCATACGTGAGATGACCTGAGATGCTCCTGTCCCCGGAAGACCCGCTGAAGTAGGCGACGGCTGCATTTGCGGTCCCTGGCGTAACGATCCCGGTCAGTGCGGCAATCGCGGTCATAATCAATTTGTTCATGAAGCCTCCGGGCTGATTCGCCTCCCGCTGCAACTGACCATTGGCTCGAGCTCGAGTCTATGGCGGAGATTCCGGCGAGACTATCGAGACCGTTGTAAACGGGCCGCTGACAACTGGACCCCGACCAAGAGCACCGAATACTGGCGGATGCTTCGCGACTTCTGCGCGGGCTGAGGTTCGTCTTGGTCAAAAACTGCCCCCGCCGAAGCAGGGGCAGTTCCTACGCGGAAGCGCCCCCATCGAGGCGAAACGAGGCTGAGCACTTCTGCCTAGCAGACGCTCCGCCAAGATCGCTGTTCCCACTGAATGGTGGATCTTTGCAGTTCCGCCTCAACACCCGGATAGTCGCCAGGGCGCGAGGTCCGAAAGGTGGCTCACGGGAACACCATGAGTGAGTGCGGAACGGACCGGTCGGGCGTCGGTTCTTCGGGTGCGGTTACCCCGTAGCGGGAATTAACCGACCCTAATCTACCATGGAGGCAACCAGTCACTGAAGGTCCGACACCATGACGCAGACGGCAAAAGCGCGCGATTACCTCCCGTTCGCCTGCCTGACTTTCGGGGCAATCCTAGGCGCCATGGGCCTCGCAGCCGCGCTTCCTTACCTGGGATATGTCCCCGGAGGCTCAGTCACCCCGTGTGAAGTGGTCGATGGACGGGATGCTCCCGCCGCAGCGTCCGGATAACCGCCTCCGCATACTGGCGCATGACGCGCTGCCAGTAGTGGCTGGCCTCATCCCACGGGTGCCATTCAGCATGCGGATCGTTGGTCGCGAGGCTGGCCCACATTTCGCGCGCCATGTCCTCGGCCAGCGCTTCAAGGTCATTCGCATCGCAGAGACGGCAGCGGGTCACGTTTCGTCCTTCGGCTCAGTTGAGCGTTCGACACGGAAGCCAATCGGCACGAGCGGGGGAGGCGACCGCACCTGATAACGGTCGAGGCGGGCCAGAATTGTGTCCCGCAGCAGGTTGCGCGCCATGTCGGACTTGCGCTGGTTGGTGCTGGCCCAATCCCGGATCCGCGAACGGGGAGCCTGTGACAGGATAAGTCCCACCTCGAACCGCAGTTCGTCACAGGTCATCACGCGGGGGAAGTCCTCTGCCATGCGGAACACTTGGAGAACATCGGGGCGATTCGGTCAAGCGGGTAGGGGTGGACGGGATTCCCGTATACCGGGAGAAACCACGGCGGGCGGTTGCATCCCGCCGTGATCCCTTCAAACCCCAGGCCATCGCCCGCAGCCCGCGCATCCTACCCGCTGATCGCCCGCGGCGCTATACCGCTTCCGCAAGATCGCGCGTTTCGATGCTGACCGTCAGGCCGCACGCCGCGAGCGCGCGCTCCAATTGCGCCACAGTGCTTCCGTGCTCGAGATCAAGCAAGCGGTCGACCTGGCGGGGGTTGAGGCCCATAGCGCGGGCCAAGTCGGCCTTGCGCCAGCCGCGCGCCCGCATCGCATCGTAAAGAGCGAGCTTCAATCTGCCCAACAGCGACGGGGAGACGGTCGGCCGCCCGTCCGCCGCCTCTGGCGCGGGGATTTCCTCGCGATCGAGAATGTACGCCATCAACATGGATTCGAGCAGATCGGCCGCATTCGCGAGCGCCTCATCCTCGGTGTGTCCATGCGTCGCGCCGGGTAGTCCGGCGATGCGTGCCATCACCGTCCCGTTGTCATCGGGGGTGAGATCCACGGGATAGTTTAACATTCGGCGGTTCCTTCCATTGCCGGCTGTGGGGCTCCTCAGAGCTCCAAGTCTTTCTTGATGGACTGCATCAGCCCGGTGCCCAGCTGCTTGCTTCCGCCATGCCGGGGCAGGGCCGACTTCTTCCCGTTGAGGTGCACGATGGTGTGCTTCTTGCCCTCGGTGAAGGTGCAGCCCTGCTTGGCGAGGTAGCGGCGGAATTGTTCGCTGTTCATGCATTCTGTGTAGACATAAATGTCTATCCAGGCAAGCCATAAATAGACATGAGTGTCGTTTTTATCGTGAGGTTCAGGGCAAGCGATCAACTCCCCTTTGAACACGTCCGCTGGTCTATGTTCCGCATAGGCCGAGCGGGGGTGCCGTGCGTCAACACGGCAACCGACGAGCGGTAACTCGTCACGCGCGGCTGGCCTAGCCGCTAACGCCCCGCACCCGTGCAGCGGGCGGGGCTTTGTATGAGTAAAACAGACACTGTCAGACGAAATGCACCCAATGGTGATCGGCCCGAAGGTAGGGCGGGGCAGGGGCATGCCCCGTCCGCGCAAACCCGCCAGTCCGTTCCGGTATTTTCCACTCCTCGCCCGAGGTGATCCGGCTCGTGGTGATGATGTGCGTACGTTTTCCGCTCAGCTTGCGGAACGTTGAAGACCTGCTGTTCGAGCGCGGGATCGACATCTGCCATGAGACGGTTCGGCATTGGTGGAACAGGTTTGGTCCGATGTTCGCGGCCGACATCCGCCGCCAGCGGATCTCTCGGATGCGCGGCTTTCGGCACTGGCGTTGGCACCTGGACGAGATGTACGTCCGGGTGAATGGCGAGATGGTCTACTTGTGGCGCGCGGTCGATCACGAGGGCGAAGTCCTCGAAAGCTACGTCACGAAAACCAGGGATAAAGCCGCTGCCCTGCGGTTCATGCGCAAGACGCTGAAGCGGCACGGCAAGGTGGAAGCGATCACCACTGACGGGCTGCGTTCCTACAGAGCAGCCATGGTCGAACTCGGGTGCGAGCAGAAGCAGGAGACCGGCCGCTGGGCGAATAACCGGGCCGAGAACTCGCATCTGCCGTTCCGACGATGCGAGCGGGCAATGCTCCGGTTCAGGCAGATGAAGTCACTTCAGAAGTTCGCTTCAGTCCACGCCTCCTTCCACAACCACTTCAACTCCGAACGCCACCTCGTCGACAGGCAGACTTACAAGACCCGCCGCTCAGCCGCTTTGGCCGAGTGGCAAAATCTCATGGCGTGAGACGTGCAGTGGGTTGGGCGCAGTCTGCCAAACGGAGAGCGGTTCGCATCGGACTGACAGCACCTTCTACTCGACTGGACAGGACAGAGGAACTGCTATCCGCGATCCTGGAAGCCGCTGCGTGACCTTCCTTGATAAAGAGTAGGCACATCATCTCAGCTGGTTCCCAAGGGAACCAGCTGCTCATGCCGACCGTTTGCGTGGCTCGCATCACCATACAGGCAGGCTCATGAAACAATCTGGCGGGGGCGCGGCCCCAAGTATCTCCCGTACCGCCTCCCGGCCGATACTTCTCTGTCTGAGCCACCTGCGTTGGAACTTCGTCTACCAGCGCCCTCAGCACCTGATGAGCCGCTTCGCACAAGAATATCGGGTTCTGTTCTGGGAGGAGCCGACCTACGCCGGGGCGCTGGCATCCGTCGATTGGAACATCTGTCCGGCAAGTGGCGTGGAGATCCTGACGCCATCCCTCCCCGCCGGGCTTTCCCAGGCCGATGAAACGGCGCTCCTGCAACATCTGCTGGCGGAGTCGCTGGAGCAGGAGCAGCCCGAGGTCGCGTGGTACTACACACCGATGATGCTGCCGATCACGCGGGATCTGAAGCCCCGGTGCACCGTGTACGACTGCATGGATGAGCTGGCGAATTTCAAATACGCTCCGCCGGAACTCCTGCCGCTCGAATCCGAACTCCTCGAAAGGGCAGACCTCGTGTTCACGGGCGGCTACAGCCTTTTCGAGGCGAAGCGAGAACGTCACCCGGCTGTCCACCCCTTTCCTTCCAGCGTCGACCAAGCACACTTCGGTCGCGCGCGCGCGCCGGGCCCCGTTCCATCGGACCAGGACGGGCTGACTGGCCCGCTGTTCGGGTTTTTCGGCGTGGTGGACGAGCGCATGGACATTAACCTGCTCCGTGCATTGGCCGACGGGCGGCCTGACTGGAACTTCATCGTTGTCGGTCCGGTCGTGAAGATCGACCCGGCCGAGCTGCCGCAGCGATCGAACATCCGCTATCTCGGCGGCAAATCGTACGACGAGTTGCCAGACTACCTGCGCGGTTGGGACGTGGCGCTGATGCCTTTCGCCATCAACGAGGCGACGCGTTTCATAAGCCCGACAAAGACGCCCGAGTATCTCACGGCAGGGCGCCCGGTCGTTTCCACACCGATCGTCGATGTCGTGCGCAACTATGGTGAGGTCGATGCGGTCCGGATTGCAGGTACGCCGGACGAATTTCTCATCCAGTGTGAGATCGCGCTGGAAATGAGCCGGGAGAAAACCGGCAAGTGGCTGCCGGATGTCGATGACCTTCTTTCTCAGACCAGTTGGGATCGCACTTACGCCGAAATGGCCCGGCTGGTACACGCCCGGCGCCAGCGGAACGTGCCCACCGCGGCAGCGCCGGCCGTTGCCAGCAGACAACACTACGATGCGGTAGTCGTCGGGGCCGGCTTTGCCGGCGCCGTCATGGCCGAGCGGCTAGCGTCGGGCGCGGGCAGGCGGGTCGCGGTAATCGATCGGCGGCCACATATTGGCGGCAATGCGTTCGACCGTCTCGATGAGGCAGGAATCCTGATCCACCAGTACGGGCCGCACATCTTCCACACAAACTCGCCCGAAATTTTCTCCTATCTTTCGCGTTTCACGGAGTGGCGGCCATACGAGCACCGGGTGCTGGCGTCGATCCGCGGTCAACTGCTGCCAGTCCCCATTAACCGCACCACGCTGAACCGCCTGTTCGACATCGACCTCAAGGACGAGGAAAGCGCCGCCGCTTTCCTGGCCTTGCGCGCCGAGCCGGTGCCGGAAATCAGGACTTCCAGGGATGTGGTGGTCGCGGCAGTCGGGCGCGAGCTCTACGAGGCATTTTTCGAAGGATACTCACGCAAGCAGTGGGGCATTGATCCTTCCGAACTCGACAAGTCCGTCACTGCGCGCGTGCCCACCCGCACCAACACCGACGACCGGTATTTCACCGACCGATTCCAGGCGATGCCGGCAGACGGGTTCACGAGGATGTTCGAGAGGATGCTCGACCATCCGAACATCGACCTGGTGCTGGGAGCAGACTGGACGGAGGTTCGCGACACGCTGTCATGGGATCATCTCGTCTACACCGGGCCGATCGATGAATTCTTCGATCACCGCTTCGGAAAGCTTCCTTACAGATCGCTTGAATTCCGCCATGAGACCTTGGATCGCGATTGGTTGCAGCCGGTCGCAGTTGTCAACTATCCGTCGCCGGACGTACCCTACACCCGTGTCACCGAGTACAAGCACCTCACTGGCCAGGTGTCGTCGAAAACCAGCGTTACCTACGAGTATCCGGGCGCCGGCGGGGACCCGTACTATCCTATCCCGCGGGCAGAGAACCAGGCCCTCTACAAGCGGTACGAAGCGCTCACAAACCAGGAAGAGAATGTCAGCTTCGTCGGTCGTCTCGCCACCTATCGCTACTACAACATGGACCAGGTAGTGGGGCAGGCGCTGGCGACGTACCGGCGGTTGATGCAGCAGAATGGAGCCATGAGCCCCCCTGCCCTCGTTTCGCCTGTTGAGAGCCGTACCGCGGCCGCCTAGGGAATACCTGTGCACCGCCAGCCCCTGAGCAGTTCCGGCGCGGAGCCCTGGCCGAGTGGCGACGCTCCGGAAGGCAGAATTGACGCGGAAGGGCCACCCCTTCCGCTGAGCTGGATCGCCCAGCGGCCCGGCATTCCCTATTTCTGCGACGAGAATGGAACCAGCTGGACGCCTATTGGGGCAAACGATGCCATTACCTGGCCCGAACTCGCGTCCCTGTTTCGCCGACGCGATATCGCGCAAGTAGAGCGGCATCTGCGCTGGCTCGCGAGCCACGGGGTCACCTGCATCCGTCTGATGCTGGAGTACTGCCACGGCGAACACCGTTACATCGAAAAGCCTGCGGGCCGTTTCGCGCCCAACATGGTACGGCTCTGGGACGACTTGTTCGAGCTGCTGGAGAAGACCGGGATCCGAGTTCTACTGACGCCCTATGACACCTTCTTCATGTTCACGCGCTGGCGTCATCATCCGTACAATCAACAAAACGGAGGCCCTTCGGAAAGCCCTCGAACATGGCTGACGTGTAGTGCCACCCGAGAGGCGATCAGGAACCGGCTCGCCTTCGCCAGTGACCGGTGGGGCCATAGCCCCGCTCTGTTTGCGTGGGATATCTGGAACGAGATGCATCCCGCCCACGGCGATGACGATCCCTCGACCTTCGATCCCTTTATCGAAGATCTCGGCGGCTGGCTGCGCCAACGCGAGGAGCGGCGTTACGGTCGTGCTCACCTCCAGACAGTCTCGATTTTCGGTCCGGAGTTGATCAACCATCCCGCCACGTGCGAGCCCATATTCCGCCACCGCTCTCTCGATTTCGCGTCGACTCATTTATACGAGTACCCCACGATCGATGATCCGTCGGATACGGTCGCACCGGCATTGTCCGTTGGTCGCCTGATGCGCTCGGCTGTCGAGGAGACGAGGGATTTCCGCCCGGTGCTCGATACCGAACACGGGCCAATCCATCGCTTCAAGGATCGCCACCATACACTGCCGGACTCGTTCGACGACGAGTACTTCCGCCATATGCAATGGGCGCATCTCGCGAGCGGAGGGGCGGGCGGCGGAATGCGCTGGCCGAACCGCCATCCGCACGTCCTGACCCAAGGGATGCGACGAGCGCAGTTAGCCCTCTCCCGGTTCCTCCCACTAATCGACTGGACCATGTTCCGTCGCCGCAACGTCTCGATCGAGGTTACTTGCCCCGATCCGAACGTGGCGGTGTTCGCCTGCGCCGACCGCAGCCAGGCTGTGCTCTGGCTGCTGAGTACCGGTCCGATTGCGGCGGATGGAACGCTCGCCCCGCCTGTCCCCCGGCGGACTGAGGTTACGGTGCCGGGCCTTTCCGCCGGGTCTTACGAAGCCATCTGCTTCGATACGGCAGCAGGGGTTGTGACCAGGACATCCGAAACATTGTCGGATGGCAGATCGGCGAAGTTCGACATTGTCCTCCAAAAAGACCTGGCACTCGCGATTCGTCCGGCCATGCATACAGTTTAGGATTCGGTGCGGTTATAGTCGTCCCGCGGAGCAACATTTCGGAGGGCACTATCTGATGGAATGGATGCCCCCCGACGGCATCTATGTGCCGGGTACTGTCAGAAGGGTACTGTCAGAGCGAATGCACCGGATAGCGATCAGGTGCACGAGGGGGTAGGGCAGGGGCATGGCTCGCCCTCGCAAACCCGCTAATCCCTTCCGGTACTTTCACTCCTCGCCGGAGGTAATCCGGCTCGTGGTGATGCTGTATGTCAGGTTTCCGCTCAGCTTGCGGAACATCGAAGACCTGCTCTCCGAGCGCGGCATCGATGTCTGCCACGAGACGGTGCGGCAGTGGTGGAACCGCTTCGGGCCCATGTTCGCGGCCGACATCCGCCGGCAGCGGATTAGTCGGATGCGCGGCTTTCGCCATTGGCGCTGGCACCTGGACGAAACGTACGTTCGGGTGAATGGCGAGATGGTCTACTTGTGGCGTGCCGTGGATCACGAGGGCGAAGTTCTCGAAAGCTACGTCACGAAAACCAGGGATAAAGCCGCTGCCCTGCGGTGCATGCGCAAGGCGTTGAAGCGGCACGGCAAGGTTGAGGCAATCACGACCGGTGGGCTTCGGTCCTACAAGGCAGCCATGGTCGAACTCGGATGCGAGCAGAAACAGGAGACCGGCCGCTGGGCGAATAACCGGGTCGAGAACTCGCACCTGCCGTTTCGAAGACGCGAGCGAGCAATGCTGAGGTTCAGGCGAATGAAGTCGCTCCAGAAGTTCGCCTCGGTCCACGCCTCTTTCGCTAACCACTTCAACGTTGAACGCCATCTCGTCGACAGGCAGACCTACAAGACCCGCCGCTCGGCCGCGCTGGCCGAGTGGCAAAACCTCATGGCGTGAGACGTGCAGCGGGTTGGGCGCAGTCTGCCAAACGGAGAGCAGTTCGCATCCGACTGATGAGGTGGATGGCCCCTGTGTCCAACGACGGTGAGTCGTATTGTGGGCTGTTGTCGAAGCAACCCGAGCAAA
>NZ_RSEK01000027.1 GCF_003958635.1 Altericroceibacterium xinjiangense | reverse complement strand
ACAGGCCGAACACAAGACTGCACCCGACCAATGTCAAACATCAAATCAACCCTTGCAACGCGGGAGCCATCCACACAGGACATTCCAAAGTAAGCTATCCACCAGTGCATGTGCGCCAACCTTCGGAGAATAGCAGCACTCGCGCTGCTCGCTGGAGTGGCGGCATGCGTGACGAACTCCGCTTCTACAGTGCCCGTGAAGCGTGTGGTCGCGGACGCAGAAGTGCTGAATGGGCAGGAAGTGCAAGTTCACGGTGTGATCGGCTCGTGGCACGGTGGCGTGAACCTCTTTTCTCCCAATCGCCACGAGTGCATCGGCCTCTTGGCAGCGCAAACAGAAGTTCTTCGCCTGCGTGCCTTCGAAGGGAAACGGATCAGCGTTCGTGGTAGGCTCGAAGCACAAGGATGCGGTCGCGACGGCATCTGCGATGAGCATTTATGTGGGCCTGCCGTGCTGTCGTCAGTACGATTGGAAAAGTGAAAGGCAGCGTCCGCCTTTCCACCCGTTTGCGAGATTCATCGCGAAGGTCTGAACGCGACCCGACGCGGACATTCAGGCGGAGGCGTTCATTCGCAGGAGCGCGCAAGAACAGGCCGAACGGACATCAGTTGCCCAGTTACGATCTCGTAACCTGCTTCCGTCTGATCGAGGACGAACATGAAGTCTCGATCATCCCGCATGTATGTATGAGCGAAGTATCGAACTGGCAATCTGGATGGAAGGGGCGATCCCCTTACGACTTGTCGCACGTTGAGTGTCGCTGAGATCCATCCATGACCTATGATGTCGTTCTCATTTTCGACGTGCTGGTAATCGCCGTTGACGACTCTACCGATCACGACAGTGTTGTCGCACTCGAAAGGCACCGTCCGGTCTTCTTCACTAGCGGAAGGAACTGTAGCGCACGCTGAAGTCAAAACCACTAGAGCTATCACGAGCCTCATGCCGAATGCCTAGCCGGATGAATGTCCGTTTTCCACCCGTTTGCGACATTGATCGCGAAGGTCTGACAGCGACCCGTTGCGGAAATTCGGAGCAGCGGTAAGATCGGGTATGATCACGCGATGGCCCGTGTCAGCAATGGTGCCGGGATCGGGATCGTGAGGCAGCGTCCATGGAAATCGGCCCTGCTGGGCTTCGCGATTTCATTGGCTCCCGTGATTGCCATCTTCCTGTGGCTCTACATGTCAGCCGAGATCGTTGCTGCGCAAGTCGCGCCACAGGATGCAGGTTTTCAGCGAGCCATCATTGATGGGGTTCAACAGCGGGCCGGCGAGACTGCACTCCTTTTGGCTGTCTCGCTCGGCATTCATTGGGTGCTGGCGGGCTTTCTCGGCAAGAACCCGGTCCATAACTTTTCCAGTGCCAATGTCCTCCTGACCCTGGCGTTTGCCACGTTTTTGGTGGTGGCTGCGAACGATTTGTATGGGTGGATCGACACGTACTGCGACCAACTTCCCTTCCCACACACCGGCTTTCAAATAACAAGAATAAGTGAATGTCCGAGCAGCGGCATGTTCTTTTCCGGGCTGCTCACAGTGTCTCTTGCCCTACTGCTCCTGAGCTTGATTGTGCGGGTCGTTGCCTCACTGACAGGGCGGCGAACAGTCGACTGAGATTCCAGCTCCAACGTCCGCTTTCCACCGAGGCTGTGTGAAAACGCATTTTCAGGTTTGAGGTAACTGGGCGAGAGTTTGGCTCCTTCGGCTCATCCTTGCATTGCGGCGATCATCTTCGGGGCGCCGAGCATGTTGATGGCGCGCTTCATGTTGTAGGCGAGGACGTGGAGGCTCATTTCGGTGCCGACCTTCTCAAGGGTCCGGGTCTTGAAGTGGCTTCTTCCCATCCAGTCCTTGATCGTGCCGAACACGTGCTCGACGGTTCGTCGTCGGACGCGCATGGCGTCGGGCATGCGCTCGAGCCTTGCCTGCATGGTCTCGATCACGTGTTCATGCTCCCACCGCTTGATCCGCCGTTCCTTGCCGGTCGTGCATTGCTGCTTGATTGTGCAAGCGCCGCAATGACTGGACCAGTAGGCATGGAGCCGCAGGCCCTGTTCGACCGTGGTAAAGCGGCGGGGGAGCGTCTCACCCGCAGGGCAGCGATAGCTGTCTGCGGCCTGCTCGTAGCGGAAGTCCTGCTTGCCGAACCGTCCGTCGGCCTTGGCCCCGGAGGTAAGCGGCTTGGGACAGATCGCGGTAATGCCTTCTTCCTCGCAGGCCAGCACCTCGACGCCTGAGAAGTAGCCGCGATCGGCGAGCACGGTCAGCTCGTTCGATCCGATCGCCTCGCGTGCCTTGCGGCCCATGTTCGCCAGCTGTGAGCGGTCATGGTCGACATTTGTCACCTCGTGCGCCACGATGATGTGACTGCCGGCATCAACCGCCGCCTGAAGGTTGTAGCCGACCAGCCCCGTTCCCTTCCCGGAACTCGCCATCGCCCGTGCATCCGGGTCGGTCAGCGAGATCTGCCGGTCGGGTGCGTCTTTCACCACCCGCTCCATCTCCTGGAGCTCGCGCATCTGGCGGCGTAGCGCCTCGAGCCGTTCGCCAAGTCGCGTGGTGCGCACCTGCGCTACCTCGTCCTCCTGCCGGTCCGCGGTGTCGAGCAGGCCCAGATAACGCTCGATGCTCGCCTCGATCTGCTCCATCCGCCGCCTGATCGCACCGGGCGTGAAGTTCCTGTCGCGCGTGTTCACCGCCTTGAACCGGCTGCCGTCCACCGCCACCGTGCCGCCCGCGATCAGCCCCAACTCGCGGCACAACACCACGAACTGGTGGCAACTCGCCCGGATCGCCTCGCCATTGTCGCGGCGGAAGTCGGCGATTGTCTTGAAGTCGGGCGCCAGCTTGCCTGTCAGCCACATCAGCTCCAGATTGCGTCCGGCCTCGCGTTCAAGCCGGCGGCTCGACTGCACCTGGTTGAAATAGCCATAGAGGTAGAGCTTGAGCATCGTCGCCGGATGATAGCCCGGACGGCCTGTCACCGCCGCATCCCCGAAGCCTAGCGCCGACAAATCCAGCTCGTCGACGAACACGTCGATCACCCGAACCTGGCTGTCCTCGGCAACGTAATCGTCAACGCAGTCCGGGAGAAGCTGAACCTCCCGCCGATCGCAACCCTCGATGAAACGCCCCATCACAGGCCTCCCAAAACAGGCCTGAACCATAGCATATTACCGCGTTTTCACACAGCCTCCACCCAGAGCGGAGATTTAACGGTCCGCTTGCTCGTAGCTGATCTTTACGCCTGAAACCTGCTCCTCCTGCTCGAAGATGCGCGAGTCTGCCGCGTAGCGCACCAACAGATGATCGCCGGTGAGCCACCTGATTTCAGCCCACGGACCGCCCCAGTCACCCACAGTTGCAGCGCCATGATCGTCGTCAGCAACGAAGGCGTTCCCGCTACCTGAGGGCTTCTCGTTCGGCGTCAGCACTGACACTTGGGTCGAGAAACCACTGGTCGCACCGCAGTCTCTTCGAAACATCACGGCAGTGTGCAGGCCGTCAGGAGCTTGGAGGCTGGATACGGGCGTATTGCTACACGCATCAGAACATCCAGCCAAAAGGAGCAGTCCGCCCACAGCTATGATGTCCCCTCGCATAGCCGGAGTTAAGCTGCCCGCGGGTTCAGGGTCAATGTCGCCTTTCCACCCCCTTGCGACATTCACCTGAGCGTTGAGTCCGACCGATTAAGGACCCGCTATAGCCCCGTCGCGTAACTGGCCCGCTCCGAGGGACTCGAACCCCCGACCCTCAGGTTCGAAGCCTGATGCTCTATCCAACTGAGCTAGGAGCGGTAAGGAAATCCTAACGCGTTTGCCCTCCGAATGCGAGGCTCACGAATGTTCGATAACACCTCAGTTACGACATTCGGCAGGAAGGTCTGGCAGCAATCCTTTGCGGAAGTACGACGGCGCTGGCACCACTGATGCATGGCAGAGGATTGGCGGGCTGACATTATTCTGGTGAACGAGTCCGCCGACGAAACCACGCCCGGTGATGTGTCGGTCTTCCGAAGTCTCGGTGAGGCTTGCCGCTGGTTAGAACCTTGGTGGGTCGAGAACCATGAGGGGTTTGCGTTCACAGCTACTGGCGCCCGCCTCACGCTCGGCATGGACAGCAACAACAGTGTGATCGTCGTCAGGCAAGAGCATGTGCCACATGGACCCAAAATTGTGCTGGGCTGGCTTTGCGCTTGCGCCACGGCAGTGCTGGACGCCCGTAGATCAAAGGCTGAGAGAGGAAAGGCAGTGCTCAGCCGCTCCGAGGAACAAGGGCAACTTCCGCTGACGACTGAGGGGCTAATCGCCTATGTCGGCTTCCAGAGCTAACGTCCGCGTTCCACCCTTTCGCCTGAAGGTCTGAACCCCACCCTTTCGCGATCTTCGTCGTGAAGGGCTGAACGCGACCTGTTGCGGACATCCGAGTTGTGGTGCAGCTTGGGCTCGTGGGTGCCCGTGCGATCCTGATCGTCTTACTGCTTTCGGTGCTGCTGTTTATCCTCATGGCCTACAGCGGTATGTTCATGCATGGCGACCCGGTGGAGTAGGGGCCGTTTTCGACCCGTTGCAGACGTTCAATTATTCCTCGTCATTGCCGCGCAAGTTCCGGCTACGAACTATCTGCTGCGGCGATTCGAAATCCAAACATACATGACGGGAGATATAATAATTCCGATGCTGATCAATGAAGCTGTAGGATTGTCAAAAGACAGAAGGGCCGAAAAGTAGGAGGGGCCTCCCATTAAGTAGCCGGAACCTGCCACAAGCAGCGACAAGGAAAGCAGTAGCAAGACTACAAGGTGCTTTTCTCTCATGCGAATCCCAATTCTTCCCCGGATGCCCATCCCTCGGCTGGGGCAGGTTAGCTTTAGGGCTCTTCCGCGATGGAGCAACGTGGCCGTTGTAACTGAGCGTCCGCTTTCCACCGAGGCTGTGTGAAAACGCGGTGATCTGCTATGGCTCAGGCCTGCTTCGGGAGGCGTGAGATGGGTCGTTTCATCGAGGGTTGCGATCGGCGCGAAGTGCAGCTTATGCCGGACTGCATTGACGATTACGTTGCCGAGGACAGCCAGGTTCGGGTGATCGACGTGTTCGTGGACGAACTGGACCTGGCCGCGCTTGGCTTTGGCGATGCAGCAGCGACAGGGCGGCCGGGCTATCATCCGGCGACGATGCTCAAGCTTTACCTTTATGGCTATCTCAACCAGGTGCAGTCGAGCCGCCGGCTTGAACGCGAGGCCGGACGCAATCTGGAATTGATGTGGCTGACGGGCCGCTTGGTGCCCGACTTCAAGACGATCGCGGATTTCCGCCGCGACAATGGCGAGGCGATCCGCGCCACATGCCATCAGTTCGTGGTGCTGTGCCGGGAGCTGGGGCTGATCGCTGGCGGGACGGTGGCGGTGGACGGCAGCCGGTTCAAGGCGGTGAACACGCGCGACAGGAACTTCACGCCTGGTGCGATCCGGCGGCGGATGGAGCAGATCGAGGCGAGCATCGAGCGTTATCTGGGCCTGCTCGACACCGCTGACCGGCAGGAGGACGAGGTAGCGCAGGTGCGCACCACGCGACTTGGCGAACGGCTCGAGGCGCTACGCCGCCAGATGCGCGAGCTCCAGGAGATGGAACGCGCGGTGGCGGACGCGCCTGACCGGCAGATCTCACTGACCGATCCGGATGCACGGGCGATGGCAAGTGCAGGCAAAGGCACCGGGCTTGTGGGCTACAACCTTCAGGCGGCAGTCGATGCTGAAAGCCACATCATCGTAGCGCACGAGGTGATCAACGTTGGTCACGATCGCTCCCAGTTAGCGAATATGGCACGCAAGGCTCGCGAGGCCACCGGGGCGCAGGACCTGACGGTGCTTGCGGATCGTTGATCGCCGGGAACAAACCGGCATCGCGTCAGGCATCAAAGTAGCGCCGCACCGTTTAGACCGGGGGAAAGCACTTGGGCAGAAGCCGCCATGCGCACCCGCTCGCGGCAATATAGAGCATCGCGTTGATCACCTCCCGCATATCCGTGGTCCCAGGTCGACCGCCTTGTCTTGCAGGAGGGACAAAGGGCGCCGGTATCGCCCACTCCGCGTCTGTCGTATCCGATGGATACCGCAATCCCTCCTGGCTATGCTCACGCCGGGCAATACCAATCCATGCCACCATACACTCCCTCTCTTCGCAAAGAGGCGTGAATCACAACAGGTTGGTATTGCTCAACAACTTTCGGATCCGGCTCTTGACCCTTGAACCAACAACTGGGAGGCAATGAACAGCTTCGAATGGCGTCGGTACACCGCGTTGCGGACGCGTTCCACAGGAAGCCGGCACCAAGCAGGTGTAGTCCCTTCTCCCAGCATAGAGCGTCCCTGAGACCAGCAGCAGAAGCAGATGGTGTTCTTGGGGTACTCTCGACGCGCCCCTCACAAACCGGCTGCCGTGATCCGACCGGGCGTCTTGAGGGTTACAGAGCCAATACTGGCCCGAGCTCCCGGGGTTCGCCCGGCCGCATATGCGGCAGCAGGTACAGACGCATCATCAATTACAAAACGCCGAGCGTGTTCCGTAAGCTCGGCAACTTCGCTACTCAGGTTCCGTGCTGCTGCTGAGGTTTCCTCGACCATCGCGGCATTCTGCTGCGTAGCTTGGTCCATGGTCCCGATCGCGGTGCTAATCTCGCCTACAGTTGTAGCCTGCGCCTGGTTATCATCAGCCATCGTCCGCAAAAGTGCGTTCACCTCTGTTACATCGTTGACGATCTCGGCTAGCGCATTGTCCACTTTGCGAACCATTCCGACAGCAATGGTGATGTCGGTTTGCGTAGCCGTCAGTTGCTCACGGGCGCGGCCTGCCTCTTCCTCCGCACGCATGGCGAGAGCGGAGACGAGATCGGCAACGACCGCAAAACCACGGCCAGCCTCACCCGCACGACCAGCTTCAACTGCCGCGTTCATCGCCAGAACGCGAGTCTGGAAGGCAATCTTGTCCAGTCCTTCGATCACGTCGTCGATGCCCTTTGCGTTTTCAGCTACGCTCGTCATCGCCTGCATGGCATCATCCGCAGTCCTGCGGCCGCTGGCCACGACATTAAGCGTGTGATCGGCCTGCTGAACGTTGCGCTGAGCAGCAGCGGCACCGCTGTTCAGCCTTTCCGCCATCGAGTCGATTGCGGCGGAACTCTGTTCAAGGCTGGCGGCATTTGCCTCCGTGCGCCGCGCCAGATCCTCGGACGCTTGTGCAATTTCGCGTGACCCGCTGTCGATCGTCACCGCTCGCTCGCTCAGCGCGCGGATCAGTTCGCGCAGAGACGCAACCGCCGCGTTGAAGTTGGTGCGGAGGGGTGCGTAGACGGGCGGAAACTCCGCTTCGATGTCGCGCGTGAGATTGCCCGATGCCAGACGGGTTAGCCCGCTGGCAAGATTGTCGATGACCTCCGTAAGCTCCTCCGTCTGGCGAGCGCGTTCGGTATCGATCACGGCCTGCGTGGCGCGGCGCTCTTGCTCCGCCAGTTCGATAGCCGCAATGAGAGAAACGATGTTGCGGGCTATCCATGCCAGGGTCGCAGCCTCGGCAAGCAGGATGACGGCGTGGAGAAGAATGCGTCCAAGCGATCCGCCATTGGGAAAGACCCAGTTGGGCATCGCCATTCCTACCAGCAGGTGATGAACCGCGACGACGGCTGTTCCCAAAGCGATCGCGCGCCAGTCGCACAGGATCACCACCGCCGCCAGAGCGGCGAAAAACACCATGTGGAGATCGGTCTGCCACGCTGCTCCTTCAAAGACGAACAGCAGCAGCGCGGGCATGGTAACCACGCTGGCAGCAGCCGACAGGCGCGCCGTCGAATCCGTGCGCCCCGCGATGGCAGCAAGCCCGGGATAAATGGCAAGGCCCACCGTAAGCAAAGCCGCGACGCTCGCGCCATTCGGTTCAAGCGCGAAGGCGCCAACCAGCGTAATCAGCGCGAGCAACGCAGTCATGGCGGCGAGCACGCGGACGCCAGTGAGCCGCAGGGAGTCCAGAGTGAGTGCGTTCATTTCAATCCTCCACCGGGACGCCGCAACCCGTCGCCCCGGAACGGACGAGCAAAGCGCCATGTTTGAGAGACGGGAGCAGCATCTGCCCTGCGGTGGCGTCGATCAGGATCGAACCTGCCGTGGGGCCCGGCCCGATTAGCCGCGCACCGGCCCGGCTGGCCCAGACCGCTGATGCCTCTGCTGTCGCTGGAACGAGCGGAATGACCAACATCGAACTCCCCGTCGGGAAAATCAGGGCCAGTGGCGCAAGCGCTAGCAGCCCGAAATGCACGAGCGATCCCGGATGCCTGCTGGGGGTCACCTGCTGCTTCTCAAGACCTTCTCGTCTATGCATTGCCGTTCGCCAACCGGACATCCGCCATGTGCATGTGCGACATGCAGCGACGGCAACAGCACCTCGCCAATGCTCATTATAGGAATGCGCCCGGAACCCATTGCTGCGTATTCAAAACAATTGCTGAGTTGGAGGTTTGCGCAAGTGTCCACAGCCAGCCGCTTGCGGACCCTCGGCACGGACCTGAACTGGGACCGTTGTTGATCCCTAGTTCATACCCATCGAACGGCGACAAATCGCACGGAGCTGCCGCTCCGCTTTGCACGGCCGCAAAGTCCGCGTGGCCTCTCCCGTCGCAAGCACCGGCAGACCAGCTATTCCCGAACCGCAATGGTCGCAGGCGGCTGACCGCTTACCAACTGCTCACAGAAACAGCGGCTGCACGTCCCTCATGACGCACCTACCACCGTATCCTCGACGCTCCCTGCGAGGCTGATAGGTGCGATTACGCAGGCGCTCCCGTCCAAAACCTCAGCTAGTAATTGCCGCAAGCAATAGCATGCTGATCAGCCGTCACGGCGTGCTGAATGGGGCTTAGCGGCGGCGGTGACCTCAACGTTGCCGTTGAGACGCAGGGGTCGAGGATGCGCAGGTATCTTCGGCGGGTTCCGTCATTGCGCTTGCCGACCTCCGGGGAACCCGGGGCGGGGCGGTTCATGTAACGATTGGTAGTAGAATTGTCAGAAAACCCGAGTTTGAGAGTGGCATTTCGTTCCGCACTTCGCCGCCTACTTGGGCGAACTGCCGTACCGCGCCACGATGATGATGAGATGATGTTTCGCAGGGTGGTCGAACAAAGCGGCGACGTGATCTGTCGGGTCGTCAACGGAAAGATCAGCTATGTATCCCCTTCGGCGTCTGTCGTCTTCGGATGGGATCCCCAGGAGCTCATCGGTACAGACGGGCTGCATACGATTTATGCGGATGATCGGCACATTGTCGAAGACGCGATTGGCCGGTTGATCTCAGGTGGCCAAAGTCAGGTTGTCACTCAAGAGAGGACAGTCTGCGGGGATGGCTCGCTTAAATGGACAGAGACAGTCGCCCGGATGGAAGGCGCGGGTTCGATCCTCGAGACAATTCTGGTGATGCGTGACATTTCGGAATGCAAGGTGATGATGTATGTGCGTTTCCCGCTTTCTTTGAGGAATGTGGAGAACCTCCTGTTCGAGCGGTGGATCGACATTTCACATGAGACGGTGGGGTTCTGGTGGAGCCCCTTCGGCAATCGCTGCTGGGATGAAGTTTGCCACGGTGCAGGAGGATTCCGTCTGACGGAGAGCAGGCTGCATCCGACTGACAGCACCCCGGGAAAGGATGCCCTCATCCTTTTCCGCCAACAGCATTTGTGGAGGTGCGGTTTTCTGTCATCTTCCTGACAAAAAACATGGGGAGTGGGACGTGAGCGACAGCGCGGAGGCCGCCGAACTGCGGCTGGAGGTTGAGCGGCTTCGAAAGGAGCTGCAGCTCCATAAAAGCACCCTGGCCCATATGCCGCATGGCGTCTGCATGTTCGATCAG
>NZ_RSEK01000026.1 GCF_003958635.1 Altericroceibacterium xinjiangense | reverse complement strand
CACAGCGCCTCCTTGCGCCGCCTGTGAATCAAATCTGCGCTGCTTTGGGAATCCCTTTAATGGGTCCTGAGCCTAGCTGTCTGGCTGCGGCAGCGATAATGCATTGCGGATGGCTAGCGCCGATCGAAGTCCAATTCTTCTGTCGATCTGTGCGCGAAGGTGCCACGGCCCTGTTAGCTAGCTGACCGTTTAAAATCGTCGCTCAGCCGAGTAGATCGCGCTGGCGTCGAGCGAGGCCTCCAATAGGACCGCTGGCCGCAAGGCAGAAGCATCGCCCGGCTCGCCGGGACGCTTGAGCTTTGATCATTGGAACAGCGTTACACCACCTGCAGCCTGATGGGCTTCGGGGCCTCCATTTCTACATACGAGTAAGACTTGCGAGCGGAAAACGCAAACAGGAGGAACACAACACGTCGCAGTGTGTTAATTAATAATCATAATAGCAACATAGCATCAGCGTTCGCGGTGATGTTGCATGGAAAACTAGATTAAGTTGAGTTTTATGTACTCAGTACTTTCCGGTGCGCGTAATCTGCTCGTCTCGCTGTGGGCACACTGCAAAAGCGTTATGGGCATTTTCTTTGCGGTAGCAGTTGGCGCGGCGGGGCTTGCTTATGTTTCCTCACAAGGGTCATCTACTGATACATTGCCCTCGGGACCCTCGGTGCGAGCAATTTTACATTCCCTGTTATCCCGATCGCCCGGGCAACGAACCTCGGGCGAACTGGCGCAATCCAAAAACCAACCGCAGAATGTTATTTCATCCGCGTCCGGCGGAGGATTAGCACAGCAGCAATCACGCGTGGAGAGCAAGGCGCCCGCCACTGAACTCCATGATGTGCAGCTGGCCGGGTTTGGGAATTATCTCCCTCCTGATAATACGGATATCTTATCCGGTCTCCCAGTACTGCCCGGCGGAATGCTAACGGCGCCTCAAAGGCCTGGGGGTGTAACTTTGCAACGTGTGGACGGCGTTGGTCCGATGCTGCCCGAGAGTGGGATTGTAGGCGGAGGCCCTGGCGGCTTCTTTCCCCCATCTGGGGGTGGGCAAGTCTCATCGCCTGTCACCACGATCCCAGAGCCTCAGACATGGGCGATGATGATCCTGGGGATGGGTATGTGTGGCGCTGCCCTGCGTCGCCGCAACGCTCGTATTAGGCGCGAGGCGTATGTCTGAACAGAAATCCAAGAGAGTAACCAACACGCTGCTGATCGTTCTGGCCAGCGTGGGCGCACTGACAATTACCACAGCTTGGCGTGGGCAAGCCTCTTCTGACGCAGGTAATCAAGTCCAAAATCATCGCTCGGCTTTGTCAGGCATACAGCGCGTCTTCCTCAGTGCAGCGGAAGCCGAACAGGCGTCGGAGGCGAGACTCCTCCCCCAAGGGACACGCTCATTTCTGAATGTGGCTCATCAGATGCAGCATGGAGAGTTCCGCTGGAACGAGAAGGGAGTCCCAGAGGGAAAGCTCCTGATCAGAGTCGATCTCGACACCCAGATGATGTCTGTATTCAGAGGCGGGCACGAGATCGGTACTGCCGTCGTTCTGTACGGTGCCGAAGATTACAACACTCCGCTTGGCTCGTTTCCCATCCTCGCCAAAATGCGGGATCACACTTCGAGCACCTATGGCGCTCCGATGCCCTACACGCTGCGTCTGACGAATGACGGCGTCTCTATTCACGGAAGCGACGTTCGGCCAGGATTTGGCACCCACGGATGCGTAGGCGTCCCCCTCGATTTTGCTCACCTCCTCTTTGAGGCATCAGAAGTAGGAGACCAGGTTCAGATCATCCGGTCGAAATCTGCCTGAGAAACCCAAAGCTTTGACGCCAACATTGAATTACCGGCTGATGTCACCGCAAGCGATCTGGTGGGTCCTGAAGCCTAGTCGCCTACATCGGCACGCGACATCCGAAGGGCGTTTCATGCCCCGCAATTCGTGCTTTCGAGTAGAAATTGCCCCGCAGCTAGCGACACGGCATAACGCACGCGATGAGCGTCATTTCTCAAGGCGAGCTGTTCCGGCTCGACAGTCCCCTAACCGGCGAAATTCGGGGTGAGCGCTCGCTCATGGCCTTTCCGTTCTTCGCGCTTAGCAAGAACGCATGGATGAAGCCCCTCACCTATGCGACGCCTACAGTCTCGATCGAGGTGCGGCCCAGCGCGCGCGGAGTGGCGACGATCTATGATAAGGAGATTGTCCTCTACATAGCCAGTCTGATGGCTTCAAAGCTCGAAGCAGGTGCGCCAGTCGCACAGGATTTCATTTTCACCGCGCATGACCTGTTCAGCGTCACTGGTGCAAACCATTCCGCGCGAACCTACGCACGGCTTGCCTACGCGCTTGAACGTCTGCAGGGTACCCAGATCCGCACCAACATCGAGGCTGGCGGCGAAGGCGAGGAAGGGTTCTTTTCCTGGCTTTCCGAGGCCCGGCTGCAATACGCCCGATCACGCAATGGCGAGAAGCGCCTGAAAGCGGTCAAGGTGCGACTGTGTGATTGGCTGTTCCGCGCCATTTTGCGTGACCGGCAGGTGCTTGATTACGCCGCCACCTACTTCCAGCTCGGACCGATCGAGCGCCGCATCTACGAGGTCGCGCGCTCTACCTGCGTCGACGATAAGGCTCTGGAGATCGACCTCCAGACCTTCCGCCTGCAGATCGGCTTTCAGAACCATTTGTCGAACTTCCGTATCGCCATGCGTCAGATTGCAGAGGCCAATGCAATCCCAGACTATGACCTGCAGCTGATCGAGGAAGAAGGCAGTACCCAGGAGGCCGAGCTTCACGACGCCCCCAAGACGGGACGCAAAGCAGGGCGCAAGGCGGCCAAAGGCAAGGTCATCATTTCGAAGCGTTCGCCCGCGCTGCTGGCAGAGCAGGACGATTAAGGCACCGCCCCCTCCCCTTACCTGATTATCGGCCGTCGAGCCCCTATCTTCCTGGAAATGCGGCTGAGTTCAGAAGTGATTCGTGAGGCTCATGCCTTTCTCCTCGAAAGCATGACCGCAGGGGAGCAATTCCTACGTGAGAGCACGAACGTAGGAGGCAATTTCTACTCGAAAGCACGAACGATTTTCCGATTTCCTACTCGAAAGCACGAACTGCAAGCGCTTCCGGCGCAAGGAAAATTATTGCAACAATGGCGCGGTCCGGCGTGGACGTAGAAGATCGAAGCAAGAGGGGCGGCTGTGACTACATAAAAGAAAGCCCGGCACGAAGGCCGGGCATCCCATTCGGATAGTGGACGACGTCTGCAAACGTCGAACCGGATCAACAGAATCCCTCCTTACTCCGAATTGAACTTGGTTTCAAGGATGCGCGCTTCGCGCCACGCACTCTTTTTGCCTGGTGACGGCCTTCCACACGGAGGGACGAATGGGAACGCATACCTTAAGCTCGGCGCTCGTGAGCGCTCTGGCTGGCCAGAAAATATCGCAGCGCAAGACGAAGTCCGGGGCACCGCATCGCACCCGCGTACTGCGCAATAGCCTCGAAGCTGGAACATTCGAGCATGCCTTCTTCGTGCCGCCCGCCCAAGGCGAGACCGACCGGATACTGCGCGCGACACGCCGTATTCTCGATGCCGGGCGCCAGCTGCGCAGCGAGGCGCGCCGTGATGGCCGCATACTCACCACGGTCGAGCGCCGCCTGACCACACTTACGAGCGCCAGCGTGCGCGTACTCGAGGAAATTCTGACTCTGTCTCGTCTGAACGGCGGGCGCGTGTTCCCCAGCTATGACCATCTGGCGCAGGCGACCGGCCTCGGCCGGGCGACCGTAGCCCGCGCGCTCACCATTCTTGAGGCAATCGGCTTCCTGGTGCGTCAGCGTCGCTTCAGGCGCATCGAGACCGATGGTCCCGGCCCTCGCTATAAGCAAACCTCCAATGCCTACCGGGCGATCCTACCACGGGCGGTTCTAGCCTATCTGCCCCGCTGGATGCGCCCGGCCCCGCTCCCCGACGACGAGGTGCAGCGACAGACGGAACAGGCCAAGGACATGGATCAAATGCGCTCCCAGCTCTCATGCCGCGAATTGGCGGAAACAATCGCCGATGGTCCGCTCGCCAAGGCTCTGGCACGTCTTGGTGCTGCTCTCGATCGAAAGCAAAGCGAGTATCAAAAAGATACGCAACAGCTACCATATTCATTTGATCAGGGTTTTGCCGCAGGCGCCAATCAATTAGAATGTGGCTCATCAATTAACCCGACCTGAGAAGGCTACCCGCTATAGTCCGTTATCTTACCCCACCGTTGGCGTTGATCGCATCTCTGCTGGCAATCCAGGCTTTCAGCAGCGCACCGGCGCGCCCGGTGTCCTCTTCAGTCGTAGGCTGCAGCCAAGACGCTGACGTTAACCGCGATGAGGCACGCAAGTGCTCTGACCCATTGTTTGGAGCCAACCTCTCAGGCGCCGAGGCAAGTTTTGGCGATGCGGTTCGCCCCTCCCTGGCTGACCTGAAGAACTATATCGACCGCTTCGGTTTCAAGCTGATCCGCTATCCGTTCAAGCCTGACCGGATGACGCCGGAGCGCATCGTTGAACTGCGCACACTCACTAACTATGCGCGCTCGAAGGGCGTGCCGATGATCTTGGACAGCCATACCTACAAGTGGCTCCCGCCGGAGGAAATGGTCGCCTTCTGGACTGAGTTCGCCCGCCACTTCCCCGATGACGGCTCAGTGATGCTTGACCTCGTAAACGAGCCAAGGGGCTTCGACGACCCGGTGTTGACGAACGATTGGGACCAGTGGGCTCGCGACAGCAACATCATCATTGCAGGTTTACGTGCGAACGGCATCAGGCATCCAATCCTGCTCGAATATCCACAGTGGAGCGCCACCTTTCGCTTTGACAAAAACGAGCGCGCAACGGCGGCATGCGAGAGCGCGGCCTGCGCGATTGATCGTGGGGGCGGGCTAAAAGACCCCCTCGGGCGCACCTTCATCAACGGGCACCGCTACTTCAACAGGGGCTCGTCGGGCACAAGTGAGGTGTGCTCGGCGCAGGAAAGCGGGTTCGCCACGTTCGCAGAGCAGCTACGCGAACGTGGCCTCAAGGCGTACATCACGGAGAGCGCATTCGGCTCCAGCTACGGCATCCACCCGACCTGTAAGGCTGTCGGTCAGGAAGCCATCGCCGCGATCAAGGCGAATAGCGACGTTCTGCTTGGCGTTACCTGGTGGGGAGGCGGCCGCATCTGGCCGGAAAGCTACATCTTCAAGATCGACCCTCCGAAGGCCGAGCGCTTCACGGCGCCATTGCCCCCCTATACTCGCCAGCTGACCGGCGATCCGGCAGCGGCCAACTGAGGCGCGCTGCCGGAAGCAGCTTACTATGCCAACGTGGGGGTCAGGCGAAGGTCAGCTTTGCGCCTACGCACGGCAAACCCGACAGCCCCAAAGCCAAGAATCATCATAAGCCATGTGCCCGGCTCAGGAATGGCGGAGGAAAAAGTGACGGGCATAGTGAAGCCTTCGCCGGCGTAGGAGTACTCGAATGTCCCGGACCCTGTCGGAAAGGCCGAAGGGACTGCGCCGCTTGTCAGGCTGGTGGTATCGCCATAACTCGCATTGAGGCTGTAGCCTTCTCTACTGCTGGCCATAACGATAGCGACGATCCCATCCTTGGCACCCTCTGCATTACCCTCGTATGCGTCTCCTACGAGCAGCAGATAGTCACTAGACCTCGTCAAATCTCCGGATGTAAAACTCAGAACCCCGGGGAAGTATTCGGAAATCGTACCCCACGGATGATACTGAACGTACTCCGCAGGCAACATAGGCAGCGTGGGGTCATACGTGATCTGGCCTGAGATGCTCCTGTCCCCGGAAGAACCGCTAAAGTAGGCAACGGCTGCATTTGCGGTCGCTGGTATGGCGACCGCGGCCAGTGCGGCAATCGCGCTCGTGAAAAACTTCTTCATGGTGCCCCCGGGTAAGCGATTCTACTCACCGCTGTAACTGACCATTGGCTAAGGCTGATGTCTACAGCGGACATTCCGCGAAGAATACGGAGACAGAGGTGGCCGGGTTGGTCTGGACAGGGATCGGCAACGGCTAAGTGGGTCGTCTGCCGGTTGTTTCCTCGAACTGGTAAAGGCCAGACTGGTAAATTGGCTGCCTTGGTCGGTGTTGAAAATCGCTGGCTCAGAAGCCTCATCCCGCATCTCGCTGCCAAATACACCGGCAGCCCCTTCCAGAAACTGCGAGCGCCAAGTCGTGATCTGGTTCGGGCTGCGCCAACTCCGCCGTGGTCTGTTACTTATCTGTACTTCTGTCACGCGGCCACACTCGCCGCCGTCAGACAGAAAATCCACTTACCCGCTGTGCAGTTTTGCCAGGCCAGCTCTGCAAAGGCGGAGCGGTGGCATTGGTCAGTCTGGCACCGCTCTACGTGAGCAGCGGCGGATCGCTGAACGAAAGCGCTAACAGGAAGCGGCCGAGATGATTGTACACCAAGTCGGGAAGCAGTGGGCGCCAGAGAAGGGTTGCAGGCATTACGAACGGCCTATTCTCGATCATCGGACAACACAGCGCCGCTTGCGGCAGCGCTCTAAGCTGGGCCGGAGACTAAGGACGAGCAGAGCTAAGCGATTAAGCGATTAAGCGATTAAGATTTGCACTAAGCGGATAAGCTGTATAAATCGCTTAACCGCTTAGTGGGAGGTTTTTATGCAGGTATGGGCCGTGATCGCGCAAAAAGGAGGGCAGTCCAAAACCACCCTCTCTACCGGCTTCGCTGTTGAGGCAGCTCAGGAAGGAGCATCCGTCGTGATCCTCGATGCCGATGATCGTCAGGGGTCAGCACTCTACTGGTCGGAGCGTCGCGACAACGATGACGTGACGGTGAAGGATAGCAGTGTTGCTGGCCTCCCGCTCCACGTCTCGCGGGGGCGCGGTAGCGGCAAGATAGACCTCATTATCATCGACACGCCGGCGAACTCGAAGGATATCGCCATGCTCGCGGCCGAGCAGGCGGACTTTGTCATCATACCCGTCGCACCGCGGGGGTTGGACATTCATTCAGTCCTGCAAACCGTTAAGCAGGTTCAGCAGGCGGGCACCCCGTTTGCTGTCATCCTGACCCAGGTGCCGCATCAAGGTGGGGAAGGGCAGGAGGCACATGCCGGCTTTACGGCAAAAGGCGTGACGCTGTTCGATAGCCGCCTCCACTTTCGCAAGGACTTCTACAAAGCCACGCCGCTCGGGAAGACCGCAGCGGAAACGAATTCCGACAGTAAGGCGGCGGCCGAGCTCCGCGCAGCATACAGAGAGGCTAAGCGACTAAGCGGTTATGCGATTAAGCAAGTAAGCGAGGCGGCATAATGGCTAAGAAGCCTTCCGCACTGGCCGGCATCTTCGATGACGATCCCGAGACGGCGCCGACTCCAGCACAGGTTTCTACGCCGGTGCAGGAGTCCGAGGCGCAGATGAAGCGCGCACCTGCAAGCAATCCGCGCCAACTGGCGGGGACGGCGCCTGCTCGACGGAGCAGCCACCCTGGCAAGAAGCCGGTGCTGATCCACATCCCTGAGGACATGCACCGCACTCTGCGTCAGCTTAGCGTCGAGGAAGGCGGTGAGCCGCTTACCGTCATTACGGAGCGGCTGCTGCGCCAGTATTTGGTCACGCGTGGCCACACGAAGTTTGCCCCGTGAGCAAGCGGCGCGATCCGAACCCTGAGTTCGACCTGTTCATTCCGGCCCTAGGCGACATCTCCCTCAAGGATCAGCGGGAGGTTATGGAGCGGCCGTTCTTCTCACTCCAGAAGCGCAAGCGGTTGAAGCCGATCGAATACCGCAGCCCGGATGGTGAAGCGTGGGTGCGTGTGCAGGCTATTCCCGATTACGGGATGGCGACGATCTGGGATGCCGATATCCTGATCTGGGCCGCATCGACACTGAATCGCATGAAGCAGCAGGGGGTCAATGATCTGCCGCGAACGCTGAAAACCACACCCTATGACCTGCTGCGCGCAATCAAGCGCAGCACCGGCGGTCGCGACTACCAGGAGCTTCAGGCGGCGCTCTTGCGGCTTCAGACAACCTCCATCACGACCTCAATCCGCGCGACGAAGCGCCGGCAGAAGGCGGGTTTCAACTGGCTGGATAGCTGGACTTTCGATACCGATGCACAGACAGAGCAGCCACGTGGTATGACGCTGACCCTCTCGGATTGGGTTTACGAGGGGATTGTGAATGAGAAATCGTTGCTCACAATGCACCCCGATTATTTCCTGCTGTCGGGAGGGCTGGAGCGGGCGCTGTATCGCATCGCGCGCAAGCACGCCGGTACGCAGCGCGGTGGGTGGGTGTGCCGGGTTGAGGTACTTCGAGACAAGACCGGTAGCGATGCCAAGCCCAAAGAGTTCAACAGGATGCTGAGGCGGGTAGTCGAGGCCGATCAGCTACCCGAATATGGCATAGAGTTGACGCAGACGGCCGATAACTGCCCGGCAGTACTGTTCCGGTTGCGGGGCGAGGCCGAGGCACTGGAACTAGCCGAGAAGAAGCGCACCGAGGAAGAACGGCGCGCTCGCTTCATCGCCGAACGGCAGCGAGCCGAAGAGGTCGATGCGCGTATGGACCAACTCGTCCGCCGCCGTTGATTATCGGGGTTTCACACACCGGGGCCAACTATCGGGGGATCACACACCGAGCAAACGGGCGCCGCGAAGGCTTGCATTTGCCATGGAGAATGTGCCGACCTCTGCACGCCTGTGGATAACTGCTGCATTAAGCAGCTTTCGGCACCCAAAGCATCGGGGTTTCACCCACCTTTGGTTCGGGGGATCACACACCGCCCTATCGGGGGATCACACACCAAAACACGGGGTTTCACCCACCGGGCTCTCACGTAACCTCCCGAAAAACAGCGTTTTCTTGACCAATTTTTCGCCCTTAACTACCTTAACTATTCCTTTAACAGAATCACTTAACGCAGACGCCACACCAAGCCGGACAGTTAGGCAGATGGCGGTATTGACCCTTCGGGCCAGCGGCCAATACGCCTTTGCTCCGTGACAGCTGTCGCCGTTACAAGGGCGGCCAAGAGGCCGCAGGCTTCCAGTAGGTCAATGCAGGTGCAAGAACAGCAGTTTACGCTCAGACATTGCGGACAGGAGCTATGCTGAAGCTGTGCTCACCCTCACGCTGCAGAACAACCTCATCACCTTCCTGCGCGTCGGTTTGTCGGTAGAAATCCCACACGGCCCACGTTTTCGCAGGATTATTTCGTCGCTGGCAGCATCGGTTTTAACAGCGTTCTCAGGCCGCAGCGCTCTCACTGTCATAGGCCGGATTGAACTCGCCAGATCCTTTTTCATCCTATCGCTGACTGCCCAGCCCACGATACGGCGGCTGTGCAGATCAAGGACGACGGCGAGATAGAGCCAGCCCTCCTGCGTCCAGATGTAGGTGATGTCTCCTGCCCACTTGCGATTGGGTGCGTCGGCAGCGAAATCGCCGTCTAGCCAGTTCGCTGCGACACCCAGGCGATGGTGGCTGTCGGTCGTCACCTTGTGTTTGCGAGTGCGGACTGGCTTAATTCCGTTGATCCGCATCAGCCGACCAACTCGGCGCTCGCCGACATTGAGGCCCGCCTCCTTGAGTTCCATCGTCATGCGAGGGCGGCCATAGCTGCCAAGGCTCAGGCTGTACTGCTCCCGGATGTGCGCCAGAACCTTCATGTCCGTCCGCGCCCGCCTGCTGGTCGGTCGCGTGCGCCAGGAGCGATAGCCGCGAGTGCTGACATGCAGAACACGGCAGATCGTCTCCACTGGCCACACATGACGCCAGCTCTCCACAAAGGCGAACCTTACCCCACTCCTTTTTCGCCTCCTGTCGGAAGCGGAGGTTTTAAGGTTGCTGAGGCCCCTTTGGTTATGTCCGGGGCATTGCCCAAGCGTCAGGACGTGCAAGGAGCGTCGGCACTTGGGAAGAAGGCACGGCTTGCGAGTAGAGGAAGCCCTGACCGATGCCGCATCCGATGTCGCGCAGGTTCTGGTGCTGGGCAATTGTCTCGA
>NZ_RSEK01000025.1 GCF_003958635.1 Altericroceibacterium xinjiangense | reverse complement strand
CCAACTTCATGGCCCTCTCGGCGCAAGTGCCGGACCATCTGCCGGCTGCCGTACCAGGGCATGCCGAGGAACGCAGCTCGAGGTTGATGGCTGTTCCTGCTGAGTAATCAGACGCAGAGGTAGCCGGATCCGGATATGCGCTGGGGTCGGGCGAGCGCGGGGAAGCTGGAGTGGCTAGGGTTATTTCGGGGAGTAGCTGCGGCGCTGCAAAAAATCGGGCCTCGCGGTGAAGGGGAAACTTCAGGGAGGTGCGAGGCCCGACGAGGTTGCCATACGACTGAAGAATGAACCTACTCGGCGTTGGTTCCTCTTCGCGGTTGCCGTGTATCGGAACCGGCCGCGATATGCCCACGCGGCCTTCCTTTTGCGCAATTGCGCCGCCGTATCAAATGGCTGAACGCAGCAGCGGACATACTCGGAGAGGATATTCCGGGAGACAGGACGCCCGCAGCAGAGGAAATTTCCTAAGACGACATTTCTGGAGTAGCATTAACGTAGGGAATACGTAGCAATGGGCATGCTATCGAGATGTCGAAGGGGGGAAGTGACAAACATGACCACGGGTGCTTTGCGAGATACCGCCTCCCCTGCTCGATCACTGAAGGAGCAACGGCAGTTCCGCCGGGAGTTGTTTGGTAGCAGCTTTTTTGACGGGCCTGCCTGGGACATTTTGCTCGAACTGCACATCGCTGGGATTGAAGGGCGGCTGGTCTCACTCGACAAGCTTTGTCGTGACGCGACTGTTCCTCCGTCGACAGGAGGTCGCTGGGTCAAGGCGCTGCAGATTGAGGGGCTTGTCGCCAGAGGGAGCGACGAGTCTCGCATCGGCGTCGATTTCGTCCGCCTAACCTTAGAAGGCCATGCGGCGATGAACCGATACCTGGAGCGCGTCTCCCCCAAGGTGCATTCGACGACACCATAGCCCACAGGATCGGGCTTAATCGACAGTGGGTGCACGCTGGGACCGCACTCCGGACAGATGATCGGTAGCCATCGCGACATGCGCAGCAGCGACGTGCTCCCCCATCGCGTCGAGCTCGTCAGCTAGCAACTCTAGACGACGGCGCATATCAGGGATCCCAGTTTGCAGAGCAACTTTTACAGCAGCGTTATGCATCGCAAATCCCTTATCAACCGGCATGCTGCTCGGCGAGGCCCGCACCAACAGCGCAAGAATCACCTGGTTCGATGAGACTAGGAAAGTACTGCCGCGTCCGTCATCCTGAAAAGTATGGATGCCGCCGCTCCCGATAATCCCCGATGGCGGCAACTTAACATGTTCCGCCGCAGCATCCGGATAGTCGCCTCCGCATACTGGCGCATCGGGGCCCGAGGCGCGGAGTACCTCCGGCCCAGCTTAGTGCCAGCCCACGCGCTCCGGTGCCCGTTTGGCCAACTGCTCAGCGGCCATCGAGACATGTACTGCAGCCAACTGCTCTCCCATTTCCTCGAGCTTCTCGGCCAGCTTCTCCAAGCGAACGTGCATTCGCTCAGTCTGCGACTCCGGCGGACCTTTTGTAGCAATTGCAGTAAAGTGCTCCATGAGTAACACCCCTAACGAACCTTCAGCGCGAGGATTCTACTTCTCAAACGAATGGGGCCTAACCGGTTCCAACGTCTGGAAAAATTTCCTGCTTTGTGTTTGATCGGACTTGCGAATGAGGTGAGGACTGAGCCGCGAAGGCGCGCTATTCTGCCGTTTCTGCATCTGACCGACCCGGTATCGGGCCCCGGGCGCGGTTACCACGTAGCGGGAATTAGACGGCCCTGATCTACCATGGAGGCGACCAGTCACTGAAGGTCCGACACCATGCCGCAGACGGCGAAAAAGCGCGATTACCTCCCGTTCGCCTGCCTAGCCTTCGGGGGGATCCTAGGGGCGATGGGCCTTGCAGCCGCGCTTCCTCACCTGGGGTATGTCCCCGGGGGCTCGGTCACCCCGTGTGAAGTGATCGATGGTCGGGATGCTCCCGCCGAAGCACTCGGATAGTCGCCTTGGCATAACCTCGCATGACGATCTGCCAGTAGTTGCTTGCCTCCACCTAATCATCCCCGCCTGATATCTGCCACATTCTTTACGCACCCAGCATATCCTTCGTGATCCAGGTCGTACTCAGAGCGCCGATACCCTCCGCCCTCAGGACCTCTGCTACGTCTAGGCACCAAAAATGGCCGAGAGCGGCGGGCAGTCCGTGATATTTCAACTGATCTTCCACGTATTGAGGTAGCCATACCTTGTCGCGGGCGTCACTCGCACCGGAAAGCTGCACAACATTCCATTCGACCCGCTCCGGACCGTTTAGAATTTGCTCCTCCACTCTGTTATCGGCACCGATATAAAGCTTGCAATTGTACGGGCTCCGTCTCTTCGGCACCGGCTCCGAGGCACTGCTCCGCAGACGCGGCACTTGGTACCAAGAAATCTCGAGACGAGCGGCATTACCATGTGCTGTCGGGCGTGTAACTTCGAGGCAATCGAAGCCGGCATCACCACGCCAGCACCGCTCAGCGATCGAGATCCCTCGGCCGGGAGCAAGAGCAGCTTTTTCAGAATACATTCCGCCACCCCGCGCCGGGCGCCAGCTTGCCTCGTCCGGAGAAGCAGGACTCTTGGCGGTCTCCCCGTCGCAAGCTGCAAGCCCCGTCAATATTAGATTCGCAGCGATCAACGCCCGCCAGTTGCAAAGCGAGATCATACCTTGCTGACGATTGCGACCACTCGTCCGACTATGCGTGCCGCCACCGAGCACTCCTTCCCGGCCCGTCCGGGCGGTCCGCCACTTGTACGTCCAGCGCCCTAGCTCTCGCCCAATCATATCGCCTGCCATCAATCCGCACCTTCGTAGTGCTAACATCCATAAGTTACCCACGGAAGCGTGACATGCCGCGAATAACACCTAACCCGCTGAACGAAAATCCGCCCCGACTACGACCCGCTTCTCGACAGCAAGTGCTGCCAAAGATCCTGCAGGCAGGCATTGTCTGATGGGATGGACGCCCCCCGACGGCATCTATGTGCCAAGGTAGGTGTTGAAGAGCACCTATGAGAGGAGGCGTCCGTGAACGAGGTTACCACGATTGGTCTGGATATCGCGAAGAACGTTTTTCACGCGCACGGGGCTGATGCCAGCGGCCGGCAGCTCTTCAGTCGCCGGATCACGCGCGCAAAGGTCCTGGAGTTCTTTGCAGGTCAGCCTCGATGCCTGGTGGCGCTGGAGGCCTGCGGTGGTGCGCATCACTGGGCACGCGAACTGACGCGGCAGGGGCACGATGTCCGGCTGATACCGCCGGCTTACGTGAAGCCGTTCGTCAAGTGACAGAAGAACGATGCGGCGGATGCAGAGGCAATCTGCGAGGCGGCACAACGGCCGAATATGCGCTTTGTCGCGATCAAGAGCGAGGAGCAGCAGGCTTCAGCCCTGGTATTCCGTACCCGCGACCTGCTGGTCAGGCAGCGCACGCAGACGATCAATGCAATCCGTGGGCACATGGCCGAGTATGGCTGGGTGGCGCCGAAAGGACCATCATGGGTAACAATGCTGGGCGACCTGATTGACGACGAGATCGGCCAATCCTTGCCGCAGGCGGCGCGGGATATGTTCCGCGTCATGCTTGCCATGCTCGAGGAAATGGATCGGCAGATCGCCGTGCTCGATAAGGAGATCGCGCGGCGAGCACGCGAGGACGAAGTGGCCCGTCGCCTGATGACGATACCCGGGATCGGGCCGATCGGGGCAACGGCAATTGCTGCGCTGGCACCGGCAGCCGAGACCTTCCGGCGAGGGCGGGACTTTGCTGCCTGGCTGGGCCTTACGCCAAGGCAGAAGTCGACAGGCGGCAAGACCCGGCTCGGGCGAACATCGAAGATGGGTGAGCGGACCTTGCGGCGTCTGCTGATCATCGGCAGCAGTGCCGTGGTGCAGCATGCCAGCAGGCGCGGTGCGCCCGAGGGATCATGGCTTGCGAACATGCTGGCGCGAAAGCCGCGCATGCTGGTGACCGTGGCCCAGGCGAACAAGACGGCGCGGATCGTCTGGGCCGTGCTGGTGAAGAAAGAGGACTACAGAGCTCCGGTGGCAGTGGCGGCGTAAGCCGGGCGTCACCAGAGGTCGTCGGAAGGACGGCAAGCGGTCGAAGGAGAGTATGGCGCAACAGTCCCCGAGACGGGATCGGAAAACCAGTAGTTCTTCTTGTGCCCTGAGCACGCCTGTCTGATCTGGATCCGTTCCGCGAACTCCCATACAGGCCCGCAGCAACGAATGCTGCAGCAAGAGGCCGGACAGATGGCAGCATCCGACCAAGTGCTACTCTCTCCGAATTGCCGCTTGCCTTCCGTGGGGCGTCCACAGAAGAAGAACTGCACCGGATAGCGACTAGGTGCGGATCGGGGTAGGGCAGGGCCATGCCCCGTCCTCGCAAACCCGCCAATCCGTTCCGGTATTTCCACTCCTCGCCCGAGGTAATCCGCCTCGTGGTCATGATGTACGTCCGTTATCCGCTTTCGTTGCGGAACGTGGAAGACCTGCTGTTCGAGCGCGGCATCGACATCTGTCACGAAACGGTGTGGCATTGGTGGAACAGGTTTGGTCCGATGTTCGCGGCCGACATCCGCCGGCAGCGGATTTCCCGGATGCGCGGCTTTCGCCATTGGAAGTGGCACCTGGACGAGATGTACGTTCGGGTGAATGGCGAGACGGTGTACCTTTGGCGACCCGTGGATCACGAGGGCGAAGTCCTCGAAAGCTACGTCACGAAAACCAGGGATAAAGCGGCTGCCCTGCGGTTCATGCGCAAGACGCTGAAGCGGCACGGAAAAGTCGAGGCGATCACGACCGACGGGCTGCGCTCCTACAAAGCCGCCCTGACGGAGCTCGGCTGTGGGCAGAAACAGGAGACCGGCCGCTGGGCGAACAACCGGGCCGAGAACTCGCACCTGCCGTTCCGAAGACGAGAACGGGCAATGCTGCGGTTCAGGCGAATGAAGTCACTTCAGAAGTTTGCTTCCGTTCACGCCTCTTTCGCCAACCACTTCAACTCCGAACGCCACCTCGTCGACAGGCAGACTTACAAGACCCGCCGCTCGGCCGCCTTGGCTGAGTGGCAGAACCTCGTCGCCTGAGGCTTGCAGTGGGTTGGGCGCAGTCTGCCAAACGGAGAGCAGTTCGCATCCGACTGACAGCGCGCGACAAAGGCCTAGTGCGCGCTCGCTCCTGCGGCGCCGATGCCAGTCTCGGCGCGCACGCGTTGCACCGGATAGCCAGCGCGGTCGACGGCCGCCCGGCCGGTGCGATCGAGCAATGAGACAATCCAGATCGTCAGAAATGCCGCCGGCATGGAGAAGATCGCGGGCGATGTGTACGGGAAGATCGGCTCTGCCCGGCCCAGTACATCGACCCAGATCGCCGGCGACAGGATCGTGAGGCCGAGCGCGGTTAACAGGCCGACCGCGCCGCCGGCCACCACGCCTTTGGTCGTGCATTTCGACCAGAGCAGGGAGAGGATCAGCACCGGGAAGTTCGCCGACGCCGCGAGCGCGAAGGCAAGGCTGACCATAAAGGCGACGTTCTGCTGTTCGAACAGGATACCGAGCAGGATTGCCACCGCAGCCAGGATTAGCACCGTGATTCGTGAGACGCGCAGTTCCTGGGCTTGGTTCACCCGGCCGCGGCGCCATACGCTGGCATAAAGGTCGTGGCTGACCGCCGAGGCGCCTGAGAGAGTGAGGCCAGCCACCACCGCGAGGATCGTCGCGAAGGCGACGGCAGAGACGAAGCCAAGGAACAGGTCGCCGCCGACCGCGTGCGAGAGGTGGATTGCGGCCATGTTGCCGCCGCCAAGCAGCTCTCCCCCCGGATCGAGATAGCTCGGCTCGGTCGCCACCAGCACGATGGCGCCGAAGCCGATGACGAAAGTCAGGAGATAGAAATAGCCGATCCACCCCGTTGCCCATAGCACGCTGGTGCGAGCAGCCTTGGCATCGGGCACGGTGAAGAAGCGCATCAGGATGTGCGGCAGGCCCGCCGTGCCGAACATCAGCGCGAGGCCGAGCGAGATGGCGGAGATCGGGTTCTGGATGAAGCCACCGGGGCCCATGATTGAGCGGCCTGCCTCCGCCGCCTCGTCCGCAGGAAGGCCGACGGCGGCCGCCGCGGCGGTTTTCACCTCCACCGCCCGGCTGAACAGCGCCTCCGGCGAGAAGCCGAAACGCCAGAGCACGGCGGCCGCGATGAAGGTGGCCGCGCCGAGCAGCAGCACCGCCTTGACGATCTGCACCCAGGTGGTCGCGATCATGCCGCCGAACAGGACATAGAGCGTCATCATGCCGCCGACGATGCCCACCGCCACGGGATAGGGCAGCCCGAACAGCAGGCGGATTAGCTGCCCCGCTCCGACCATCTGCGCGATGAGGTAGAACAGCACCACCATGAGCGTGGAGATCGCCGCCAATGTGCGCACCGGCGTCTGCGCGAAGCGGAACGAGGCGACATCGGCGAAGGTGTATTTGCCGAGATTGCGCAACCGCTCCGCCATCAGGAACAACAGGATTGGCCAGCCGACGAGAAAGCCGATCGAATAGATCAGCCCGTCATAGCCATCGAAATAGATTTGCGCTGAGATGCCCAGAAACGAGGCGGCCGACATGAAATCGCCCGCGATGGCGAGGCCATTCTGGAAACCCGATATGCCGCCGCCCGCGGTATAGAAATCGTCCGTCGTCTTGACCCGCATCGCGGCCCAGCGGGTGATGCCCAGCGTCAGCAGCACAAAGCCCGCGAACATGGCGATCGCAGCCCAATTGGTGCTCGCGCTCATGTGTCGAACTCGGCGCGGAGGCGCTTCATCTCGATGTCGAAGACACTGTTGGCGCGGTGCACGTAAATACCGGTGAGCGCGATCGCGAACAGGATCACGCCAAGTCCCAGCGGAATACCGACCGAGGTGGCACCGCCCGCCAGCGAGCTGCCCATGAACGGCTTGGCGAAGGCGACGAGCAGGATAAAGCCGAAGTAGACAACCAGCATCAGCCCGGTCAGCGTCCAGCCGAACACCGAGCGTTGGCGCACCAAACGCTGGTAGCGCGGATCGTCCGCGAGCCGTTCCACCCCTTGACCGTTCCCGTTCACACGCCCCCTTACTGCCGCGCCTCTCCTCCGGGAACGGCTCCTTGCCTGACTTCAGATTACCGGGAACGAGCTTGCCGGCAACCGGCAATTTACCGCCGCGACGGATAGGCGCCAGCGCTTCGTGCGTGCTGGCGAAATGGCGGGCGGCCCGGGAACAGCACTGTCAGAGCAACTGCACCGGATGGTGACCGGGTGCGGAACGGGGCAGGGCAGGTGCATGGCTCGCCGCGCAAGCCAGCTAATCCGTTGCGGTGTTTCCACTCCTCGCCCAAGGTTATTCGGCCCGTGGTCATGATGTACGTACGTTTTTTCCCAGCGGCTACCGCGAGTTTCATGAAGAAGGCGCTGAAGCACCACGGCAAGGTCGAAGCGACCACGAGAGACGGGCTGCGCTTGTACAGGGCTGCGCTGCGGAGCTGATCAGGCAGCATGCCGGCTCAGATGTGCAGGGTCTGCTTTTCAAGTCTCCAGATTATAAGCTGCGGATCGGCTATCGCCCAGAACCACCTCCCTTGTCAGCACCTTCGACTGAACGAGTGACCATCCATCGTCACCTCGGCTAAGAGGCATCTTCAGTCTCACATGAGAGGTCCTGTGGAAGCATGTTCACGAAACAAGAAGCAGTTGGTGCGGAAGCAAATTGACGCAGGGAGACGGGTGGAAGTCGGCCGTGAGCGGCGTGCACGGACCCGCGCGAAGATCATCGCCGCTGCATTCGAGGTTTTGGGCGACCAGAGTGGCTTGTACGCCCGTGCAGAGGATGTAGCTACGAGGGCGGGCGTCACTCGCGCGACCTTCTACAATCATTTTACCAGCATGGCTGATCTGCGTGAGGCACTGTCCTTCGAAATGACGCACGGTTTTCTCGAAGCGGTCACTGCCACAATCTCACGGATCGCTCGTGCGAGTGACCGATCCGCATTGGCGGTGCGGTTCTATCTGCACCGCGCCCGCGCCGACCGGCGCTGGGCCTGGTCGATGATCAACCTGAGTGCGGCCGGGGTAATCTTCGGGGCCGAGACGTTTCGTCAGGCCGAGCAGACCGTCCGCGAGGGTGTGGAGGAGGGCGTATTTGCAACGCAGTCGGTCGCCTTGGGTCGCGACCTTCTCCTGGGCACCACTCTTGCAGCGATGGGATCGATCGTGCGGGGCGGAGCCGACGACGAATACCCGGAGACGGTTGCTGCTTCCATTCTGTTCGCGCTGGGTGTGCCACTTGAGCAGGCTGCTGAGTGCGCGCGTCAGCCATTGCCATCGTTGAGCGTCAGCAGCGTCGATTGACTTTGCCTCCGAAGCGAGACTACCTTTCCGAAATTGACAGACTGTCAATTAATTGCAGGACAGCGTGCATCTGACGGGAGAGAGCAATGGAAGACATGAGCCGTCACGGCGACAGCTTTGCCACTGCGCTAGAGGCGATGAAGGCCTCGATCGGCGCGGACAACGTGCTGACCCAGGACCTGGCAGATTATGGGGATCCCTTCGGCCCGCCGGGCGAATGGTACCGGCCCGGAGCTGTCCTTCTCCCGAGCAGCGTCGAGGACGTGCAGGCGATCCTCCGGATCGCCAACGAGCATGGCACCCCGCTATGGACCAGCAGCCAGGGGCGCAACAAGGGCTACGGCGGCGGCGCACCGCGCGTCTCTGGCACATTCGCTGTCAGCCTTCGGCGCATGAACAAGGTGCTGGAGGTCGACGAGGAAAATTGCATGGCGCTGGTGGAGCCCGGCGTTCGGTTCTTCGACCTGTACGACCACCTACGGAAAATCGGCTCCAGGTTGTGGATGTCGGTCCCGGATCTTGGTGCCGGCAGTGTAATCGGCAACGCGCTAGAACATGGTGTAGGTTACACACCGATTGGCGATCACTTTGCAAACCATTGCGGAATGGAGGTCGTCTTGCCCGACGGCGATATCGTCCGCACTGGGATGGGGGGCATGTCCAATCCGCACAACTGGCTGATCTATCCACACAGCTGCGGGCCATCGTGGGACGGCATGTTCACCCAGTCCAATTACGGCATCGTCACGAAGATGGGTGTCAGCCTGTTTCCTGCTCCCGAAGTCTACGCGCCCGGTTGGTTCACGCTCGACAATGAAGAGCATTTCGGAACCTTCCTCGAGGTGCTGCGCCCGCTGATGATTGACGGCACCATTCCCAATCAGCCGATGATTATCAATGCAGTGTGCGCGGCAAGCGCGTTCGGCGAGCGCAAGCAGTGGTACGAAGGCAAGGACCCGATTCCCGAGGAGGTGCTCGACAGGATTGCTGCAACGCCAGGGTTCGGGCGCTGGGTCATGCGTTTTGCGCTCTATGGCGATGCGCCAGTGGTGGCGCACAACCGCACCAAAATCGAGAGAGCCCTGACCGCCATCCCGGGGGGAGCCGTCTCTTTTGACCAGTATGATGGCCAAAACCTGCCCGAACTCACGAACCCGCATCATCGCGTCCAGGCGGGTGTGCCGTCTATGGCGCTGGATCAGATGACACGCTGGTACGGCGGAGAGGAAGGTGGACACATCGGCTTTTCCTGCGCGATGCCAATCGCCGGCAAGGATGGGATCGCGATCCGCGATCTCACTCGCAACCTGCTGAACGAGCGCGGCCTCGACTATTCTGCCGCAATCATTGTCGGAAAGCGGAGCATGATCCACGTGGCGCTTGTGGTGTTCGATACCAAGAACGATCAGCAGACGCGTGAGGCCTATGCTGTAACCAAGGCGATGCTCGAACCGGCGGCCAAGCTCGGCTACGGCGAGTACCGCAGTCACCTCGACTTCATGGACGAGGTCGCAGCGCTCTACGACTTCAACAACAACGCACAGCGCCGCTTGGCCGAGCGGATCAAGGACTGCCTCGATCCCAATGGCATCCTCTCACCGGGCAAGCAGGGCATCTGGCCAGCAGATTACAGATGAACGGCTCCATCCTCGATCCGGCGGATGAAATGCCGCGCTTCGGGAGACCGCTGAGCCAACAGCCGCGTCGAGAACTCGCACCTGCCGTTCCGACGACGAGAGCGAGCGATGCTCCGGTTCAGACAGATGAAGTCGCTCCAGAAGCTTGCTTCAGTCCACGACATCGATGCCACGCTTGAACAGCAGGTCTTCAACGTTCCGCAAGCTCAGCGGAAACCGAACGTACATCATCACCACCAGGCGGATGACCTCCGGTAAGGAGTAAAATACCGGAACGGATTAGCTGGTTTGCGAGGACGAGGCATGCCGTGGCCCTACCCTGCCATACAGCCGATCACCATCCGGTGCAGTTGCTCTGACAGTACCTCGCCTCCTCATGCGCAGTGTATCGGGCATCGGAACATTTCGGGCTGCGCAGCTTTTGGGAGTACGGGATGCAACTCGAATAGCAGCTTTCCGGTGAGTGCCTCAGATTGCCGCGTTCATTTCTGATGAGGGGTTCGACAGGAGTAACAATGAGGCTAGACAGCTTCAGAAGGGGAAATCAGCATGCGTAAAATTGCGCTCTGCACAGCAGTAGCGGTGTCGGCGATAGCCGCGCCTACCATGGCTCGTGATGGTCAGGCATATATCGGGCTCAATCTTGGTGTCGTCGCTCCGGAGAATACCGATCTCGACATC
>NZ_RSEK01000024.1 GCF_003958635.1 Altericroceibacterium xinjiangense | reverse complement strand
TCGGCGAGCGCTTCATCAGAGCCATGGCGGCGTAATATTCAAACCGCCCGCCACACACGAAATTCCTGACAGTCCCGGTGCAATCGAGACAGCCGCGCAGCTGAACCATGTCCTTGAGCTTGGGCCAAAGGCAGAAAAGAAGCCCGACACCTCGCTTATTGCGGCGCGGGACCGGGCCATCGGTTCTCTGCTGGGGCTCGCCGTCGGCGACGCGCTGGGCACCACGCTCGAGTTCACCATGCGCGACACTCACCCCCGGCTTACTGCCATGGAAGGGGGAGGGCCGTTCCATCTCGAACCGGGTCAGTGGACCGATGACACCGCGATGGCGCTTGCGCTGGGTGACAGTCTGATCGCCAGAGGCGGACTTGATGAGTCTGATCTGATGGACCGCTTTGCTCGCTGGCGCGATGAAGGCGAGTATTCCTGCACCGGGACTTGCTTCGATATCGGCAGGACGGTTCGCGGCGCTCTCTCGCGCTACAAGCAAACCGGCGATCCTGCTGCCGGATCGACCGATCCGAGGAGCGCCGGCAACGGCAGCCTGATGCGGCTTGCCCCCGTGGCCATTCGCTACTGGCAGGATCGCAAGACCCTCCACGAGATCGCCGCGCGCCAGAGCCGCACGACGCACGGCGCGCCCGAGGCAGTCGATGCCTGTGTCGCTTACGCCGACATCCTTGCCGATGCGATCGAGGGTCGTCCGCGCAGCGAGGTCTTGCGCCCGCGGTCTGGTCCTTACGCCGGCAGGATCGAGAGCATTGTGGCCGGATCCTGGCGGAGCAAGTCTCGCGGTGAAATCCGCTCCTCAGGGTATGTCGCCCATTCGCTTGAAGCCGCGCTCTGGTGTGTCGGGCGCACTGCCTCGTTTTACGATGCGGTATTGCTGGCGGCCAACCTGGCCGAGGATGCCGACACCACGGCTGCGATCACCGGCCAGCTTGCCGGTGCGCTTTATGGAGCAAGCGGTATCTCCTCAAACAGCCTCGGACCGCTCGCGTGGAAGGAGCGGATCGAGGAGATGGCGGCCAGCTTGTTCGAGCAGGGCGTGCGGTGATCGCAGGCCGCGCAAGATCACCAGCACCAGCGAGCTGACGGGTGACCGATCAGCCGAAAACAATCCCATGCACTGTAGCCGGGGCCAGCTCTTTGCGCTTTGGCGGCCACAGGTCGTGACAGCACCCTCGGGAGGATTCGAGGGGGTGACCACATGGCAAGGAAGAAGGATGAGGAGCCGCACGGCAGGAAACCGAATCGAAAGCCCGGCGCTGCCGGCGTCATCGAGGCTCTGGGATCGCTTGTTCCGCCTGTCGACCACCACGCGGTCATTCTCAACGACCTGGTCGAGCAGACAAACAGCTTTGCGCTCGACTCGTTCGAGCAGGCCGCAAGGGAACGAGGAAATCCGGAGCGATCAGCCGTGTTCCTCAAGCAGGCGATGGACCTTGCCAGGGGCTGCGCTGTTCTCGTCGCCGCCAGTGACATTCATCGCAAGGCGCTGCGCGACAGGGATGAACGTGGCCGGCACGCATGAGCGCAACACCGGGGCGATGCACTCTGCCCTGCGTTGCGGGGCAAGGACTCGTTCCGGCGAGCCTTGCAGATCCCCCAGCATTGCCGGTGCAGCGCGGTGCCGGATGCACGGAGGCAAGGGATCAGGTGCGCCTTTGAACAACCGCAATGCCCTGAAGCATGGTGCGTGTGATCGGGAAATGCGCGAGCGAAACGCGCTCGTTCGGGAACTGATGGCCAGAGTGCGTCAGGTGATGCAAGGCTTGGGTCAGGCGGAGGGCTGACCGCGATGGTGAACGCCCGGAACTCAAGGCCAATGTCCCCAATCGGCCAGTTACGGGAGGGCTGCATGTCCGCTTCGCGCCCAAAGCCAGACCTTATCAGCGGGACTATTACGTCTTGAGACCGGACGTACGACCATCCGGCCGAGAGGTGCCCGGTCGTTATGTCGATTTCAGCCAACCTCCAGGCATTTTATATCCTGCACCATCTTCGTCATCTACCGCCACGCTCCAGTATTCGGTTCAGCTCGGCACCGAGAAGAATGATGTAGGACGAGATGTAGAGCCACGTGAGAAAAACGATGACGGCTCCCAGGGCGCCGTATGTGGCGTTATAGTTTCCGAAATTGCGGACGTAGAACGCAAACCCGATCGTCGCCGCGATCCATCCGACCGTTGCAAAGGCCGATCCCGGCTTCAGCCAGCTTTCCGGGCACGGCCGGCGGCTGGGAGCGAAGCGGTAGATGGTGGCGATCGCAAAGCGAACGCCGAATGCCGCCACGATCCAGAAGCCGATCTGAAGTACCGTCCGGGAGGCGCGGCCTAGCTCGGGCAGCAGGTCCCGGAGGAGGGTGAAGGCCGAGATCGCGACGCTCGCGAGAATGAAGATGCCCACTAGACCCGCGGCGACCGCCGTCGCGACCAAAGTGTGCCGGATGAAGGACCGGGTCTCCTCGACCTCGAATACGATGTTGAGCGCGGTGACCATCGCACCCGCGCCCCTCATTGCACCGTAGAGCGCAAGCCCGAGCGAAAGGAACAGCCCCACGCTCACTCCCGCGTCGGCAGCCGCGACCATGTCCTGCAACTGGGTGCCGATAATCTGAGCCGCTTCGTCGGGCATGATACTGGCAAGAGCCGTGATGTGATTTGCCACCTGATGCGGTTCGGCAATCAGCCCGTAGCTCAGAACCACGGCCGTAAGCGTCGGGACAAAGCCGAGGAAGCCATAGAACGCGAGGCCTGAGGCGATCAGGCCAAGGTTATCCTTGCTGGCTTCAGCCCAGGTCGCTTTGGCGATTGCCCACCACCCCCGGAAGGGGGTGTTCTGCCCCGCCATCTCGCGATACCAAGATCGTTTCTTTCCTTTGCGGAGGATCATGGCGGTCCCTTCACGACATTAGACCGGTAAAAGATACCCCCCAATGTCCAACCCGTTCGGCTGATGGATGCGAAGGCGGAAGTCTGGGCGGATCGCCAGGAGGTGGTAGTATATCTCGGATTGTATGCCCTCGTATGGCAATGTCTGATGGAATAGACGCCGCCCGACCGCATCGATGTGCCAGCGCAGGTGTTGCCGAGGGCACTGTCAGAGCGAATGCACCTGCCACTCCGGCCGCGCTGTCAGTCTCGCCTCCGTCTGAAGCTAGGTCCCAAGATAGAGGCGCTCCAGCAGAAATTACCTGGAGTCGGGGACCTGAGTCCTCCAGCGGCAAAATGCCGAAGGTGCGCTGCCGCCCCAGCTCGGGCATTCGGTTGAAAGCAATCAGCCGCTTCAACGGCTACCAATCCTGACCAGTTATTGATGCCTTGGACAAGGCGGTCAGCTTCGCTTCCGGGTTTCGCGTTGAGACATGCAAACGCTGGATCATGAGCCGAACAGCGGTGTGGGTCAGCGGTCATCGCCGGGGCACAAGCGCAACTGGTGGAGAGCGGAAGTTGAGCAGTGATTGGGCTAAGGGCTGCTTTCCGCCGGAATCGCTAGAAGGTGCGCTCTCGCTGGCGTAGGCGATCGCGATGTCCGCCCGCCTCTCGACACTGTGCTTGCGCAGAGCCGCAGCGCTAGCCGCGTTGCTGCTGATGATGGTGGGCTTCCTCTTTGTTGACCTAAGTCCCAGGGTCCAGTCGAGTGATCGGCCATCGGCCCAGAACATGAAAGCCGCGCGTGAGATTTGGTCACAACTGAAAGTGGCTCAAAGCACTGGAACAGCGACGGAGATCTACTTCACTGATGAATCAGTAGGGGCGCTATCAGCTCTGCTGAGCGACGCGAGTGGCATTGGGCGCATTGAGGCCCGCCTGACGAGTGGCGTCTTGTCCAGCAGCGTCAGCATTCCCCTGCCGCTCGGCTTCTGGATGAACGCTGAAGCTACCGCGACCGGGCAGCACGACGGCTTTCCGGTGTACCGCTTGAGAGTGGGGCGGGTCACATTTCCTCAATTCGCGTCCCGGTGGTTCGCAGATGCTGCGTGGTGGGCTCTCGGTTTGGCCGGCGCGCGGCTTCCCTCCCTTGACGAACTGGTCAGGCAAGTCAGGATCGATGATCAACAGGTTACTGCCCGAATTGCTCTTCCTCGGAGTACAGGCGTCTTCGACAGCATAATGGCCGTCAGCTCAGAAAGCGTCGATCAGCAGCTAGTTCGCAAGATCTACTGCCAAGCCGCTACCGAGCAGAGAGAAGATCGTGTCGATGCCTTGCCCCTCATGGTCAACAGAATCTTCGCGAAATCTCCGTCGCATGGCGCAGACAGTTACAGTCGCGCAGCCTTCATCGCACTGTCCCTTCTGGTGGTGGGTGAGGAAGCTGAAGCCCTTGTGCCTGATGCTGCAGCCCTGGCGCAGAATTGCCCACGGCGGAACCGACCGGTCTATCTGCATGGCCGGGAAGACTTGGCCAAGCACTGGACGCTCTCTGCAGCATTGACGTCTGTGCTCGGCGAGAAGGCCGCTGCCAACATTGGAGAGTGGAAGGAACTCGACGATAGCCTGGCGGGCGGTTCGGGCTTCTCGTTTGTCGATCTAGCTGCAGACCGCGCGGGATTGCAGACCGCCCTGCGCTCGTTTGACGTAAAGACCGCGTCGCAGACAACACGCGAACTCAGCACAGCGCGAGATAACGACCTTCTTCCGTCCTCACTTCTCGAAGCCCCGGAGGGCCTTTCCAACGCTTCGTTCGCGGATCGCTTCGGCAGCTTAGAGGAGCGGAAGTATCGCCAGGCTATCGCCCACATAGACGGGATATTGGGCGGAGAAATGGACATTCGTCAGCGTTAGCAAGGCGCTCTGCGTGAGCGGGATTGGGTGTGGATGGCCACAGTGGGGCGTGAGCAGAATGGCAGTTCCACAATCAGAGCGACGGCAAACCAATAATCAGCAAGCGGCAGTATGCCGCTACGTGCATCGAGCTCACGGAGCTCCGCGGAATTGCGAGAGACGATTGACCAAGCGGGCTCGCACGCTTCTGATGCCGCTGCCGGTCACTATGAGGATTCGGATCACAGAAGGGTTTTGCATGCTCCGCACTATCACAACGACACCTATTGAAGGACAGCGGCCGGGCACTTCTGGACTGCGAAAGAAAGTGGCCACGTTTCAGAAGCCCTCCTACACCGAGAACTTCCTCCAGTCTTTGTTCGACGTGGTTCAACCGGATAGCGGCGCAACGCTCATAATCGGCGGCGACGGTCGGTTCTACAACCGAACCGTGATCCAGCAGGCAATCCGCCTGGCGTCAGCCAACGGCTACGGCCGAGCCTTGATAGGTCGGGGAGGTCTCCTTTCCACCCCTGCCGCCAGCCATCTCATTCGCAAGCATGGCGCCTCGGGTGGGCTGATCTTTTCCGCTAGCCACAATCCTGGCGGTCCAAACGGCGATTTCGGGATCAAATACAACACAGCCAACGGCGGCCCTGCGCCTGAAGCAGTCACAGAGGCTGTTTATAAGCGCAGCCTTGAGATCGATCGCTGGCTCACCCTCGAAGCACCTGATGTAGATCTCGATGCGCTCGGTACGAGTCAGGTGGGGGGCATGACCGTTGAAGTAATTGATCCAGTGACGGATTATGCGGACCTGATGGAGCAGCTGTTCGACTTCGCTGCCATCCAGAAAGCAGTGGCCGAGGGGTTCACCATGAGCTTCGATGCAATGAGCGCAGTGACCGGGCCATACGCGATCGAGATCCTTGAGAACCGGCTCGGCTTTGCCAAAGGGACGGTTCGGAACGGCACACCACTTGAAGACTTTGGCGGCCATCATCCCGATCCCAACCTGGTTCACGCGGACGAATTGTACAGACTGATGATGAGCTCCAATGCGCCTGATTTCGGAGCTGCTTCGGATGGAGACGGAGATCGCAACCTGATCATCGGTCGTCACCGGTTCGTAACTCCGTCTGATTCCCTGGCGATGCTTGCGGCCAATGCGCACCTTGCTCCCGCCTACAAAGATGGACTGAAGGGGATCGCACGTTCAATGCCGACAAGTGCTGCGGCGGACCGGGTGGCCGAAGCACTCGGAATACCCTGCTACGAGACTCCCACTGGCTGGAAGTTCTTCGGCACCTTGCTCGATGCCGGACTGGTGACGATCTGCGGCGAAGAAAGCGCCGGCACGGGCTCTGACCATGTGCGCGAGAAGGATGGATTGTGGGCCGTGCTGCTGTGGCTCAACATTCTGGCGAAGCGGCGCATTTCTGTGGACCAACTCGCCCGCGATCACTGGGCGGAATGTGGGCGCAACTACTATGCCCGGCACGATTACGAAGGGATAGAGAGTGCAGCGGCCGACGCGCTGATGGCAGAGCTGATGGGCGGCCTTTCTGCGCTTCCTGGCCGTAGCCTCGGGGTACTCACCGTCGAAGCGGCCGACAGTTTTTCTTACAGTGATCCCGTTGACGGCTCTGTCACACCCAATCAGGGCGTTCGGGTGATCTTTGAGGGCGGCTCCCGCGTTGTTTTCCGCCTGTCCGGCACTGGCACTGCGGGGGCCACGCTGCGGGTCTATCTCGAGCGCTATGAACCGGCCGAAGGTCGGCTGGATGAAGAGACCTCAACCATGCTGATTGAATTGATCGAAGCCGCCGAAGCTATTGCCGGGATCGAAAGACACACCGGGCGCAGTTCGCCCGATGTAACTACCTGATCCGCGAGAACGGTCGCGCGCTCGGCGCAACCGGACACCAGGTGAAGGTGGCGAATTCCTGCGGCCCCGGAATCCTCGCGGCGGCCGTGCTGGAGAACGGACCAAGACCGATCTCCAAGATCCGCTACTACGGACCGAAGACTGAAAGCTGCCATTCCGCAACCGGCTTAGGAGCCGCCATAATATGTCGTGTGAATGAATGGCCGGTTTCGGCGGCCGAGCAGAGCCCGGTGAACGTCCGCAACGTCGGCGGCTGCAGGCCTTCAGTCGCTCAGCCGGCCGCAATGATGGAATGTTCAAGTCGCACATCGTCGAGCAGCCGCTCGATCGCAGCACGCTGCGCATCGGTTCCGCTTATCCTGACATCCCAATTGCAATGGGCATGCGTCTCTGTGTCGCGCACGATCACCTTGCCAAGCGCCCGCTGCCATGTCTGCGAGGTGCCGCCTTTCTCCCGGATAAGTCGGTCGATAAGCAGCTGTTCGAGGTCGGAGGCAGTCATGCCCGCCCGCTTAGCTGCTGTTGGCTGCCAGGCAAGCAGACGTTCGCGCACCAGCTCTCTAATAAACGGCGGGTTTCAATTGGGAGGCGACGTTGAGTTAAGCTCCTCGGTGCTGGAGTTGTATCGCATTGCGAGCTCGAGTGAGCCGTCTCAATTTCGACTGTGACCGTGACGCGCCTTGGTAAATGTGGCAACGAAATCGCTGATGCTAGGACGATCTCGCACATACCGGCCGAACCTTTGGGCGCGCCTTTTCTTATCGAAGAATTGGAAGCTGGTCCTTAACCCCTCATCCCATGACAGCCTTCGTCTAAGTTCGACGGGCGAGGACGAAATCCTGTGCATCGAGATCACCTCTGTTTCGTCGACCAAGGCCCTGCTTTGGCAAACGGTCGAGATCCGGTCGAAGGGCCGTATCGATGCTTTGTCCGGCCTGACTACCAAGACTGCCCAATGCCTGCGCGACGACTTACTGGGTTTCGTAAATCAGCATCTCGCGGCGCTCATTGATTCCGACAAAGAACGCCTGCGTGAGGTCGATAGCAAGATTCGCGCGATCACCGACAGCAACAGGCAATATCTCGCACACGCCGACGTCAGCCGGGCAATTGCGAGCGTTCCGGGCAATGCGTCATTGGCGTTGGCACACCCGTTGTTTGATGCGGCTCTCATCCCGGACGCGCTAAGAGCCTATCTGCCAACCTCATTTGAGATGCTTACCGATCCGGGCGCTCGCAGCCGCTATAACGAAAACTTCGTTGTCTACGAAATGCAGAAGTTCGAAGATTTCTTCGTGGACCTTGGCGGATTTTCACTCTCCCAAGAGCAGCGAGAGGCATGCATCCGTCTGGAAGACAACAACCTGCTCGTCGCGTCCGCCGGATCAGGCAAGTCCGCGACCATGGTCGGAAAAGTCGCCTATGTGCTCGAGAAAGGGCTCTACCGCCCGAGCGAGATTCTCGTCCTGGCGTTCAATAAGAGCGCAGCCGATGGACTGAAGGAGCGGATCGCCAAGCAGTTGAATGTCAATGAGGAGGCTCTGGAATGCCGAGTGACGACGTTTCACGCGCTCGGCCGGGGGATTATCGAAGAGACGGAAGGCCGACCACCGCAGCTGGCAAACTGGGTCGAACATCCGGCCGGCGAAGCTCGTGTGATCGACAAGATCATACTTGATCTGATGGAGGTCAACGAAGAGTTTCGCCGGCTGTGGCTCGACCTCCTGTCTATTTTGCCGAAGGCCGATATCCCGGCGGAGGTCTTTGACTCGGAGGCGGACTACAATCGCTACATCGCCAATCGCAACGACAGGGGCGGCAGCACCATCGGCACCCTTGCCGAGGATATATACGTCAAATCCCTTCAGGAGCAGCGGATCGCGAACTGGCTTTGGGTTCATTCGGTCGAGTTCGAATATGAGAAGCAAATCTCATTCGAGGAGGAAGATGGGAGCGAGCGGTTCGTCCAGCCCGACTTCTATTACCCCCTGACCGATACGTTCCATGAGCACTTCGCGATCAACGCGGATGGCTCTTCGCCCTTTGAGAACTACGCCGAGCACACCAAGGGCAAACGCGCAGGGTACAAGCGCGAAAAGTTGGATTTTATCGAGACAACCTCTGCACAGGCGCGCGAAGGAACGCTCCTGCCATATCTCGAAACGGAGCTGGCCAAGCGTAAGATCCCGCTTACGGAGAAGACTGCCGAGGAGATCCTTAAGGCGGTCGAGCCAGTTGTGATCACACACTACCAGAAGCTGATCAGTGTATGCATCAAGCATATCAGAGCCAGCCAGCTTACTCTGGAGATGCTGCTCGAGCGGGCCAAGTCCCTGCACGACAAACCGCGCGCGCAACATTTCGCACGTGCTGTTTGGCTAATCACCGAAGCCTATTCGCGCAAGCTCGAGGAGGCGAAGCGTATCGACTTCGACTCCATGATCGGTGATGCGGTGCGCCTCGTCGAGACCGGCCGATACCAGAGCCCCTACTCACTCATCCTGGTTGATGAATTTCAGGACATTTCGGATCCAAGGGCCAATCTGATCAAGGCGCTCAAGCACCAAAAGCCCTTCACGAAGGTCTTTGCTGTCGGAGACGATTGGCAGTCGATCTATCGCTTTGCCGGGTCGGACATCACGATCTTCACTCAGTTCGAAACGAATTTTGGCGCCTGCTGGCAAGGTCGGCTGGAACAGACCTACCGTTGTAACCAGCTACTCGCCGACACCGCTGCGCGCTTTGTCCAGCGCAATCCCGAACAGATTAAGAAGACCGTGCGTTCAACGCGCGCCGCCATACCGCGATCAATCCGGATCATTCCTGTTGCCGTCGAATGGCGCAAGCCGAGCTTTCCAAAAGCCTGTTTCCAGCTGCTCGATCGCCTGAATACGTTCCTCGAAGGGATTTCTGGGCAGTGGCGGCGTGAGGCGGGGCAAAAGCTGAAGGTTCTGGTCTTGTGGCGCTACAACCTGTTGGACCCGTTCCGTGGTCGGCACCTCGAATTTTCGGCACTCGAGGTTACCGGCCTGTCGTTTCATCGGTCCAAGGGCCTCGAGGCCGACTACACGATCCTGCTCGACGTCAGCGAGGGCGATTACGGCGTTCCAAGTCGGATAGAAGACGACGAGTTGCTCAATCTCGTAATCCCGCGCCCGGAGACATTCGCCTATGCCGAGGAGCGCCGCCTCTTCTATGTCGCAATTACTCGCGCCAGCAGAGGGACGTTTATCCTCTGCAACAGACGCAAGCCTTCGCGCTACATTCGCGAGCTTTGCGAGATCGCCGGAAGCGAAGTCCGTTTTGAGACCATCGATGGCAAGGAGCTCGATCAGTGTCCTAGCTGTCTGGTCGGAGAGCTGGTTGAACGGAAAGGGCGGAATGACAGCACTTTCTTTGGCTGCAGTCAGTTCCCTGAGTGCCGCCACACGCACCAGACAGCTCCCGCCGTTGCAAGGATGGCCTGATCAACTTCCTCGCCACAGGGAAGGTTGAGATCGCGTGGGAATGCGAGGTCGAGCGGCATAATGAGACGCTTGCGGGCTTTCCTGAGCCTCCCGTCCGCAAGCTCCACTAAGGGCGTTGGCGGCCTGCCTTTCCCTATTTATCGAGTGCACGGCCATACTGCCGAGCCGCAGAAAGATCACAAATCCCCAACCCGCGTGGCGTGTAACGTGACCCGAGCTTCCCCCAGCCGGGGTTACAGTTGGGCGGTTGTTTTGCGCATGAGCGGGCATTGTCAGAGGAACTGCACCTGCTACTCTGGCGACGCTGTCAGTCTAGCACCTGTCTCCGGCTAAGTTCCAGGATCGCGAGCATTCGGCCAAAATTCAACCCGCAAGGGAGGCCGGAAGACGTCTCGAAGGGGCAAAGTGCAATTGCTCTGACAACACCCAATTTACCCCTTGCAGCGCAGGGGCCATCCACAGATGACAGCACCACGCCCGGTGCTTCCAATACGTCCGGGGCCGTTCAATCCGGTGACGAGTGACCGCATCAGGCCGAGCGCGCGTAGCTGCCCACGGGGCGTTCGCGTACGAGCGCAACCCGCAGCCGCTGCCGGAGCTGGGCCCGTGGACGTCTGATCTGGAGCGACTGCTGGAGGCGAACGAGCGCAGGGCGCGGCGCGACCGGCTGGCGATGATCCGGATCTTTGAGGAACTGCATGGGCTCGGCTATCGCGGCGGTTATGATGGCGCCGGCGCTATACGCCGGCTTGGCACCCTGATCGCCCGGCGGCGGCGTTCGTGCCGCTGAGCTTTGCGCCCGGCGATGCGTACCAGTTCGACTGGAGCCATGAGATCGTCTTTATCGCGGGCGCCACCACTACGATCAAGGTCGGGCACGTGTGGCTCTGCCACAGCCGGATGTTCTATGTGCGGGCGTATCCGCGCGAGAGCCAGGAGATGGTGTTCGACGCCCACGACCGGGCGTTTGCATTCTTCGGCGGAGGCTTCGGTGAACGAGCGTCCGCTTATCCGAGAGCGGCTAATCGGCTTGGGCGGCCGGTTGTGGGTCATCCACTCAGGCTGTTGCCATGGATCGACGGCATGAAGCTCAATGCAGGTCCTTGCGAGTGGATGCGACATTGGATCAATCCCGCACCCACCCGTCAGGCATGTCGGGACGATTATTCAGCCTGGTCCGATTGAACGAGACGGAGCAGCAGCACCGAGCGGCCAGTCACTTGGTACGTCGATCCAACCTCGAAGCGCTCCTCGCTTGCATCGGGGGCGTTGGTGTCGATCAGCCGCTCCCATCCCTCTGCGCCCGCCGTGTCGGGCAGCGTGAAGTTGATGAGATC
>NZ_RSEK01000023.1 GCF_003958635.1 Altericroceibacterium xinjiangense | reverse complement strand
GGGCTCGCGCATGCGCTCGAGAAGTGTTTGCGCGACCTTCGACACATCCTCGGCCCCGCTCGCGCCAGGCAGGATGACGGCAAACTCGTCCCCGCCGAGGCGAGCGACCGTGTCGCCAGAGCGGACTGCCTGGCGCAAGCGAGAGGCCAACTTGCGCAGCAGTGCATCGCCGGCTGCGTGACCGAATGAGTCATTAACCTGCTTGAAGTGATCGACATCGAGGTGAAGCAGGCCGACCTTGCTGCCTTGGGCGCTGGCGCAGGCAAGTGCCTGCTGCAACCGGTCATAAAAAAGCCTGCGGTTAGGCAGTTCGGTCAGCGCGTCGTGCCTAGCTCCCCAGTGGGCTTTCTCCTCGGCAGCTTTCCTTTGGGAGAGATCCTGCATTGCGCCGACCGTTCGTACAGCCCGACCATGCTCATCCCGGACCACGTATCCGCGCGAAAACACTGTCGCATAGCTGCCATCCGCACGGCGGAAGCGATACTCGCAAATGAATTGCTGCTCGCTCGAACTGAGCGCCTGATGAACCTTGTGGAGCGCCGCAGCGCGATCCTCAGGGTGAATGTGATCCTCCCACCACCTCAGATCAGTGCCGAGTTCCTCAGCGCGATAGCCGAACACGTCGAGTGAACGGGTCCATTCCAGGCGCCCGGTTGCAGCGTCGAAGTCCCATATCAGGTCGTTCGTGGCCCGGGTCGCCAGCCGGTAGCGTTCCTCCGCCTTTTTCAGCGCCTTCTCAGTCCGGACCTGCTCGTCGACATCTTCCGCCACTCCATACCAGCAGACGATCTGGTTCTTTTCGTCACGGCGAGCGCGTGCGTAAACCCGAAACCAGCTGTACTCTCCGCTCGCCAATCTGAGGCGAAAGCGCATATCGAACGGTTCACCGGAGATGAGGGAGTCCTTCCAGGCGGGCAAGGCCCAGACGGCATCGTCAGGATGAAGCGCAGCGGCCCAGCCTTGGCCCTGAGCTTCTTCTTCCGACATCCCGATGACCTCAGACCAGCGAGAGCTGACCCCGGTGAGGTTCCCATGCTCGTTAGCGGTCCAGGGGATTTGTGGGCTGAGTTCAACGGTGTAGCGGTAGTGCTCTTCGCTTTCTCGCAGGCGCTGCTCAGCCTCGACCTGCTCGTGGATGTCCTCTGTCAGACCGTACCAGCGGATCACCTCGCCTTGTTCGTCCCTCCGGGGATAAGCGCGGGTGCGAACCCAGCGGTAGGCTCCGTTCAAGCAGCGGAGGCGGTAACGAAAGTCGACAGCCGGGTTTTCTGCCTGCGCTTCCCCGAGCAAGGAATGCGCTACATCGAGATCGTCCGGGTGGGTGTACCTCAACCAGCCTGAACCAAGCGCCTCGTGTACCGGGAGGCCGGTAATCCTGGTCCAGGTTGCGCCCATGCTCAGGACATTCCCGAAGCGATCTGCCGTCCAGGGTATCTGCGGACTGAGTTCGATAGTGTACCGATAGTTCTCTTCGGTTTCTTTCGCCTGCGCCTCTGCTTCGCGCAGGTAAGTCACGTCGAGGCAGGTGCCTCTTACGGCAACGACAACGTCTTCTTCGATGACGGGGCGGACCTTCGCCCAGCAGACCCGGACTTCGCCATCGGCCCGGAGGATGCGGAACTCATGCTCGTAAGGCTCTTGGGTTGCGACGACGCCAAGCAGCTTGGTCATCGTGCCTTCGCGATCGTCCGGATGGATCAGCGCAAAGGTGCTGTCCAGGGTCGGCTGGAATATAGCCGGGTCCTGGCCCGTGATCTTGTAAAGCTGCTTCGACCAGGCGAATTCCTGCGTCCCCGCGGTCCAGTGCCACAAGCCTACGCTGATGATCTCCTCAAGATCATCCAGCGCGGCGTCGAGGCTTGTTATCTTCTGGTTCATTCTTCAACCTTCGGAATCCTGCGCACCTAATAACAGGCCATGCTGGAGCCATTCTAGCGCCTAAGATGTGTATCACCACCGGGAATGTCCTTAGATTTATAAAGATTATACCTCAAAAACTCCAGCCTTGTTGGGCAGGGGTGCGATAACAGGGAGACCAATATTTATATGCTATACCTACTGTTTCCGGTAGGAAGGGGCTGCCCAGCTTGTTTGCAGTTTTGGCGGGCGCTCGGGATATTTGAACAGTGAGGTGAATGAATTGCCGGCCTAATGAGACCTCACATGACGATATTGAGGTCTCATTACCGATGAGCCCGGTGGCCACCGAGATCGAATTTGCAGGAGTGGGGCATGCCCCACTCCTGCAAACCTCAACCTCCCGCGGGAACTACACCACGAGCGCGGACGCTAACGACCGAGACCTGCTTTGTGAGCCTCATACAGTTGATGAAGGCGCTCGAATTCCTGTTCAGATGAAATTCCTTCGGGCCGGTCACCTGTTGGCTCCAGCATGGCCTCTTCGTCCAAACTTTTGCGGACACGCTTCGAGCTCTGCTTTTCTACCGAATCGAGTCTGACTGAGGGACCGGGGTTAACGGCATCTGCATTTTGGGACCGCTCGTCGTTTTGCGAGACCTTCTGCTGCTTCGTTTCTTCAGCGCGAGCTGCAATTAGCCGGGATTGGCCTTCGCCATCGGCATTTGCTGTCTGTGCACGCCGCCGCTTGGCAGCGTCCCTCAGGTCGCCCATTCTGGCGCTAGCCGGCTTCGGTCTCTGTAGGGCATTCAGGGCTGACGCCATAAAATCAGGTGATCTGCCCTCGGTTGTTGTCCCATGCTGGCTGGAGGAGGGAGCCGAGACGTTGCGCTCCTCATCGACTTGAAGCACCATCTTGTCCTGGTCCGGTTTCGCGGCGCCCGCGATCGGCTCAGCATCGTCCCTGAGCTGCTGTTCGACTTCTGACGCAACGGGGGCGCTTGGCAGGAGGTCGACTGGCGCTGAGCGCAGCTCTTTCTGCCGGACCTCAGCGGCCGGCGAGGGCAGCGTATCCGCGCTCTGCCGTGTGATTACTGGCGCAGCGGCAGGAACGGCAGTATCCGTGGGTGCGGCGCTTTCATTGGTAACGGCCGTTGGATGGGCAGCACTCAGCGAAATTGCCGATGGGATAACGGCTTTCTCCGCGACGGCCACAACTGTGTCCGCAGGTCGCTCGTCGCTCATCTGTGACGGAGCTGCGGTCCCCGGCGCCGCAACTTGTTCCTCTCGCGCGCGCAGCTGGGTAAGTCGAATACGGGCTGCCTTCTTCACTTCCGGCCAATCCCTCGTGTGAATGGCGACCGCCTTCAGCTCAACATCTGCAATCTGATTCCAGTCGATCCATCCTGACTTTCGATCGACAAAGGAAACGAGCTCTTGCGCTTCGACGTAGCGCAGCAGGCGACGGAGGTGATAGTGCTGTTCATCGACCGCCCCCGTCATCATAGCGTTGACGCCATCGTGGTGGTCAGGATGCAAGAAGGCCGCTCGGGTCTTCTGATCTCCTCTCTTCTCGAGGAACTGTAGGATGGACCCGTGATCATCAACGGAGGTAACGCGTAGGAGACAATTACCGATTGCGTCACCCAGTTCGCGAATGCGTCGGCGTCGCCAGTAAGCTGCTTCCTTTTCAGCCTCCGCTTGAGCCGCCGCGACAACGGCGTCGGCTCGTGCCTGCTCCTGTATAGCGGCCTCTTGGGCCTGCCGACGCGTTCGCTCTTGCTCCTGGTCTGCGAGCTTGGCTTCCGAAAGTTCACGCAGGCGATCGTCGACCGAGAGATTATTCCGGACTTGGCCGTGAACTCTGCAAGCCTCGGGATCAGCGGAAGCCCGAGACGCAAGGAATTCAGGCCACTTGAGTTGGCGCCCCGGCAGGGCCGAGGCTTGGGCTATTTCGACGAGGTGGCGGCTCCGAGTTTTGGCCTGGAGTCCGGCGCGAACGATCCGGCAGAGAGTCCGTATCCATGTCTTGCTGACCTTTCTCGTGGCAGCAAGTCGATCGCGCAGCGCTCTCACGATTGACCGGTCTCTTTGACGATCGGCCTTGTGCCGCTGCCGCATAAATTTCCGTTCGGCGCGCTGCTGGCGCTGCAACTTGATCAGGTCGTCGTATTCGCCTTTCAATCTGACCAGATGGTTGTCGCTCTGAAGTCTTCCTGGGATCGCTGAAATTTGAGGTGCGGGGACTGTCTCAGGCTCGTGCCGTGCATACCAGTCGCGGAAAGGTTCCTCGCTCCTCTTTTCGAGAGTTCCGAGGCCGCATGCCTTGCCGAGATCACTCGCGTTGCAGAAATGTGAGGGGTCACTTAATGCATAGACCTGAAGCCCCTGCCTCTTCTTGTTCGGGCCGGCGTAAGGGCGGAGTGCCAACCCTTGCTCTGCGAGCGCTTCGTTGCGCTCATCCCAGGTAGGAAGGTCTAGCGCCGCCTTAATCTCCTTCGCCAACCCTTTGGCGAGAGGAATCAGCCCTTCCTCACTTTCTTTCTTCAGCTGCCAGGTGGGGACGCGGATCTGCTCGTAGGTGTCCCGCTCACGGCCGAGTTGACGAAGTCCAAAATCAATCTCGACTTGGCGGGAAACCTTGGTTAGCCGCCACGCCAGATGGCTGTCCCAGCTCCGGGAGACAATATCGCGTCTCGGAAGAGCTTTGGCCTCTTCGGGACTTACCTCCCGCTTCAGCGATCGGGACACCTGCCGTCGCGGAGGCGGCGCACCATTTTCATCAACTTCGACGGTCGCAAGATGTAAATGCCCGTCGTCGTCGTGAAGGATCAGCAGGTAAGGCCTTCCTTCCAGACCAGTAGCTCTCAACATGCGATGGGCAAGATCACGGTATTGGGCCTCAGTGAGCCCCTTCTCGGCGCGAGCGATGAGGTGAACTGCGCGTCGAGTCCGATCGGGTGCCAGGGAGGCCTGTTGCCACAACTGGGCGGCGGCAGTCTTCGGGTGGAAGATGCCAGGATGTTCTAGCACTGTGGGGATCTCGGCCGACGCTGCGTATTGGCCCCAGCGCATGATGTAGTCAATCAGGCCGGGGAAGTAGTCTCCCCGCACGCATTTGATGATCATCGCGGACCCAGTTGGTCAAGATGTACATCAACCTTGTGGACGGCGTCTGTCAGCGCCTGGAGGGCGTCGCCGACCCAGGCAGATAGTTTGCCCTTGGAGTGCTCGGCGTCCTGAGGGCTGATGTACTCATGGCCGATCGCATGCATGAGTGCGCTAATCTTCGTAAGCGATACGCCGGCTCTTCCGAGTTCGGCGAGGAGAGCCTGGCCGCCGCGCAGAGGGACACGCTGATGGGCGGGAGTCTCGCGCCGGGGGCTAGTGGCTTCCACACCGATTTGCGCGCGAAGCCAGTCGCCTCGAGCGGTTGGTCCTTGAAAGCCGGCCGTAGCGACCGCTTCGTCAAATGCGATTATCTCCTCCGCACTCAAGCGAATACGGACATCGTTGGAACGCTGGCGAGCGTTGCTTCCAGAGCGCGAGCGGCTCAAGTCAGCTCTGCCTTGCGGGCGAGCCGGAAATGGGGGGCCCTTCCTTGCAAAGAAGGGCGAGGCCATCGACAGGCGGACACAGGTGCCCATAGAGCGCCGACAGGCGCCGGTCGTTCCGGGCATTCATACGCGGTGGATACGCCATTCCTTGCTACCGCCACTGTTATCTGTTGCTGTGGTTATATTGTTCAGGACAAAAAGAGTCCCAGCAAGAGGCTTGCCGAATTAATTTGCTTTTGGCGCATAGACATATCCGTGAAAACCTAATTAGAACCTTCGGTGAAGGAACCAGCAAATGAAGACACCAGAGCCAATAAAATCTAAACGCAAGGGCACTCGCAAACGTCCGACGCGCACAGTGGCTGTTACAGACGCTCAGAGGGATGAGCTTCTGCAGAGGGCACTTGAAGAAGCAAAGGAGGCTGCTCTAAGGCCTCCGCCTCCGCCCAAAATCGCAATCAACGAGATGATCGGTGAAGTGGCTCGGTTTGTACGCGAATGCGATCCTGCTCTTACAGAGCAGGCAGTCATTGAGGGCGTAATTAAAGCGCTGAATTCAGGTATATTTGGAGGTGCATTTGTTGCCCAGGCTCCCGGTACGATTGCGGAGCGAGTAAAGGCGAGCTTGGCTGAAGAGCGATCCTCGCAACCAATCCGGATTGAGGACAATTCTTATCCCTTCTAAACTTGCAGGCCGCAGAGTTTCGAGGGGCACCTGAGCGTCCCGCTGTAAAAGCCTTCTGGTGATTTCAGCTTTTGAGCTTCGGGCCTGCCGCTGGCGAATGAAGGCCCTCGACAACAGCATCGCCGCGAAGACAACCCTGAGCCCGGTATACGGTGAGCACAGTTTGTGCTTGCATTCGGCGGCGCGATTGGGCCCATCCGGTTGTGTTCAGAACGTCAGAAAAGCAGTCGGTCTGCAAGCGCCTCAAAGCTAATCATAGCCGGACCGGTTTGCCGATCCTGAAGCAGACTTTCTGAACCAGGGTTCTGCCCTACATGAGCTTGAGAATGAACGCGGAGGACCCCGCCGCGTTACAATCTGCCGGTTGGAACACAAGCAGGCCAAGAGAGAGAATGGCAGAATTCAATCCTCTGTTGAAATGTACGCCTCTGAGGCGTACGTAATTGAAGAGGTTGAATGAGGTTTACCGTGCTTGGGTTTCAGGATCAGGTCGGCGCCATTGAGGAGCGCAGCAGCGAGCGGATGAACTTCCGAACCAAGCCGCGCATCAAACAAGCCATCCAACGGGCCGCCGCACTCTCCGGCGTGGACGACTCCGTCTTCACAATGAACGCGGCTTATCGGTCGGCGATGGAGACCATCGCAGCGCATGAGCGTACGACCTTGCAGCCGGTCGACCATGCGGCCTTTTTCGCGGCCCTCGATACGCCGCCGGCACCCAATAATCGGCTGCAAGCGGCATTCGCTCGTCATCGCGAGACGATCATCAGTAGGTGACGGCGCGCGAGGACGCAAAGCTCAATGTTATAGAGCTGCTCGATCCCGCCAAGCACGATCGAGCGGCCTTTTCTTGCGGCATCACTCAGGTCGACAACTTCTTCCGCCGGACCGCAAACAAGCTCGCCAAAGCCGACAACGTCCGCACGTTCGTGATGGTCGGCCCGGGAGACGAGCTGATCGGTTTCTATGCCACGAACGCCCACGCAATCGACTACACCGAGTTACCCGACCGGTTTGCTCGCAACCGGCCCGCCCATGGGAGCATCCCGGCCGCGTATATTTCTATGATCGGCGTCGACAGCCGTTTTCAGGGACAGGGCTACGGTGGCGATCTGCTGGTTGATTGTCTGATGCGCTTGGCCGGAGCGGCCGATGTGCTCGGTATTGCCGTTGTCATCCTGGACGTGCTCGACTGTGGCGATCCTCAGAAGGTGGCAAAGCGTCTGACTCTCTACACCAGCTATGGCTTTGAACCGCTGCCATCCAATGGCTTGCGGCTATTCCTGCCGATAGCGGCGGTTCGGATGCTCACGCAGATGGACGGATAGGCTACGGGCAGGTGCAACATCCCACGGTTGTGACACCGTGGGAATGGCGGCGGCCCCGGTTCCCCACACCAAGTGTTTAGTCCCATCAAATCCTGGTGCAGCCACGCACCGGACAACTTTCAGATGGACAGGTTGAATACCACTGTGCAGCCGGTGAAAAGGTCCGGCGAAGTTCGCCGGACCCGATCACCTCGCGCGGGATGATCCCACGCACGGCCCCCTTCTTGAGATACGTCACTCTTCCGTCTGCCCCTCGCTCTCACCCCTCTCTGCGAACAGTCGCCCGATTGCGGGATAGCATTCAACGGGGATCGTGCTGAAGATGCGGGCAAGCGTTTCGTCCTCGCTTCGGGCAAGGCGGGCGCGAATGGCCGGTGCTTGTTCTTCGGCTTTGCGCACTTCCTCCTCGTCAATTTCGATACCGCGCGCAATGACCCCGTCCCGCGCCGCCTCGAGCAGTGTGATGGGATGCAGAGGGAGCATATCAGCGCCGCAGTGGAGGCACTCGGCTGCCCCCACGCGGTTCTGCCGGCTGCAAGCCGGACAGGCCCGAAAGTTCGCCTGGCGCGAGAGGAAGTCGCCGGCGCAATGGACGCACCGGGAGGCGCCCAGCGCGTTCTCACCGCCGCAATGCGCGCAGCGCTTCATTCGCGGCCCGTCCCCTCTGACGAGGGAGGAGGCCGGCATGTCCTCCTCGATCCGGCGCGCGTATTCCTCGAACGTGGTGAAGCTCGGCATCACCACGTAGGCCCGGCTGCGGTCGTTCGGGCCAGCGTTGCGCACCACCCGGCCAACAGCCTGGCGAAAAGCAAGCTCGGTCAATGCCTTGGGAAGGTAGACGAGGACGCGCAGCCGCGGGATGTCGACACCTTCCGATACCATGCCGACAGCCACTAGCCAGCGCATGTGCCTGGACACACGGAACGTCTCGATCCGGCGCTCGGCGTTCGGGTGGCCCGAGTGCACGATCATCGGCTCTGTGTCTTCGATGAGCGTGATCAGCCTGGCAAAGTAGTCCGCCATCTCGATGCTGGGGGCAATCACCAGTCCCCCGGCCTCGGGCATCTCGAGCCTGAGCTCATCGAGCTTGTCGCTCGCGCAGGCGATCATGGTTCCCTGGTATCCGTCCTTGCGCGGCGTCTTCTGGTCAGCCCCGAACTGCGGCGTCTGGGCAAGGCGGTAGAAATCAACCACTCGCTTCAGCACCTGGGGGGCTGGATGGCTGGCCGGGATGGCGGGCGTGTTGTCGCCGGTGACGGTGACCGTCTCGCCGCCGCCGATATCGACCGTGAACGCGCCGCGGTGGCGGTGGAAGGTCGCCGGACGGCAATAGCCCAGCTCGACCGCCTCGCCGTAGCTCAGCTTGAACATGCTCTCCTCCGGCTGCGCCAGGCCGCCGAACGCATCGAGGCCGAGCCACACCGACTGGGCGCCATCGGAGCGCAAGGGGGTTCCGGTGAGGACGAGCACATGGCGCGCCTCGGCAAAGGCGCTGTCGGCCGATGCGCCCCAGGCGGCCTCGATTGCGGCGTGGTGATGCTCGTCGCAGATGACCAGCACCCGTGCACTGGCACAGATATCCTGGAAGGTGTCGGCCAAGCCCCGGATTGCCGCCCAGGTGGCGCAGATGTCCGCGGTGATCGCACCGATGGAGTCAGCGCTCGTGATCTTCATCATGTGCCGCCCTGTCACATGCGCGAATTCCTTCGCCCACTGGTCGACCACTGCGCTCCTCGGCGCGATGATGATTACCCGGTCGATGTGGCCGGCATGGATCAGGTCGTGGGCGATGACGCAGGCGACCTTGGTCTTACCTGCACCGGGCGCCGCATCGATCACGAAAATGCGGCTTGCACTCGACAGATAGTGGGACACCGCTTTCTTGCGAGCGGACTGCTGCCATTCGCGGAGGTTGATCTTCATTGTATTGCCTTTGGAAAGATTGCAGCCGGCGCAGAGCGCCTGGCCGTTGGCGAGGAGGGTTTGGCCGCCTTTGCTGAACGGGATGCGGTGGTCAGCGTGAAAGCCTGGATGAATGGAATTGCCGCACTCGGTGCACAAACCGCTGCTGCGCATGGCCAGGATCAGCCGCTGGCGCCGGGTGAAGCACCGTCTCACCGGCTCACCCAGTATTCGGTGAGAGTGATGTCGGTGATCGGAAGTTCGGGCGGCGGGGTCAGCCTGGCGGCTTCGTTCACGCGGCGAAGCGCTGCGGCGTAAGGCAGTGGGCGCCGCTTTACCTCGTAGCCTTCCCGGCGAAGATCACTGATGATCTTGGTAAGGTCCGGCACGGCGAACAGCACCATCGCCTCGAGCCGGGTCAGCTCCTTGCCGCCGAGGAGATATTCGCGAGCGGCCCGGACACCATAGGGATTGAGCATCTTGAGTACTTCTTTCTGAAATTTCATCCCACCAGCGGGATGTACTTCAGGCAAAGCCTCCTATTCCCCTTCTCCTTACGGCTTACGCCGGGCAGCACGGTATGAAGGGGCGCCTTCGCAGCGCCCCTTCATACCTCTTCACGAGTAGTTCGCCCGAAACACGGCAAAGTAGCGCATTACCGCCGGACGGTCGTCGCCCCGATCCCACGCCGCCAAAAGCGTTCGGAGGTGCGGCGTCAGGAACATCGTGTCCCAGCCAAAGCCGGCTGCGCCCTCCCGGACCTGAGCTCCATTGGCGAGGTGCCGGCCAAGTTCGGGCGCGATCTGCCGGCGAAACTCGTCTGCATCGCCAGCGAAACCTGCCACGCAGTGGATGCTGACGCCTTCTCCCGTCGCGAAGTCTTCAACCGTCGCTATCCACACCCGTCTCGGTGCATCGGGCGATCGCTCCGTCTTCTCCCATTTATAGATGGCCGAGTTTGGCTCCGTACCCTCGACCGGTTCGGAGATTTCGCCGCTCTCGAGCAGTTCGCGCGCGCGGTCGACAGTCGCCTGCATCAGTTCGATCCGTGCGATGCCCTTGTCGGCGAGGTAACGGGCCGCCGCCTCCGACGGCTGTTCCTTCGGATCCTCGCTCATGCCTCGCGCTCCCCGGAAAGGTGCGCCTGCCAGTCCTCGGCAGGGCCATGGTCCGAGCACAAGTGGTAGTTTACCTCGCCGAAGTCATTGATCCCGACCCAGCAGGACAAGGCGAAGTGGTGGATGTGCGGCCCGTTGCCCGCAAGGCACGCGAGCCCGGGGGTATGCCCGCTCAGGATCACCGGAAGGCTTCGGGCTAGGAGGTGGCTGTGCGCAGCGGCAATGTCCTTCTCAAACGGCGGAAGCGCGGCCATGATCAGTTCCTTCCGCCGAACGACACCGGGTTCAGGGTGCGGAGAATGGCGCAATCGCGCTTCGCTGCATGCAAGAATGGCGCGCGGGTCTCACACTCGATCCCGCCGGCGGCCATCCGCAGGTAGAGACCACTGCCCTCGTTCGGGATCAGCCACAGAACGCCGTCTCCCGAGAACCACGTGACGTAGTCGACCAGCCAACCGGTGTTGCGCTGCAGGTAGGCATCGAAGCTGACACCCTGGAGCAGACCGAGACGCAGCAGCACGAAGTCGAGCTCCGTCGCAGAGGCAATCTGTTCAGCCTCTTCCAGGCAGAACGGCGGCGGACAGCTGGTCCCGCTGACGGCAAGATGGGCAAACGGCAGGACCATGCAGTTGGCCAGGTAGGAGTGCCGGTCGCGGGGACCGCAATCCACGGGCCCGCCGACGGTCTGGGCGAACGTGTTCACTTCAGCCGCAACCCAGTGGAACATAGGCGGCATGAGGTGTTCGCCCGTTGCCGGGCGGCTTTGTACAGCTGAATTCATCGGGATGTTCCTTGGACGAGAGATGGCGGCAAAGCCGGGCAGCTTACCCCTGGATTTTCATCCTCCTGGCTCTGCTACCTGGCCTCACGCCTTTCTTCTTCTGAAGCCGACGCAGCTCTCATGTCACATCACTCCCGGCATCGGGGTGCGAACAGCAGCGTGTCGCCGTGGGCTGAGCCGAAGCCGTGCTCGAGCCGGCTCTTCAACGGCGCGTCGGCAGGACGGATGCCGGTCGGACGCACCGCGAAGCAATCTTGGCTCTCGAGACCGTTCCCAGGATGAACTGTCCCGGGTTTTCCGGAAGGCTCCTACTTGTGAGAAGGAATAGCGTCTGGAGAACTCAAGGTGGTTTAGGCTCAGGACTCATTGCGGCAACCAGAAGATGACGGTCGCGGCGATGCAAATCGCGGACATGAAGGTGTGGGCGC
>NZ_RSEK01000022.1 GCF_003958635.1 Altericroceibacterium xinjiangense | reverse complement strand
GATCTCATCAACTTCACGCTGCCCGACACGGCGGGCGCAGAGGGATGGGAGCGGCTGATCGACACCAACGCCCCCGACGCAAGCGAGGAGCGCTTCGAGGTTGGATCGATGTACCAAGTGACTGGCCGCTCGGTGCTGCTGCTCCGTCTCGTTCAATCGGCCCAGGCTGAATAGTCGTCACGACTGCCTGACGGGTGGATGCGGGATTGGTCCAATCGCCGCATCCACTCGCAAGGACCTGCTTAAAGCTTCCTGCCATCGATCCATGGCAACTGCCTGAGTGGATGACCCACTTCCAGACGTCCAGCGCGACCGAAGCGCTCCCCAGAACCTGCCGTTCATTCATCCGGTCGGATGACTGCTTTGAGGAACACGGTTCCTGCGGCTGAACGGCTTTATCTGGGTGGAAAGCTGCCGCTGCGCCCGTTCATTCATTGCGGTCAAAAGGGTCAAGTTGAACGCCGATCCACAGCCCCCGATTCCTCGCCCTCTCGATGACACAACCCAATGACGGGTTGTTTTCGCGCACAAGCGGAATTCGGGTTGCGTCTGCCTGATCTGAGCCAACGCCGGGGACCATCTCGAATGAGCGAGCACCACAATCCTGCGCAATCTCAGCACCTCGCCAAATGGCAGCAGTTTGCCCATCACGAAGCGACTGCCCTTGCTCTGCGACCCTTAGAGACCAACCCTGCTCTTGCGGCGGGCTTCGCAGAGCCAATGCAGCGCCTACAGCAGCGATGGCACTGCACGCCACGCCAGCAGCAAACCACACGAGGCGCTCTCGCTTCATGGGACCAGTAAACAGCGCAACGCGAACGTCCGCAATTGGGGCGTGAGCTGCCTGGCGGCTTTCGGGGCGACTCCGCCGGGAAGCAGACATTGCATCCGGCGTTGGATCGACGTCCGGTTTCCTGCTCCGAAGATCCGAAACCTGCCTGTCGCTAAACGCCCCACTTCCGGTCATTCCCTAGTATGCTATCGAGCCATATGCCTGTCGCATCGCCGCCAGTTCCGCCAAAAACTCCTGCACCCCTTCGGGAAGGCGAGTGCGAGTTTATCAAGGATGCGGTGGCGCGCTTTTTTGAAGGCGACGCGGTCGTTCGGAACTTCGGGCCAGATCCGAAGCGCTTGGAACTCCACGTCGAAACTGACGCAGACACTGATATGCGGAGGTATGAGTGCCTAGGTGTGCTGCTCACCCGAATTGATCGACAGATCAGCCTCGAAGTCACGAAGCGCGGCGCTAAAGCGCGTGGAAGTGCCAAGTTGGCATACCGCCAAGGTGTGATCCTCTAGGTGTTTAGTCATACAAAGCAATCGAGCCGGCTTCTGGCGCAACCTGAAAGCGGTCGTTCAATCCGAAGGCGTGCCGCTGGACGACCGTGACCGGACGCTTACAGCGTCGTACGGTTCACGGTAGTTGCTAGCGCTTCCAATTAGGCCTGTGGGAAACCCGGTGTTCCCTTAACGTTCTCGCCTTGCTAAATGGCTGAACAAAGGGGTCATATCGATGCTGCTGCCAATTATGCAGCCGGTCCCGCTCGCCGATCTGCCAAGCGGGATACAAGTCCGCATTATCGGTGCAGCCGGAGCTGGCTTTCCATCTCCCGCCCAAGACTGGGAGGACGACGCCATCAGCCTGATCGAGCTACTGCGCCTCGATCGGGCTGCGAGCTTCGTGTTCCGCATCAGCGGCGGCAGCATGGTCGATGCAGGCATCTACGACAATGACGTGGTGGTGGTCGATCGCGACACGCGGCCGGCCGACGGGCATATCGTGATTGCAATCGTCGATGGTGGCTTCGTGTGCCGCCAACTCTGCCGCCGCCAGGGTCAGACCTGGCTTGAGGCGCGCAATGCCCACCAGCGCTACGCGCCGACCGCGGCCGAGGGGATTGAGATCTGGGGCGTGGTCCGCACCGGCGTGCGCGACTACCGCCGCTAGGGAACAGCCATGTCCTGGGCGATCGTCGACATTTCTAACTTCTATGTTTCAGCCGAACGGCTGTTCGATCCGTCGCTGCACGGCGTTCCGGTCATCGTTTTGTCGAACAACGATGGCTGTGCGATCGCCCGCAGTGAAGAGGCCAAGGCGCTGCACGTCCGCATGGGCGATCCGGTGTTCAAGATGCGTGACCGCATCCGTCGGCACGGAATCCAGATGAGGTCGTCCAATTACGAACTCTATGCGGACCTCAACCGGCGCTTCAACGCCGTGATCGGAGAGCACTCCGGCACGACCGAAATTTACTCCATCGACGAATCGTTTTTCCGGCTACCCGTCCTACCCAGCGGGCTCGGCGACGTGGCTACCGCGCACCAGGTTCGCGCCGATATCCTCCGCCAGGTCGGTCTGCCGACGCGGATTGGGCTTGGACCGACCCGCACATTGTCCAAGGTCGCGAATGCGCTCGCGAAGGCCAGCGAGAAGGTCTGGAATGGGGTGGTCGATCTGCATGACGAGGATCTGCGCCGTCGCCTCTTTCAGGTATGGCCAGTGGGTGAGGTATGGGGGATTGGTAAGGCTCTCGAGGCCCGTCTTAGGCCACTTGGAGTGAGGACAGCCGCTGAGCTTGCCGCGCTCCCCCCAGCTACTGCGCGCGACGTCGGAACGGTGGTTCTGGAGCGTTTGGTGCGTGAGTTGAACGGCATAGAGTGCGACGACTTCCAGGTCGAACCCGAGGCCCTGAAGAACACGGCCGTGACCCGTCAGTTTGGAGAGCCGGTCCGCGACCTTGAGGAGCTGCGCCAAGCAATGGCTCGACGCGCAGCGCGTGCAACCGAGAAGATCCGCGCGCAGGATCTCGTCGCCACCCGGATGATTGCTTTCGTCCAGGGTTCGCGCTTCCATCGCGATCCGCCCTCGCAATCGCGCTCTGTGCGCTTGTCTCCGCCGACGAGTGACCCACGTGCGATTGTGGGCTTGGCCGGGCGCATGGTCGAGGCGATGTTCGAGCCCGGCAAGGTCTACACGAAATGCGGCGTTTTGCTCGAGGAGCTGGTGCCGTCGGGCAAAGCGCAGACGGACTTGTTTGCTGTCGAAGATCCGCGCGCGCCTGCGCTGCTGGCTGCAATGGACGGTCTAAACGCGCGGTTCGGCCGCGACACGCTTACCCTCGCCTCCCAGGGATTTGGCCAGCAGGGTTTCGACACGAAGCGCGCCATGAAAAGCCCGTCTTGGACTACGCGGCTCAGCGACATTCCGGTTGCGCGTTAAGGCCGGTGATCGATCTCTTGAATCACCGATCGATGATCGATTCAGAAACCGCGTTGGCGCCGCCGCTGTCGATCAGGGAAAGGCTGGCCCGTGGGTGACGATGACGAGCTTCGGGAGCACTGGCGGGCGATTGACAGCTCGCGCAATATCGCGCGGGATTATGAGCTGATGATAACCACTGATCTGTTTGGATGGACGATGGTCGAGCGGCGCTGGGGTCGCATCGGTACAGCGGGGCAGGTTAGCCGCAGCAGCTTCTCCGACCGAGGTGGGGCAGCCCGCATGATCGCCTCTATTCGCCGGCGGCGGGAGTCTGGACAGCGGCGGATCGGCACCGAGTATATCCGTATACAGGTATAGTACTGAGGGTTTCGCCTCCGCGTGGTTGGTTGGCGGTGTGGTGGTGGCTACCAACCTGACTCTTATCGGCATCGGCGCACGCGCCGGCTCAACGCCTGAGATTGGCGTGAAACGGACGGTAGAATACTGTGAGTATAGCGGTCAGCTATAGGGTCGCCCACGGGTCAGGCCCCGGGCCGGCGAGCACGAGGCTTGCCGAACCGAGGCCTGCCAGGTCTAAGTCTAGACAGAAGGAGCTTTCGTCCCAGCTCCGCTCTCAAGAAGCTGCTTCAGACGCGCCAGATCGCCTCGGACCAGCTGGATGTCACCGGAGAATTTCTCGTCCGACCAGGACGCGTGCTGGAAGAGAGTGAAAGAGAACAGGCTGCCGTCGCCGTTAGGAACGACCCGGATCGGGTTGTAGAACTCCTCCCCGGTCGGCGAGATTACCCAGTGGTCCAACACACCGAGCGTGTTCGGCTCGGAGAAGCGGATTTGGTACGGCCCCTCGGGGGTGGCTACGACCCAGCCATCCTGAGTGCGGCTGATTGCGTCTCCGAAGTTGGGCGCCCATCGTGCGATGTTCTCAGGATCAGCGACGAAGTCGTGCACCGCCTCCGCGGAGGCCCCGATCACGACGTGAATGATTTCGGCAGTTTTGGTCATGAACGCGTTCCCTTATGCCCCGACACCAATGACGGGGTTCAAGGCCGCGGGTCATGACGCGTGCGTCAGACAGAGACCCCCGAGGGGGCGACTGGGCTAACCTTTACCAGTCCGCCTTTTTCGACGCGGGATGCTTAGCCGCACGGGCTCCGCACTGCAACCGCCAGCAGCTGCCCGGGCTTGCTGCAGCCACCGGACGCGCCAGGGCCGGCTGATTGACCGAGTCCGCCTCCGCGCGCGAGATCTGCAGGCAGCCAAGACCTTTATCGGGCGATCCTTGCTGTACTTGCAGGCGGAAGTGATTGGCCAAGTGCGACCCCGGGTGTTACCAACCTCGGCCAGCGGCAGCTTCCTCTTTAAGGGCTTGCCTCCCGCCGACGTGGATGCGACACGCCGCACCCTCGCTGAAGTCGCCCGCAGGGCCCAAGTAAAGCTTGCCAGCGCTCGATGTGAGCCATGTTGGATGCGATCGCCAGTTGGTCGCCCGGCACTTACCTGTGGCGCCACACCGGTGCGATCAAGTAGATCGGCAGCATGTGTAACCGAGCGCGATACCGCGGAGAACCCGAGACCCTGTTTGGCGCCGCCAACCAGCTGTTCTCCGAACGACCGCGTGACAATCGTTTCAACCCGCAGGAGCTTCGCCCCAAAGGGCGCAGCTATGTCATCCGCGAACAGGATGGCGAGCGTCGCGCGTGGGACGTGATGACTTGGGATGTGCTCGGTGGTCAGGCGTCTTGGCCCATGACGAACGTGCGCCAGCTGCACCTGCCGCAATGGCGAAAGCTGGCCGAGAAGCCCGAGAACCGCTGTCTCATTCCTCTAACGGAGTTCGCCGAGTTCACGCCGGACAAGCATGATCTTGGAGATGGAAAGCCACCCTTGAAGGGCGAAATGTGGTTCTCGGTTACCGATCAGCCCGTGTTCGCGGTGGCCGGGTTCTGGCAGCCGACTAAGGACGGCGGCGGTTTCGCCATGGTGACGTGTGATGCAAATGAGCTGGTCGCACCGATCCATCCTAAAGCGATGATTACGATCCTGCGTCCGGAGGATTGCGACACCTGGCTACGCGGTAGCTACCAGGAGATCCGGGAACTGCAGCGGCCGTACGATGCCGGCATGATGACGGTGCGCGGTCCGGTATTTCCGACCAGGCAACCGGCGAGCGGCTAGCCAGAGCCCTTTGCTCTCATCAGCATATAGGCCGCACCCGCAAGAAACCCGAGGGCGACGCCGTAGCTGATGGCATCCAGTAGAAGTCCGAGTACAACGCCAATTAAGAGACCAACTCCGATGTAAGCGTTGGCCCTCTTCGATTTCATATCGCCAGCCCTTCGTTGTCTGCACAGGCGGTTCGCGGATCCACCGTCTATGGCTAGCGACCGCGCAAGCCAACCGCCTTGCGTGGATGTGGTGAGCGGCTTCTTTCCCGCGTCTCAGAGTGAGCTTGATTGGCACTCGGAGTAAGCGTCCGCCCAAGGCCGTCCAGCAATACACACGCTGACGCAACGACCGCTTTCGGGCTGCGTTCAGAGCCCGCCTAGTGGCGAGGGCTGGGTGGAGAGCTGCCGGTCCGCTTTCGGGAGGTAGGTGGTCAAAGCTGCCGTCCCTAAAAAGGATGGTTTGCTGGGAAGTAAGTTGACCGGCCGCGATCGGCTAGATCGACGGCAAAGATGTGTGCGAACGGAGGCTGGGCCAGGCCAGCCACGTCCCAACTGCGTAGGTCACGCCGTAGCAGAGAACGACGAGGGAACTGACGATCGCGAAGGAATCCACCAGCTGCGGCTTGAGCGTGAGTAGCGGGATGACTGCCAGTCCGCGAAGCATGTACACGCTGGTGATGCAAACCAGCGCAGTTCGCACCAACGGCAGACGCCGAACGAGGCCTGCGGCGGAGAACGCGTACAACGCCCAGACACCCAGGACTGTCGCGATTGCAGCGGTGACCAAGCCAGGCATTGCTGAGCCGCGCTCGGCAGCCCGCGCGAGCTCTTCTCCGGCTCCGAAGAACCGATACCAATCCGGCCCACCGACGATGGTGGCAAAGTGCAACAATGATGCAGCGCTGCTCAAGAGCCCTGCTGTGACCAGCCAGCCATTTCTCATTGCTTCAACTCACGTGCGCTTGACGGTGGAGAGCGTCTCGACGCGAAGACTGAAGATGCTGCCCGCCAGAACGGCAGCCCAGATGACCACCCCTTCGATCGCGAGCGCCTGATACAGCCGTCCATCGGCCCACGCGCCGGCCATGCGTATTTCATGTGACAAGAAGACATAGGTCAAGATGTAGAGGGGGATCAGCGAGCAGGCGGTTTGCACCAGAGCCATCGGCCTCCGTAAGTAGCTGCACCCTGCCGCTGCTCCGAAAAGAGCGGAAGTCAGGCCGAAAACCATCGCGCTCGACGCATTGGCGTCAATCATCCGTCCGGTTGTCACGGCCCCCAGGAAAGAAAGGGCGAGCATTCCAGCGATCGTGGCGAACCGTACGGATCGGGCGGCGAAGGCCATGGTGAACGTCCTCTCCTTGATCGAACCCCAGACGCATCCAATGGCGAAAGAGAGCGCGGCATTCCCGTTCTCTATAGCATCCACTTCGGCCTTCATCGCGGCAGCCCACGAAGTGCGATCGGACGGGAGCAGCGCAGCACACCAGCCGATGAGCGTGGCCGCCAGAGAGCGACTGAAGGCATTCATGCCGTTGCTCCGATCAGATAGGGTCCGCGGGTATCCGCGGCGGCGAGCAGCGACCGGGCAAAGGCGCGACCTGCGGGTGTGAGCCGGTATGCATGGCGAGGAGCACGGGCCGGGGGAACGGGTGAATGCCACTCGGATTCGAGCAGCCCGCCATCAGCCAGCCGCATCAGCAGCGGATAGAGCGTCCCGGATTTGAGCTGCGTCTCCTGAAGCAGGTCATAGCCATGCCGCCATGCCTCCGGGCGCGCGATCAGCGCTTCCAGAACAGCACGAGCTTGTTTTGATGAGTGAGGCCGTCGTGACATCACGCATTATCTACCTACGTAGACTATGGCAGTCAACGGGATTAGTCGCTGCATTCGAGAAGGAGGCTTTGCCGAAACCTCTCCCTATCGAGTTTTCCAGACTTGGCCTGTTGGACGTGAAGCTGCGGGACTGCGGCGGCATGCTTAAACAACCGGTTCTGCGGGCGGCTGCTGAATGGCAGGTGCCGGTCAGGAATACGGCCAAGCCGCAAATCGGCTTCCAGGTGAGCTTGGCCAGGCCCAGCATGGCTGCACGTGGGTGGTTTGGTGACGGACTGCTTTCGGATGGGTGAGCTCATTAGCCGCCGCTGAGGGCAATCAGCGGAGGCGGCGGCTATCAACCTGACCACCATCGTTCCCGCGATTGCGCAAAAGCAACTCTCGAAGCAAGCCGCGGTTTACGCCTCGCGAACTTGTCGGTCGCGTTAGCGCCAGCTCTCGGAATTTGCGAGGTGCCTGGCTTCGCTGGTAGGGGACATCATGGCTTGAGATATGTCCACTGCATGCCGTTGATGAGCCCAATTGGGAAGGTAGTCTCGTGAAAGCTGCCCTGCACGACCTCAGCCTTCAGCTGCAATCCCGCGTAGTCTCGATCTGCCAACGCCTTCGTGAGGGTCCGCTGATCAGCGACCATGTCGTTCTCGCATCCGGCGCAACCGTCGGCGCCTGGATGCTCGCGTGAGCCCGTTGCGAGGTAGATCCGAGCCTTCAGATCCTTGTGCGCGGCAGCATAGGCCGCTTCGGTCTTGAGGATCGAACGATCCGCGAACCAGATGGACGGGCTCGTCAGGATATAGGTCTTGAACAGCTGCGGCTCGGTCAGGGCGACCCAGAGACCGAAAACACCGCCGTAGGACTGCCCGGCCAGCGCCCGCTCACGACCGTCGATCCGATAGCGACTCTCGACCAGCGGCATGGCCTCGCTCTTCAGGAAGGCAAGGAAGGCGGGGCCGCCGCCGGTCGTTCCGGCTACGGCCGGGCTAACCCACGGGGTCAAGTCCCGCCGACGGCTGTCGGCCGGGACTTCGCCAAGGGCCCATGATAGGCCCACGATGATGAAGGGGTTGAAACGGTCCTGGCTGAACGGCACTCGAGACACACCGGACGCGACCTGAAAGGTGTACGGACCGTCCGTCAGGTAGATCACCGGATAGCGCCGCCCAGCGTTCTCGGGCTTATCATAACCCGGCGGCGTCTTGACGAAGATCTCGTAGTCGCGGCCGAGAATCTTGGACCGGATAGGCAGGACAGCGCTATTCTCGATCGTGAACGGCGCAGCGCCTGCCTGCGTCGAGAGTGACGAGTCTGTCGAGCCGGCCTCTCGTCCGTCGGCGGTCGCTTCTCGGTGGCTCCTGCTATCGCAGCCGCTCATGAGCGCGATGCTCATCGCCAAGGACGCACGCATCGCGATCAAATTCATTTACCCCCCCGACCAAGATCAAGCCGGTGGCGGAACGATAAGCATCATTCCACGTCCAGCGACGCCGGAGCACACGATCTATCGGGCGCTCCTCCCGCTCGTCCTCGTTGTAAACTCGGCGGACGAGACGAGCCTATAGACGCTGGATCGTTCCGGTTCCAATCGGCGCGTCATTATTTCATCTTGCCCTCACGCCGCTTCACCGATGAGCAAACGCCGGAGGAGCGCAACCTCATACCGCCGGAGCAAAAAGCGGGAGCTGACCGCGGAGCTGGTAGGCATGTCCGTATGCAGATCGTAGAGGAGCCAAGCAAAATGGCGTCCACATGAAGCGCGGCAGGGTTCGGAGCCGAGCGCTACATTATTTGCACACCTCAGGTTCTCAGCACGCTCGCTGTGGCAATTCGCCCGACGGCCGCAAGCACGGCAACAGCATGTGGATCCATAGGTTCAGCAGGTCGCGTTGGTTCGAAGTAAGCGGTGACGACCACCGGCGGGCGCCCGGGTGGCTCACCATAAGCGAGATCGACATAGACGTGCTTCGTTTCGCCAACACCGGTACCCGTCTTGTCACCGGAAGCCCAGTTAAGCGGAAAGCCCGAGCGAATGCGGCCTTGGCCGGTCTTCACCTGTGCCATCCAGTTCTTGAGTACAGCCCGGCTCCCATGAGTAAGCACATCGCCGTAAACCAGCCTGGCCGTGGTTCTGGCCATTGCAGCGGGTGTCGTAGTGTCAAGTTCGGTTCCGGGTGGGGTCACGTTCAACTCGGGTTCGTATCGATCAAGCCGGCTGTCCAAGTCGCCGATCGAGCGCCAAAATGCGGTGAGTTCCGCAGGTCCTCCGAACCGACGCAGCAACACGTTGGCAGCGGTATTGTCGCTGGTGACGAGCGTCGCTCTTGCCAGCTCCCTTACTGAAAGGCCCGTGTTCAAGTTCGCTTGAGTGACCGGACTGACGAAGAGCATGTCATCTTTTGTCCAGCGAAGAACTTCATCGAGATTGATCTGGCCGGCATCAGCCTTTGAAAGCATCATGGCGGCGAGCGACATCTTGAACGAGCTGGCGTGGGTAAAACGCTCGTCCGCTCGCCAGCCAAATGCCGTTCCGTCGGCAAGATCTAGAATATAGGCTCCGAGACGGCCGTTCGCGCTCTCTTCGAGGGCGCGAAGTTCTGCGATCGCGGCAGCGTCTGGTGAAGCAATCCGGGAGCGTGACACACAGCTCGCCAGTAGCAAGGCGGACCCGCTAATCAGGATCGTTCGACGGTTCAGCCCGGAGGGTGCGCCATATAGGATCTTCATACCTGCGGAATATCATGGACGAGCAGCGATGCGAGGAAAACTACCGCAAAGGTTGTTCGGCTAGGCGCCGGACCCGCGTCTGGCGCGAACGTCCGGTTTAGCGCGATCATGAATGCACGCGGACGTCCGCAGTTGGGGCGTGAGCTGCCTGGCGGCTTTTGAGTCGAAGCCGCAGGAAAGCAGACGTTGCATCCATCGCCTGCCCGACGTCCGCTTTCCTGCTCCAACGATCCGGAACCTACCTGACCCCAAGCGCCCCCACATTTGGACGCTCAGGTGAAAGTCCGAGTTCCCGAAAGGAGCCGCTCGGCCAGGGTGATCTGCCCGCTTCTTCATCTCCGAGCCGCTCTCGAAGCGCTCCAGCGCAAACGCGTTGATCGTGGGATCAACTGTAGGACGCGCATGCAAGCGCATCCTGCCGCTAATTGATTTCGTGCCTCCGACCGCGTCGACACGCCAACTGCTTTCGGCGTCCTATATATAGTTGGATGGAAGAAGGTGCGCTGCACCCGACGGAGCGGTGATCATCTATGAGTGTTTATCGGCAGGCTGACCGGCGAGCTCAGAGATCAAGCCCCGCAAGCATGGCCCAAAGCATCTTTATCATTGAGGATTCGACCGCGCTCAGCCGGCTGCTATTGTCCCGCATAGCTGAGCATAGTTCCGCCGAGGTGCAGTGCTTCCAAACCTATCTCGAGGCGCGTGAGGCCCTTGCAGCCCATAGGCCTCTGCTCGCTGTTGCGGGGTTAAATCTGCCCGACGCTCCGGATGGTGAGATACTGGACCTGCTAGCGTCCAACGATGTGCCGACAATCCTGTATACAGCCAGCCTTACGCGAAGCATACGCGAACGTTTTTGTTCTCCCAATATCGTTGATTACTACATCAAGAACGCACCGGATGCGGTGGACAACATCGTCCAGACCATCGTACGGGTGACCGAGGACGCAGCAACTCCCGTGCTGATCGTCGATGACATGCCCAGCGCTCGCCACGAGCTCGCTGGCATCCTCAAGAAGCAAAACTACCGCATACTGGAGGCAAGTTCGGGCGCGGAAGCGCTTGCGCTGTTGGCAAAGAACGAAGCCGTCGAGCTGGTCGTCACGGATTACAACATGCCCGACATGGACGGCTACGCGTTGACGCGTGAAATTCGGTCACGCTACTGCGCAGACAGGGTGCGCGTGATTGGTATTTCAGCCTCATCCGACCCTCACTTGTCGGTATCGTTCCTAAGGGCGGGAGCATCCGACTTTATCTATCGCCCATTCATTCCTGAAGAGGTACAATGTCGGATCGTCGGCAATGTCCAGATGCTGGAGCATATCCGCCATCTGCGCTTCCTAGCAGAGCGCGACCCCCTTACAGGGCTGTATAATCGCCGGGCGTTCTTCGAGCAGGCGCATGGGAACCTGGACGAGATGCGTGAGCATCAGGGCGAAGGATCCGTCGCCATTCTCGACATCGACCATTTCAAGAAGGTTAACGACACGTACGGCCACGATACGGGAGATTCAGTGATCAGGGCGGTGGCCAAGGTTCTTCTCGACATCGCGGAGCGTGAGCGGCTGATTACAGCGCGCTTTGGCGGCGAAGAATTCGTGACCCTTTTCCCCGGATGCGACTGCGATACGGTACACCGACTCTGCGAAGAGATACGCGAGCAGATCGCGGCCCTTTCTATCCCCTACAATGACACCGTCTTTAGCATCACTGCCTCGTTGGGCGTCGCGATGGTCCAGCACGAGGAAGGGATCGACAACAACCTTAATGCTGCCGACCAGATGCTGTACATGGCAAAGAATAACGGCCGTAATCGTGTGATGTACGATGCAGTTTTTTGTGCTTCCTGAGCTGAGCCACGCTCCAAAACGCTGCGCTGCTGAACTAAGAACGGCTGAACACGCCCTTTTTTTCCATAATGATCGTGCAGGCCGGACGAAAGGTCGCCAGGGCGGCGAGGGCAGTGGCCGAGCGCGGCCGTCCCTTGCGCATTGACGGTTCTGCGGGCGTCAACGCTTCGCGCGCTCTGCCTGCGCCGAGGCACGGCATCATCGGTCCTCGTCACGCGGCGCCTTCGCGCCTGGCGCCCCCGTCTGCCGGCTTGCGGCAACCATCAGCTGCGTGGCAGCTATCGTCCTGATTGTGTTGAAAAGCTTCCGCTTGCAGTCGCGGTGAAGTCCTGATTCACTGTTCGCGAGCAGGCGGAGACGAGCCGATGATGGGTGAGCGAACGGTGGCGCAGGAGGCGCTGTTCTACAGCTTCAACCTTGAGCGGCACGTTCCGGCAGATTATCTGCTGCGCTTAATCGACCGGTTCGTCGATCTGTCCAGCATTCGGGTCGTGCCCCACGGGGTGGTGTAGGAGCCGTCGATCCACGGCAGGATCGGGTCCGGATCAGGCTGCCAGAGGTGGCAGGCTGACGGTGTGATTATGGCTCAGCGAGCCAAGGGTTTCCAGCGTCATGTAGCGGCGTGATACCGCCCACTCGTCATTCTGTTCCAGCATCAACGCGCCGACCAGGCGGATGGCGGCAGCATCGTTAGGGAAGATGCCCACGACGTCGGCCCTTCGCTTGATCTCCTTGTTCACCCTTTCCAGCGGGTTGGTCGAGGCGATCTGTGCCCAGTGCTCCTTCGGGAAGGTCACGTAGGCGAGCACTTCTTCGCGTGAAGCGTCCATCATGTCGGCCAGTTTCGGGAACTTCTTGCGCAGGGCATCGGCGACCTGTTCCCACTGCTGGTGAGCTGCCTCGGCGGTTTCCTGCGCGAAGATCGTCTTGATCATGGCTATGACGGCGGGCCGCTGCTTCGGTGCGGCATGGGCCAGCGCGTTGCGCATCCAGTGCACGCGGCAGCGTTGCTGGCCGGCATTGAATACTTTCGATGCCGCCGCCCGCAAGCCCTTGTGATCGTCGGCAATGACCAGCTTCACGCCGCGTAAGCCTCGGTCGGCCAGCGAACGCAGGAAGCCCTTCCAGAAGAGCTCGGCTTCCGAAGGGCCTGTGGCGACGCCCAGCACTTCGCGTCGGCCATCGGTGTTGACGCCGACAGCGATTATCGTCGCCGTCGAGACGATCCGTCCGCCCTCGCGTGCCTTCAGGTAGGTCGCGTCGATCCACAGGTAGGGCCACTCGCCCTCGATAGGCCGCGTGAGAAAGGCGTTCACCCGCTCGTCGATCTCGGTAACCAGACGGCTGACCTGGCTCTTCGACACGCCGCTGGCGCCCATTGCCTTGACCAGATCATCAACCGAGCGGGTCGAGACGCCATGGACATAGGCCTCCTGGAATACCGCCGCCAAAGCCTTCTCGGCGGTGCGGCGCGGCTCCAGGAAGGTCGGGAAGTAGCTGCCCTTGCGCAGCTTGGGGATCGCCAGCTCGATCCGCCCGGCACGGGTATCCCAACCCCGTTCCCGATAACCATTGCGGTGGTTCAGCCGCGCCGGACTGCGGCTGCCAGCAGGCGCACCGGTCTTCGCCTCGATCTCCAGATCCATCATGCGCTCGGCCGCAAAAGCCAGCATCTCACGCACCAGATCGCTGCAAGCCCCTTGCTCGATCAGATCGATCAGAGCCATTCTGTCGTCGGTCATCGTCTTCTTCTCCAGGTTCGAGTTCGCATCCGAACCCTACCAGAAGATCGACGGTGGCCACCCAGTCAGGGAAACCTTCCTACACCACCCCGTGGGACACGACCTTCCTCGGCGATGGCCGGATCTGCCTGACGAACAACGCTGCGGAACGCGAGCTGCGCAGTGTGGCCCGGGGCAGAAAGGCCTGGCTGTTTGTCGGGTCAGACCGGGGCGGTGAACGGGCGGCAATGATGTTCAGCCTGATCGGCACGGCCAAACTGAACGGCATCGATCCGCTGGCTTGGCTTGCCGACGTACTCGCCCGCATCGCCGATATGCCGCAAAGCCGGCTCGAAGAACTCCTTCCTTGGAACTGGAAAGCCGCGCAACAAGCAGAACGCAGCGAAATGGCTGCCTGAGCTTCACAGCGAAACTGCTTCGTCAACGCGCCACCTATCGGATGCGTACGCCATGACCGGTGAATCACTTATTACAATGACCGCCGCCCGCACGCAGGCCTCGGCGGGCAGACCCCGGCAGAGGTCTACGAGCGGCTCGGCGAACCAGATCATGGGAGGCATGCCCCCCATGATCTGGTGACCAGACTCGCGGCATAACGACACAAGGGATGAGCTTAACTTCGCCGCCAACCTGTCCAAAGAAGCGAGACCACCTCACTGGGCGGCATCAGCCCGCTCGCGTTCGAAGGGAAGGTGGCATAATGAACAGGTAACCGGCACAAAGCGTGACAAGTCTGACATCGTTCACCACCAGAGCCGGGTATCTCAGATAACGAGCCGAAATAGCTGAGTGAGCTCTCGGTTCCACTC
>NZ_RSEK01000021.1 GCF_003958635.1 Altericroceibacterium xinjiangense | reverse complement strand
CATCCGTTTGCGATCCTGAATCACAGCGCGCCGGCGCAGGAAAGCCATCATGAGTCACATTCCACAGGTCTTGGTATTACCCAGGTGCTGTCAGTCTAATGTAAACCGCTCTCTGTTTAGCGCAATTGAACTTACCCATCAGGCTCTGCCACTCAGCCAAGGCGGCCGAGCGGCGGGTTTTGCAAGTCTTCCTGTCGACGAGACGGCGTTCGTGGGAAAAGTGATTGTGGAAGGAGGCGTGAACTGAGGCGAACTTTTGGAGTGACTTCATCTGCCTGCACCGGAGCATCGCCCTTTCCCGTCTTCGGAATCGCGGGTGTGAATTCTCGCCCCGGTTATTGGACCAGCGGCCGGTCTCCTGCTTTTGCTCACACCCGAGCTCGATCAGGGCTGCTCTGTAGGGCCGATGCTCGTCAGTCGTGATCGCCTCGACCCTGCCGTGCCACTTCATCGCTCGCCTGATGAACCGCTGAGCAGCGGCTTTGTCCCGGGATTTCGTGACGTAGCTTTCCAGGACTTCACCCTCGCGATCAACAGCGCGCCAGAGGTCGACCAGCTCCCCCTTCAAGCGGACGTACATCTCGTCGAGATGCCAACGCTCGTGCCGGAAGCCGCGCATCCGGTTGATCCGCTGGCGCCGGAAATCGGCTGCAAACAGCGGGCCGAAGCGGTTCCACCAGAAGCGCACCGTCTCGTGTGAGATGTCGATCCCGCGCTCGAACAGGAGGTCTTCCACGTTCCGCAACGAAAGCGGACAACGGACGTACATCATGACCACGAGGCGGATTACCTCGGGCGAGGAGTCGAAATACCGGAACGGATTAGCTGGTTTGCGGGGACGAGGCATGCCCCTGCCCTACCCCCCCTTCCGGCCGATCACCGCTGGGTGCATTTCGTCTGACAGTGTCCTTGAGAGAGCATGCGGCTGAGACAAACGCGGATGGCTAAACGAAACAAGGGCGCGATCATCGACCGCGCCCTTGCCGAGTGTTCAACTTCCTTCGTGGCTTCTACGGCGATAGTGGCTCGGCGTCGTTGCTTTCGAGGATGTCGACTACTTCTGTGATCTCCAAGAGGGCCACGGCGGCAAGAAGCACCGCACCGATCCCAATGGCGCCCATGGCGCCCATCGTGGCCAACTCTTCAGAGTCAGCGCTTGGGGTGGCTTCACGGACCCGCTCACTTATGGCGAGTACTGGCTGCGCAGCAAGAAGGCTGGCGATGGCGATCGAACCTAATACGTTCTTCACTATCTTCATTAGGACCCCCGATTGATTTACGCCCGTTGATAAACGTGGGCGCAAGTTATCGGAAGCTTCGTGGTGCCACAATCGTCCCCGGTGTGTGTGAAAGACGTGATCGCAGGCGAAATAGAAACGCCTTTCCGCACCACGAGCCGAATGACCTCGGGCGAGGAGTGGAAATACCGAACGGATTAGGGTCCGGACCCATAAACAGGATTCCTCTTGCTGAGGGAACGTGATTCACTGCCTTCAGCAAGGGAGGCGGTAAGGTGGCGGATTTCTTCTGGTTTTCGGATGCACAGTGGGCTCGGATCGAACCGTTGTTGCCGCGCGACACGCGCGGGATGCCTAGAGTTGATGATCGGCGCGTGCTTTCCGGGATTGTCCATGCGCTTAAGTGCGGCGGGCGCTGGAGCGATTGTCCGCAGGACGTCTACGGCCCGAAGAAGACGCTCTACAACCGCTTCGTCCGCTGGTCCGAGCGCGGTATCTGGGAGCGCATCTTTGCTGCGCTGGCTGGCAATGAGGATGCTCCCGATCGGCTGTTCATCGACTCAAGTTGCATCAAGGTTCATCGCTGTGCCGGGGGTGGAAAAGGGGGGCCTTGGCCAATGGTATCGGCCGCACGAAAGGCGGCCGCAACACCAAGCTCCACGCCGTCTGCGACGACAAGGGGCGCCCGCTCGTCCTGCTCCTGACGCCGGGCAACGTGCACGACAGCAAGGTTGCAAAGCAGTGCATTGAGGCTCTGCCGCCATCATCCCAATTGGTTGCCGACGAAGGCTATGACAGCCAGGCCTTGCGCGAATGGCTGGGCGAACGCGGAACCACGGCCGTCATCCCACCGCGCAAGAACCGCAAGGTCCAGTTCGACTACGACAAAGCCCTCTACAGGCAGCGCAACGTCATCGAGCGCATGTTCTGCCGGCTCAAGGACTGGCGCCGTATTTCCACCCGTTTCGACCGCAAGATCAAGTGCTTCATGGGCGCCGTTGCCCTTGCCGCAGCCGTCATCTTGTGGCTGTAATGAGTCCGAACCCTAGCCAGTTTGCGCGGACGAGGCATGCCCCTGCCTACCTGGCCTTGGGGCCGATCACCATTGGGTGCATTTCGTCTGACAATTCCGTCCGACGCATTTACAGCCGGAAGCGGAGATCAATCAGGGGCGGCGCTCGATCCGAGGGACTCCCATCATCTTTAGCTTCATCCTCCCGCGCCCGGCCCGCTCCAAGCGGACAGGGAATTGCTTTTCTTCCAGACGGCGTCTGAGAAGCAGCAGGCGTGTTTCAAGGTTGTCCTTGAAGTCGGGCAGGCGAAGCTCGGCGGCGCGCCTGATCTCACGGTTCGTGAACTCGGTCCGCCCGTCCGACACGGCGTGTTCCAGCAGGAAAACGAGCAGCCGGCCCGCCACACCCTTGATGACATACCGGCCGTCGATGAAGACGCTGTCATCGAACGCATAGCTGACAACCTGGATGGAGCTGTTGCTCGGAGCAACGCTCGGCTCCAGCTCCGCAATGTGGGTTCGCGCTGGTGCCACCTCGGCCAGCGCCAACGCCGATGCGGCCTGTCCCGCGAGCGTCTCGAGCGCCGCTTCCATTTCCCTGTTGAACGCGAGACGTCTGGGGCTTTCCAGGAACAGAACCCCCGTGAGGGTGCCTTGCACGATCATTGGTATCGCGATCTGACTTAGCGCCTCCGCGGCGTGCGGGAACGGGATGGTCCGCGTATCACCTTCGCTGTCCCCTCCCACGATGGCAGCGCTGAACCGGCGCACCCGGCTCAGGTCGTTGAGCTTGAGAGTTTCCCGTCCTGCCGCGGCTTCTCCGATCAACCCTTCACGCAGCGGAACCTCGGATCCCGTTCCTGCCTGGGCGTAGCCGACGGCAGCCACTGTCACGAGGACATCGCGCTCCCGTTCATGAAGCAGGACAACCGCATGATTGCATCCGGCGAGCATGGAAGCACTCTCTAGCAAGGCATCCAGTATCTCTTCGGTGGAAGCGTGGACGGCAATCGCTCGGGCCGCTTCTGCCATCTCGCGCATGCCCGGTGAGCCCACCTGCTCCTCGGCTTCGTCGGGGAGGACAGGCGCGGGACACGGACGGATCGAGAGCACTTGGAATATATCCACGGCCTTCAGCCGCATCAGGTCCGCCAGCCCGATCTGAACGCTGCTGGCGCGCAAGTCCCGCGCGACCCGGTCGAACAATTCACCGCGATCGAGAGAAGCCTCCCATTGCAAATCGAGCGCATACTGCTGCCCCGTCACCCCATCGACCAGCAGGAGGGACGTTTGCGGGTTTGCACGGACATTAGCGGCCGTCTTGGCGAAGAACTGGTTGGACAGTGCCACCCGGTTCTCGTCCACCATCACAACGTGCGAGAGGTAGGACACGTTCGGCGTGCCGTCTGCCGCCGCTGTCGCGACAACTGACGGGATTACGCCTTCGAAACAGGCGGAGAGATCTTCGAGCTTCACGGTCACAAGGCAGTTCCTGCTCGGGGGCCGGGGGTCTGGAGATACGCTTCCGCCACTTCAAGCCTGGCCACCACCAGATCCTCGGGCACCGTCCACTGGGCAATCGTTGCCCGGGCGACGCCGAGGCCGTTTAGCACAGCACTGATGTCCGTCCGGTATGCATCGGCCCGGGCGATGTGCTCTTTCTCCGCTACCAAAAGCCTTGCTTTCCCCTTCACCTGGCAGGTGACGTAATCGCTCGGCCGGCTGCACGTGACGGCCAAGCGCCGTGTTTCAGCGACATTCTCCGCTGTGCGGGGCCACTGCCAGCGGGAGAAGACCAGGTCGATCTCGCCGGGGCCGCGCCCAAGGACGCCAAGTCCACGGCCGATTGCTGGGCGATTCCCGCTATCGCTGCTCCCGATGATGATCATCACGGGACTGGCGAGGAAGCGCAGGGTCTCCTGGTCGAGTTGCATGTCTTTCGGTCCTGCAAAAACAAAGCAGGAGCAAGTTAGGATTCCCGCCGTGCCCTTAGCAATCATTTAGGAAGCACAGACCTCCGCCACGAATTATCGGTCCTTTCAGAAGGAGCCGAGACATGAAAACCACGCAAAGACGGGATGCGGTCGCCATCATCGGAGCGGGACCGGCGGGGCTTGTCGCTGCCCGCTGGCTGATTCAGGCGGGTCTGGAGCCAGTGCTTTTTGAGGCGGCGGGTTCCCCCGGCGGTCAGTGGAACCCGGACGGACCGGCAAGCGCAACTTGGCCGGGAATGCGAACGAACACCAGTCGAACCATGAGCCGCTTCTCCGACCTGGATCACTCGGTTGGTACACCTTGTTTTCCCCGCCGGGAGGACATGCAAAATTACCTGCAGGCCTACGCCGAGCGGTTTGAACTGCACCGCCGAATGCGGCTCAATACGAGGGTGGAGCAGATAGAGCGTAGCTCCGGCGGTTGGAAAATCGGATCGTGCGGGCCCGAAGGCGAGCAGATTGAGCGTTTTGCGAAGGTAATCCTCGCGACTGGAGCCGAAGGCACGCCGGTGCTGCCGGAAATTGCAGGGCTTGAGCGTTTCACAGGAACCTTCGGAGCCCTGCACAGTGCGCATTATGCCGGCGTGGAGCGCTATCGTGGCCGTTCGGTGCTGGTCGCCGGTTGCTCGATCAGCGCGCTTGAGATCGCATCCGAACTGGCGCTCGGCGGTGCAGCTCAGGTCGTCACCAGCTACAGGCGCCAGCGTTATGTCCTTCCAAAGATCGTCGCGGGGATTCCGACGGACAACCTGATGTTCACACGCGCGGCGGCATTGGCTGGGGCCGTCCTGCCGCCGCATCGGCTCGCCGAACAAATGCTGGATACCGTCACCAAGGCTGGCGGACGGCCCGAGCAGTTCGGAGCGCCCGCGGCCGACCCGGATATCTTTGCCGCGGGCGTGACCCAGGCTCAACATTTCCTGCCCGCTGTGGCGGACGGGCGGATCACCATTCGGCCGTGGATCGACTGCATCGATGACCGGACCGTCCGTTTCGTCGACGGAAGCGAGCTACAGCCAGACTGCATCATTTTCGGCACCGGCTATCGGCCCAGCTTGCCATCCCTTCCGGTTGCAATTCGGAACACGCTTGAACTGGAAGCGGGCGGCCCGGACCTCTTCGAGCATACTCTTCACCCCGATCTGCCCGACATGGCCTTTCTGGGGCTGTACAATCTTGTCGGGCCGAAGCTGCCGGTGCTCGAACTGCAGGCCCGGTGGATTGCGCAGCTGTTCTCAAATCAGTGTGCCGCGCCGACTTCTGAACAAATGCGGCAAGGCGCTCTCGATAGTCGGGCAAAACGTCGACAGGGGGTGCAGCCCGCGATGAACGTCCTGGCCCTCGCCTTCGCACGCAAAGCCGGGGTTGAGCCAGACCCCGGCCGCTGGCCGGATCTCGAACGCGCTCTTCTGTTCGGGCCTCTCGTGCCCGCTTCGTTCCGGCTTGAGGGCCCTGATGCGCTCCCCGGCGCCGCTCAGCAGCAAGTGGCGGACGCTGCTGCCTTTGGCGCCAGCGCCATCGGCGAGCTTACTCCAGAGGAAACTACCCTTCTGGAACTTCTGAGGCAATCAAGGCAACCCCGGGAAGCCGCCTGACCCGGACAAGGGAGCAGGACGTCCGCTGCCGGCAAGCATGGGCAGCAGCTCACGATAGATTTACCGGCCAGCCGATCTTCGGCTCAAGCTGGGCCGGATCCGGTCCGGCAGGTTCCGGGAGGCGGAATGGGATAGCTGTCCTTCGTCGGCGCGCGACACCTCGGGCAGCTATCGCCGACAATGCCGCCGCTTGCCGCTCTGCGGCTCATCCACGAACCACGTCGTTGATTTAGAAGCTGGCGCGCGAACGTCTGCTTGCTTGGCTACCAACAGCAGCTAAGTGGGCGGGCATGACTGCCTCCGACCTCGAACAGCTGCTTATCGACCGACTTGTCCGGGAGAAAGGCGGTACCTCGCAGACATGGCAGCGGGCGCTTGGCAAAGTGATCGTGCGCGACACAGAGACGCATGCCCACTGCAACTGGGATGTCAGGCTAAGCGGAACCGATGCGCAGCGTGCCGCGATCGAGCGGCTGCTCGACGATGTGCGACTTGAACATTCAATCGTTGCGGCCGGCTGAGCGACTGAAGGCCTGCAGCCGCTGATAGCGCGGACATTATCCGGTCGGTCCTGCCTTCCTGAAAGCTGCCGGCCATCAGGAGGCACGGCTTGCTTCCTCACGCACTCGATGGCAGGTGGCCGCATGTCACCCCACACCCGAGCCATGGTCGCCGCGGCCGCCCACGCCTTCATGTTCGGCAAGAAAGTTGCCGGCGTGCACGATCATGCGTCTGGACGCGACCTCCAGATCGCCGCAGAAGCTCGGGGAGAACGCTTGCAAGGGTTCGATGGCGACAGGCAAGCGAAGTTCAATGGCACCAGGTCCGAGCTCTACGACGCTGGTGACAAAGCGTTCGTATCGCTCGAGATCGACGGCCTGAGGGCGGAGGGATACGATCGCCAGTCCTCTAGCCATTATACCCTCTCAGTGACCGATCAGGTCGTGCAGCTGTACGATCACGCCGTAAAATCTTGGTTCGCTTTCAGCATTCAGGTCACCTGACGCCCCATAGCCGCCGTTTAGCTACCAGATTGACCTGTCCAAACCGGCCGTACGTTCACCTCGAAATGCAGAAATAGCTGGATGTTTCATGCACCGTGTAAGATTTCTTTGCGCCGGGACAGCGATCCGACAGTGAGGGAATGGTAATGGAAGACGGTGGCGCTCCAAATGATGGACTGGATGACGATTGGAAGGACCGCTTGGTTGCGATTGGCAAGGGAGTTGCGAGCTTTGTACCCTTGGCGGGCGGTCCTTTGGCCGAGATTATCGGGTCAGTAATTCCCGGGCAGCGAGCCGACCGCATTACCATTATCTCCGAAAACTAGCAGGCAGGATCGATGAGCTCGATGCGGAGGTGAGGCATAGTCTCGGGGGCAATGCCGAGAAGATCGACCTGATCGAGCAGGGAGGATGCCAAGCCGCTCGCGCCACCTCGAAGGAGAGGATCGATCGGATCGTCGAGGCGGTAAGGCAAGGACTGAAGGAGTCGGATGCGGACGTCACCCGGCGTAAGCGGCTACTATCGATCCTCGGCGAGATCGACGATGATGAACTCAGCCTGCTCAACGCCTATGGGCGTACTTACGGCGGAGGCGATCGTAACCCGCTTTCCGCCGTTAACCGCCCAGACCCGATCCACACGCAGTCAACCCTGGCGCAGATCGAGCAGAACCATCTCTACCAAGCTGGCCGTGAGCATCTGCTGCGACTCGGTCTCCTGATGCGAAACTATGGAAATGTGAAGAAGGGCAGCTTGCCAGAGTTCGACGCACGAACAGGCTGTTTCAAACATTCTGTTGAAGTATCCGGACTCGGAAGGATGCTGCTGAGAGAGGTTGGGCTGGCGACTCCATTCGACACCAATCAGTCCCAGTGATCGGACAAACCTCGCGAACATAGCCGACGTTCACGACGCCTTGCTCAGCCGCCGAAACCGGCCATTCATTCACGCGGCAAGTTATGCCGCCTCCTGGGCCGTCTTCCGCCGGTCCGGTGCCAGGCACAGAAACTCGGAAAGCTGACACTCGGCCGAACCGATGAAGCCGACCTTTCAGGGCCTGATTCAGCAGCCTGAAACCGGCCGTTCGTTCAGCCCCGAACTCGGACGGTTCGACAGGGAACTCGGGGGCGTCATTGGCCGTCATTCGCTCCTACGTTTGCGCGGTTCCGTCAGAATGCGATTTCCTTGCCCTCGAAGTCGAACAGGTTGCCGCTGTCGAGCGGCTTCAATTCTTCGATGACATCAAGAAGTTGCAGCGCCGCGCGTTCGGGATCGAACAGCCGTCCAGGATGGACGCTTCCCTGAAAGGGGCGGGAAAGCGCGGTATCGACAGTGCCGGGGTGAAGCGCAACGACGATTGCAGCCTGGTTGCGGCGCCGCTCCTCGATCGCCAGGTTTCGCACCAGCATGTTCAATGCCGCCTTCGATGCACGGTAGCCGTGCCACCCGCCGAGCCGGTTGTCGGCTATCGAGCCGACCCGGGCGGACAACGCCGCGAAGACGGTTCTCCCGTTGTTCGGCATGATCGGCAGGAAATGCTTGGCAACCAGCGCCGGTCCGATTGCGTTCACCGCGTGAACTTTCGCCAGCCACGTTGGGTCGAGCTCCCGCAGCGCCTTTTCAGGACCGCGATCTCCCGCATGGAGTAAACCGGTTGCGACGATGACCAGAAGCGGTTTCGGGCCTCGCGCTACATGCGCGGCGGCCGCAGCGATGCTGGCTTCGTCCTCGAGGTCGAGATGCTGCGATCCACTCCGCGATCGTGCCAGCCCGTGAACCACATCAAAGGCGCCTTCTTCGATCAGCGCAGCCTCGAACGCCGCGCCGATCCCTCCGGATGCGCCGATAATTACGGCGGCGCCCTTGCCGGAACCGCTCACGAACGGGTGAACCGCCAATGGTCCGTCTCGCTGGCCTGGGCATCGAAGCGGTAGCCGTCGGTATCGAAGCCGCGCATGGCGTCAATGTCGGTGATGTGATGCTCGCACATCCAGCGGGCCATCATGCCCCGCGCGCGCTTGGCGCTGAAGCTGACGAAGCGAGGGCCATCCGGCCCCGGTTCGCGGAAGTCGACATCGACTACCCGCAGATTTTCCAGCTTGCCCTTCACCGCCGCAAAATACTCCTGGCTCGCGAGATTGAGCACCACGCCTGATCCCCCCTGCGCCATCTGCCCGCAAAGCAGATCGGCGATGCGGTTGCCCCACCAATCGGTCAGGCTTTTACGGCGAGGCGCCCAGCGAGTGCCCATTTCAAGGCGATAGGGCCGGATCGCGTCGAGCGGGCGCAGCAGGCCATAAAGCCCCGACAAGATCCGCACGTGGTCCTGCGCGAATACGATGCTGGCTTCGTCCAGCGTATGCGCCTCGAAGCCCGTGTAGACGTCGCCCGCAAATGCGAAAAGTGCCGGCCGCTCGGGCAAAGTCGCGAAATCCCGGAAGCGTTCCGCGTTGAGCTTGGCCAGACGCGGCGAGATATGCATCAACTCGCTCAACCGTTTTTGCGAAAGGTTGGCCGCCGATTTGGCCAAGCCGCTGGCTTCCTCGCCAAAATGCGGTCTCGTGGCCGTCAGTGGCGGCAGCTCGCGCTGGAAATCGAGCGTTTTGGCGGGAGACAGCAAAGCAATCATGCCGCCGTCCGTAACGGCGGCCGGGCTGTGCGTCAAAATGCCTGCGATCGCCCACCCTTTGCAATCCCGGCGGCAGTCGCAGCTTCTTGGAAGCTGCCGCTCGTTCAGCAACTGACGTCACGGACAAGTAAGCGGCTTGTCCCCCTTCCGGTGACCGGAGGGACAAGCCGCGTTGAGCAGCTACATGTTGATCACGCGAATCAGACGGACGCCCCAGTCCTCGTCCGGGTTGGTGGTGCCGTCGCCCAGACGCTCCTGCATCACGGCAACGCCGAGGTCCCGCCGCTTGGGCAGCCTGCCCCGGTTCGCTGCATCCAGAGCGACGCCGATTTCAGCTTGAGTAAGGTCGGTGCAGTACGCCGGCGCACCCGGCTGCTGGCGCCAGGAGTCCGCGAGTGAACCAGCGTCAAAGGCGTCAAGCCCGGTCTCCTTGACTAGCGCCATCGTGATCTCCCGGTCCCGGGGCCGGTCGGCCGCGACAGGAATGGCGATCCGATCCAATGCGCCTTCCGGCTTGGCCTTCCTGGCGAAGGATGCAGAGCCGATCGCGTTCCACGCCTTGGCGACGGGGCGGCCGAGTTGTTCAGCAACCGACAGGCTCTCGACGGTGCTGTCAGTCGGATGCGAACTGCTCTCCGTTTGGCGAAGTGCCCCAACCCGCTGCAAGTCTCACGCCATGAGGTTTTGCCACTCGGCCAGCGCGGCCGAGCGGCGGGTCTTGTAAGTCTGTCTGTCGACGAGGTGGCGTTCGGAGTTGAAGTGGTTGGCGAAAGAGGCGTGGACGGAAGCAAACTTCTGAAGTGACTTCATTCGCCGGAACCTCAGCATCGCTCGCTCTCGTCGTCGGAACGGCAGGTGCGAGTTCTCGGCCCGGTTGTTGGCCCAGCGGCCTGTCTCCTGCTTGGCCTCGCACCCGAGTTGTTTCAGGGCCGCTCCGTAGGAACGCAGGCCGACGGTCGTGATCGCTTCCACTTTGCCGTGCCGCTTCAGCGTCTTGCGCATGAACCGCAGGGCAGCGGCTTTATCCCTGGTTTTCGTGACGTAGCTTTCGAGGACTTCGCCCTCGTGGTCGACAGCGCGCCAGAGGTAGACCATCTCGCCATTCAGACGGACGTACATCTCGTCCAGGTGCCACCTCCAATGACGAAAGCCGCGCATCCGGGAAATCCGCTGGCGGCGGATGTCCCCCGCGAACATCGGACCGAAGCGGTTCCACCACAATCGCACTGTTTCGTGACACACGTCGATCCCGCGCTCAGACAGCAGGTCTTCCACGTTCCGCAAGCTAAGCGGAAACCTGACATACAGCATCACCACGAGGCGGTTCACTTCGGGCGAGGAGCGGAAGTACCGAAATGGACTAGCTGGCTTGCGAGGACGAGGCATGGCCCTGCCCTACTCTGCCGCGCGCCTGATCGCTATCCGGTACCGTTGCTCTGACAGTACCCCCGCGCTAGATAGCCTGCATGATCAAGCCACTCGTCATTGCCTCCGTATCACTTCTTGTTGGCGCCTGCGCCACAACGCCGGCTATTCCAATACCACCGACGACTGCGCCCGGGCCCGAATTTCTCGTTCGCAACGCCGCCGCCGAGAATGTTGTGACGACGCCCAGTGGCCTCCAATACTTTGTCGTTCGCTCCGGACCTGAAGCCGGACCGCACCCCGCCGGAAACGATACTGTTACCTTCGACTATGAGGGCAAGCTGGTAACCGGCGAGACGTTCGACAGCAGCTACGAGCGTGGTACGCCGCAGACTGGGCGGGTCGACCGCTTCGTTCCTGGCTTTACCGAGGCGTTGAAGCTGATGCGGCCCGGAGATGAATGGGTCGTCTGGATACCGCCTGCGCTCGGCTACGGTGCCAGGGCCAGCGGACCGATCCCAGCCAACAGCGTTCTGCGCTTCAAGCTCGCGCTACACAGCGTCACACCCGCTGTGGGAGGCGCGCCGAGCCCCTGACCGCTTTAGCAAGCGGGCAGCATGCGATGTCTGTACGGGACTTTTCGACCCAGCGAGTGTCCGCAACGGATCCGCGTGCATACCCTCGCGCGAATGTCTCGAACGGGTCGAAAGCGGACATTCCGGGCAGCCGCTCGCGCACAGCGGTTTACCCCTCGGGCTTCGCAGTGGGACGCAGATGGGGGAGCAGGTGGGCTATATAATCGGCTTTCCCTAGCTCCACGTTTTTACGCGGTAAGATGGCGTACGCGGTCATGACGTGAAAGTAGAACTGTGCGATCGTCCAATCGCGGGCATAATGCTCTGCGGTTGGCAATTGGTCTGGACCTAAGGATCGGCGGAAAAGGCATCATGGCCAGCGGAACTTGGAAATGCCGCATCAACAGGTTGAAGACGCGGCCGCATCCCAACACTGCAGCTGCTAAACCACAGCCTGAACTTGCTAACGGAGCGCCGTCCAGACATGGCTAGCCTGATTTCACGTTTGCGGCGGCTACGGCACTCCGACCAAACGATCGCCGCGCATGTGCGGCGAACCTTGGTGGCGTCGCTGTATGCGTCTCCGCAATCGCTGATAATCGGAGCGCTTACGAGCAGCGCGATCAGCGGAACCGTCGCGCTGGTAAGCGGAAACCGCATGATGAACATGTGCGCGATAGCGATCGCTATCGTGGCCGGCCTGCGCACCACCGACGCGTTGCGCTCGCATCGACCAGAACTGGAATCCGGCGCGCCGGGCAGTGTCCCTGCAACCCGACAAGAGCTGGTGTATCGCGCGGGGGCGGTCTGTTACTCGGCGCTGCTGGGCGTGTTCGGCCTGCTGACGCTGCTCTACACCGCCGATGGCGTGCTGCAGTTGCTCGCGGTGACAACAGCAGTCGGGTACGCAGCTGGTATTACCGGACGTAACGCCGGGCGCCCCTGGATTGCACTGTCGCAGCTTTGCCTTACATCGCTTCCAATCGTTTTTGGGCTGCTGGCAGCCGTCGATCCGCTGAAAGCGCTGCTGGCGGTCGTGATCCTCCTGTTCATAGTGGCCATGATGGACATCACGCTGCAGACGTACGACGTCATCCTGAAGGCGACCGTGGCCTCTGCTGAGATGGCCGCTTTAGCAGAACATCATGCAGCCGTTGCACGCCGCGATGACTTGACTGGGGTGGCGAACCGGACCGCCTTCCGTGAGCAGTTCGAGAAGGAACTGCAGGCATTGCATGGCCGGAGCCACCTGCTTGCAATTCACTGGCTCGATCTCGACGGATTTAAGGAGATCAACGACTCTTTCGGGCACCATGCAGGCAATGCACTTCTGACTGGCATCGCTCGGCGCCTGAAAGACGCCTTTGGCAGCGGCGGCATCGTGGCCAGGCTCGGCGGTGATGAGTTCGCAGTCGTTCGCAGGATAAGGGAAAGATCCGACGCAGCCAGGATCGGGAGCAGGATCCTGGAACTGGTGGAGCGGCCAGTTCACCATGATGCCCGTGAACTGGATGTCACCGGGTCGCTGGGTGTCGCCATTGCTCCCGCTGACGGGACGGAGGCCGACACATTGCTCAAGAACGCCGATCTGGCGTTGTACCGGGCAAAGGATAGCGGTCGTCGCACGATATGCTTCTATGAGCCGCTGATGGACGAAAAAGTGGAGCGAAGCCGGGATCTCGCAGCGGAGATGCAGGGCGCGCTGCAACGTGGTGAGTTTGACCTGGTGTTCCAGCCGATTTTCGACCTCGATGGGAAGCGTGTGCGGTCCTGCGAGGCCCTACTTCGCTGGACCAACCGTCGCTACGGTTCGGTTTCGCCGGTCGAGTTCATTCCCATAGCTGAGAAAAGCAGCCTGATCGTCGCGATAGGTAGCTGGGTTCTCCATGAGGCCTGCCGCGTCGCAAAGCAGTGGCCTGCCGAAATCAAGGTTGCCGTCAATCTGTCACCGATCCAGTTGCGATCAGCAAACCTGCTGGAGGTGATTGCGAGTGCACTGGCCACAACGGGGCTTGCCGCAGATCGACTGGAGGTTGAGATCACCGAGTCCGTTCTCCTCGAAGATGTCGAGGCGTCGTTCGCGGTGCTCAACGAAATCAACCGGATCAACGTTCGCACGACTTTGGACGACTTTGGCACAGGGTATTCGTCGCTCAGCTATCTTACCAGGCTTCCGTTCCAGACAATGAAGATTGACCGGTCCTTCGTTGCGGATCTGGAACAGGGGCCTGCTTCGGTCGCGATTGTTCAAGCGATCGTCGACCTGGCGATAAAGCTGGGCATGCAGACGATCGCGGAAGGCGTCGAGACTGAGGCGCAACTCGCTCAGCTGCGCCGGACCCACTGCGATGCGGTACAAGGTTATCTGCTGGCAACACCGATGCCGGCAAGCAGAGTCGGGACCCTGCTTGCCGGCATGCCGCTCAGGGGCGAGCTGCGACCCTGACGCGGGGATGGATCAGACGCTCGCTTTTCCCAGCAGACGCGTCTGTGCGGCGACAAGGCGGCGCATCAGCTTCAGGTCCGTCTCACTCAGCCGGAGGGCTGCCTCCGCCCACAGGTCGACCACACCCTCCAGCTCGCTGAGCGCGAGGGGATTCACGGATCGCGACGCCTGGTAGATGGCGCAGTGCCCGCTGTGACGGCGGCGGTTTTGGCGGATATAGCTCTCGACCTCTGCGCGGCCGTTCCCGGGACTGGCCAGTGCATGAACAATGCCCATCTCGTACAGTTCTTCCGCACTGTACGTCCGGCCGCTCATGATCATTCGCTCCGCGTGTGCGGATCCGAGGCGACGAGAGAGGAAGCAATGCGCCCCCATCCCCGGGAACAGCCCGAAGGCGGTTTCCGGTAGTCCGAAGCTTGTCCCGCGTTCAGCGATGACGACGTTGAACGACAGGAGCGCTTCGAATCCGCCTCCCAGCGCGTCTCCCTGCACCAGACAGATCGTGATGATCGACTGATCAAGGCCGAGCATGTTGCGATAGAGGAGGCGAACGCAGGCCCGTCCATAGCGAACCAGGGCATCCCTGTCGCCGTTCCGGATGTGAGCCGCGAAGAGGTCAAGATCGCCTCCCAGCGAGAATACATTCGGGAAACGGGACCCCAGCACCACGTAGCGGATCGGCATGGCACCCGTTGAACAGGCTAGTTCGATGCCGTTTTGCCACTGCTCGAACTCGGCGAGCAGGGCTGGAGTGAAGCTGGGGCGAGCTTTCTGTATCATGTAGGTCCACAAGGTCTGAAGCTCGGGATCGAACTGGACCTCCAGGTCATCGAAGTTGAACAGGCGACGCGATCCTGGTTGAGCCAGGGGGGCGCCGGGTCTTTGCTCTTTGCGGTTCTCGTTGCCCGGTGCGTTTACGGAGTATTGAACAGTCATTGCAGTTCCTTCTTCCCGCACAGCGGCATGCTGTGCGGGAAGATTAGATCGCACGGAATGATGAGCCTGAACCTTCGGGCTCCCCCTCATAGCGGCGAGCATGGTGCTGTCAGTCGGATGCGAACTGCTCGTAAGCGTGGTCTGGGCGCCGCCTTGCGTTTTCGATTTTTCGTGCCTCGGCCTGAGAAGCTTTTCCGGCGGTGCGT
>NZ_RSEK01000020.1 GCF_003958635.1 Altericroceibacterium xinjiangense | reverse complement strand
CCAACTTCATGGCCCTCTCGGCGCAAGTGCCGGACCATCTGCCGGCTGCCGTACCAGGGCATGCCGAGGAACGCAGCATCGATGACGCGCATGAGTTCCAGCGTCTCCGTCGTCTCGGGAACCGGGGCGTAGTAGTAGGACGAGCGGCTGATCGACAGCAGTCGGCATTGCGCCGCGATCGACAGATGCTGGTGAGCAGGTTCGATCATCGATCGCCTCCGGGCCACGCTCATCGACCGGAGGCCTTCGCCAAAAAATCCCGCTCGACTACCAATTGCCCGATCTTGACGTGCAACTTCTCGATTTCCGCCTCGCTGATGGCCTTACTCTGATCGCCACCTTCGAACACGCTGGCCATCCCTTCCATGGCCTGGCGCTTCCACGCCCCGATCATCGTGTGGTGGATACCATGCTTCGCAGCCAGTTCAGCCAGCGTCAGATCACCCCGGATCGCCTCCATGGCTACCTTCGCCTTGAACTGCGCGCTGTAGCGCTTTCTCGTCGTCTTCATTCCCGTCCATTCCTCAGGTCGGGATGAGCTTAACACCCTGTCCAAAAATCCGGGACCACCTCACAGTATGCGGCGGTGTGCAGGAAGAGGCGCATCTGATTGGCATTGGCCGAGCGGCACGAGGTGCGATCACTGGCGAGCTGGCTCTTGGCGCTTGATCAGGTTCTCGGCCTGACTGCGGGCGCAGTACAGCGTGTCGTAGATGTGCTCGGCCGAGCCTTCAGCCAGCAAGGTGACGACATATCGGATATCCATGCCCAGCGTGCTGGCCTCAATCCGGGCGACGACGCGGCGCTGGCATTTCCAGCGACGTCACTCGTTGCCGGAGCTTGGGAAAGCGTAAAGCCGTTCGTGCCTGATCCCGTCCTACAGCGGCTGAAAAGGCTGATGGGACGCGGCGGACCGCCGCTGGGGCAGGTATATATCGGCGATCTTGCCCGCGCCAGCCCGATCAGCTGGCAGTACGGGTACGACCGGGGCACCCCGATCGACCGCTATTACATCGAAGGGTTCCTGGGCGAGAACGCCGGCGCCATTCGCGGTCAGGTGCTCGAAGTGGGCGAATCGGTCTACAGCCGCAAATTCGGAACCGGGATTACCTGGCAGGACGTGCTGCACGTCCATGCCGAAAACCGGAAGCCACGATCGTCGGCGACTTGTCCCAGGAAGGTGTCCTTCCGAAAGACAGCTTCGATTGCCTGGTCGTCACGCAGACCCTCCAGCTCATCTACGACATGGAAAAGGCGGTCGAGTAGATGAGGAACGCGCTGAAGCCGGGCGGGACGTTGCTGGTGACGGTTCCCGGCGTGGCCGCGGTCGAACGGGGCGAATGGCGGGACACCTGGTACTGGGCGCTGACAGAATTTTCGGCCAAGCGGATGTTCGAAAAGTTCTTTTCGCCCGAAGACGTCGAGATCGTGGTCTATGGCAACGTCTATTCCGCAAGCTCCTTCCTCTACGGCCTTGCGGTGGAGGAAGTGAAGACCAGCTGGCTCGACAAGCTGGACCCGGCCTACTCTGTCACGATCGGCATCCGGGCGACTCGTGCCCGGTAAGGCCGTCGCCCGCCTGCGCCGTCTGGCCGGGCGCGCCGTGCGGCGGACCAGGCGCCTCGGTCTGAAGCGGGGAGAGGCCACGCTGATCCTGATGTACCACCGGGTGGCGGAGCCTGCATTCGACCCTTCGGGCCTGTGCGTTTCGCCCGAGCGGTTTCGGCAGCAGATGGAAATGCTGAAGGCGGAACGGACGCCGGTTTCGATGGAGGAACTGGTCGCCGGCCTGAAAACCGGAAAATTGCCGCCTTACGCGACCGCGGTGACGTTCGACGATGGGTCCGCCGACAACGTCCTGACGGCCAAGCCGATTCTTGACGCTCTGGGCGTTCCGGGCACGCTGTTCCTGACGACCGGCTTCGTCGGTACAAACCGGCTCTACTGGTGGAATGCGCTGGCCCATCTCGTACTTGCCAGTCCGCAGGCGGCGGATTTCGATTTTCGAGGTAAACGGCGTTCGTCTGCACGCAACGTGGGACGCGCAGAAAAGCCTGCCCGCTTCCTTGCGCGGCTGGCGGAGCGAAGACATGGATGGCGAGGCGGGCAGCGATCCCCGCCGGGCGGCGTACGTCCGGCTGTGGGAGGCCTCCAGACAATGTCGCCCGATGCCCGGGAAGATACGCTCGACCGGCTGCGGAACCGAATCGGCGGTTCGGCGGAACAAGACGCTGCCGCGATCGACCGGCCGATGGCCTTGAGATGGCGCGCGGGTTCCCGGGGATGTGACCAGTCTTGGCGGGCATGGCCGCACCCATGCACCGCTTCCCGCGCTGCCGGTGCCCGAGCGCCGGGACGAAATCGCCGGGGGGCGGGCCAATATCGCCCGAATGACCGGAGACGCCCCTCCCGGCTTTGCCTACCCGCATGGAAGTCTGGATCGCCAGACGGAAGAACTGGTAAGGGAGGCCGGATACGACTGGGCCGTCACCTCGCGCTATGACGTGATTCACCCGCGCCATCACGATCTTTACCGGTTGCCCCGGCTTGCGGTGGGTGACTGGTCGGCAGGCCGACTGTCGCAGACGATCGCCGGCATCGGAGGCTAGGACCGCCGCTCCGGGTCCTTCATCTGGTCACAAAAGCGCTCTAGCGGTTGAATGAACCTGCGCCTCGGCGGAGATTAAGCCCGAATTCAACTGAGTTCGCTATGTCGGCCCATTACGTGGAAACGATGCAGGGGGCATCGGCCCCTCCGAACGGAGTACCGAGTGAAGAACGTTTTCAGAATACCTGCCCTTGCGCTTGTGAGTGTCGGCGTGGCGATTGCCGCCCCGGCCAGCGCGCAGTACGGGCAATCCATACCGAACGACATGAGGCAGTGCCGTGCCGGAGCAGGCCCCGCGATGCTGGTGACGATCAACGGTATCAAGGCCTCCACCGGGAAGATGCGCGTGCAGAGCTATCGCGCCACGCCGTCCGAATGGATGGCGAAAGGCCGCTGGCTCAGCCGGATCGAAGTTCCGGCCAAGGCGGGGACAATGACGTTCTGCATGCCCCTGCCGTCCACCGGGACCTATGGCATCGCCGTGCGTCACGACGTCACCGGCAATGGCCGCACCGACTTGACCAGCGATGGCGGGGGCATGTCCAACAACCCCAGCATCAACGTGCTGAACCTCGGCAAGCCGAGCTACACGAAAGTCGCCGTCCCTGTCGGGCAGTCGGTGAAGTCGATCTTCATCGACATGCGGTACTTGTAGGCGCGAACCCCAGTTAATCCCGGGGGTTTTTCGTTTCAGCCACGATTTGCCGCGCGAGCGCAAGATCGGCCGGCTTGTCAACATCGACCGCGGCAAGCCCGTTGCGCGCCGGAACGATGGCGGCGGTAACCCCGATCCGCTGCCCCAGCCGCGAGACAGCTTCGGCCAGGGTCAGCTTGCCGCGCCAGTAGCTCCAGAGCGTGCCCAGCCCCAGCCGCCGGGCAATCCGCCACGGGCGCTTGCGATCCGCCTCGACCTGCCGCCAGGTGGCGATTGCCCGTTCGGCCCGTCCGTTTGCCAGCAGGAATAGGTTGCAGCCCGACCAGTCTCCATCGGCGAAGCGCAGCCAGGTCCGCTTGCTGTCCGGGGCCGCGGCTTCGACGTCGCGCCTCCGGGCCAGCAGCAGGGCGACATCGCACCCTGCCGGCGCATCCGACAGAAAATCGCGCACCCATTCGCCTTCTAGCAAGGCGTGGTCGGCGGTCGTCACCACAAGCGGAGTGCCCAGGTCCGCCAGCGCGAGCCCGACGCTTTCGCTCGGCCCGGAAGCGGGGGGGAGCACATCGGCGCCAAGCCGCCGCGCTTCAGCAGTTACGTCCGGATTATCGGCCGAAACGGCGATCCGTTCCGCCCCGGAGCGCACAAGCGCGGCATGGACGCGGGCAAGCAGGGTCTGCCCATCGACCACCGCTAGCGCCTTGTGCGCCACGCCTTCGGTCTCCGCCACGGGATCGACTGCACCTGGGCGTGACCCGGCTAGAATGAGAGCCCTGTAGGTTGCCGCCTCATAGCTCATGGGGCGCTCCGCCGCGCACGCCACACCCGCCACAGGACGCCGGGCGCGGCGAGTACGGGGTGCCGCTCCCGCCAGGGGGTGAGGCGGACGGGGATCCCGGTGTGCCGCTCCACTTTCCAGGCTCCGTAGCGGGCCGCGCCCTCGAACGTGCGAGTCGCGCGGATCAGCCGGCGGATGTTGAGCCACTTGCCGAGCCGCCGCCGCTTGCCCCACCAGCGCCGCACCGCGCGCCGCTCGGCATCGGAAATGTGCGGGCGGATGGTCTCGCCGTCCATGGTGAAGGAAACACCCGCGCCGTCCAGCGCCAGCGGGAGCAGGCCGGCGAAGTGATCGGGATTGGCCGACAGGATCGAATCCTCGCGCCCCGGTTTCTCGACTCGCAATTCGGCGGTGTAGGTGCCGCGGAACAGTGCGCGCCAGTAATCGGCCGGGCGGCCGGCTTCGGGGCCGAGGACCGCCGCCAGACGCGCGGCGGTGCGGGCCGCCGCGGCGACTGCCTCCGTCACCTGCGCACGGCTATCCGCGTCGCGTGCCCAGACCAGCGCGCTCGGCTGAACGAAGCGCGCCCAGATGGTGGTGTCGATCGTCTCACCGGAAGCAGCGGCGCGAAAAGTCTCCAGCGTCATCGCGGCGATCTTGGCGCGCAGCGTGTCCGGTTCGCGGGCGAACTCGCGGTAGGACACGCGCGGCCAGATCCCGCGTTCCCGCTCCCCCGGCAGCAGGAGATAGAAATCGAGCACGCCGTCGAGCGAGCCGGTCCGCAGGTTGGAACCGTAAAACAGCACGGCGCAAGCACCGCTTTCGCGGGCGAGTTCCTGCGCCAGACTGGCAACGGCAGGATCCACGTCCCGTGTCAGCGCGGCGGTGATGCGCGCGAAAAGGGGATCGGTCACGGAACGATGAAAGTGAGCTGCGGCCCTTGCGCAACCCGATAGGTTCCACCGGGAAAGAATTCACCGTCAAGGACGAAGCGGTCGTCGATCTCCAGCGAAAGGGAGTCGAGCGCGATCCGGTGCATGTCGCGCGCCGCGGTGCCGCGCAGTTCCTTCCCCGCGCCCAGCATCGGCAGGCGCGCCACAGTCGTGCGGCGGGGAGTGTCCACCAGCACCAGCCGCAAGCCGGAGGCGAGATCGCCGAACGGGCGGATGCCGGCCGGGAATCGCTCTATGGTGGAGGCGAACAGCAGCCAGCGCACATCGCGCGGGCCGGCGCCGCCATGCGGCAGTTCGTGTCCCTGCGAATCGCGCAGCCGCATCCGCGCGCATTGTCGCCAGGGATTGCGTGCCCCGCCGAACACGGACTGGACCACGCCCAGGACTGCGGTGATGCCTACCGCGACCGAGTTGAACACTCCGAAGCGGTGCGCGTCCTGTCCGGCATTGGTGGCAGTGCTGAACATTCCGGCGCCCAGCACGAAGCCGGTGACTTGCGCGTCTTTGCGCGTCACGTCGCTGATCACCAGCGGGCGGCGAATCTTGCGGTTTCCGGCGCGGATCGAATCGACCGCGCGGACGAGATCCCAATCGGACGGCAACCCGAGATCGACGGCCAGCGCGTTGGTCTTCCCCTTGGGCAGCACGATCAGTTCCGGCCAGCTATCGCCAAACACGGGTTTTCCGGCGGTCAGCACATCGCGCACCGTCCCGTCGCCCCCGTCGACCGCGAGGTATTCGACCCCTGCCTGCGCAAGGCGAACGAGGGCCGATATCAGATCGGCCCGCCGGGACGGCGTTTCGATCAGGACGTTGGGCTGGCCGGCCAGCTCCGATTCGCGGCCCTGGTTGCGATGGCTGCGCGGATTGCGGATGACGCCGATCAGCGGCTTGTCGCTGGCGAGCGACAACCGCGGGACGGGACGCACGGCTTCCTCCGGCAGGCGGACCCGGGGAATCCGTTCGAAGTGATGGACCGTTCCGTGCATTCGGGCCCCTTAGTCGCTGAGCTGGCGGTTGCTACAGTAATATTGCAATGTCGGACCTTGCGTGCAGTTTAACAAGGAGGAATGGCGGATTGCGGTTTGCCGGGTCTGCCCCTAAGCGCGCGGCGCAATGCAGGACCATGTGCCAGAGCTCGTGCCACCTCCGGGGCCCTCCCGGGAGCCAACGCCCGCCATCGAGACCGTCGGCGCCAATCCCACCCGCTTGTGGGGGCTGACGATGGCGGAGCGCACGCGCCGGATCGCCCGAAGGATGGATCCGCCGTCTGCCGGCGTCGTGCTGGTCAACGCGCGCTTTGCCGCCGATCCTGCCTGGATTCGCCACGTGGGCGGGCAGCCTAGCGTGGTACTGACGCTGGGCGGGATACCCGCCCTGGCTCATGCCCGGTCGGCGGAAGAAGCCGCGGCGCTGCGTTCCGCGATGCAGGATGATCAGCCGCTCGCCAGGGCCGGTTCGCTCGACGTGATGGCGTATGAAGACCGTCCGCAGATCGAGAACAAGGAGCTGCGCAAGCGCGAAACCCCGTTCCTGATGGAGCTGCGCCCCGGAACCGTGCGGGCGATCGAACGGGCGAGCTACTTTGGCGCCTACAAAGGCGTGACCGACATCCTGACGAAGTATCTCTGGCCTGAGTGGGCACTGGTACTGACCCGGATCGCGGCCCGGCTGGGCATCACGCCCAATATGGTGACCGCAGCCGGGGCCGTGTTCTGCGTGCTCGCGACCGTGGCCTTCGCCTATGGCCATTACTGGCTTGGCCTGGCGCTGGGGCTGGCGTTCATGGTGCTCGACACGGTGGACGGGAAGCTCGCCCGCTGCACGATCACCTCGTCCGCATGGGGCAACGTGTTCGACCACGGGATCGACTTGATCCATCCCCCCTTCTGGTGGTGGTTCTGGGCCACCGGCTTGTCCTACTGGGGACTGGCCCTGCCAGATCAAACGTTCGCGCTGGTCATGATCGCGATTATCGGCGGCTATGTGCTGCAGCGGGGGATCGAGGGGCTGTTCATCCAGCAGAACGGGATGCACATCCACGTCTGGCGGCGTTTTGACAGTAACTTCCGCCTGATCACCGCCCGGCGCAATCCGAACATGGTGATCCTGTTCGTCGCCCTGCTGCTGGGCCGGCCCGACTGGGGGATCGTTGCGGTGGCGTGGTGGACGATGATTTCGCTGGTTGTCCATGCCGTGCGGCTGGGGCAGGCTTGGCTGAAGCGCACGCGCGGCGTTCCGATTACCAGTTGGCTGGCGGAGAATTGAGATGAACCAGACGATCCGGAAGTTCGGTTGGCCGCAGACCTTGGTGAAGGAGCTTGCCCACTGGGTGGTCCTCGCTCGTCCGGCCCAGCCGACGCTCGGTAGCCTCGTCCTCGCGGCGAAATCGGACGCGCAGGCGTTCTCCGATCTGCCCGCGGGGGCCCATGCCGAACTGGCGGAGGCGACGAAGGCGATCGAAAGCGCGCTCACCCGCGCCGTCGGCTACGCGAAGATTAATTACCTGATGCTGATGATGGTCGACAACGAAGTCCACTTCCACGTGATCCCGCGCTACGAAGGCGCGCGGGAATGGAACGGACGGCAGTTCCCCGACGCGGGCTGGCCCAAGGTGCCCGATCTTTCCGCGGCGGTGGCGCTGGAAGGAACCGAGTTGGACCAGCTGACCGGCTGGCTGCGGGAATTCTTCTAGGGTTTACCGGCGGTCGGCAACCCATTCGTCGGTCAGGCGCGTCGCGGTTTCGATGTCGTTGAGGAAATCGACTTCGGCCCAGTCCATCCCCTCAATCGACACGGTGCCGACCTTGCCGGTATCGGCCAGGAGGTCGATCACTTTCAGGTACCAGTGCTGGACACCCTCGGGCCGGCGCATCGCGGTGCGCACCGCTTCGCGGAACAAGTCCGCCCCTTCGCCGCGGAAGGCGAGAAACCCGATTGATTCGGCGTTGCTTTCCGCTTCGGTCAGGGTCTTGCCGATTCGCCGCAGCCGCTGTCCTTCGCGCTGCACTTTCATGTCGTCGCTATCGTAGGCGGGCTTTACGTCGACGGTGACTGCGATCGGCCAGTCGCTGCCTTGCTGGACGCGGGCGACGATGTCTTCCGACACCAGCGTATCGCCGTTCAGGATCAGGAAGTCCCCGCGCATTTCCTCCCGCACGATCCAGCAGGAGCCGAGGTTGTCCGCCACCTTGAAGAATGGATTGAAGTGACTGACCACTTCCACCCGGGGATCGGAAATTCCCGCGAGGTGATCGTCGACCAGATCGGTCATGAACCCGGTGACGACATCGATCCGCTTCACGCCCCTGCGGGCCAGCATCTCGATCTGCCATTCAATCAGCGAATGGCCGGAGAAGTCGATCAGGCACTTCGGCCGTTCGGCGGTGAGCGGCAGCAGCCGGGAGCCTTGCCCGGCGCTGAGGAGGATCGCGTGTTCGATCATGCGCAAGCCGCTATCGCCTGATCCGCTTGCCCGCAACGCAATACTGGCCGCCTGGGGCAGAGCGCTTGCGTGCGCGGTCAAGCTCGTTCACACACGGCGCCGAAATGTCGAAGGTCGCCCGAGAGATGCCCCGGTCGCTGCTCGGGCGGATGCTGACCAATACGGCCGTCCTGCTGGGCGGCAAGGGCTTCGGCGCGGTCTGCAGCTTCATCTATCTTGCGATCCTGGCCCGTTCCCTAGGCCTGAAGGGGTTCGGCCATTTCTCGCTGATCTTCGGCGCAGCTCAGGCGCTGATCGCGATTTCCGGTTTTGAAACCTGGCGCGTGGTGGTCCGCTACGGCGCGGCGCACGTGCACCAGAAAAATTGGGCGGCCTTCGGGCGGCTGGGCATGCTCGCGGGAGTGTTCGACCTGGTGGGGGCGGTGTTCGGCTGCGCGATCGCCTATGTGGTGTATTTCCACTTCGCGCAGGCGCTGGGGCTGAACCCGGAGTATCGCACCGGCGCCTTCGCCATCACCTGCATCATGCTGTTCGCGCTGGTTTCCGCCCCGACGGGCATCGTCCGCGCGCTCGACCGGTTCGACATGGCCGTCTATGTCGAGGCGATCGTGCCCGCCGGACGGCTGATCGCGGCGGTGGCGATCTGGCTGACCGAGCCGACCGTGCTCAACTTCCTGCTCGCCTGGGCGCTGATCGACGTGGCCGAGGCAATTGCCTACTGGGCCGTGGCGCACCGGTTGTGTCCCGAGGCCGTCCGCCTGAAGCATCTGAGCGAATGGCGGCAGGCGCGGCGAGACAACCCGGGTGTCGGGCACTTCTTCCTGGTGACCTATGCCGGCGCGAGCGTGGACGCGGCGACGAAGAACGGGCCGCTGCTGGTGGTTGGCTATCTGGTCGGGACAAGTGCGGCCGGCCTCTACCGCATGGCCAGCCAGTTGAGCCAGGGGATGAGCAAGCTGTCGACCCTGCTCACTCGCGCCGCTTATGCCGAGGTCAACCGGGCGCACGTATCGGCCGACCTCGATGAATTTCGCAAGCTGGTGCGGCAGACCAGCCTGATCGCGGCGCTGGCCGGGGGCGGGGTGGTGCTGCTGGCGGTTCTGCTGGGCAAGCCGCTGCTGGGCCTGATCGGGGGGGAGGAGTTTCGCCGCGCCTATATCGTACTGGTGCCGCTGACGCTGGCCGCCAGCTTCGAACTGGCCAGCGTTGCCTTTGAGCCGGTGCTTCACGCCACCGGACGCGCGCGCCAGGCGCTGGTCGCCCGCCTCGTGGGGCTGGCGGCGGTGGCCCTTGGCATCCTGCTGTTTCTGGGCGGCGGCGCGCTGGATATCGCGCTGGCTGTAGCAGCCGGGGCCGCAGTGACGTACGCCGTGCTTGGCCTGATGGGATGGCACAGCCTGAGGATGCTCAAGGCCATGCCGGAAATCCTGGCCGAAGAAGTCGGCGCAGACGCTCTGGCGCCGGAGCGGGGAGGAGGGTAGGCTCCTTCCATGCTTACGCGCCAGCTCCTCGACGATGCCCGGGCGATTGCCGACCGCATCACCGCGCTTCGCCGCGCCATCCACGCCGACCCGGAACTCGGCCTAGAAACTCCCAGGACGCTTGCGAAAGTCCGCGCCGAACTGGCGGACCTGCCGCTGGAATGGCGGGAAGGGTCTTCGACCACCGGGGCGGTCGCGGTGCTGAACGGCGGGAAGGCCGGTCCGGCAGTGCTGCTGCGCGGGGACATGGACGCCTTGCCGATGGCGGAAGAAACGGGGCTCGACTTCGCATCGACCATTCCCGGCCGGATGCACGCCTGCGGGCACGATACCCACACTGCGATGCTTGCAGGAGCGGCGCGGATACTTGCAGCCCGCAAGGATGACTTGGCGGGTGAGGTGCGGTTCATGTTCCAGCCGGGTGAGGAAGGCTTCCACGGCGCGCGCTTCATGATCGAGGACGGACTGCTGGGCGGGGCAGAGGAGGGGCCAGACTGGCCCTTGCCGCAAGCCGCCTTCGCGCTCCACATCATGCCCAATTCGCCGCACGGAGTGATCGCCAGCCGTCCCGGCGCGCTGATGGCGGCGGCCGACATGCTGCGGATCACGGTCACCGGCCGCGGCGGCCATGCTTCCATGCCGCACGACACGCGCGATCCGGTGCCGGTCGCCTGCGAGATCGTCACGGCCCTGCAGGCACTCGTTACCCGGCGGTTCAACGCGGCCGAGGCGATGGTGGTCACGATCACCCGGATGGATGCGGGCAGCGCGCACAACGTGATTCCCAACGAAGTCACCCTTCAGGGCACGATCCGCACGCTTTCGAACGAACGGCGCGCCGAAGTCCCCGCCGCGATCCGCCACCTCGCTGAACAGATAGCCGAAGCGCACGAATGCGCCGCCACAGTGGCGATCGAGCCGGGCTTTCCCGTCACTCTCAACGATGAGCGGGCGATCGCGCTAGGCGAAGCCGTCACGCGAGAAGATCAGGACGGGCAATTCCAGCTTCTGGCCGATCCGATCATGGGGGCGGAGGACTTCTCCTACGTCCTGCAGAAAGTGCCGGGGGCAATGTTCTTCCTCGGTGTCGCGAAGGAAGGGACCGACTGGCGCCATGCCTGCGGCATTCACTCCAGCCGGATGATGGTGGACGAAAGCGTGCTTCCCCGCGGGGCGGCGTTCTTGGCCGGCTGCGCCGTGCGCTTTCTGGATCGAGGCTGGGACTGACGCTCCCTCGCTGAACTCGGGGGCTTCGGCCTTGAGGTCCCGAGCCGCAGGGCACCGATCCGGAACCGCCGGGCGTGTCCGCCTTTATCTTGTCAGACCAAGATTGGCAGGAGGAGTGATGATGCCCGTTTCCCAAACCCCCGTTATCGAGCGGATCGCGCGCGTGCTTTCCGGACAGCGCTTCAGCGCGAATGCGGATGGCGATTCGCGCTCTGCCGGGGACGCGGTGGACCGGGACTGGCCCAATCACGTCGCCGATGCCTGCGCGGTGCTCCATACCCTGCGGGAGCCGGACAAGACTATGGCAGCCGCGGGCGATCCCGAAGTCTGGGGGGCGATGGTCGAGGCGGCGCTGAAAGCGGAAACCTGATCCGCGCCGGGCGAACTAGACGTCCGGCCATTCCTCATCCGGCCAGAATTCCGCATTTTCCGGCGGGACCGGCCGCGCGGGCGGGGGAAGCCTCGGCTTCTCCCCGTCGAAGGCCACGCGGATGACAGCGCCGTACCGCGCGGTTTCCTGGAAGATGGCCTGCACGTCACGGCCCTGGCGGATCAGCGCGCCAATGCGCCCGCAGCGCTCGGCCGATACGTAGCCCATCTGCACTCCGCGGCAGCTGTAGACCGCGATTGCGCGCGGATCGGCCGGGTTCTTCGGTTCCGGTACCAGCTCGACCGGCTCCCCGGGATGGCACAGAGCAATCTCGAACCGGCGAGCCGGGCCCCGCTTGTTCGGGTAGTCCGCCCCGACGACGGCGAGCGAGAGGGAAGGCAGCGCGTTCACGCGAGGTACTTGGGACCGGGAGCCCTTCAGGGGAAGGGGCGATTGCTTCTCCGCTGCTCGTTGAGCCGGGAGGCCGCGGAATCTGGACGTGCTGCGGGAAGTCTTCAAGCCAACGGGGCTGAAGCGCGGCTGCGGGTAGACGGTTGGCTCAGAGCCGCTGGCCTCCCATGTCCTGAACCATATCTTCCCTGTTGTTCTCGAAATCGCTCGCGTCGTGCCGCTCAAGCAACTGTGTGTCCGGGTGTCGAACGTGCGGTTGACCATCTGGCCGCGTTTCACGGTTTCGCGATTGCCGATGAGATCCACCCACCGCCTCAGGTTCGCGTATTCGTGGACCGAGAGGAATTCCTGGCGTCGTACGCATCGTTCATGATCGCGCCGTACCAGGGCCAGATCGCAATGTCGGCAATCGTGTATTCGTCACCCACCATGTACTCGTTCCAGGCGAGGTGGGAGTCGAGCACATGGAGCTGGCGCTTCGTCTCCATCGCAAAGCGATCGATGGCAGATTCGATCCTGAACGGTGCATAGGCATAGAAATGGCCAAACCCGCCGCCGACAAACGGCGCCGAGCCCATCTGCCACGTGAGCCAATTCATCGTCTCGGCCCGCTTGTAGTGCTCGGTCGGCAGGAAGGCTCCGAACTTTTCGGCAAGGTAGAACAGGATCGAACCGCTCTCGAACAAGCGCGTGGGCGGATTGGTGGAGCGGTCCACCATCGCCGGAATCTTGGAATTCGGGTTTACCCCGACAAAGCCGCTGGAGAACTGGGTTCCTTCGCCGATGCGGATGAGCCACGCGTCGTATTCCGCGTTGCTGTGCTCAAGCGCGATCAGCTCTTCGAGCAGGATCGTCACTTTCACGCCGTTCGGCTTACCCATCGAATAGAGCTGCAGCGGGTGCTCTCCAACCGGCAGGTCCTTTTCGCGCGTTCCGCCAGTCTGTTCAAGGGGCTGGACGGAACAACAGGAGGCGGCAGGGTTTTGCCATAGGCCCTGCCGCCTTTCTTGTGCGCACATGTCGGCGAGATCGTGATCGAAGCTCATGAAGGTTTGCTTCATCTATTAGTTCGTCTGAGGAAATGTCAGGTGGCGTTGTCGGCATGATTGCGGATTGGAACTTTGCACTGCCGCGCTCCTGCCTGCTGAGGTCGGCGCCCGGGTCACGCTGAGCGCATGCGGATGCGCTCGCGGCAGTTTTGAGCCGTTCGCAGCGGGCGATCGTCACTCGTTGGGAAGCTTCACCTGATCGCCGCCGAGCGCGCTTATCTGGCCTACCGCACATTCAAGAACCAAACCGGTTGAGGGGAGTTCACCGCCTGCAGCCCCGCTGCTACAGGCGACGCATGAAGCTGGCGTACAACCGCTACGCGGCCGAGCGGAGTTTTCGGTCCCCTGCAGACTTCGCTCGGTATGCCGACGAGCAGAGAGCCAGATTTGACGCCCTGAAGTCAGGCACCAAAGAATACGAAAGGTGGGGCAGCGCAGCGCGACTCGGAGTGCTCCTGGAGGGCCTGGACTGGCGCCGGGTACACGGCGGGCGCCGTGCGCAAGCACCGCAGATCGCTGGTTGACGTAGACTCCGACGGCTGATTCAGTGGCCCTTGATGCTGAGCGAGGCCGATCTTCCCGACGACGTGGATGCGCTGCGCGCACTCGTCCTCGAGCAGGCCCGGAAGCTGGAGAGCGCCGATGCCGAGGTTGAGCGCCTGCAGGCAATCATCGAAGCCTTCCAGCGCCACCGGTTCGGCCGGCGTTCCGAGCAGCTCGATGTCGATCAGCTCCAGCTGGGCCTCGAGGATGCCGAGACTGCGCTTGCTGAGGCGAAGGCTGCAGGCGAAGCAAAGACGGGCCGCATTCCGGCCAAGTGCCGGCGCAAGACGAACCGTGGATCGCTTCCTGCGCATCTCGAGCGGATCGAGCAAATCGTCGATGTCGAGGATAAAGCCTGCCCCTGCTGCGGGGGCGCGCTCCACAAAATCGGCGAGGATATGTCAGAGCGGCTCGACGTGTGCCGACCACGTTCCGCGTTCTCGTCACCCGCCGTCCGCGCTACGGCTGCCGTGGGTGCGAGAGCGCGGTTGTTCAGGCGTCAGCTCCGGCGCGGATCATCGAGGGCGGTATTCCGACCGAAGCGCTGATCGCGCAAGTGTTGGTCTCAAAATACGCCGATCACCTTCTCTTGTACCGCCAGGCCCAGATCTATGCCCGGCAAGAAATCCGGCTTGATCGCTCGACCCTGGCTGACTGGGTGGGGCGAGCGGCATGGTACCTGCGGCCGCTTCGGGATTGGATTCTCGAGGAACTCAGGCAGGCCGAGCGCTTGTTCGCCGATGAGACCACCGCCCCGGTGCTCGATCCGGGGAAAGGAAGGACCAAGACCGGACAGTTATGGGCTTACGCCCGCGATGATCGCCCCTGGGGCGGGAGCGATCCGCCGATCGTCGCCTATGTCTATGCTCCCGATCGCAAGGCAGAGCGGCCAATCGCGCATCTCGAAGGCTTCGGCGGCATCCTGCAGACAGGCGGCTATACGGGCTACGGTGCGCTTGCGCGCAGGCGCCAGCAGATCCGGCTCGCCTTCTGCTGGGCACACGTGCGGCGCAAGTTCTTCGATCTGATGGATTCGCCAGTGGCGACCGAAGTGCTGCGCCGGATCGCGATGCTCTATGCCATCGAGGGCGAGGTGCGCGGGCTCCCGCCCGAGCAGCGCCGTGTCATTCGTGACGAGCGCAGCCGACCACTCGTAGCTGACCTCCATCAGTATCTGGAGGCTCGGCTTCGCCAGGTCAGCGCCAAGAGCAAGCTCGGCGAGGCGATCCGCTACACGCTCACTCGCTGGGACGGCCTCACGCGGCTCCTCAACGATGGAAGGATCGACCTCGACAGCAACACCGTCGAGCGCTCGATCCGCCCGCTGGCTCTCAATCGCAAGAACGCGCTCTTCGCCGGCTCGGACGAAGGCGGCGACAACTGGGCCGTAATCGCCACGCTCATCGAGTGCTGTACACTGAACGCGGTCAACCCGCACGAATGGCTGACGGAAACGCTCACCAGGCTTGCGAAGGGTCACCCCGCCAATAGCGTCGGCGAACTCATGCCCTGGGCCGACGTGGGCTGAGAACACCGCTTACAGTCTAGTCAGCGACGCCGACGATCGTTTCAAACTCCTCGGTGAACAGATCAGCGAAAACATATGCGAATGGAAGGCGCAGTGGGAGGAGACCCATAATGCCTTCGTGGAGCAACTGGCGACAGAGACAGCAGTCAAACTGTGGAGCAGTCGATCAAAGACCCACGAAGTTCGCTACAAAGGCTTCCGGAAGTTGACTGTTGGCTTTGGCATAGTCGGCTTTGCGCTCACGCTTCTCTGGATTTTCGGCGGCTTCGCGTTCGCCCGCTGAATATTCCCTGACAAGGAAACGGCCCAGCTGGCGTCTTACACAGCCGGATCAGTCGCTCTGTTCACACTTTTCGTCTGGGGTCTACGCGTGCTGATCCGGTCGATGATGTCGGAAGATCATCTTTCAACCGACGCGTCCGCACGTTCAGCCCTCGCGCATACTTACTTAGCGCTTACGAAGGAGAAGGCGGCAACGCCGGAAGGTCGCGCCATAATTCTCGCAGCCCTGTTTGCGCCGGTTTCTGACAGATTGGTCAGAGATGATGCGATGCCCGCCTTTTCGCAGGCGGCCTTGGTCGCACGGGCAGTTACAAAGTAGCCCGGCGCAATGGCAGAGGACTTCCCCCGCACCCTGACCCATGACGAACTGCGGTTCGAAGTCGAACTGATCCTGAAGCGTGTCCCGCGTTTACTGATCCGGGACTGGGGCAGCACCAATCAGAGAACATCGGATCTATCGCGCGACATTCTGCGGGACATGATCCTGGAGCGCCTGAAGCGTTACCAGGTCCGCGCCCCTGCTCGGGTCCGAATACCGTTTGGCAACGCCGGCACGTCGTATGGCGAAGGGCACAAGTCGTGACCCGCTGCCGTCTTTGCGACGCGAACGACCACGAAGCGCTGGCCGAGGATATGGCGCGCGAAATGTGGGCCAACCTCGCGACCAACGATCCCCATGCTGAATGGCACCCGTGGGATGAGGCAGGGCCGTACTGGCAGCGCGTCTTGCGCCAGTATGCGGAGGCGATTATCGCGGACGCTGCAACGGGAGCGTGTGTAGCCCGGCGATCATCCCCAACGACGCTGTCGCATGCTCCCACCACGTTCCTCTGCGGCCTGCCGGTGACGGGCGAAGGCCTGCACAAGAGGATGCTCATCCCACTCTTTCCACAGGACGAGCGATGTCGCGCGATAATGTTCGGACGATGTTTGCGTGTTCAGCCATGCCGCCGCAGCCTCACGGTCCACCTGCTAGACGGGCACCACAGCCGCGATATTCTCTACCTCGGTCATTGTAAGCATCCTCATTGCTACGAAGAGGACACGTTTCACAAGGTACTCATATACGTAGTAACCGCGGTTCCAAGGCGAGGCGGCACCCAACTACTCCGGCTGTCGGTCACGGCTGGCAGATCACGATGGATCGCTATGCCAAGAGGATTATCCGGACGCTGCGGCGGGAGCATCCTATCCATCGACCACTTCACATGGGGTGACTGAGCCCCCGGGGACATACCCTAGGTAAGGAAGCGCGGCTGCAAGGCCCATTGCGCCTATGGTCGCCCCGAAAGTCAGGCAGGCAAACGGGAGGTAATCGCGCGCTTTTGCCGTCTGCGTCATGGTGTCGGACCTTAAGTGACTGGTTGCCTCCATGGTAGATTAGGGTCGGCCAATTCCCGCTACGTGGTAACCGCACACGAGAAACCGACGCCCGACCGGTCCGTTCCGCACTCACTCATGGAGTTCCCGTGAGCAACCTATCGGACCCCGCGCTCACCTCTTTACCTCGGTTGGCGCGAGGTCCGTTCTTTTTGCGGCGCCACTGCTACTTTTTCACCGCCTGGCGACTACCGGGGGCTTGAGGCGGGAGCATGGGTAGCCCCGTCCGAGGGGGCAATCAGCCTCCGCCTGCCGCAAGTGGCTAGCGGCCTGCCGAATCCTGAACCCGATGCGGAAAAATGTTCCTAGCACTTGGAACTGGTTACCTCCCGCGCGGTTGCTGCGTGAGGGCTTGCGCCTACAAGGGCTGTTGATGGGGATCGTGATGCAGAACGTTGCTGTGATTTGCCAGCCGCATACAAAGGTTGAACAGATGCGCGCCCGGTTGGAGTGCCTGGCTGACGAGCTCGACGCGATGGGCCAACACTTCGCCGCTGCGCATGTTTCGATGGCTACCGATCATCTGTTCGAAGCGCGGCCTCAGAGTAAACCCAACGTCGATTGAGCTCGGCCCTCTGGGCTATGGTGCCGCTAAATGCACCCAGGGAAGACGCGCTCAAAGTATCGGTTCATCGCCGCATGGCCTTTCACGGTTAGGCGAACAAAGTCGACGCCGATGCGAAACTCGCTCCCTCTGGCGACAAGCCCCTCAATCTGAAGTGCTTTGACCCAGCGACCTCCAGTCGAGGGAAGAACAGTCGAGTCACGATAAAGCTCGTCGAGCGAGACCAGTCGGCCTTCCGCCGCAGCGATGTGCAATTCGAGCAAAATATCCCAGGCAGGCCCGTCGAAAAGGCTCTTTCCAAACAACTCTCGCCGGAACCGCCGTTGCTCCTTGAGCGATCGAGCAGGGGAGGCAGCATCTCGACCGGCAGTCATGTCTGTCGCTCCCCCTTCGGCGCCCCAATAGCATGTTCATCCTACGCATTTCCTAGGTCTATGCTACTGTGGAAAACCGCTCTCTGGATATATCCTCTGCTGCGGCCGTCCCATCCGACACGATGGCGTGATGTTGCAAAAAATGGCACTCCCGGCGGATCGCGAGCAGTACCGCTACGTAGTAACCGCACCCGGGGAACGACTGCCGTTTCTGCCCATTCTCGCGCCGGACATGGTGTCCAATGGAACCTTTACCGGACCTCGCCCCCACCCCAACGAACTTCCCGTTCACGCGAGGTCCGGCCTTTCTTGCAGCGCCGCGGCTATCTCTCCCGCTGATTTTGGACGAAGATCAGCCTTGGCAGAAGTCGCGGTACATCCGCCAGAACTCGGTGCTCACGGTCGCGATCTAGTTGCCCTTCTCATACGCGACCTTGAACGGATAATCGTCCACTAGGCCGAGCCGCCGCCCACTGCCCCCGCTTGCCACTCAGCGAAGACAGCACGCGGAACAGAGGCAGGTACGGGCCGTTCGCCAAAATCACGCATAGATTGCGACGCGGACGGCAACCCGCTCGACCGTGCGCAACCGCGGGCATGAGGTACAAAGCATGAGAAAGCGACGG
>NZ_RSEK01000001.1 GCF_003958635.1 Altericroceibacterium xinjiangense | reverse complement strand
CTGGCTTCCATGTGCCAGTTACTCCCCAAGCCGAAGTCGGTCTGCGGTACACGTTCCTCAACACCCAGGATTTCGACTTGGTCGATATGCGCGGGTACGGAGTCGATGGCGACATCAAGTCGCATTCGTTCCAAGTGAGCTTCCTGTACAACTTCGGCGGAGCTCCGGCAGTCGTTCCGGTGGTAGTCGCACCGCCGCCGCCGCCGCCGCCGCCGCCGCCGCCGCCGCCGCCGCCGCCGCCGCCGCCGCCGCCGCCGCCGCCTCCCCAGGTGACGTGCAACCAGGGGCCGTACATCGTCTTCTTCGATTGGGATAAGGCGAACATCACTCCCGAGGCTGCAACGATCCTCAACAGTGCGGTCACGGCGTACCAGAACTGCAATAACGTTCCGATCATGTTGGCTGGTTACACCGACACCTCTGGTACGGCGCAGTACAACCTGGGCCTGGCCGCTCGCCGCAACAACGCTGTGCAGCAGTACCTCGCCAGCCGCGGCATCACGGCTTCGGCAATCCGTAGCGAAGCCTTCGGTGAAGCTAACCCGCGCGTACCGACCGCTGACGGTGTTCGCGAACCGCAGAACCGTCGGGTTGAAATCACCTATGGCCCGGGTTCGGGCATGTAAGTGATCGCCTAGCGCGAAACGGATTAGGGCCGGGGGGAACCCCGGCCCTTTTCTTTTGCAGAAAGCTTGTGAATCTTCCCTTGCGTGGAGCCTGCTGCGGAAGGCACGTATTGCCGCCAAGTTCCGCGGGCTCTTCACCGCTTGCGCGTGCTTTCATGCCATTCACTTCACGATACAGATAGCGAGAGCTGTGCGTCTGTGTAGCGACCCCAAGGGTTAAGCGCGCTCGCTAAAGGTGAAAGAGGTCGATCTTCTCACCCCGATCACTCATGTTGGTATCGAGGCTCCTGCCTGTCAGGAATTGGGCTGAGGAATGCTGCCCAGTGAGCGGGCGGCAGCCAAGATGCCTTTTGTGCATCAGCAACGTGGTCCTAGGCCACCGAGACAGATCCTTGGCATCGTGCCCGCGGGAATTCCTGTGATCTGGCCATCGGACTTATAGCCGCCGGGCGGAAGGCCCGGTGTCCACGTAGCTCGCCAGCGCCTCGAGCGGCTCGCTGCCGTCTATTAGCTGGTTTGGGTGGTTCAGTTAATCGAGACCCTGTGTCATACGCTGTGACTTCCACTCACAGAAACGGTGGATCGTGCTGTAGCGGTCCTGATCGAAGCCCCAAGTCGCTCCCGCTCTTTTGGTCTGTAGGCGGCGCGTGTTCATTCCATCTGCCTACGCGACCGCTTCTGGGCTCTACAGGGTGCTGAAGGCGACGAGTTCTTCACTATTTGGTGCTAACCGAGGATTTCTGCTGGATTCGGCTGGCTTAGAAGTCGCGCCCTCCGGGCGCAGGGAGTTCTCTGCTCAGCGCCTATCAATCGCCTCCGGCGATGTTGTCGAGAATGGGTCTGATTGACGTGATGTCGTAGCCCGCCTGTCGAGCTGCCGAGGTCAATTCCGTTGGATCAGCTCCCATTTTCGCCTGAGCGAGCGACCACAGAAAAGTTGAGCGAGTACCTGAGCGGCAGTACGCGAGAACAGGGCCTCTGGTTTCTCGCAAGGCTACCGCCATCGAGCTGACCTGTGATTCGGTGAAGCCGGTGTGGCTGATGGGAATCGCCAGATAATCAAGGCCGATTTTCTCGGCGGCTGTCTTGATGACATGTCCTGGCGTCTGGTCAGGCGCTTCACCTTCTGGCCTGTTGTTCACAATCAACCGAATGCCCAAGCGCTTCGCTTCGTCAACATCATCTACCGTGATCTGCGGGCTGGCAAACACAAGTTCCGACAGTTTTCTGAAGTCGTTCACAAACTGTGTCCTTGCTGGCGAGCATGCCGACGATTCTTGAAAATGTTGAGCGATTCAACACCCACTGAGAAGCCCATTGCCGCGTAGATGTAACCTTTGGGAACATGAAAACCGAACCCGTCGGCAATCAGGACTAGCCCGATCATGACAAGAAAAGACAGTGCCAGCATCACCAAGCTGGGATTGACTTCAATGAAACGGGCAAGCGGATCGGCTGCGAAAAGCATGATCGTGACAGTGATGACAACCGCAGTAACCATAATCGGAATTTCATCCGTCATCCCCACTGCCGTCAAAATCGAATCGATCGAAAAGACCAGATCCAGCAGGATGATCTGCGCAATCGCCGCTTTGAAGGTGATTTGAGCCACGCTCTTGTTCTTGTCTAGAACCTCGCCAGACGGCGGATGCGGGTCCATGCTATGGTGGATTTCCTTCGTCGCCTTCCAAAGCAGGAACAGCCCTCCTGCGAGCAGGATTAGATCACGTCCGGAGAAGGCGGTTTCAAAACTCGGCTCACCATGCGGCGTGGGGTTGCCTTCAAGCCCGAGGTTAAAAAGCGGCTGCTGGAGCGTGACCAGCCACCCAATCAGCATCAGAAGCGCAATTCGCATCACCAGCGCCAAGCCCAGCCCGATCTTGCGGGCCTTGGCTTGCTGTTCACGAGGAAGCTTGTTCGATAGGATGGCAATAAATACGAGATTGTCGATGCCGAGCACGACTTCCAGCGCGATCAGAGTTAACAATGCGGCCCAAGCAGCCGGATCCGATAGCAAGGCGATGATGTCCATGGGCGTGTTTCTGCCTAACGCGAGGCAGCAGGGCAAGGGGTTAGCTGCACCTGTCACGGTGCTAAGAAATCCCCATGGCCGCAATTTATATTCGCCAACCGGCCAGCCATGCTATACAAACCCGTGATGAATAGGCTGACAGGCTCGCTGTCGGCGCCGATTCGGTGCGTATTCGTCCGCGTCGCCGAAGTTTTGAGTCTGGGGGCGAAGTGAAGGTTCTTACGGTTCATGGGTTACGATAGGGGTCGTCGCGGTCGGGGACGCGACAAGCGGGACGGTTTCGGCGAAGACGCTTTCGATCCGTTCGGTGGTGGTGGTGACCGATTTGGCGGCGGCGATCGCTTCGGCGGGGGCGACCGCTTCGGAGGCGAGGATCGCTTCGCTCCGCGTGGCGGCGACCGGTTTGGTGGCGGCAACAGCGCCCCCCGCGGACCTCGCCCTGCTGGTGCTGGCGGAGGAGGTGGCATGCCCGCCCAGGTGATCGGCACAGGGCAAGGTAAGGTGAAGTTCTTCAACACGCAGAAGGGCTTTGGCTTCATACAGCGCGACGAAGGTGGTGAGGACGTCTTCGTTCACATCAGCCAGGTTGAACGCGCCGGTCTTGAAGGTCTAGCTGAAGGGCAGGAGCTTGCGTTCAATCTGGTGGATCGCGGGGGCAAGATTTCTGCTGCGGATCTTCAAGTTGTCGGCGATATCATTCCGGTCACAGAACGCAGTGCTGCAGCAGCGCCAGGAGGAGCGCCGGGCGGCGCTCCGCAGCGCCAGCTGACCGGCGAAAAGGCCACTGGAACAGTGAAGTTCTTCAACTCCATGAAGGGCTTTGGCTTCATCACGCGCGATGACGGGAAAGATGATGCCTTCGTTCATATCAGTGCCGTGGAGCGGTCGGGCCTGTCGGCGATCAATGAAGGTGACCGATTCCAGTTCGATATCGAAGTGGACCGCAGAGGTAAATTCTCCGCGGTGAACCTCGTCCCCGTGCAGGCGTAATTATCCGGAGCGGTTCGGGTGTTTGACCGGACCATTTCAACGACCTAACAAAACAATGGCGGCCCTGGAGGGCCGCCATTGTCGTTACTGCCTGAAGCTCAAACAAGGAACCGATCATGTCGATCAGCCCACTGATGCCCGTCTATCCCCGCTGCGGGGTGCGGCCCGTGCGCGGCGACAATGCTCATCTTATCTCCGAAGACGGAACCCGCTATCTCGATTTCGCTGCCGGAATCGCCGTTAATTTGCTCGGCCACTCCCATCCGGGTCTTATCGGAGCGATCCAGCGCCAAGCTGAGACGCTGATGCACGTTTCTAATCTCTACGGTAGCCCACAAGGCGAGGAACTCGCCCAGCGGCTAGTCGATATCACCTTCGCCGATACGGTGTTCTTCACGAATTCCGGGGCGGAGGCAGTGGAATGTGCGATCAAAACAGCGCGCGCTTACCACCAGGCCGAAGGAAGCTTCGATAAGGTTGAACTGATTACTTTTGAGAACGCTTTTCACGGCCGGACAATGGCGACGATCAGTGCGTCCAGCCAAACAAAGATGCATCAAGGCTTCAAGCCGCTGCTCCCCGGCTTCAAATATGTTCCCTTCGATGATCTTGAAGCGGTTCGCGCTGCCGTCGGTCCGAACACGGCTGGTTTTCTGGTTGAGCCTATACAAGGGGAAGGCGGTATCCGTGTCGCCTCTGCTTCCTTCATGGAGGGTCTCCGGAAACTGGCAGATGAGCATGATCTGATGCTGGTACTGGACGAAGTGCAAACCGGCGTCGCGCGCACCGGTACTCTGTTTGCCTATGAACAATACGGCATCGAGCCTGACGTCATGGCGATCGCGAAGGGGATTGGTGGAGGATTTCCGCTCGGGGCTTGTCTCGCAACCGAAAAAGCGGCGCGCGGGATGACGTTTGGCGCGCATGGCTCTACCTATGGTGGAAATCCGCTCGCCGTAGCTGCCGGGAACGCCGTTCTCGATGCTGTGGCCAACGAAGAGTTCCTCGCATCGGTGCGAGAGAAAGGTGAGCGTGTTCGGCAGAGGCTTGAGCAGTTCATAGGAAACTACCCAGAGCTCTTCGAAAAGGTGCGCGGCAAGGGGCTGATGCTCGGGCTAAAGATGAAGGTGGAGCCCAGACCGTTCATGCAGCATCTACGAGACAAGCATCAACTTCTGACCGTTGCGGCAGGAGACAACACCTTGCGGATACTGCCTCCTCTCACTATTGGTGACGCCGAAATTTCAGAGTTCTTCGATAAGATTTCGGCGGGCTCCGCTGACTACATGGTTCCTGAATCGGTATGACGGGGCCTCGGCACTTTCTTTCCCTTTCCGACGCGGGGGGGGATGCAATCGCGGCGATGATCAACGATGCGCAGGTTCGCAAGCGCGCGCGCGTCGCTTGGCCGAAGGGCAAGCCTGATGCCGATGCAGCGCTTGCCGGCCGTGTGCTGGCGATGATTTTTGAGAAAAGTTCCACGCGCACGCGAGTGAGCTTTGACATAGCCATTCGCCAGCTTGGTGGCAGCGCGCTCATTCTCGATTCCGGAACAACGCAGCTCGGGCGCGGCGAAAGCATTGCGGATACCGCACGAGTTCTCAGCCGCATGTGCGATGCGATAATGATCCGCACCGATAGCCATGACAAGCTGGAGGAAATGGCGCGTCACGCGACAGTCCCGGTGATCAATGGACTGACCGATCGCTCCCACCCCTGCCAAATCGTTGCCGACCTGCTTACCATCGTCGAAAAAGGCAAGACATTGCCGGGGCTGGAGCTTGCGTGGCTTGGTGATGGTAACAATGTACTGCATTCGATCTTGGAAGCTGCCGGGCTGATGAAGTTCAATGTGCGCGTAGGAACTCCTGCCGGCTACGAACCGGATCCTGAATTCGTCGCTAGGGCGCGGGCGGGCGGGGCGAAGGTCACCTTGACCCACGACCCTGTGGAAGCTGCCTCTGAGGCTGATGTTCTGGTTACCGATACCTGGGTGTCTATGGGCCAGCAGCATGCGCGGGAAAAGCTTGCTGCAATGGCGCCTTTCCAAGTCAACGACCAGCTGATGGGCAAGGCGAAACCCGGAGCGCGTTTTCTGCACTGCCTTCCCGCCCATGTAGGTGAGGAAGTCAGCGAAAGCGTATTCGAGAGCGAACAATCGGACGTCTTCGATGAAGCTGAGAATCGGATTCATGCTCAGAAATCTGTTCTGCTCTGGTGCTTTGGGCTGGTGGCCTGACGGGCTTATCTTGCGCACCAGAGCCCCCATATTGGTCTAATGAGCGATACTTCTCAAATTGATGAAACCGGTTTTGACCGGTTGCTAAACTTCACGATCCCAGCCCGGGACGCGCGGGGACGGCTGGTTCGTCTCGGGCCCGTGGTCGATACCATTCTCTCAGCGCACGACTATCCACCGGCGCTCAAGCATTTACTCGCTGAGGCTTTGGTCCTGACCGCTCTGATGGGCGGTTTGATGAAGGAGGAGGACAGTCAGGTAACCTTGCAGGCGCACACCGAAGGCGGAGTGGTCGAACTGCTGGTCTGTGATTTTCGCGCTGGTGAGCTACGTGGCTATATCAAGCACGATGCCGAACGGTTCGCAGGGCTTGGAGCCAATCCGCCGCTGGAAGCTCTGTTCGGCAAGGGCAGCATCGCCATGACGTTCGACGTGGCTACCACCCAGCAGCGCCACCAAGGCATTGTACCGCTGGAAGGCAGCTCTTTGGCGGAAGCCGTGGAGTACTACTTCGTCCAGAGTGAGCAAGTTCCGACGCTAATCAGGGCAGCGGTCAGAACCGGCCCGGAAGGCTGCGTCGCTGCCGGTCTGCTCGTGCAGCATTTGCCTGATGGCGAAGAAGGGCGTGAACGTCTCCATGTCCGTATGGATCATCCGGAATGGGAACACGTAATGATCCTCGCGGGCAGCGCACGCCATGAAGAGCTGGTCGACGCCGATCTGTCTCTGGAAGCGCTTCTCTGGCGCCTGTTCCATGAAGAGGCGGAGATTCGGACCGAAAAAGGAGCTTTCCTGTCGCGCGGATGCCGATGCTCGGTCGTTCGCTTTGAGGAGGTGCTTGCGCGGTTTCCAAAGTCGGACCGGGAAGACATGCGCAACAACGACGGGATAATCGTCGTCGACTGCGCCTTTTGCTCGCGCGAATTCGCAATCGAAGACTGACGCTTGCCCAGCTGCGTAGCGAAGTTTAGCGACTGACCATGGATCAAGCGAACGATACAAACAGCCCGCTGGCAGTGGTTCTGCTATCGGGTGGTCTCGATTCCATGGTGTCGGCTGCCTTGGCGCGCGAGCAGGGCTTCACGGTCGCTGCGCTGACCATCGACTACAACCAGCGGCACCGTAACGAAATTGAGGCCGCACGCGAAATTGCCGCGCATCTAGGCGCCGTGCGCCACGCCATCCTCCCGCTCGACCTCACCATCTTTGGTGGTTCCGCACTGACGGACAAATCGATTTCAGTCCCGAAGCAGGGGGTCGGGGCCGATATCCCGGTTACGTATGTCCCGGCGCGCAACTTGGTGTTCCTTTCCCTCACTCTTGCTTGGGCCGAAGCGTTGCGAGCACAGGACATCTTCATTGGCGTGAATGCGCTGGACTATTCAGGCTACCCGGATTGCCGCCCCGAGTTCATCGATAGCTTTGCCCGCACTGCGCGCCTTGCGACCAAGGCGGGAGCGGAAGGGGGCTCGTTCACTGTACACGCCCCTCTCCAGCATCTCGGCAAAGCGGAGATCGCACGTGAAGCTGTACGTCTTGGGCTCGATCCAGCGATGAGCTGGTCCTGCTATGATCCCGTATCCGAAGGGCTCGCCTGCGGCACTTGTGACAGTTGCCGCTTACGGCGCAGGGGTTTCGCTCAGGCGGAGCTGAACGATGGAACCCGCTACGCCGCAGAGCCTCCGCTCGAAGGCTGATACCGGAACACTCCGACAAAGAACAATGGTTCAGACGGGCCTTAGAACGCCGCAGGCAATCCGGCTACCTGCGTCTCCGGCAGGATCGGTCCGGTAGTCGTCCGCGCCCGCGTGTACAACTACCGCTGTCCCATCGGAATCGAACAGAGCAGGCAGGACCTCCGTTCGGGTCCCCCTCAAGGTAGCCGTAATAGTGCCGGACCCGGCGCTGCCGATCGAAACATTCGGAAGATCGCCCAAGTGGGGACCAGCTGGATTCTCTATCCCGTGCTGATTGCCTGCGGGATTGAGATGACCGCCGGCGGAGGTGAAATCGGGCGCTTCGCAGGATCCGGTCGTATGCAAGTGCACTCCGTGAGTGCCTGGACTAATGCCGGCAAGCGCTACCACGACGTTCACCTCTTCGCCGCTGGACAGAAGCTGGGCTGTTCCTGCCGGCATGCCGTTCGCGAGGTGAAGCGTCGCTGAGGCGAGGCGCTCGGTCGGCATGGTATCCATGGTTGCACACCCCGTGAGCGCGGCTGCGCCGGGCAGAAGGGCAGCGAAGATCGTTTTGCGCATAATGTTCCTCCGTGATCGCTTCGCTTAACGCTTTAGCGGCCCATTCGGTCCATCCTTCAACTCTCTGGCAGGATCCCGCTGGATGTCAGCAACGTTATCAGGCTGGCGATAGCGGTCCGAGCTTCCACATCTATCGTCGTGCCGCCAGTCGGGCTCTCTGGACGAGCCGGACGTTGCCATCCATTCCGGAACCGGATCTCCTGCCCGGTGGACCGATCCAGCACCCGCATACCGTCACGCGGAGCAATGAACAGCCAGGACCCCGCCTGCCTGCAGGCAATTGCGCCATCGTGGCCAGTCCAATCCCCTATGGCTTCGGGTTCGACAAGCCAGCAATCGCCGTCGGCCGGAGAGGCGGGCGGAGTGGCTGATTTCCCTTCGATGGCCGGATGCAGCAGGGCATCGGCCAGCGAATGCGCTTCATTGATGAAGAATTCCTTCTGTGCCTGAGCGGCAAACAGCAGCGGAAGCCCGAAGCGCGGACTGGCGGATGTAAAGCGGAATGGTTCGGACATGAAGCTTCCCTCAAGAAAGAGTGGTGAGCAGAAGGGGGGGAGAAAGGGCAGAGTTCCCTGACTGCCGCACCCAAAGGTTTGCGTCGGAATGATCAGCCAAAAGACTAGCAACCGTGCCAGCCCCAATTTCGAGACGCGGCTCATGAACTATCCAGCGCAGCCAAGGCTCTTCCACCGGGCCCACCCCGACGAGATATGTCTCGCTTTGCTCGTTAAGCGGGATTTCGACCTCACCTGGCCAGGTCCACACACCGCGGGCACGGCGGGTCCAGCCAAGGGTCAGGGATCCGTCGGCATGCCGCTTGCAGCGCGGGTGCACCGGGCAGAGCGGTCGAGCGCTGATGCCGGAATTGATCAGTCCACTCCGGACAGGTTGGCTATCCGCCAAGCCAAGTGCAGCAATGACGACGTTTTCCGCCGAACCGACCTTCGCTGCATCTATCGGGATCGGGCGGTCATCGATCAGCACAAAGCGCGTGTCCGCCGGGTGCCCCGACCCGGCAGCGGCCTCTGTTCCGCCTCGGCCCCGCAGTACGCCGGACAAGCGCCACGCACGTGGCCCGATCGGTGCTGCTCGGGAGAACTGGACGATTTCATCCCCGATCAGCGCCCGATTGCCGCCGCCGGCAAGAGCTTCCACCGACAAGGAGTCGAGCGAGAAGTCGTCGGACACCAACTCAACATCGACAGACCCGCGCTCCAGCAGCAGCGCCGGGGAGGACGGCAGAGGCGTAAGCAGGCGGCCAAGGATGCTCCGCCGCGATGCATTTCCAAGCGGCGCCAACTGCCCGCCGGTTTCGAGGTAGAGCGCCGCACCTCTCCAGCCGCCCGACTCGGAAGAAGGAGCTGCGAAAACCAGCCGATTGTCCGCACCGCCGCTGCCGTCCCACGGCAGTTCGTAAGCGACCAGGTCAGTCAGAGTGATGGCTTCGTCTCGGGCCGACAACGCTGTGCCCGCATCACCACCGGACTGCCGGGCAGGCCCGCGCGGCAAACGACGCAATTCAAGCTCAATTCCCCGGTCGCGCCATTCCCATGATTCGACGCGCCAGAGCCCGCCGTGTCCCGGCACGCGCACCACGGCGCCCGGGATGAGTTGCGGGTCCAGTTCAGCTATTCGCCAGCCCATCACCTCTCGCGACGACCTGGCTCGCTCGGCAGCCTGGTTGATGAGCGTGCGGGCCTGGGTCGCTTCGAGTGCGCCAGGAAATTCGAGGACCCGACTGCGACCCGGCCGCGCACGCCCATCGGCGCGCTGCAGTCCGGCCTGAAAGTCGCGACCCATATCGTAGTAGCGCATTTCGTCCGTAATATCGCTCGCGCACCCGAGCCGCTGGCGGGTTTCGCCAGTTGCGTTGCCGAAGCTTTCGCCATCATCGGCTGCCGCGGCAGGGGGGAGGAGCGGCGGATTGGAGGGAATGGTCTCCGCCGCGCAAAAGCTCAACCGATCGCCACCTGCGTCACAGGAGAGCGGGTACACCTGGTCGATCACCGACAGATTACCGAGCAGCGATCCGCCCTCGTTCGTGAAGCCTGCAAGATCGACGAGGTTCCGGTCTGCTTCGGGTGGATGTTCAAGGCCATCCAGCAGCTGCGCCAGCGTGATTCCGTCATCGTCGGCAACGACTTCGAAAGTGAGCGCGGGAATGCGATTGCCGAAGTCCGTCAGATCGAGCGCTTCGAACACACAGTAAGCCATGCCGCGGTGGGCAGGGGAAGCCGCACCTTTGTCCGATGCGATCAGCGGGTCTGCCGGTTGGTCACCATGGCCGGTGTAAATCCGCATACTGCCGCCCGTTTTCAGGTCGCCCGCAGCGCCGCGCAGCAAGTTGCCATCTGCCCAGATGCGCTCCACCCGCGCTATCGGCCGACTGGAAAGCGCCACCGCCAGGGAAACCGAATAGCTGTAGGTAGTGGCTGAAGGAGATCCTTTCCCGCCACCGGTTTGTTCCGCCTGTTCAGCCAGATCGGTTGCCCAGATGATTGTACCTGCCGTGCGCATCCGACCGTAGTGACGAGGGAGCGCGGAGCCGTAGCTGGAGGTTGTAACTGCCAGATCCTTGACGCGCGGACCCTCCCGGCGCGAACCGCCGATGACGGCCTGATCTACGTGACGCCCGACCAGCGCACCAATCGCGCCGCCGAGGGGACCGCCGGCCATCGTGCCGATGGCTGAGAATACAAGTGTAGCCATGGATTTTCACTCACCAAGGCGCCAATGACGTACAACCGGCCAAGGAAGTGGGCCAGGCGTGCGAGTGACGCGGAGTAGCGCAGCATGCGCATGGACGAAGTATCCGTCCTGCACCGCTACAAGGAGATGGAACTGGGCGGGGCCGGCACGCACCAGCATCACGTCGCCAACCGTTACCGGCCCATCGGCCGCTTCCAGCCCGCAGGCTGGAACACGGGAAAGCCAAGGCTCGATGTCCGTATTGCGCAGTCGGTAGTCACCGGGAATCTCGGCAGGCCTGCCGATCGCGGCCAACGAAGCCGTAACCACTCCCACGCAGTCGAGTCCTCGTTCGGGATCTCGGCCATGCAGCCGGAACGGGGTCCCGGCCAGCGCTTCTGCGGCAGCCGCGAGCGCGGCGCCGTTCATGAACGCATCGACGGATAGCGAGCGAGAAGATCGTTACCGGGGAGGAATGGCTCTCCCTGGAAATTCACCGCATTCGCAAATCGGGTATGGCACGTGGCGATCGTATGGTCGCATCCTTCGCGTACAAGAGCATGAAGTCCGGGCAGGAGCTCGGGATCGAGCTCGGCGTCCAGCGTCAGCCAGCCACCCTCCACTATCGTCACTTCCATCCGGATTCCGGCTTGTGGCCCGTCGATCCAGCGCACGCTTCCATCCGCGCAATCCGAAGCCGGAGGGCCGCCGCTGAACCGAACGCGATTTTCCGGGAAGTCGATCTCAAGGAGCACGGCTTCGTGCGTGAACCGCGCGGGGCTCAGCAGACAGCCAGGCCCACAGAACTGGGCTCGGCAGGTGGGACTGGTGCGCGGGACCGGATCGACTTCAAGATCGGCCTTGGCGGACCGAAGCTCGGCCGTGAAGCCACCCGCTTCCTGGCCGATGGTACCGATTTCACCGCGGTAGAGCGTTGCCCGATCAAGCGTTTCCCAATCTACCACCCCGATCGCAACGCGCGCTGCATCGAAGCGCCCCGCCGCCAGATCATGGGCAGAGATTGCATCATGGCTCAGCGCGACCCGGACTTCAGCGCTGTCCGCCTGAAGATCCGCAGTCCGGCGTATCGCGGAAGGAACCATTCCCGGGGCGGCGCGGTGCCGCACCCCGTCAAACCATAAGTCGCGGTCATGGCTGGTGAAACCGAGCGTTACTCCGTCCCGGCGCCGAATGCGCCAGAAGGTGGCCGTCCCTTCCAGCTCCTCCCGAAAAAAGACCCGGCTCATGCGACTTCCCGCACTTCGATCAGCGGCACGGACGGAGCTTCCCCGGCAGCGAACGTCGCGCCCGTAATATCCAGCCTGTCTTCGGCGAAACGCACCGGAACATCGAACAGGAATCCTGCCCGGATCACGCTGCCAGCAGGCGGAGCGCTGGTGAACGTCACGATGCCGCCGCTCCGCAGCGTCCACGCGCTGGCTTCGGCTCCATCGATGCTCAGCCTGACCGTGTCCGCACGGGGTCGGGTGATTGGCCGAACCTGCGGCTCATCCCCGTCGCCATAACGCTTCACGAGCTGAAAACTCGCGGTCAGTCCGTCGCCGACTCCGATGCGCTGGTCGAGCATGGTCGGGGTGCCGGTCATCCCGTTGGAACTGTGATCGAATGGATCGCCCAGTCGAAATCCGCGCGCGGCGCCGCGCCGGGCGCGGAAAAAAGCGATCAGGACCCCAAGTTCGGCTTCGGAACGCAGCCCAGGCCCGACATCGAACCGAAGCCGGGCATCGGTCCACTGGCTGGATCGCCGTTCGTGGCCGGAGGCGGTGACCGATATCGAGGTGGAGAATTCCGGACTCACGCCCGCATCCTTGCCCAGCGCAAGCGGATAGAGCACATCGTCAAAGGCTTGCATCGTTTCATCCTGAACTGCGGGAAGGCGGGTGTATCCGTCACGGCAGACCTGTGGGCTAGCCCAGACGAAGCATCGCGGCACACCGCGCGCCATCGCTTCCTCCAGCCCCACATCGATCCGGGGCCACAACGCCTCGGCATCCGAAGCCTTGAGGACGAAGCCGGAGATGTAGTCTTGGTGCTGCAGCGGATATCCCAGCCGTTCCTGCACCGTATCGTAGGCAGCCTTGCGCAAGGCTTCGGCTCCGGCGGTCAGCCAGTCATAATCTTCAACCTGCAGCCGGTCGTAGGCCGGCCAGGCCCAGCCAACGGGCATGTTAGCCCGGTGCGCTTCGGGCATGGACGGATCGAGCACTGTCGGGGTGAATACCAGCAGCATCACTTCGACCGCGCCGCCACTTGCTTCCCGGACGGCATCGCGCAAACGTGCCGTCGAGGCAGCGAGCAGCTCACCGGCCTTGTCGAGCAGGAGCTGCTCGTCAGCATTCAGGGGCGCACGGATGTCTTCGATGACCGGCATATCCGCGCCGAAGATCGCCAAGGCGTTGTCGTCGTAGAGGCAGATCCGTCCTTCGGGCATCACCCACCACCACGGTTCGCCGATCTGAAAGGATAGCGGAAGTCCCGCGTTCCTCAGCAGGTCCACGAAATGACCAGCGATCCGGCACAAGAAGTCTATGGCGGCGTCGTTAGCGGGAGACAGCAAGGTGGAAGGCGGATCCCACCCCGTGCGGGCGTACTCACCGTTCGCCGCGCGCTGCTGCCAGTCGGCAGGGCAATGTTGCGCCAGCAGCTCATAGGAAAGGGAAGGGATCGGGGCATAGCCTTGGGCCTTGCACAGCCCGAAGTAGGCGGCATGCCACGCCTCGGCAGGACCGGCGAGCACCGCATCGAAGGCGAGCAGCGTCCCGCCGACGTCTGGAAAGAGCCGGTAGTAGTGGCTCATCCCCACGTAATGGGTAATCGCTCCGCGATACCCCAAGCCGCGCAACGTGCGCAGTACCCGGGCGGGCGTCTGGTTGTAGCAGTCGTCGTACGCGGTTGCCATGCCGATGCCGTGGGGCGGCAGCAGGACATCGCCAATCTTCAGCATCGCCCGGTCGCCTTCGCAGGCGATCCCGGTCAGTTCGACCCAGCCATTCGCGCGATCGGGCAACAGGGCAGAGCTGACCGGATCGAAGCCGGGAGGCGCGATCGAGATGAACATGCGATCGATATCGGACGGGTGGACCGGGTCCGCACCTTCGGGGAGATCCCAGCCGCCAGAGAGCCGGGAAAACGGCAATTCGACCAGAGCGTCTTCTGGCGTGCCGCTGGCGTAGTTCCACAACCTGACAAACCAGCTGTGCGGCTCTCCGCCAGAGTCGCGCCCTTCGATCGTGAGCGTCGGACCGTTCACCGCATCCAGCGGAATCACGCCGCCCGAACGCCAGCGGAACCGCAACGTGGTCCGCGAGTAATCGCGGTCTGTATCGTAGGCGAGCAACGGGTGGTCGAGCCGATCCTCGCTGTCCCAGATCAGCCCGACAAGCGCGCTGGCGTGATGCACTTCCACATCGACCCGCAGCGAGTCCGGCCCGGTCGTAACGACAGAGGCCATGGTCGGACGGGGAAAGTCGACGGTCCAGAAGCGCGGATCAAACCGCTGGATGTGATCCGTTTCTTCACCGTCACGCTTCTGTGCGAGCCAGAATGCCATGATGCTTCCTCTCTAGAATTCGCGCAGCACGCGTCGGACCGAGCTTGCGACCTGCCGTGCAGATCGTTGCAGCGCGACCGGTGCGGCAGTTCCCTTTGGAGCGGCCAACTGGATTGCCACTCGCACATCGCGCGGACGGCTGCCGCCCGCAGTCCCGGCCTCGATCCGGCCAGAACTGGTCGGCACGAAAACCTCCGGCCCTCTCTCACCAACCAAATAGCCTTGGCCTGGGGCCACCGGACCGCCGGTGGCCCCAGGCCGGGGAGCCCCAGCAATGCTCCGATTGCGCCCGTTAGCAGTCCGCCGACGCCGCTGCTTGCTCCAGTCGGTGCAGCGGCTCCGCCCAGGGTGTTTCCAATCCCGCTTTGCACGGCATGGGCTGCAATCTGGTCGAGCGTTTGCACCGCCGTGCGTTTCAGGTCATCGAAACCGAGACTGCCGCGCCGCACGGCCGACAAGAGGCCCTGCTCCAGGATATTACCTGCCTCGGCAAAGCCTTTGACCAGGCTGCGGTCCAGGGTCCCGCGCATCGTTTCAATGTCGGAACGGAAGCCTTGTGTGCTGGCGCGCACTTCCACCAGCATGCTCTCGATAGGTTCATCCATCTTGCTCTCGCTCCAGCAGGGTGTTGAGTTCCGTGCGGCTCAGCGGGCATTCCTCTTCGCCGCTCGCGGGTGAAAGGATCGCAGCCAGTTCAGCAGGCGTCGCTTTCCAGAAGTCGTCCGGTCGCCAGCCGAATGAGCGGGGAACCAGACCGGCGAGCCGAAGAGCCACCGCGCCGAAGCACTCGCTCATGCGCGGCCCTGGAGGATCTGTCCCAGCAGTTGCCGCAAGGGCGCCGCGCAGGCAGCCAGTCCCAGCGAAGCCACCGCTTCGCTCAATTCCTCGCGGCCGATGCCGTCATTTTCGGAGAGACAATGCCAGAATAGAGCTGCCATTTCCGACAGGCGCAGCCGGCCCTCGCTCGCGCGGTCAACCAGCGCGAAAAGTGGCCCGAGCTCTTCCTCCGCAGCAACCAGAGCGGCAAAAGTCGGTCGCAACAAGCGCGGGCGCCCCGCTACGCTGAGCGAAGCCTCGCCTCTCAAGGGATTGGCCACCCCGCTCATGCCGGCAGCACCGGGCCGGAGCTTTCCAGCTGCAGGGTATAGTTGCGCTCGCCGTTGAAATCGCCGGCGTAATCGAGCCGCTGAACAAGGAAACGTCCCCGCAACTTCTCGCCATCCTCGAAGGACAGTTCATACTCCTCGATCGTGCCGCCCAGCGCGTGGACCCGAATGTCCGCTTCCGCGGCGCTACCCAGGAAAATTCCGGCAGCACTGACGGATACCGATCGGGATCCCGCACCGGAGAGCAGCTCGCGCCAGCCACCGGATTCCTTGTGGGTCACGACCACCGTGTCGCCATTGATGGACATCTGCGTGGTCCTGAGGCCGGCCACGGTTCGATAGGCGGCCGGCTGGGCGCCGTCGCCGATCTTGAGGAGGAAGGCGGAGCCTTTCTGAGCGATCATAGTATTCTCCGATTGGTGAGAAATCAGGAAGCAAGCGCGCGGAAGCGGTATTCCAGCAGGACGGCGCGGGTGTTCCCGGGCCGCTGCTCGGCGCGGCTGCGAAGGAAAACGCAGCTGATGATCCGGAATCCCGGCTGTTCACGCGGCAGGGTTTCGATCCGGCTGCCGATGGTCTCGATCAGCGATGCCGCGCGCGCCGGATCGTCACCGCGGCAGTGAAGCTCGAAGGCGAGGCGGATTTCACGCCCGCGCGTGTCCTTCGTGCTCCAGTCGGTGCTCGCACTCGCGACGATGCCGAGCCATGGCAGGCTGGCGCGGGCGGGAGCTTCCTCGGCCACCAGGTTGATCCCGCGGGCCAATGCAGGCTCTTCGGCAAGCCACTTCACCAGCGCTGCGCGCAGCGAAATTTCCATGGGTCAGTCCTTTGCGAACAGGGGCCAGAGGAGTCCCGCCTTGCGCCAGCGGGATGGATCGCTGCGCCGGGCGAGCAGGGTCTCTACGGCGCGAGCCTGGGCCATTTTGTCTGCCTTGGCGGCAAGGCGCGCGGCGAAGCTGGCAGGAAGCCTTACCTTTGCCTCGATCATATCAGGCGGACCTGCCGCCAAGGACGCCATAATGCGACGATAGCCGCAGGCGGAAGCGGCCCGGAATTGCCGTTCTCCCGCTCCCGGTACTGATGCGCGGCAAGACGGATGATCCCATGCCGCAAGCCGGCCGGCAGGTCGGTCCACTCGGAGCCAAGGCCGGCTGAGAAGCGCACAGCATAACGTCCGGCAGACCCTTGGCGCAGGATGCGGACCAGCGCTCCGCCCTCGGCGCTGAGCGCAACGGCGAAATCTTCCGGAGCGAGCGAAAAGCGCGATCCATCGGCGGTAACAGCCTCGACGGACAGGATCGCCTGGATCGGCCGCGTTCTCAGCCGCTGCCAACCCGGGCCAGACGGAATCAATTCCTCGCACGTGGCCTCAAGGGGCATTTGCCCAGTGAACCCTTCGCACAATTCCAGCGCGGCTCGCAGCAGTGCCGTCAGGCCTGCATCCTCTTCAAATGTTGTGATGGCGAGCCAATCCTTCAGCTCGCCGAGAGCCGCGGGAGAAAGCTCCGCCGGCGTAATGATGGCGCGTTTCATTCGCTGATCCTGCTATGGATGAAATCGATCCTCTCTCGGATGGGACCACCCGAAGGCTGGGAGGGGTGTCCCTGTTGAGATCACCCCTCCTGCTGCTCCGTTACGCCTCGATTTTCAGAAGCTTGATCGCCGCGCTGTCGAGCACCTGGCCGCCCACGCGCTTGGTCGCGTAGAAGTGGACGAACGGCTTGTTGGTGAAGGGATCGCGCAGGATCGTCGTCGCGCTGCGCTCGGTCACAAGGTAGCCTGCCTTGAAATTGCCGAACGCGATCGGGAACGTGCCCGCGGCGATGTCCGGCATGTCCTCGGCTTCGATCACCGGATAACCGAGCAGGCGGTTCGGCTGGCCGTCCACCAGACCCGGCTGCCAGAGAAACGCACCGTCTGCCGTCTTGAACTTGCGAACCTTCGCCAGCGTGGAGGAGTTCATGACCCAGCAGGCGCCTTGGCGGTAGCTGGCCTTGACCGAATGCACGAGGTCGATGAGCCGCTCTTCCGGGCTCGGGCCAATCTGGTCTGCGGCACCCGATCCGATGTACTGCATGGTGCCGAACGGGCGGACTGCATCCCCGGCGAGCGACAGGGGCGAAGACAGCAAACCAAGCGGCTGGTTGACGCCGTTCCCGGCGACGAAGGCGGCGCCTTCAGCGCGGGCGAATTCGACGGCGATCTCGTTCGCCAGCCAGCCTTCCAGGTCAAATGCCGCGTCGTCGAGCATTGCCTGGCTTGCGGCCGGATTGGCGTAAAGCTCACCGGAAGGGGGAGCGATCTCATTGAACTTCGGAGCGGTCGTTTCGGGACGGCCCGCCGTCTCGCTCACCCAGCCGGAAGCCGTTCCGCCGGAAGTCACCAGCTTGCGGTATCCGCCGCTGCCGACCTGAACCACGTGCGCCAGCTGGCGGATCGGACTGATCTCCTTCAGTTGGCGGGAGATCATCGCGTCGATCTCCTGCGGAACGGCGTATCCGCCATCCTGGGCAACAGCGCCGGTGATCGATTTCAACTCCGTCTCCGATCCCCGACGCAGGAAGCCATCGACGAAGCTTTTCACTTCGGTATCGCTGGAAGTGCCGCCAAGCGCCGGTCGAGCGGCGGCACGGCTGACGCGGTCGAGCCGCGCCTTCACTTCATCGACGTCCGAGCGCAGGACCTGAATCGCCGTCTCGGCCGCGTCCTGGCGGGAGACGAGATCGAAGGAAGCCTTCAGCGCTTCGGTTCCGTGTTCCATATCCATTGAGGCACTCACTTTCTTTCAGGTACAAAAAAGCCGCCCGTGGGCGGCCGGTTGGTGTTCTGTCGCCCTGCAGAGAAGGCGACAGGGGATGTTCCTGGGACGGGGGGTGAGGTCCCGGTCCGCAGGATCGTTGTTCAGTGAACCAGGTGCACGCGCGCTCCGTATTGCAGCGGGTGGGTGACCAGGCTTACCTCGAACAAATCGATGTCCTCCAGCAGGCGTCCTTCCGGCATTCGCCGAAAGCCGCGAGCGCGGTAGCCGAAGCTCAATCCGCTCACCGCCTTGTCCATCAGCAGGGCGGCGGCGCGGCTGTCCCGGGCATCGACCCGCGCGATCACGCGCAGGCCCCGCTCATCCTCGGCAGCGTGTTCGACGGTGCCGATGCGCTGTCCGTTCCTGTGCTGCCACAGCAGCGGCACGGGCTGGTCGCGGCTGGCCAGAGTTCGGGCAAACGCGCCCTTGAGGATGACATCGCCTGCGCCATCGGCGATGTCGAACAGAGCTGCATAGCCGGCTATGCGGAGGAGACCGGGCGCGCTCACCCGATCATCTCCGAAAAGCCGAGCCGCACCGCGATCCCGATCAGCAGCAACGCCAGCGCTCCGCGCACCCACCACTCGACTACTGCCTTCCAGGCGCTTGCCTTCGCATCGCGCCACGCTCGCAGCAGCTCCCGCAATTCGTCGATATCGTTCTGCGCGCTCCTGTCGCCGAGGCTGAGCCGTTCGAGCACGCGCCGCGCTCCCAGTTCGCTCGCTTCTTCGACTATTGCGCGCAAGGTGACGAGATCGCCGCCTTCGCCCGCCGCCTGGGTCATCAGCCGGGTTAGCAAGTCTTCGCGAGTCATCGGTTCGTCTCCATCGCATCGAGGCCGAGGAGCGCGCGTTTTTCTGCGGCTGACAGGAAATCGGCAGCCGAAACCTGCGCCCACAGCTTCTCGCGGTCTTCGGAAAGGGCAGGGACGCGGTCGAGATCGATCGACAGCGCCAGTTTCGGGAACCAGGGGGAAAGCCCCTCCTGCAGCGCCGACAGGATCTTGCCGGCCAGCGGCAGCAGGGTCAGGCGCCACAGCGCGCGGTTGGCCTCCCGGTAGTTGGAGTACGTGTTGTCACCGGGCAGACCGAGCAGCATCGGCGGTACGCCGAAACCCAGCGCGATGTCGCGGGCTGCGGCGGCTTTCAGTTCGGCGAAGTCCATGTCGGCGGGCGTCATCGACAGGCTTTGCCACTTCAGGCCGCCTTCCAGCAGCATCGGCCGCCCGGCGTTGCCTCCGCCAGAGAAAGCCTGGGTCAACTCGACCTTCAGCCGCTCGAACTGCTCCGCGGTCAAACCGCCGGTCTCGCCCGATTCGTAGACAAGGGCGCCCGAGGGACGGGCTGCATTCTCCAGCAGTGCGCGATTCCAGGTGGAGGCGGCGTTATGGATCGCTACCGCCTGCTCGGCTGCGGAAAGGCAGCCGGCGCCATAGTGGTCATCGGCCGGGTGGAAGCTTTTCAGGTGGATCAGGTTTGGCCAGCCGTCCTCGTCCTCGACTGGGATCGTCAGCGACTTGTCGCCAACCTTGTACTGGTAGGCGGCCGGCCAGCCATTGGCTCCTGCCACGATCGAGATCCGCTCGGGCCGCAAGGCGAAAAGCTCGATCGGCTTGTTGCTGGCGTCCTTCATGACCTGGACGAACCCGTTGCCGTGAAGCAGCAGGTGGGACGCCAGCGTCTCGAGCAGGGATTGGCCCGCGCTTGTCGCGGTAAGCAGGGCGCGCACCTTTTCATCGCAGCGCGCGATCGGGGCACTTGCCACGCCTTCGGCCACAAGGCGCACGGCACGCTGGGCCACCGGGTTGTCCAGATAGGCCCGCCGTACGGAGCGGGCGTATTCGAAGGGCGAATGTCCGCTGATCGTGTCCGTTGCGCCGTAGGCCTGGGCCCAAGGCGATATGAAGCTGCGCGCCAGCGGCACGCGCGAAGTCTCGCCCCCGCCCTTGAAGGCGGAAGCGAGCGTATCGATGAACGACATCGGATTCTCCTGTCTAAACCTGCAGTACCCGCGGGCTTGCCGCGGGCTTCAGCATCAGCTCGGTCATTGCCCAGACCAGCGCATCGGCCCGGTCGGGGGAGCCGCCCGGGCCTTCATAACCACCCGCCGCCATCAAGCCGCAAAGCTGATCTTCCAGTTCAGGGAACAGCCCTGCGTGGCGTACCCGTCCTGCCTCGTAGAGCGCAGCAACTGGCTCGGCCCGCGCACTCTTTCCCCGGCTGGCGTGGACCAGCTTCACCGGCAGCGCGATTTCCGCGGCGCGCAGCACGGATTCAACCATCGCGCCTCCCTGGTTCGCTTCGGCGATGATCCGATCGGCGTTCCACCACCGCGCGGCGTTGGCCACTGCGCGGGCCCACCGCTCGGGCGTCGGCTTCTGGGCCGAACAATCGGCCAGAACCCGCGCCACCCCGTCTCCGCAGGCGGCGCATACCACAATGCCGCAGGCGTCCCCTTGAGCGGAGGCTGGCGGATCGACCCCGATCACCACGCGCTGGATCGTCCAGCTCGTGCTTTCTTCCCGGCACTCCTCTATCAGGGAGCGGTTCCACAGCGCGCCTTCCACGTCCTGGATGAGCTCGCCTTCAAGCTCCTGCCGGCCAAGCACCGAGCGACCGAATTCCCGCCGCATGCTGCGGATGAACCGCAAGGGGACATTGCCGGCGTTCCGGGCCGTCGTCCCCCGGGTGACCACCGTCTCGCCGCTTTCCTCCCCTGCAAGGAGGCGCCGCACCAGCGGCACCGAGCGCGGAGTGGTGGTCGCAGCAATTCGCTGGTCCGGCCCCAGCCTCAAACCGAGCAGGAGATTGTCCCATGCGCGCAGCGCCTTCCCGCTACCATTGGTCCACTTGCCCACTTCGTCGCACCAGGCATGGCTGTGCTGCGGCCCCCGCAAGGATTCAGGCTCTGCTGCCGAATAGAGCAGCGCCTGCGCCCCGTTGGGAAAGGTGACGCGGCGCAAGCTCGGCTCGAAGATCGGGCGCCGTTGCGGCGGACAGCAGGCGAGCAGGCCGCTCTCTCCTTCCACCATCACGGCGCGCACTTCGGAAAGGGATGCACCGACCAGCGCGATCCGTGCATCCGGGTTCGCTTCGGCAGTCGCGCGAACCCATTCGGCTCCTGCACGTGTTTTGCCAAAACCCCGCCCCCCCATCACCAGCCAGACGCGCCAGTCACCGGGCGGGGGCAATTGCTCCGGATGCGCGAAGAAGGAGAAGTTGTACTTCCATTCGTTCTTCTGTTCCTGGTTCATGCTCCGGCCCAACTGATCGAGCTGGGCCGGGGTAGCGTTGAGCAGCCACTTCTGCGGATCAGAGAGTGTCGTCATGATCGTCTCTGGCTTCGCTTTCGGCCAGCACTTGCGCCCGCAGCGCGGCAACCTTGCGATCGATCGAGGCCCGGATCTCGGATGCGTCGACGTTCGTCTGGCTGGCTCGTTCGCGGGTCACCGCTTCGCGGTGGGAGAGTAGCAGTCGCAGGGCCACCGCGTTGTCATAGCTGCGCGCCGCGCGCTTCGCGCCGGGGGGAGGCTTCAGTTCGCCTTCCCGCAGGCGCCCGAGCAACTCCATCTCCAGGTTGTCGTACCCTTCGCACAAGGCTGCTTGCCAATGGCGGGCGAATTCACGCCGTTTGCGGCGTGCTTCATACACGGCCGAGGTGCTGACCCCCGCGATCTTCGCCGCGCGAGTTACGTTGGACGTTTCGGCCAGAGCGGCGAGGAACTGGGGCATCCAGACACGCGCCACAGGGCTCTGGCCGCCGAGGCGCGTTTCCGCGCCGGGCGTTTGCTTCGGCTTGCTCATGAGGTTGGTCCGCTTGGTGAGAGGGAGCGGGGGGCGGAAGGCCCCCCGTCGAATCGCACTATCGCGAGGTTCCTTTTGTCTAACCAAAGAGCGTCACGATGTCAAACAGATTGTGCCATATTGGTTATATCGTTTTGGTTGCGCTGCTGCTCGCGCTCGCCTAGTCGCGCTGAAACATGGGAGGGTCGCGCTATGCTGCGCCGGCTGTATGACTGGACGATGGAGAAGGCGGCGCATCCTCATGCGCAAGCCTGGCTGGCGTTTTTCTCGTTTATCGAAGCAAGCTTTTTCCCGATTCCGCCGCATCCGCTGCTGGGACTGATGTGCCTCGCAGAACCCCGCCGAGCGATCCGGTTCGCAGCGATTGCCACTGCCGCTTCAGTCGCGGGCGGACTGTTCGGCTATGCGATCGGGTACTTCCTGTTCGAATCGATCGGTGCATCCCTTTTGGCTGCACTTGGCCTTGGCGAAAGCTTCCCGCAGGCTGCCTGTTACCTGCGGGAATACGACGTCGAGGTCATCCTGCTCGCCGGCGCGACTCCGGTTCCGTTCAAGCTGCTGACGATCACCGCCGGGTTCATCAAGATGGCGCTGGTGCCGTTTATCCTGGCCAGCATCGCCGGCCGCGCGCTGATCTTCATGACCGTGGGAATCCTGTTCCGCTTGTTCGGAGCGCCGATCAAGAGAGTGATCGATCAGTATCTCGGTACCGTCACGGCAGCGTTCGGCGTGCTGGTCGTCGCCGGGATCTTCGCGGTCACGCTGATCGGCGGCGATGACCACGGCCCCACCGACGCGTGCGAGGCGGCCACGACCGTTCAGGCCTGACGGATCCAAAGTTCACAAGCGCCGCCGGACGAAGAGTCGGGCGGCGCTTGTTACCACAGTCTCGTCAGATGATCCCCACGCGCTTGCCGGCGCGTTCGAACATGCCGAGGATCGTCTCGACTTGTTCTTCCGAATGCTCGGCGCACAGGGAACAGCGCAGCAGCGTCATGTTGGCGGGGGTTGCCGGCGGGCGGGCAAGGTTGACGTAAAGCCCTTCCTTCAGCAGCGCTTCCCACATGGCCGCGCCGCGCTCGAGATCCGGCATGATCACCGCAACGATCGCGCTTTGCGGCTCTTTGGTCCCAAGCTGGAAGCCGTGCTTCCTCAGCCCAGCGTGAAGGCGCTTGGAATTCTCCCACAGATGCGCGCGCTTGTCCGCATTGCGCATCAGCTTGCGGATTGAGGTCGCGGCAGTCGCGACCACGCTGGGCGGTAGCGAGGCGGTGAACACGTAAGGCCGGCAGACCAGCCGCATGATCTCGAACTTCGGGTGGTTGGACACGCAGAAGCCGCCCACCGTGCCGACGCTCTTGGAGAAGGTGCCGATCACGAAATCGACTTCGTCGATCACGCCCTGCTCTTCGGCCACGCCGCGCCCGTTCGGGCCGATGAAGCCCATGGAGTGCGCCTCGTCCACCAGCACCATCGCGCCGTAGCGCTTGGCCACCGCGACCATTTCCTTCAGCGGGGCGACATCGCCCAGCATGGAATAGACGCCTTCCAGCACCACCAGCTTGCCGGCACCTTCGGGGATACGGCGCAGGCGCTTTTCCATCGCCTCGATGTCGTTGTGCTTGAACGGCACCACTTCCGCATTGCCAAGCGCACACCCGTCCCAGATGCTGGCGTGGCTATCGATGTCGAGGACGATGTAGTCGCCCTTTCCGGCGATGGTCGAAATGATCCCGAGATTGGCCTGGTACCCGGTGGAAAAGACCATCGCATGGTCCATCGCATAGAACTCGCGAAGGGCCTGCTCGACCTCCCGGTGGCCCTGATACGTCCCGTTCAGCACCCGGCTGCCCGTGGTGCCTGATCCGAAGTCGTCCAGCGCCTGCTTGCCGGCCGCGATGACGTCCGGGTCAAACGTCATGCCCATGTAGTTGTAGGTGCCGAGCAGGATTGTCTCCCGCCCGTTGCAGATCGCGCTGGTGGGGGAGAGTACCTTCTCCATCACCAGGCTGAACGGATCCTCGATCCCGCTGTCCAGCAGGTCTTTCCGCTGCTGGATCAGGGGATCGAACTTGGAGAACAGGTCCGGCGTGTCGCCTTCGCGGATCACCGGCTGGTCCGGCTGGCTAATTCCCTGGCTCATCGTGCGCTCAATCGTTCTGGAGCTTGCAGACCGCATCCACCAGCTGGCCGTAAGTCTCGATCTCTGCCTGCTGGTTCATGCTGATGATGATGTCGAACTCGTCTTCGATCGCGGCGACGAAATCCATCACCGTCAGGCTGTCGAACTCGAGATCGCCTGCGAAGGTAGTCTGGTCCGTGATCGCGATGCCCTTCTTGTTGAACGGCTCGATCAGGGATCGGATCTTGGTGTCGACGTCGGCGCGGTTCATCATTCGGCTCCTGGAGGTTGCGGGGCACAAGCGTCGGGCAGGGCCGAATGTCAAGCGCGGGAGGTCGAACCTTGCCGTTGCGCGCAACAGGACCTACCTCGTCACCAGCCTTTCAGGCGTGCGCGAAAGCCCGTTCCGATCCTGCGTTTAGCGAGTGGTTCCTATTCTCGACCGACCTCAACATGTACCTGCCGATCCCGGCGACCTTTCCCTGAAGGCGTTGGCCTGGATCCTGTCCGATTCGTCCCGGGCGCACCGCCTGCTGGACCTGACGGGTCTCACTCCCGAGGTTCTGCGGACTGGCCTTGCCAGGCCCGAAGTGCAGGGAGCGATCCTGGACTTTCTCTGCGCCCATGAGCCGGACCTGATCGCGGCTGCCGATGAGATGGGAATGGACCCGGCCGATCTAGCCGCCGCGCGCGGAAGGCTGGGCGCATGAACCGCCCGCTGGTCATCACCGATTGCGATGAAGTGCTGCTGCACATGGTTCGCCACTTTCGGGCATGGCTGCACGATCGGCACGGGATAGAGTTTCTGCTGGAAGGCAATCCCTTCGCCCAGTCGATGCGACGGATCGAAAGCGGGGACCAGGTCAGCGAAGAGGACGTGTTCGCGTTCCTCAATTCGTTCTTCGACAGCGAGATGCCGCGCCAGACCGCGATCGATGGCGCCGTTGACGCGATCGTGGAACTGCAGCGCGAAGCCGACGTGGTCGTACTGACCAACATCAAGGACCACTTCAACGAAAGCCGGCAGCGGCAGCTGGCCGAACATGGCATCGATGCCCGGGTCTTCACCAACCAGGGCCCGAAGGGCGAAGCGCTGAAGCGCATCTTCGACGAATACCGACCGTCTCGCGCCGTGTTCATCGACGATATCGCCAAGCACCACGCCTCGGCCGCCGAAATTGTGCCCGTAGTCGGCCGCCTTCACTTCTGCGGCGAACCGGCCATCGCGGGCCATGTCCCGTGCGCCTTCCAGGCCGGTCACGCTCATGCCCGGATCGATACATGGGACAAGGCCTTGCCCTGGCTGCTCCAACACCTGCATGGGGAACCATCATGACCATCGAACAAAACCTCGCCGAACGCGGCATCACTCTTCCCGAAGCCGCGGCCCCTGTGGCAAGCTACGTCCCTGTCGTGATCGCGCAGGGATTTGCCCACGTGTCCGGCCAGCTGCCCTTCATCGACGGGAAGCTGGTCACCGGCCGCCTGGGGGAAGATGTGTCTCTCGAGGACGGAACTGCCGCAGCCCGGGCCTGCGGACTGATGATCCTTGCCCAGCTCAAGGCGGCGGGCCTGCTTGAACGGGTAGAGCGGGTGGTCAAGCTCGGCGCTTTCGTCAACTCGGCCGCCAGCTTCACCGATCAGCCGAAGATCGCCAACGGCGCATCGGAACTGATGGTCGAGGTATTCGGCGAAGCCGGACGTCACGCCCGCAGCGCCGTCGGGGTGCCGGTTCTGCCGCTCGGCGCGGCGGTTGAGGTGGACGCGGTCATCGCCTTGTCGAGCAGCTAAGGGCGGCTGTGCCCCGTGACGACCTGACCTTGCGCGTCGCCGCTTCGGTAGGCTCGTTTCCCGCCGCGGAGTGGGATGCGGTGGCCGGAGCGGACAATCCCTTCGTCAGCCACGCGTTCCTGACCGCGCTGGAGGATTCCGGCAGCGTTGGCCAGGGCACTGGCTGGGCGCCCGCGCCGCTGGCTGTCGAGGAAGCGGGAGCGCGCCTGATCGGCGCCTTGCCAGCCTATGCCAAGGGGCACAGCCAGGGCGAATATGTCTTCGACTACGCCTGGGCCGACGCCTGGCAGCAGGCTGGCGGGGAGTACTATCCCAAGCTCCAGATTTGCGTGCCGTTCACGCCGGCCACCGGGCCGCGGCTGCTGATGTCCGATCCCGCGTGCGCGCCGCTGCTGCTGCGCGCGGCCGAGGCCTTGTGCGATCAGAACGACTTTTCGTCCGCCCACGCGACCTTCATCGAACCGGCCCAGCTGCCGCTGTTCGAACGGGCGGGGTGGCTGCTGCGCAGCGACATCCAGTTCCACTGGGAAAACCGCGACTATTCCAGCTTCGAGGGTTTCCTGGATCAGCTCGCGTCCCGCAAGCGCAAGGCAATCCGCAAGGAACGCGCCGCCGCACAGGAGGGCGTCACGATCCGCCGCCTAACCGGCGACGAAATCCGGCCGGAACACTGGGACGCCTTCTGGGAATTCTATCAGGACACCGGCGCGCGCAAGTGGGGCCAGCCTTATCTTACCCGCCGCGCCTTCGACCTGATCGGGGAACGGATGGGGGAGCGCATCCTGTTGGTGCTCGCATTCCTGGACGAGGAGCCGATTGCCGGGGCGCTGAACTTCATCGGCGGAGAGGCGATCTATGGCCGATACTGGGGCTGCACGCTCGACAAGCCCTTCCTGCATTTTGAACTGTGCTATTACCAGGCAATCGATGCAGCCATCGAGCTTGGCCTCAAGCGGGTGGAAGCCGGCGCCCAAGGGGGCCACAAGCTCGCCCGGGGGTATGAGCCGGTGCAGACCTGGTCGGCGCACTGGATCGCCGATCCCGGATTCCGCCGGGCTGTCGCCGATTACCTGAAGCAGGAACGGGAAGGCATCGCGATGGACCGGCTCCTGCTGGGAGACCGCACTCCGTTCCGCAAGGGGTAGGTGTTGATTGCTGCTTGTGCCGGATTCACCCTGCCCCTATAGGCCCGGAAACCGGCGCCGGGTGCCATGCGATTGGATCACGCAGCGGTATATCCTGCCGGATAGGGAGTGCGGAGTAGTGGCGTCGGCACCGGGTGACGATATCGACATTCTCGCCAAGGCGAAGAGGGCTTTGCCCGGCGATTATACGCCAAGCGAAGACGAAGAGTACATGAGTGAGAAGCAGCTGGACTATTTCCGGGTGCTGCTGCTCCAGTGGAAGAAGTCGATCCTTTCGGCCGCTGAGGACACTCTGCAGTCGCTGCAGGACGGCCCCATCCGCGAAGCTGACCTGAATGACCGCGCCTCCAGCGAAACCGACTGGGGCATCGAACTGCGCACCCGCGACCGCCAGCGCAAGCTGATCGCCAAGATCGACGCGGCGCTTCGCCGGATCGAGGATGCCGAATACGGCTGGTGTGAAGTCAGCGGGGAGCCGATCGGCATCAATCGCCTGATTGCGCGGCCGATCGCGACCATGACCGTCGAAGCCCAGCAAGCGCATGAGCGGCGGGAAAAAATCTCTCGCGACGATTGATCCGGGACGTGCGGCTCCAATCGCCGCCTGCAGTTCCTGAATTGATCCCGGCCATTGATGGCGGCGCAAGCGCAGCCTAGGTCCACGGCATGCCCATCCGTCCGCTGGCCCTTCTGATGTCCATGCTGTTGCTGCTTCCCGGCTGCGGGCGGGAGGAGAGCGGGACGATCGCGGTCGCCTTTGTCGACAGCGGACAAGCCCCCTTTGCGCAGGAATTCCCCTTGTCCGGCCCGGCCCGCCACCTGCGCGCTGCGACCGATGCCGGGCTGGTCGCCCTCAATGCGGAAGGGGAAGTGATCCCGGCGCTTGCGGACCAGTGGATCGTGACGGATGACGGCCTGAGCTACATCTTCCGCTTGCGCGACGTGAACTGGCCCGATGGCGATCCCCTCAGCGCCGATAGCGCGCGGGCAGCCTTGAGGAAGGCGATCACCGGGTTGCGCGGGACCTCGCTCGGGCTGGGGAGCGCCAAGATCTCGGAGGTGCGCGCGATGGCCGGGCGGGTGGTGGAAATCCGGCTGAAAAGTCCCATGCCCGAATTTCTCCAGCTGCTGGCCCAGCCGGAACTGGCACTGGTTCCTGACAACGGCGCGGCGGGCCCGATGGAACTGGAGCGCGAAGGCGGACCTATGGTGCTGGACGCGAAAACGCCGGAACAGCGCGGTTTGCCTGCAGAAGACAATTGGCGGCAGGGTATCCGTCCTCTCACCGTGGAGGCTCTGCCTGCGGAAGAAGCCATTCGCCGGTTCGACGCAGGTGCGGTCGACGTGGTGCTGGGCGGGCGCATCGATTCGATCCCGCTGGTCGATACGGGCCCGCTCTCGCGCGGGACGGTAAGGCTCGACCCGGCAATCGGCTTGTTCGGCTTGCAAGTGTACCGGGACGAGGGACTGCTGGCCACCGCCGAAGGACGCGAAGCCGTAGCGATGGCGATCGACCGCGCCGCCTTGCTGGAACCCTTCGGCATAGGAGGCTGGGCCGTGAGCGAACGGATCGTTCCTCCCGGCGCGGCGCAGGACCTCGGCCTTCCGGACGAACGCTGGGCGGAGCAGACCATCGAGCAGCGCCGGGCCGAGGCAGCCCGCCGGGTCGCCGTCTGGCGCACGCAGGCTTCGGAGGATGAGCTTGGTCCGCAGATTCCGGAACTTACCGTAAGGCTGGGGGAAGGTCCGGGGCTGGACAGGTTGTTCGCTGGCCTTGCGCAGCAACTGGCTACTATCGGAGTTACACTTCGCCGGGTCGAGGAGGAGGGCGAGGCTGACCTGATGCTGGTGGATCGCACGGCGCGTTACGCTGGAGCCCGATGGTTTCTCGATCAGCTCAGCTGTTCCTTGGGGGAAGGCCTTTGCGCGCCTGATGCCGATAATCTGGTGGAACAGTCCCTCACGGAACAGAACGGTGCTGCAAGGGCCGATCTTCTCGCGGAAGCGGAACGTCGGTTGACCGCCGCAGGGGTCTTCATTCCGATCGCCCAGCCGCTGCGCTGGTCCCTCGTGCGCAGTACGATCGCTGGTTTCAGCCCCAACGCCTGGGCCTTTCATCCCTTGTCCGACATAGCCGGAATTCCCAGATGAGATGGGAAAGGAGGGCCCGTCGATGGACCCTATGAGGCGCGTTCCGCCTGCTCGTCCAAGGCCAATGGGGCTGGACGTGCCGGTCGGCAACGATCCCGCGGCGATCCGCCAGCGAGTGGAAATGGTAGAACGGGTGCTGGAACGGGGGTTTCGCGTCCCTGGCGTGAACCTGCCGTTCGGCCTCGATGCGGTGCTGGGACTGGTGCCAGTGGTCGGCGATGTGATCTCTGCGGGGCTTGGCGCCTATATCGTGTGGGAAGCCCGCAATCTCGGCTTGCCGAAGTGGAAGCTGCTGCGGATGGCGGGCAACGTCGCCTTCGATACTACAATCGGGGCAATCCCGATCGTCGGCGATGCGTTCGATCTGGTGTTCCGCTCCAACACCCGGAATCTCAAGGTCCTGAAGCGTCATCTCGACAAGCATCACCCGGCCAGCAAGGTGATCGAAGGCTGACCGGACCCGAGGCCGTCAGGCTTCCAGTTCGATGTCCCAATACAGCCAGTCACGCCAGGTTTCGTGGAGATAGTTCGGCGGAAAGCTCTTGCCATGCTGGATCAGCTGCCAGCTCGTCGGGCGGATCGGCGGGACCAGCGGCTGCATGCTGGCTTGTGCCGGCGTGCGCCCACCCTTCTTCATGTTGCACGGTGCGCAGGCGGTTAGAATATTTTCCCAGGTCGTTTTGCCGCCCAACCGGCGCGGAACCACGTGGTCGAACGTCAGCTGATCCGGACTGCCGCAGTACTGGCAGCAGAAACGGTCGCGCAGAAAAACGTTGAATCGGGTAAAAGCGGGAAACTCGCTGGGTCTCACATACTGCCGCAGCGCGATGACCGACGGGATCTTCATGTCGAGCGACGGCGAGTGGACTTGCCGTTCATAGCTGGCGACGATGTCGACTCGTTCCAGGAACACCGCCTTGATCGCGGTCTGCCAGGGCCACAGGCTCAGGGGATAGTAGGACAGCGGCGTGAAATCGGCGTTGAGCACCAGCGCCGGGCAGCTGTCCAGCTTGCGGGTAGGGTCTTCCTCGGCGCTGCGAAACCGGGCTGCCCGTTCAATCAGTTCGGCCTTGAACACGTGGCTCCTCGCTCCCTGATATCGCTTAGGGAACATTTGCAAAGTAAAACGTCAACCCTGTGACAAGCTGCAAGTCACAGGATTATTGCCAGTTCACGGGGAAAACCGCAGGGGACGGCCATTGTGATTGTGACCCGCTTTGCCCCTAGTCCCAACGGACCCCTGCATCTCGGCCATGCCTTTTCAGCCATCGTCGCGCACGATCTGGCGAAAGCGCGGGGCGGACGCTTCCTGCTGCGGATCGAGGATATCGACGGGGAGCGGTCCCGGTCTGAATTGATTGCCGAGTTCCGGGCGGATCTCGCCTGGCTTGGTCTGGAATGGGAGGAAGTGCCGCAGCAATCCTCCCGCCTCGCGGTCTATGCGGCGGCTGCGGAACGGCTAAGAGCGCAAGGCCTGCTTTACCCCTGCACCTGCACCCGGGCGCAGATCGCAGCCTCCGCCCGCAAGATCGGACCCGATGGGCCGCTCTATGCCGGAACCTGCAAGGGACGCCCGCCTGATCCGGCGATGCCGGCGGCCTGGCGGCTCGATGTCGTGGAAGCGCTCCGGCAGACAGGCGCGCTTGGCTGGCTCGATGAACGAGCCGGGCCGCGAGCCGTGCGTCCAGAGCAACTCGCCGACGTGGTCCTGGTCCGCAAGGACAAGTCCACCCCGGCCAGCTATCATCTCGCGGTCACGCTGGACGATGCAGCGGACGGGGTGACACTGGTAACCCGCGGACTCGACCTGTTTTCCGCCACTCCCATCCACCGACTGCTGCAGGAACTGCTCGGCCTTCCAATCCCCGTCTGGCACCACCACCCGGTGCTGCTGGGCGCAGACGGGCGCAAGCTTGCCAAGCGGCGCGGCTCCCCTTCGCTCGCGGCTCTGCGGCAGGCCGGGGAGGACGGGCGCGCGCTGGCGGATTCGTTGCGAGCCGGTCGATTGCCCGCTGGTATTGCCATGGGCGAATCCCTACATATCGAACCATGAACACGTTCCTCGTCATCGTCATCGCCCTGCTGGCGATCATGGTCGTCGTCTCGCTGGTGCGGGGCATCGTCGCCTTTCTCCAGAGCACCAGGCTCGATCTCGAAAACGACGGGGACCGGGCGACCGAGATGCAGCTGAGGCAGAACCAGATGATGTTCGCCCGCATCAAGTACCAGGCGCTCGCCGTCGTGGTGGTCGCCGTCCTGCTGATGTTCAACCGCTAAGCGGCATGGTCCGGCTGAACCGGATCTACACCCGTACGGGGGATGACGGCACGACCGGCCTTGTCGACGGGACTCGGCGCTCCAAGCATTCGCTGCGGATCGAAGCGATCGGCCGGGTGGATGAAGCGAACAGCGCGATCGGCCTGGCGGCAGTGGCGGCCGAGGCGCAGCGGCCTGCGCTGACCCGCATACAGAACGACTTGTTCGATCTTGGCGCGGACATTGCGACGCCCGGCGATGACTTTACCCCGTCCGAGATGGTTTTGCGGATCGTGCCGGCGCAGGTCGAGTGGCTTGAACGGCAGATCGATTCGCTGACTGAACGGCTTGAGCCGCTGCGCAGCTTCATCCTGCCCGGCGGGAATGAAGCGGCGGCGCGCCTGCATGTCGCGCGTGCCTCTGCGCGTCAGGCAGAACGGGCGATGACCGCGCTGGCGGAGGCAGAGCCGGTCAATCCGGCGGCGCTAGCCTACATCAATCGCTTGTCCGATCATCTTTTCGTGCTGGCGCGGGCCGTCAACGCGGCCGGCGAAGGCGACGTACTGTGGCAGCCGGGGGCCAATCGCCCTAACTCCGGGAACGCCGGGTAAGCGCCAAGGGTTGGTTTCCTAAAGGAGACCATCGATGAATCGCCCCAAGGGAAGCCACGAAGAACGCCAGTCCCATCTCGCACCGGAGCTCGACAACTCCGAGCAGGATGACCACCTGAGCCAGGCGCAGGACGTCACCGACGATGCCCGCCAGATCACCCCGGCAACGGACCGCCCGCTTCAGAGCAAAAAGGGGCCCGGCAAGACGGATCTGATGAACGATTCGACCCAGGACATCGTCGACCACATGCGCGACATGAACGAGAGCGGCCGGATCGACATGAGCGCCTACCAAGGCGAGCCGAACATGGACGACAACACGGACAAATATGGTCCGGCGAACAAGCTCGACGATCTGCCGGGCGACGGCGCATCCGGGAAGCCTGCCCGTCCCGCACGCTGATTGCGGGCAAGCCTACTCGTTCGCCAGCGTCTTGAGCTGGTAGAGCCAGTCGAGCGCCTCGCGTGGGCTGAGCGAGTCGATATCCAGTTCCTGCAGCCGGTCCCGCAGGGAATCGCATTGTTCTTCCTGCGCGTGGACGGCTGCGGCGAACAGAGGCAGTTCGCCTAGCCCGGCGGCAAGGCCGCCGGTTTCCGCGCGGCCTTTTTCCAGCCGGTCGAGCACGGCCTTTGCCCGCCCGACCACGTCCTTCGGCACACCGGCAAGCCGGGCCACGGCAAGGCCATAGGAACGGTCGGCTGGTCCTTTCGCCACCTCGTGCAGCAGCACCAGTTCTCCCTTCCATTCCTGCGCGCGAACATGGTGGAGGGACAAGGCATCGCAGGTTTCGGCCAGCCGGTTGAGCTCGTGGTAATGAGTCGCGAACAAGCAGCGGCAGCGCTTCGTCTCGTGCACTGCCTCGACCACGGCCCAGGCGAGCGCGAGCCCGTCATACGTCGATGTCCCGCGCCCGACTTCATCCAGGATCACGAAGCTTCGCTCGGTCGCCTGAGAGAGGATCGCGGCTGTCTCGACCATCTCGACCATGAAGGTCGATTGCCCGCGCGCAAGGTTGTCGCTCGCGCCCACGCGGCTGAACAACCGGTCGACAAGGCCGATCGTGGCGCTGGCGGCGGGCACGAACGATCCAGCTTGCGCGAGCACGACCGCCAGCGCGTTCTGCCGCAGGAAAGTCGACTTGCCGCCCATGTTGGGGCCGCCGATCAGCCACAACCGGTCCTCGGGCGAAAGTCGGCAATCGTTGCCGACGAACCGCGCGCCGCCGGTTCCTCCCTTGACCCCACCTTTGGCCAATGCCGCCTCGACCACTGGATGGCGGCCATCGGCGATTTCCAGCCGGCGCTCCTCGACGATCTCGGGACGGCACCACCCGCCTTCCGCCGCCCGCTCCGCATGGCTCAACGACACGTCGATCCGCGCCAGCGCGGCGGCGGTGGCGGCGATCGCTTGCCGGGCGCGGGTGACGGCACCGACCAGATCCTCGAAATGCGCTTCTTCCGCCGCCTGAGCATGAGCACCGGCTTCCGTGATCCGACTGGCCTCCTCGTGCAGGTGCAAGGAGTTGAACCGGACCGCGTTCGCCATCGTCTGGCGATGCGTGAAACCGCTGTCCGCCGCCATCAGCCGGTCGGCGTGCTTGCTCGGCACTTCGATGAAATAGCCGAGCACGTTGTTGTGCCGGATCTTGAGCGGAGGCGTGCGGGTCTCCTTGCGATACTTCGCTTCGAGCGCAGCAATGGCACGGCGAGAACTGGCCGAGATCGACCGCAGCTCATCCAGCGCGGCATCGTACCCTTGCGCGATGAAGCCGCTGCATTCGGTCGGAGGCGAAGGGACCAGGGCGTGGCTCAGCAAGTCGACCAGCGCGCCGTGACCGGCAAGGGAAGGAAGCGTGGCGGTGAGCAGGGCAGGGCAATCCGGCTTGCCGCGCAAGTAGTCGTGCATCCGCCGCGCCAGCCCCAATCCGTCCCGCAGCTGACCAAGATCGCGCGGGCTTCCCCGGGCGGCAACGATGCGGCCCAAGGCCCGGCCGACGTCGGCAAGCTGGCGCAGCATCTCGCGCAGATCACCGCGCAGCAGCGGATCGTTGTGCAGCCACTCGACGAGGGCGAGCCGCTCCTCGATCCCCGCCTTGTCCGCTAAAGGCGCGGCCAGATCTTCGGCCAGTTGCCGGGCACCCGCGGCAGTCATGCAGCGGTCGATGGTCGCCAGCAGGCTACCCGTGCGGCCGCCTTGCTGCGATTGGGTGATCTCCAGGCTGCCTCTGGTCGCTTCGTCCATCAGCAGCTGACCCGAGCCGCTATGGATCACCGGAGGAAGCAGCAGCGGCAACTTGCCGCGCCCGACATGGTCGAGATATGCGATCAGGCCACCCGCCGCGGCCAGCATCGGGCGGGTGAAGGCGCCGAACGCATCCAGCGTGGCAACCCCGTGGATGCGCTGCAATTCGGTTGCCCCAGCGTCGCTGGAAAAGCCGCCGCGTGGGCGCGGAATTGCCTCCAGAGGCATACTTTCCAGATCTTCGGGGGCGACGACCTCGCTCGCACCGATGCGCGCCAGCACCGCGCCCAATTCCTCCGGCGCGCATTCCTCCAGTTCCATCCGGCCAGTCGAGATGTCGCAGGCCGCGATGCCGAAGGTGCCGCGCACTTCGCAGATCGCCGCAAGCATGTTGGCGCGGCGGGGCTCGAGCAGGGCTTCCTCGGTCAAGGTCCCGGCGGTGACGAAGCGAACGATCGCGCGGGCGACCAGCGCTTTCGACCCGCCGCGCTTCTTCGCTTCTTCCGGGGTTTCCACTTGTTCGGCGATGGCTACCCGGCAGCCTGCCCGGATAAGCCGAGCAAGGTAGCTTTCCGCCGAATGGACCGGCACCCCGCACATCGGGATCGGTTCGCCCGCGTGTTCGCCCCGGCTGGTCAGCGCGATATCCAGCACCCTGCTTGCGTGCCTGGCATCGTCGAAGAACAACTCGAAGAAATCGCCCATGCGGTAGAACAGCAGGCAGTCGCCCGCTTCCTGTTTCAGGGCGAGGTACTGTGCCAGCATCGGGCTGGGGGCGGTGCTTTTGGCCATCGCGCACGGGCTTAGCGATGCCGGGCCCGATTCGGAAAGCGGTCTGGGAAAGCTTTCCCCTGTCGTTTCGCCTCGCGCTCGGTTAGAGGACGTGACGAACAGGAGAAGATGCTTGGCCGACGACGAACCCGTCAGCTTCACCACTCGCGAAGCGCTGTTGTACCACCAGGGAATTAGGCCCGGGAAGATCGAGATCGTCGCCTCCAAGCCGGTGGCGACCCAACGCGATCTCAGCCTCGCCTATTCCCCAGGCGTGGCCGCCCCGGTGGAAGCCATCGCCGCCGATCCTTCGAAAGCCGCCAACTACACCGCCCGGTCCAATCTCGTTGCGGTGATTTCCAACGGCACGGCGATCCTGGGGCTCGGCAATCTCGGCGCGCTTGCCTCAAAGCCAGTGATGGAAGGCAAGGCGGTGCTGTTCAAGCGCTTTGCCGATGTCGATGCGATGGATATCGAGCTCGCGACCGAGGACCCGGAAGCCTTCGTCAACGCCGTCGCGCTGATGGAGCCGACCTTCGGGGGGATCAACCTTGAAGACATCAAGGCCCCTGAATGCTTCATCATCGAAGCCGCCCTGCGCGAACGGATGAAGATCCCGGTCATGCACGACGACCAGCACGGTACGGCGATCATCACCGCGGCCGGGCTGATCAACGCCTGCCACCTGACGGGCCGCTCCCTGGCCGACGTGCGGGTGGTGGTAAATGGTGCGGGAGCGGCGGCAATCGCCTGCACCGCGCTGATCAAGGCGATGGGCGTCGCGCACGACCACGTCACCATGTGCGACCGCGACGGCGTGATCTATCGCGGGCGCGAACAAGGCATGGATCAGTGGAAGAGCGCGCACGCGATCGACACCGACGCGCGCACCTTGGCGGAGGCGCTGGACGGGGCGGACATCTTCCTCGGGCTTTCGGCGGCGCATGCGCTCAAGCCCGAATGGGTGAAGAACATGGCGGAACGGCCGATCATCTTCGCGATGGCCAATCCGATACCGGAAATCCTTCCCGAAGATGCAAGGGCGGTGAAAGCCGACGCGATCATCGCCACCGGGCGATCCGATTACCCGAACCAGGTCAACAACGTCCTCGGCTTCCCGTTCATTTTCCGTGGGGCTCTCGACGTTCAGGCGACCACGATCAACGAGGAAATGAAGATCGCCGCGGCGCACGCGATCGCTGAACTGGCGCGCGACCGGGTGCCGGAAGAAGTCTCCGCCGCCTATGGCGGGGAAAGCAAGCAGTTCGGGCGCGACTACATCATTCCTGCGCCGTTCGATCCGCGCCTGATGGACGTCGTCTCCGCCGCTGTCGCCAAGGCCGCGATGGATTCGGGCGTCGCCCAGCGCCCGATCGAGGATTTTGCCGCCTACCGCTTGTCGCTGCGTTCCCGGCTCAATCCGACGACCGCGATCCTGACCCAGGCCTATGAGCAGACGCGGCAGTCGCCGAAGCGAGTCGTGTTCGCCGAAGCCGAGCAGGAAATCGTGTTGCGTGCGGCGATCCAGTTCCGCGACGGCGGCCACGGCAAACCGATTCTGGTCGGCCGGACCGAAGTCGTCCTGCGCAAGCTGGGAGAGCTCGGCGTCGACGACCCGGAAAGCTTCGAACTGCAGAACTCCGAAGTCTCGGACCTTCGGCAGGAGATGTTCGAATACCTTTACCAGCGGCTTCAGCGGCGGGGTTTCCTCGAACGGGATATCTGGCGGCTGGTCAACCGCGATCGGAACATCTTCGGCTCCGCGATGCTCGCGCTGGGGAAAGCCGATGCGATGATTACCGGGGTCACCCGGCCCTATTCCCAGACCATGCGCGAAGTGCGCCTGGTGCTCGATCCCAAGCCGGACCACGTGCCGTTCGGCATTCATCTGCTGATCGGAAAGAACCACACGAGCTTCATCGCCGATACCACGGTCAACGAACGGCCGACCGCCGAGGAACTGGCCCACATTGCGGAGCAGACTGCGATGGTGGCGCGGCGCCTGGGGCATGAACCGCGCGTTGCCTTCCTGTCCTATTCGACGTTCGGCAACCCGTCCGGCAAGTGGCTGGAGAACATCCGCGAGGCGGTGCAGATTCTCGATGAGCGGCAGCCTAACTTCGAATACGAAGGGGAAATGGCGCCCGATGCCGCGCTCAACCCGCGCGTGATGGAAAAGTATCCGTTCAGCCGGCTTTCCGGACCGGCGAACGTGCTGGTGATGCCGGGGCTGCAATCCGCAAATCTTTCGGCCAAGCTGCTGCGGGAACTCGGCGGCAACGCGGTAATCGGCCCGATGCTGCTGGGGATGGGCCAGCCGGTCCAAATCGCGGCGATGAGCTCCAGCGCGTCCGATTTGCTGACCCTTGCGGTGCTCGCTGCGGCAGGCGTGGTGAGCTAGGCCGCGTCCGTCAGGCAGCCGAGGCAATCGCGCGAATGTCGGCCATGCCGCCTTGCCCGGCGATCATCGCCAGGTACTGGCCGTAGGCGGACTTGCCGAACCGGGCGATGGCACGCGCCATTTCCCCTTCCCCGATGAAGCCTTGCCGGAAGGCGATTTCTTCGGGGCAGGCGATCTTGAACGCCTGCCGCTTTTCCAGTGTTCGCACGAACTCGGAAGCTTCCACCATGCTTTCGGGCGTTCCGGTGTCGAGCCAGGCATAGCCGCGCCCCATTTGCTCGACGTTCAGTTGCCCGGACGCCAGATAAGCCCGGTTTACATCCGTGATCTCCAGCTCGCCGCGCGCCGAGGGGCGCAGGTCGGCCGCGATGTCCACTATCTGCTGGTCATAGAAGTACAGGCCGGTCACCGCCCAGTTCGAACGCGGGTGAAGCGGCTTCTCCTCGATGGAGACGGCCCGTGAATCGGTGTCGAATTCAACGACTCCGTACCGTTCCGGATCGTTGACGTGATAGGCGAAAACGGTTGCCCCTTCCGATCGCTGGGCAGCCCGGCAAAGAAGGTCTGTGATCCCGTGGCCGTAGAACAGGTTGTCTCCCAGGATCAGGGCTGAGTTGGAACCGTGTACGAAGTCCGCGCCGATGATGTAGGCCTGGGCCAGTCCGTCCGGACGGGGCTGGACCGCGTATGCGATCGAGACGCCCCACTGGCTGCCGTCGCCCAGCAGCGCCTGAAAGCTCGGGATGTCGCGCGCGGTGGAGATCAGCAGAATCTCGCGAATTCCGGCCAGCATCAACGTCGAAATCGGATAGTAGATCATCGGCTTGTCGTAGATCGGCATCAGCTGCTTGGATGTGACCAGCGTCATTGGATGGAGGCGAGTCCCCGATCCGCCCGCGAGGATGATTCCCTTCATGCCGGTTGTTCCTGTGTCTGGAGTTCATCGACGATGTCGCGCACGGCATCGCGCCACGGGCGCGGGACAATCCCGAAGTCCTGTGTGATGCGGCTGGTCTCCAGCCGCGAATTGGCCGGGCGTGCTGCCCGGGTCGGATAATCCTGGGTCTCGATCGGGTTCACTTCGGGAACGCGCCGGCCCTGCAGGGCCGCATCATCGAAGATCGCGCAGGCCAGTTCATGCCAGGATGCCGATCCGGCGCCGGCAAAGTGATAAATGCCGCATGGCGCGGACGGATCATCGATCAGCCGCTGACAGATCTGGCGTATCGCCTTGGCGATGTCGCTGGCGGACGTGGGGCAGCCCACCTGGTCCGCGACCACGCTCAGCTGCTTTCGCGTGTCTGCGAGACGGAGCATCGTCTTGAGGAAGTTTGTCCGGTGAACGCTCAGCACCCAGGCCGTCCGCAACACCACGGCGCGCGGGTGCGCGGCACGAACCGCCAGCTCCCCGGCCAGCTTGCTCGCGCCGTAGGCATTACGCGGGCAGACCGGATCATCCTCCCGGTAAGGACGATCCAGCCGGCCATCGAAGACATAATCGGTCGAAAGCTGGACGAAGGGGATCCGGGCACGGGCAGCGGCTTCCGCTAGCAGGGCCGGGCCCTGGGCGTTGACCCGGAAGGCTTCGGCGACGGCGTCTTCGGCAGCATCAACGGCGGTCCAGGCGGCGCAGTTGACGATGCAGCCCCAGTCCGTTCCGGCGACGTATTCGGCGATGCTCTCGGGGTTGCACAAGTCGAGCCGGTCTCGCCCGGGAAATACGGCGACAAGACCAGATGGCCAGGACAGGCGTTGCAGTTCGCGCCCGATCTGTCCCTCACCGCCGGTAACGAGGACGGAGCGCGCCATCACTCAGGCCACCAGTCCCAAGCGCTGGGTGGCGTTGCGCGAGAGAAGGGGTGCCCACCACCTCTGGTTTTCCAGATACCAGCGGACCGTCAGGACGATCCCCTGATCGAAACCGACTTGCGGTGTCCAGCCGAGCTGGTTGCGCAGCTTGGTCGCGTCGATGGCATAGCGCTGATCGTGACCGGGCCTGTCGTGCACGAACGTGATCAGGTCGCGGTGGCTTCCTTTCGGCAGGGCCTTCAGGCTGTCGAGCGTGGAGCAGATCGTCTCCACCACATCGATGTTCCGGCGCTCGGCATTGCCGCCGATGATGTACGTTTCGCCGGGGGCGCCTTCTTCGAACACCCGGCGCAGCGCACGGGCGTGGTCTTCGACATAGAGCCAGTCCCGAACATTGCTGCCGTTGCCGTAGACCGGCAAGGTATCCCCCGCGAGAGCGCGCAGGATCGTCAGAGGAATGAGCTTTTCGGGGAAATGGTAGGGACCGTAGTTGTTGGAGCAATTGGTCACCAGCACCGGTAGCCCATAGGTGTGCCACCAGGCCTGGACCAGGTGATCGGAAGATGCCTTTGAGGCGGAATAGGGCGAACGCGGATCGTACGGCGTGGCCTCGGTGAACCGCCCTTCATCCTCCAGTGAACCGAAGACCTCGTCCGTTGAGACGTGGTGAAAACGAAATGCCGCCCTGCTTGCCGCGTCGAGCCCGCGCCAATAGCCGAGCGCGGCCTGAAGCAGCGTGAAAGTGCCGATCACGTTTGTCCATATGAAGTCCGCGGGCCCGTCTATGGATCGGTCCACGTGGCTTTCGGCGGCCAGGTGCACGATCACGTCGGGGCGGAAATCGGCCAGCACTGCATCGACCAGCCCACGGTCGCACACGTCACCGCGGACGAAGCGATAGCGGTCGCTGTTCGACACCGGTTCCAGCGACTGGAGCGTACCGGCGTAGGTCAGCTTGTCGAAGTTCAGGACACGGTGCTTGGTTTCAGAGATGAGATGGCGGATCAGGGCCGATCCGATGAAGCCCGCGCCGCCCGTTACGAAAACTCTCATGCTGTCATCCTTGAATGGGCGATCAGGCGGGAATCATGTCCTGAGGCGCGTCTTCGCAGTAAAAGGGGCTGTGAAAGTCGCGCAGATCAGGAAGCAGCGCATCCTTGGCCGAAAGCACCGGAGCGCGTCCGCCAAGTGGCCATTCGATCCCGATATCCGGGCAGTTCCACGCCAGTCCGCTCTCGCAGTCGGGCGCGTAGTAATCGGACACCTTGTAGGCGACTTCCGTGTCTGGCTCGATCGTGATGAAGGCGTGACCATAGCCTTGTGGGATGAAGAGCTGGTCCCCGTTGGCAGCGCTGAGTTCCCAGGCCTCGTACTTCCCGTAAGTCGGGGAGCCGATCCGCAAGTCGACGGCATAATCGATGATGCGGCCCCGAACACAGCGAACCAGCTTGGCCTGTGCATGGGGCGGCTTTTGAAAGTGGATGCCGCGTATGGTACCGGCGTCGGCGGAATAACTGTGGTTGTCCTGCACGAATGCGCATTCGACCCCGTATTCGCGCCAGCGTCGCTCGACCCAGGTTTCGCGGAACCATCCGCGATCGTCGTCATGTCGGCGGGTGCTGATCAAGGCTGTCGGCATGGACGGTCTCCTGGAGCCGGATGAAGGGAGGGGGCAGAACTCGCGCCTTGCACGGGGCGCGGCGCTACGCGCCGGGGAGAGGTGCTTGGTGGCATCGCCAGCGCCCGCGTGGCCGCAGGGCTGATCAGGCACCGCGGCGCAGGCATTGGCCCGGATCCTCCCTTGGAAATTCGGTACAGTTCCACTGAGCCCGGCTGACTTGGGAATTGTCCCGCCTCATGAAGGTAAAGGAGATCGCATCGACCGAACTGCCTGGTATTGGCAGTGCATGAGCCTGGCGTGCCGGATCGGTCCAGCCAATCAAACGGCACTGGTCCAGCCCGGCGCACTTCTGCTGCGCGAGACGCAGAAAGCTGTCGGGACCGGCACTTGCCGACAAGGTGACCAGGAAGACGCCGGGCCCGGGCGCGCTTGGCTCGTCGGGCAAGGTTTCCTGCAATGGACGGGACGGTGGCGGCGAAGGCGAAGGTGGCACCGCGAACAGCTGTGTCCCGGGGCTTGTCAGGACCGCCGGAGAATGGAGGTTTGCGATTTCCGCAAGCTCGGGTGCGGCGGCATGGACCGGGGACAGCCGCGCAAGCGCCCTGACGTTCGCTTCCCGCCCCGCATGGGTCGCGCTGAAGATGCGCGGCTCCCCCTGCGATCCGCGCCAGCGAAAGAACAAGTGCGTCCGGACCGCGGCGACCTTGTCCATTTCACGGCTCCAGGCCGGCATTACCCAGTCGGTGTGATAATGGGTCGCTTGCCCCACGGATGGTTCAACCCGGCCGAACAGCATTTCTCCGGCAACCAGCCGGGCTTCCTGCCAGGCTTCGGCCGAAGGCGTGCGGCGGTTCAGCGACCCGTCGCACGTGAAAGTGAACTGGCATCCGGTGACCCGTTCGGACCCCTGAAACACGACCCCGCAGACGGTGTCCGGAAAGGCAGGATGCCGCACGCGATTGAGCACGACTTGCGCCACGGCGCGCTGGTCCTGCGCTCCGCGTCCCGCCTCGTAATAGCTCGCCGCGGCCAGGCAATCGATCGCCCGCTCCATGTCTTCAAACCCGCCGCCAAGGCGGAAGGGCTCGGCAAGCGGCAACTCCCCGGAGGCGAAGGGAACTGCGGCGTTGATGGTGCGCACCGCCTGCGCTTCCGCTTCGATCGGCTGGTACGCGAATTGTCCGGTATCCGGCGCAGCGCCCGCAGGTATCGGCCCCGCAAGGACGCGGGATTGGATCCTTGCGGGCATTTTTTCGCCGGCAGCATGGCTGGCAAGCGTGATCGCAGGCAGGCCGATCGCAAGAATGGCCAGCCCGGTCAGGCGCCTGAATTCAGGCTTCCGCAGCCAAGGCCATCGCCGTGCAGGACAAGAAAGCCGCGGCACGATCACGGAGCGTCCGGGGCGGGGCGCAGGTGACTTTCCCGGTGGGGGCCGTCGGCGGAAAGGGCACGGAACGCGGAAACGTGTTCCGGCTGCGGCATCGGGAGGGCCATGCGCTGTCCGTAACCTTCGCGATGCGCGATGGTGCCAAAGGGCGAGGACTCGTCCTTCTTCGCGTCGATCGGCATTCCGAGCCACAGACGCATCGGAGAATGGCAGGCGGGACAGTTCATGCGAGCGTTTCCTTGCGCGCCGATCCTGCGAGCCCAGCGGCCCGGTTGCTATTCGCAAAAAACGGACCCGGATCCGGGAGAAGGGACTTGGCTGGACTGTTATTGCCGGTCCCGGGCGCAGCCCTTCCATCCAGCCAGATCCGTGCGCTCCACAGCTGACGTCGCACATCGTCTGTCCAAGCCGTCCAGGGACCGCGACCGAATAGTCCACCAGCTAGATTTCCTTGGGAAAAGTCGGACTGCCGCCGGTGCGCGCGCTCCTCCATACTGCGCGCATGAACCGGATCTTGGCTCTCATGCCGCCACCCTCGGCCCATAGGCGGCAAACGCCTGCCGCTTTCCCGGCAGCCCCCGACAACTCAGGGCCGGATCCCTGGGCAAGGCAAGGCAATGCCGAAAAGCGCGTCGCCTATTTCACCAACGCCTACCCAAAGATCAGCCACAGCTTCATCCGGACGGAAATTGCCGCGCTGGAGCGGCAGGGTTTTACCGTCAGCCGCTTTACCGTCCGCCGTTCGACAGAAAGCTTCAGCGATCCGGGAGACGTGGCGGAAGCGCGCCGCACGGCGGCGCTGCTGGATGGCGGCATCCTCCGGCTCGTCTCGGCCGCGGCCGCGTCTTTCGCGGCGCGGCCGGTCATGTCGGGAAAGGCACTGTGGCTCTCGCTCCGCACCGGCGGGCCTGGCAACCGGCTGCGCGCCTGTGCCTATTTCGCCGAAGCCGCCATCCTGTCGCACCATTTGCGCAAGGCAGGAATACGGCACATCCATGCCCACTTCGGCACCAACCCGGCTGCCGTCGCCCGGCTGGTTTCGCGGCTGGCGCCCGTGACCTACAGCTTCACGGTTCACGGGCCGGATGAATTCGACGCTCCGCTCGTTCTCGATCTTCCCGGAAAGATCGCCGAAGCCGCATTCGTGGCGGGGGTTTCCAGCTTTGGCCGCAGTCAATTGATGCGCTGGTCGGACCCGCAACACTGGAGCAACATTCATGTGGTCCGTTGCGCTGCCGCGCCGGTTTTCCAGCAAGAGGCCTCCGAAAACAGGGAAGGGCTGGAATCCGTCCGGCTGCTGTGCGTGGCGCGGCTCAGCCCCCAAAAGGGGCTGCCCTTGCTGATTGAAGCCGTCGCACAAGTCGCCGCCAGGCGCCCGATCGAACTGGAGATCTTCGGCGACGGCGAAGGCCGCGCCGCAATCGAGGCGCAGATCGCCCGGCTCGGGATTGCTGGAAACGTGCGGCTGCTCGGCTGGGGGACGCCGGCGGATATCCGTCGCAAGCTTGGGGAGGTGCGGGCGCTGGTGCTGCCCAGCTTTGCGGAGGGACTCCCGGTGGTGTTGATGGAGGCGCTGGCGCTCCGCAGGCCCGTGATCACGTGCGCGGTGGCGGGGATTCCAGAACTCGTGGATGCGCAAGTCGGCTGGCTGGTGCCGTCTGGCTCCGTCGAAGCGCTGGTCGAAGCTCTCGACAACGCACTGGATGCGCCGCTGGGCAAATTGCAGGCCATGGGTGAACAGGGCCGGGACCGGGTGCGCACAATGCACGATCCGGACACCAACGCGGCAGGACTTTGCGCCCTGCTGGCCCCACTGGTCTGATCCGGCAGTCAGAGAACTGCCGGAGGAACCAGGCGAAGGATGCCGGGAATGTTCTGCCGCCACAGCGCCGCCTTGCGCTGGCGGGTGGGCAAGCGCTGCGCCATCTGCGCGATATCGCCTCGCGTAAGGCCGGTCCGCTCACACAGAAAGGGGTGGCGCGGCGGGCTTGAGAAGTAGCTGTAGAACAAGGCTGCGCGGTCGCGGCGGGTCGCGGGCTTTCCGCGGTGGTAGAACCGGGCGGTGTCGCTGAAGATCACGGTTCCGCGCGGACCTTCGCAGCTCACGATCCCCTCTTCGTAGGATGCGCCCAGGCGGCGTTCCAGTTCGGCGCCGTCCGCCAGTTCATAACGGAAGCCGTCGCGGTCGTTCTGCAAGGTGTCATGCCGGCTGATGTGCTCGAAAGGGCCCCCGTCTCCGTCGACGTCGTGGAGATAGACCGCGACCTTCAGCATGCGCCGGTCTTCCCAGTCGCGGTGCCACTTGCGGGTGGAAACTTCCCGTCCGTCCGCGACGGTGTAGTTGATCGCCACCCCGTCATACGCCGCGGGAAGGCCAAGGTAGGCTTCCGCGATGTCGAGCAGGCGATCGTGCAGCCCCCAGCGATAGATCGCCGGGTTGCGAACGATCTGTTCGGGGGGAACAATGACGAAGTCGCGTCCGGCTTTCACCAGCGAGCGCGCTGTCGGTGCAAACGCTTCCGCCAGTCTCCCGGCCGTCCCGAGCAACGCTTCGGAGCCGGGCAACTGCAGCGACGCCAGCGATGTCATGAATACGCCCGCGGTATCCAGCGCCGATACAATCTCGCGGTCCAGCCCGGCAAGCCGGGGAATATCTGGTTCGTGGCGATGAAGCGCGTTCTCGTGCAGCCTGCCCAGCCACATGCGAAGGTGCCGCTGGTTGAACAGCTTCAGGGTCGTGCGAGCCGGAAGGTTCCGCAGCCAAAGGGAACGCTCGTCAGCAGTGGGACGGTACATGCGGCTGATTCCTAAGGTCTCGGGGTGGCACGGCAGCCCCGGTCGAGCACATCGGTGCGGGCAGGCACCCTTGTCCGATCAGGCGGCTGGTTCTGCGGCCGGGGTGAAGTTCTTGCTGCTGTAGTAGCAGCCGTAGTCCACCCTCGGGGCCGGGCTTGAGATCGACATGTTGAGGACCGAGCCGATTACGGGGGTCGGGCTGAGTGCACTGACCACATCAAGCAAGCCGCGTTTGCGAGTCCGCGCCTCCTGCGCGACGAGCAGAAACCCGTCGACGGCCCGGGCGATCAGCACGAGATCGTCGGTCATGATCGCCGGGGGTGTGTCGACGATGCAGATCGGGCGACCCTCTGCCGCACAGGACAGCCGCAGCGCGTTGGCAAGACGAGTCGAGTTCAGCAGGGTTTCAGCATCGTGGCGACGCTTCCGCACGCGGTGGATGCCGAGGTCGAAGCCTTCGATCTGCACACGCGTTTCGCACCAGCCTGTCTCGCCTGCCAGATAATCGTCCACCCCTGGCGGGGACGAAGGAAGCCCAAGGCGCTGGCCCACCGAGGGCTGCCGCATGTCCAGTTCGACAAGGACTGTCGGATGAATCCGGCTCAAGGCTGCGGCGAGATTGACGGCGACGTGGGTTTTGCCGTTGCGCGGTTCGCCCGAGGTTACAGCGAAGATTCGCTGCCCGGTAGCCTGCGCGTGGTTGAGCAGCGCGGAGCGAATTTGGAAGAACGACTGGGCGTTTTCATCCATCGGCTCGAAGCCGACGATCCGGTTGGCGGCCAGAGTTCCCCGATCGAGGGCAAGGGATGTTCTGGCTGAACCTCCGGGCCCCCGGCCAAGGAGGTGGACCTTCGTCATTTCGATTTCAGGGCTCATCGGATTGCTCCCCCGGCAGCTAAGGTAGTGTGGCTTCGCGTTCCTGAGCCGGTCCGGCGGAAGAGGGACAGCAGGCCCGGCTTGCGCGCGAACGGGACTACGCCAAAAGTCGGAACCTTGAGGGCTCCCGCGAGCGTCTGCTCTCCGTGGATCGTGCCGCCGAGCAGTTCGAAAGCCAGGATCAGGAACACGCCCATTGCTGCGCCGCCAAGAAGGCCGGCGATCAGCAGCACGACCGGCTTCGGCCCCAACGGCTCCAGCGGAAGGCTGGGCTGGTCGACAATGCTGAACCGCTCCCCCTTGTCTTCGGACTGGAGATTGGCGGCCACCTGCGCGTCGAGCTGCTTTTCGCGCAGGGAATCGTATTGCCGCTTCAGGTTGTCGTACTCGCGCTCAATCATGTTGAGTTCGTAAGCCGCCTGGGGCGCCTGCGCCGCGCGCTGATCAAGATCGGTCATCATGCGGACCAGTTCGGCGCGTCGACTGGCGAGAACCTGGATCCGCTCGCGCCCGGCGGCAATCTCGCCCTCCAGCAGGTTCGAGGCCCGCGGCTGAGGCATCTGGCGCAGGAGCTCGCGCTGCCGTTCCACTTCGGCTCGCGCAGCCTGCAACTCGGGAAAATCTTCCGCGTAGACGGAGGAGAGGCGGGCGAGACGGTCCTGGGCTGCCCGCAAACTGTCGATCCCTGCGGGCGGAGCTTGCGCCAGTTCATGCTCCTGCGCCGCAAGGAGGCTGTTCTGCTGGAGCAATCCCTGCGTTTCGGCGTCCGTTCGGGAAATCTCGGCCCGCAGGGCAGAGCTGGATTGCGCGCTCAGCGCCACATTGCCGGGCAAGGCACCGGCGTAGCGTGCCTCCACATCGCGGCGCTTGTCCTCCAGAACCGCAAGTTGCCGCCGCAATTCGTCGGAACGCCGTTCAAGGAAGGCCGCGGTTCCCAGCGCCTGTTCCGTGCGAAAGCGCTTATCCTCGACCAGAAAAAGGTGCGTCAGCTGCTCGGTTACGTCCTGCGCCTTGAGCGGATCGTCGTAATCGAAGGAAAGCGTGAAGGCGATGGTGCTTCCTCCGCCCTGGCCTTGATCGGCGCCGACTAGGTCCACGCCGATCGCGTCCCGCATCAGGTCAAGCACATGCGGGAAATCGAGGTTTGTCCGCTCGACCGGGTAAAGGCCGTTGCGTCCGATCAGATCGGCCAGACTATCCCGGCTGACGATCTGCTGGCGGATCTTGGCAATCCGCTCGTCAGCGATGTCGGTCAGCGGGGAAGCCACGAGGCTGGTCGGGATCTGCGGCGAATCGATCAACAAGGTGGCCGCCGACCGGTAGACAGGCTTCTGCCACCAGACCGCACCACCTGCCGCAAGAACGCCCAGCACCATCGGCACGATCACCCAGTGCCAGTGGCGGCGAAGCATCGCGATGATCTCACGCGGATAGATGCCGAGGCTGTCCGGGTCCGTTAGCGCATTCATCGGCGGGGCTCCCTCAAGGTAAGGCCGACATGGACGACCACCGAGCCGGCCCTGTCTCCGGCCAGCAGGTTCCGGCGCAGGTAATCCACCCCGCTTCGCAGGGAGAACCGGCGGCTGACCCGGTGTTCGTAATCGGTGGAAAGCTGGAGCACTTCGGCGCGGCCGGGCACGCCCGGCAAAGGAGCCCTCCGGTAATCCGCGCTAGCCGCGAGCGTCCCGTTTTCCGAGATGCGCCGCCTCAGCGTCGCGCCGACCGATGTCTCGCGCTGAAGATTGCCGAAACCGCTGATGACGGAGCGGATGGCAGCGGTCAGGCACACGGCCATGTGTTCAGGTTCGTAGCAGATGCCCCCGCTGCCGCTCAGGCGAGCAGGGGTTTCCCGGCGCACACTGTCGAGGCCGGTCCGGTTTTCCTGGTCTATCCCTACGCTCGCCTGCGCCCGCCAGGTACCGGCCAGGCGGCGCGTAGCCGTGAGGCGGAAAGCCTTGATCGTGGGATCGTCTCCCAGTTCGGAACGCGTCGTGATGACTTGTCCCCGGACACCGACTGCCAGAAGGGGGCTGACCCGCTTCTCCGCACCGATCGAAAAGTCGAAAGCGCTGGTGCCGATCAGAATGGGGGAATCGATTGCATCGGTCCGGAGCCACGCGACCGAACCGACCACAGATGTCGTCTCGTTCGGATTCCAGGTAAGTGTCTGCCTTGCTTGGATGTTTTCCCGCAAGCTTACCGGATCGATCGCCACGTCGATGCTGTCGGCCAAGGCATCGGTCGGGAGGATCCGCTCGTAAGAAGCATCGGTGCGCAGCCAAAGGTATTCGCTGCGACGGTGCTGCAGCGTGCCGGTGGCTTGTCCCGTCACGAAATTGCCGTAGCGGCGGCTGTACTGCCGGAACCCGAGACTCCCTTCAGCCGTGGCCGTGGTGCCGGGGCCGATTGGCCAGGTAAGGTCCGGCCGCACCACGATTTCGCCGCCGGGCGTGATCCCCGGGTCCTCAGACAGCAGGAAGGGGTTGCTTGCGCTGAAGGCGTTCACGTCAACCTCCAGCCCCAGCTGCGGCTGGGCCCGCACGGCGGCCGGAGCCAGTGCGGCAGAAAAGGCCGCCAGTATCTGAAGGCCGAACGTTCCAACGGCAGCCAACTCACGGAACGACAAGGACGTCACCGCTCGACAGCATGGGAAGCGCTTCGTTCAACGCTCCTGCATCGAGGGCGCGCCCGCCTTTCAGCAGCTTTTTCAGATTCACCGGCTCGACCACTTGGCCGCGCGGTGTCTGCCGCAGGATCACGGCGTGCTTCACATCGGCAAATTCGGCAGTCCCGCCCGCCATGCTGAGCGCCTGGAGAATGTTCGGGGAGGTGCCGCTGGTGTAGCTGCCGGGCGTCCTGACCTTGCCCACGACGTAGAAGCGCATCCCAGTGGCGTCTCGCACGGAAACCGTGACGTCGGGCGGAGTGGACCGATAGTTGACCGCGATGCGTTCCCGGATTTCCGCCGCGATATCGGTGACGTTGCGGCCGCTGGCCTTGATCGAGCCGGCCAGCGGGAACGCGAAGGTGCCGTCCGGCTGGACCCGCACCAGACGCTGCATCCGTTCCTCTCCCCAGACGAACACGTCCAGATCGTCTCCGGCGTTGACAGTGTAGCGGGCGGGGGCGGCGAGCATCCCGGGTGCCGTTTCCGTTGCTTGCTGGGCCTGCGCCGCCAAGGGCACCGCGGGGAACAGCGCTGCCAGCAAGATCGCAAGAGCCTGGGCGATTGCGGCATGCGCGCCGCCGCCATCGAGACAGCGGCGCCCCCTTAAGGATCGGAAACAAAAGGGCACGGGACCTCCTCGACATCTGGCCGGCAGACGTTTCCGGCTCTTGCGAGGAGCTTATCCGCAGTCGGATATTGCGGGCATTGTTCAATTGGTGCCCCGTCTAGGGAGGTATGAGAATTCGGAGTGCGGATGAATGACTTGTGCCGTATTAAAAAACAGGTTGGGTCTATTTATAACTGTGAACGGTGGAAGTAGTTAAGCAAACTGACGGGCAAAGATCTCCGTGACACATTCGGGTCAGGAGAGATGCGCTATGACAGGCTACACTTATCGGTCCGATGAAGATCGTTCTGCCGCTCATGCTGCCCCGAAGCCACTGGAGGCCGAGCCCGCGTCGGAAGGGGCGGACAACGTCGACTTTCTTGAACTGCCTTTCGCCCCGCTGGACATGAGTACCGTGGTGCAATCGATCGTCTTGCGGCCGATCGATGCCGCGTTCACCTATGTCGTCACGCCCAATGTCGATCACGTCGTACGGCTGCAGCGAAGCCGCTCGGACTTGTGGCCGGCCTATCGCGGGGCATGGATGGTCTTGTGCGACAGCCGGATACTTCACATGCTGGCGCGGGTTGCCGGCTCCGACTTGCCGGTCGTGCCCGGCAGCGACTTGACCGTTCGGTTGTTCGAGGAGGGGATCGGGAACGATGACCCCGTGGCCATCCTGGGTGGCCGGGCGGACATGGTGGCTGCCGTCGCGGACCGCTATGGCCTGCGCAACGTCCGGCATTACGATCCCCCGATGGGCTTCATCAAGGATGCCCGGGAAGTCGCGCGCGCCGTACGCTTCCTGGTGGAGGCGAAGGCGCGGTACTCGTTTCTCGCAGTCGGATCGCCCCAGCAGGAAATCATCGCCCATCGCGTAGCGCTGACGGGCTCCGCTTGCGGCATCGGGTTCTGTGTCGGAGCAAGTCTGGACTTCCTCAGCGGTGAACAGGACCGCGCGCCGCTGATGATGCAGCATCTGGCGCTGGAATGGCTCTACCGGCTCGCTTCCGATCCCCGGCGGATGTGGCGGCGCTATCTGATCGATGGCCCGCAGATCTTCCTGATCCACCAGGCCTGGCGCCGAAGCATGGACCATCCCGGCAAGCCAACGGACCGTTCTGCGGCGTCGTGACGGGCTGCGGGCATCGACGCTCCGAAAACTGCCAATGCCCTGGCGCGCCGGGTCTCGGTAGAACGGGAGCTCGAGGGGCCTGGGGATGAAGGAGCGGGGCGTGAAAAAGCAGTTTCCGCCAGCTTCGATTGCGGCGATCGGCATGGCTGCGGCGCTGGCGGGCCTGCTCGCCTTCGCGCCTCCCGGGCGGGAGGTGTCGTTGCGGTACGCGGGTCCAACGGCTCGGCTCCCTCAGCCCGGGGAAACGATCGTCGGGATCAATCTTTTCGGGCTGGCGCCGTTCAACCGGCAGCAGGTGTTCAGCAACCTCGTGACGCAAAGCGAGTGGTTCTCGTCGAAGGGGCAGGGCTGGACGGCAATGCCCGCCTCCCAGCTCGATCGGTTGGGCTGGGTGCGGTACCTGGAGCCCGGTCAGACCGCGCCGCGTCCCCTGATCCTCCCGCCGGCACCTTTCAAGCCAATCGTCGTGCGGTGCGACTTTCAAGGCAGCGGAGAACTTACCGCCGGAGGCGTGGCGCATGTGCGGGATAGCGGGGAGCAGTCGCTCACGCTCGATCTCGTACCCGCAGGTACCGGGGGAGAGGGCGCCTGGATCGAACTCGTGCGCACCGATCCTGCCGACCCGGTTCGCGCCATCGACTGCCGGGAGGCGGATCGGCCGACCAGCGAGCGCTTCCACCCGGAATTCCTCTCGTTCCTTGAAGGCTTCCGGGTAATCCGTTTCCTCGACTGGCAGCGGATCAACGACAACGCGGCAGTCCGCTGGTCGACCCGGACCTTGCCGGAAAGCGGTTCCCAGGCCGGACCGGCAGGCGCTTCGATCGAGGACATGGTGGATCTCGCCAACGCCTTGGACGCGGATCCATGGTTTCAGATACCCTACCGTGCGGACGACACGTACATTCGGAAATTTGCTCACCTGGTGCACGAGCGGATCGACCCGGCGCGGACCGTCTACGTGGAGCTTGGCAACGAAGTCTGGAACGACATGTTCGCTGCCGCCCAGCAAGCGGAACGCGAAGGACTGTCCCTGGGCCTGGGCGACGGCGACCCGACCCGCGCGCAGATGATCCGGTATGCCGACAAGCATGCCCACGCCATGCGGATCTGGACCGAAGCGTTCGCTGACCGGCCGCAAAGGCTTGTCCGGGTTGCCGCAAGCCAGAACGCCTGGCCCGATCTGGCGGAGATCGTCCTCGGGCATGAGGACACAGCCGCCTGGACCGACGCACTGGCGACCGCGCCCTATCTTTGGCTCGATCTGAATGGATACGAGGTGCGGGACGTAGACCGCGTCTTTGCGGCCATGCCAGGCGCGCTTGATGAAACATTCGCGTTCGCCGCCCGCAATCGCGCCATCGCGGCTCGCTACGGGAAGCGGTACATCGCCTACGAAGGTGGGCAGCATCTGGTGACTCCGGACTTGGCACTGGCACGCGCACTGCAGCGCGATCCCCGTATGGAAGAAGTCTATGCGCGCTATCTCGGCCGCTGGGAGGATCAGGTCGGCGACACCCTGACGCTCTATGCATCGACCGCCCCAATCGCGGACTACGGATCCTGGGGATTGCGGGAGTACGCGGGGCAGCCGGAAAACGAAACGCCCAAGCTGCGGGCGGTCACTCGCTTCCGGAAGGCAGCCCGATGAACCGGGCCGCGGTTCCCGTCCTGTGCGCTGTCTTCGGCTTCTTCGCGATGCTGGTCCAGTTTTACGCGGATTTGCGCGCTGGGCCGTACGTCGCTGTTGTGAGCTCTACCGCCGTCTGTCTTTTCCTGTTTTGCCTGAAGCAGCAGTACAGGCAAGCGATGGCAGTGCAGAGCCTGACAATTGCGTTTGCGATGCCGCTTGTCGCCTGGTCCCTCTCGAACGTCTGGGCTCTCTATCTTGTGATGGGGCTCTGGGTGCCGCTGATGGCAGGCCGGTTCGATCGCATCGCTCCGGTCTACCTGCTCAGTTTCCTGCTGCTCCCCTCACTCGACACCGAGGCTGTGATCGGGGGGGTGAAGCTGTTCAACTTCGGGGTTCTGGACGCACTTGCGATCGGCGCGGCGCTTGCGATCTACTGCAATCCGGCCAAGGGACGTGCCTTGCTGCAGAGCGATGTCTGGGTCTGCGTCCTGCTCCTGACGTTCGGTGCCGCGCTCTCGCGCGAGACGAGCCTGACGCACTTCCTGCGTACTTCGGTCAATATCGTATTCGACTTCGGCCTGCCTTACTACGTTCTCAGCCGGGGGCTGCGGAGCATCGAGGAACTGCGCGCCGCAATGCGGTGGCTGGCTTGCGGAGGAGTAATCCTCTCAGCCATCCTGGTCTTCGAGGTCTCGCGCGCCTGGGCGATCTACAGAGAACTGTATGCCCTCTATGAGTTGCCGACCCTGATACTCATCAAGTCACGCGGCGGCCTGCTTCGAGCCGGAGGTCCTTTCGTAGAGCCGACTTCCATCGCGATGATCATGGCAATATGCCTGGTTGCGCTGTGGCTGCTGCGCGACCAGTTCCGCTCAAGGCTGCATTTCTACGGTCTGGCGGCAGTCATCTTTATCGGCTTGTCCGCCCCGCAATCGCGCGGCGCGTGGATCGGCTGCTTCTTTGCCCTTGCAGTCTCCGACATCTTCCTGGGCCGCTATGCCGCGCTTGCCCGGAAGGTTCTGGTTGTCGCGGCGGGCGTGACCGTTGTCTTCACTGCGGCGCAGTTTTCTCCTTATCTCTCGGAATCGGTCGGCTTGTCCGGGCATTCAAGCGAGACGTCGGATTATCGCCGCGAACTGCTGCGGCGTGGTCTGGAAGAATTCTGGGGTAGTCCGCTCATCGGGTATTCGACAGCGGAACTCGAGGTGCGGCTTGAAGACATGCGGCAAGGCGAAGGGATCATCGATTATGTGAACACCTATGTCTGGATTGGCCTGATCGCGGGGCCGGTCGGTCTGGCGGCCTTCTTCGGGACTTTCCTCCACTTCCTCAGGCGCATCAGGCGGATGAGCGCAGCGGCTGAGGATCGGCAAACCGCCCAGACCGCAGCTTTCGCGTTCTCCTATCTGGCGATGCTGCTGGAAATGCTGTTCTTCACCTCGTTCGGCGAAAGACCGGCCTTCCTCACGTTCGGACTGTTGGGATTTGCCGCTGCACTTCTGTCGATCCGGCGGCCTGTTCCGGTTGTTGCACCTGTCCCCGAAGTGCCCCGGGGAGCTGTCCTGGTTGCCGGAACCTGATGCGGCCGGCGTCTACCGGAGCCACAAACCGATCAGCCAATCGCCGCCCAAACCGCACAGGATGCCGAGAAAGCCTGCCATCACGAACAGCACTTCCTGGCGCATGTCGAGCAGGCTGGCGTGGTGCATCCGGATCCACTTCAGGCCCAGGGCGGGAACTTCCATCAGCCCGACCGCGAGCACCAGGCCGAACTGGCCGTAAAGCAGGTATCCGGCCGTCCCGGCGGCGGCCAGCCACGCCAGCTTGGCGATGCTTGCCTGGAAGGTCGCGCTGATCCGCCCGGTGGCTGTCAGCGTTTCGTTCGCGGCGTTGGAAGCCAGCGCGAAAAGCGGCGCGATCCCCAGTATCTGGAGGTAGAGCGCTGCTTCGGCGTAGCGATCGTCGTACAGGATGCCGATCACCAGATGGGCGCTCCCGATGATCCCGCCCGCGGCGAACGAGTAGAGCAGCGATGGAATCCTGCGTCGGGCGTAGAATTCAGTCCGCAGATCCTGGTGATCCTCCCGCCAGAGCTGGGAGTATATCGGAAAGAGGACCCGGCTGGCATACGCCGTGGCGAACGCCAGCGGCGCCGAGGCGAGGTTGCCTGCAAGGATGTAGAACCCGAAGTGTTCGAGCGGCATGACTTTGGCGAGCACCAGCTTGTCGCATTGCGAGACCAGCAGGAAGATTATGCTCGATCCGGTGACATAGCGGGCAAACGACCACAGATCGCGCAGGTAGACCCGGTCGAGGGCGAACGTGCGGACCGAATCTGCGAACATCGCGTAGCTGAGCACGGTCTTGAGCGCGCTGCTGACCAGCATCGCCACGAGAATGGCCCAGTAGTTGCCCCAGAGGAACGCGAGCAGGACGCTGGCGGCGATCTGGACGATCAGCACGATCAGCTCGAGCACCGAAAGCCGCAGGATCATCCTTTTGCGCAGGGCCGTCAGCAGCGTCAGCGAAGCCAAACCTTCGATAACGAAGGTCAGCCCCGAAATGGCGATCAGCGGCGCCAGGTCGGGTTTGCCGAGCAAGTCTGCCAGCGGGCTTGCCAGGACGGCCAGCACCAGCGCCAGCAGGGATGAACGAACCAGCGAAATCGTCCAGACCGTATCGAGGAAGCGCGGCTTGTCCCCGTCTTCGTGACGGACGACGAAGGCTTGAAAGCCAAGGTCAGAAGCCAGCGCGACGGTGAACTGGACCGATGCGATCACGCCGGCGATACCGAAGACCTCGGGGACAAGCAGGCGGGTGAGAATTACGCTGCTGACCGCACGCAGCAGATTGTTCAGGATCACCGCGATAACGATTACATTGGTATCGCGAAGCGCCAGATGCCGCAGGCGCCGAAACAGCGGTTCGCGCTGATTGAGCGGCAGGACCCCCGGGGCTGCCGCGTCGCCCGGGATCATCAGGCGACTGCCCGGATCGTGGCTTCGTAGCAGTCGAGCAACCGATTTCCGACGAGATCGACAGAAAAGGTGTCGGAACAGCGCCTCTTTCCGGCCGCGCCCATTTGGGCGGCGGCCTCGGGATTGGCCAGCAGCCATTCCAGATTTCGGGCCATGGCATCCGGATCGGCAACCGGAGTCAGCAGCCCTGTTTTCCGATGGACGATGAGCTCCTCGCTTCCCGGCCAATCCGTGGAAATCAGCGGGGATCCGGCCGCCATAGCTTCCACCAGTACGTACCCGAAGGTTTCCGTCCGGGAACTGGCCACCGTGACGTTGGCCTTCAGGCGCAGCGGCCTTATCTCCTCGGGCCGCAGCAATCCCGTAAAGGTAATGCGCTCGCGCGCTTGCGGGGAAAGGTTGGCGCGAACATAGGCATCGAAGTTCAGGCGCTTTCCGGGCGTGGTCTCGATCCCGAAATCCGGCCCCACGATCGTCAGCCGGGCTGAAGGCCGAACGTCGAGCAGGAGCCCGAAAGCCGCCAGCAGCGTGTCGGCCCCTTTCACGAAATCGAACCGTCCGACCATCAGGATGTGATCGCGTTCGCAATCGGCGAGACTCCATTGGGGAGCGTGCGAGTCGACCTTGATCGGGTTGGGAATGACCGCAGACGGCTGGTCCCGAGACCGGCCGCACCGGTCGCAGGTGCTTTCCATCACCGCCCGCGTCGGGGCAGTCAGGAAGGGGGCCGAGCGGACCGCGTGGGCTTCCGCTTCGCAGCGCGAGCGGTCTTCCCGCTCCTGAAGGGCTGTCCGATGGGAAGCCGGCTTCAGGAAGTGCGGACCGTGCAGGCGAGTCACGACCGGGACAGCGATCCTGCGGCCGACGACAGCCGACCAGCCAAAGCTTTCCTCCATTTCGACGATGTCGAGCGGCCTGAGCCGGTGCAGTTCCGCAATCTCACGCCCGACTGCGCGTGCAATGTGGGGCAGTGTCCCGGGTGAGCGATTCAGGCGCCGGTCGATGCGGTAGGCGGAGCTTGCCAGCAGTCCGGTACCGAGCTCCAGGGTCGTCCCGTCGCTGGAGTGCGAGCGGTTTCGGGAAATGACCGATACAAGGTGCCCTTGCGCGACGAAATGTTCACGAACCGCCGCCACGTAGCTGACGATTCCGTTGGCTCCTTCGCCCGGCGGCCAATGGGGTGAACAAAGCCCTATGTGCACGCGCGACTTCTCCGATCCGGGAACTTCGCAAAGTCTATGGGCGGGGTGTGGAAGTGTCGATCATGAGAACTTCCAAGGGGTTTTCACGCCTGACGCAAACACGGCTGCCCGGTTTATTTTGACCTTCACCGGCAATCCTTCCGAACTGTCCTGCGGGACTGGGCAAGGCCGGAAGAAGGGGTGAACATGTCGTTCCTGAGCATGACCGATCTGGGTGGCTACCGGTGCTTCGACTTTGAGGATTGCCAGGCGGCCGGCGGTGCAATGGCAACGCGGTATCGCGACAACGATCCCTTCCCTCACATCGTGCTGGACGATTTCCTTGATCCGGACTTGCTCCGCAGGGTGGTGGTGGAGTTTCCCGATAGCCGGGGCCGCCAGTTCTTCGATCGCGCCCAGGAACGGCTGAAATTCCAGTTCCGTCCGGACCAGTGTCCGGGACCGAGCACGCGGATGCTGTTTGCCGAACTCAATTCCCGCGCATTCCTGGCATTTCTATCGGAAATGACCGGGATCAAGGGCCTGATCGCGGACCCGTACCATGCGGGCGCGGGGCTGCATGAAACGCGCAAGGGCGGCCATCTCGGCATTCATGCCGATTTCCCGCATCACGGCGGAATGAAGGTGGAGCGCCGCCTCAACCTGCTGATCTACCTGAACGAGGACTGGGCCCCGGAATATGGCGGCGCGCTGGAATTGTGGGATCGCAGCATGCAGCGGGCCTGCCATTCGATCCTGCCCGAATTCGGCCGGGCGGTAATCTTCAATACGGATCGGGATACGTTTCACGGCCATCCCGATCCGCTGTCCTGCCCGGATACCCGGGCGCGGCGGTCGATCGCAACGTATTACTACACGGCATCCGCCACGGTCATGCCCGCGCTGGAGCGCACCACCGACTTTCGCACCCGCCCCGGATCGGACGACCGATCCGACTGGTCGGTCAAGCTCCACAACCTGAAGGCCGACTGGATCCCACCGGTCCTGCAACGTCGGTGGGGGAATTGAAGGTTCCGAGCAAGAGAGCCGGGCACGAGGGGACGCTGGCATGATGGTTCTGCTGATCTGGGTCGTCTGTCTGGCAGTCGCAGTGCCCGTGGCCATACTCGCCGCCGAATGCACCGTGGGCGCATTCGGTCGCGGCTTGCGGCAGGAAACCGGGCAGCCGCCGCCGTTCATCGTGTTGATGCCAGCCCATGACGAAGCGGCCGGCATCGCCTCGACCGTTGTGGCGGTCCGCCAGCAATTACGTCCCTGCGACGAATTGCTGGTCGTAGCCGATAACTGCACGGATGATACAGCCGCGACGGCCCGCAGGCTGGGCGCGACGGTCGTGGAGCGGAGCGATGTTCTCAGGCGGGGTAAGGGACACGCACTGGAGTTCGGCCGGGAATTCATCGAAGCGAACCGTTCCGAGGCCGCCGCCTCCATCATCGTGGTTCTCGATGCGGACTGCCGGCCGGAAAGGAACGCCCTGCAGTCGCTTGCCGGGACGGCGTCGCTCCGCAACGCCGTAGTTCAGGGCGCCGACTTGCTGGACTGTCCGCCCGATGCCTCCGCCGTCGTGCGGGTGTCCTGCCTCGCTTTCCTGATCAAGAACCTCGTCCGCCAACGGGCGCTGCAAAGGCTGGCTGGAACGGTGCTGCTGCAGGGAACGGGCATGGCTTTTCCAAGACCCGTGTTTGCGCGTGCCCGCTGGGCGACAGGGTCACTGGTGGAAGATCTGGAGATGGGTCTGGAATTGCTGCTCGACGGCAACCGAGTCCTGTTCAACCCATCGGCCTTGTTCCTCAGCAGCGCCAGTTCGGCAGCCGGCACGGCAAGCCAGCGCCGCCGGTGGGAACATGGAATGCTGCAGATCATGTGTGCCCATGCACCCCGGCTGATCGCGGCCGGGTTGAGTGGGCGCAAAAACGCCCGGCTGCTGGTGATCGGGCTCGATCTGCTGGTCCCGCCCACGGTCCTGCTGGGCCTGCTTGCCTTTGCCGCAACCGGCGCTGCGCTGGCGCTAGGCGGACTGTCGCTTCCGGTGCTGATCCTTGTCGCGGCCGACGTTGCGCTTGGCTTTGGCATTCTTGCTGCCTGGTGGGTGCATGGGCGGGCGATCCTGCCTGTGCGCAGCCTGGGTGAGGTTCCGGGGTACGTCGTCTGGAAGATGCCGATCCTGGCCCAGTTCATTACCCGGCGGGAACGCCAGTGGATACGAACGGAGCGCAGACCATGACTGCCTTGAACGTCATCGCGCCGGTGCTTCAGGAGCATGCCGGCAAGGTGGATCGTGCCGCCGGATTCGTGATCATCGGGCGCAACGAGGGCGCACGCCTGGCCCAGTCCCTCACGAGTGTTATCGGGGAAACGAACTGCGCGGTCTATGTCGATTCCGGATCGACGGATCACAGCGTGGCTCTCGCCTCCAGCTTGGGAATTCCCGTGGTAGAGCTGGATCCCGCCATCCCCTTCACGGCGGCGCGGGCACGCAACGCGGGGCTCTTCTGGCTGCAGCAAAATCATCCCGGACTGGATTACGTCCACTTCATCGACGGGGATTGCGAGCTTGTGTCCGGGTGGCTTTCCGCCGCGCTCGCAGCCCTGGAGGCCGAGCCTGACATTGCGGCGGTCTGCGGGCGCCGGAGGGAGCGCCAGCCAGAAGCCAGTCCGTACAACGCGCTGTGCGACGCCGAATGGAATACTCCGGTCGGTCTGGCGGAGACCTGCGGCGGTGACGCCTTGTTCCGCGTGGCGCCGCTTATGGCGGTCGGCGGCTTTTCCGAAAGCCTGATTGCGGGTGAGGAGCCGGACTTGTGCCACCGGATCCGCTGCAAGGGCTGGCGCATCCGGCGGATCGACGCGGACATGACCGTGCACGATGCGGCGATGAAGCGGTTTTCGCAGTGGTGGCAACGCAACCGCCGCAGCGGTTTTGCGACCGCGGAAGCTCTTTATCTTCGGGGAACCGGAAATCCGCGGCTCCGGCGGGAAGTCGTCAGCAACGTGGTCTGGGCTTTGCCGCTGCTCTGGCCGTTGTGGCCGCTGCTCTGGACCAGAATCTGCCTGCGATGCGGGCCGTTGCAGGCCAGCTTCCTTACCCTTGGCAAGCTCCCCCACCTGCAGGGGCAGGTCGATTACTGGCGCAAACGCAAGCGCCTGATCGAATACAAATGAGCTTGGCCGTTTCTTTCCTGATCATACTCACACCATGAATTTTCGGACTGTGTTGGGGAAGTAGCCGGCCCTTTTCTCGATCTTTACGCTGAGACGGTAAGGAGAAAGTGGATGGACGGGATGCCTGATCTGACCAGAGCGGAGGAAACGTCCCTTGCAGGGGAGCTGGCGGAGCGCCGAGCCGAAGCCGGGCTGCGCAGCATCCTGGTTGGGGATGAAACGCTGCTGGCTGAGTGTGGCAATCTGCTCCAGCGCCAGGGCCATGAAATCGCGGCCGTGGTGGCGCAACCCGGCCCTGCCGCCGACTGGGCGCGCCGTTCTGGCCTGCCGCTGCTCTCCCGGCCGCGCGATCTGCTGACCGCCAGCATCGGCCCGGTCGACTACCTTTTCAGCATCTCGAACCTTTCGGTCCTGCCAGCAGAGGTGCTTGCCCTTGCTTCCCGGGCAGCCATCAACTTCCATGACGGCCCCTTGCCCGATCTCGCCGGGTTGAACACCCCGGTCTGGGCTTTGCTGAACGGGGCAAGCCGGCACGGCGTCACGTGGCACCTGATGACAGATACCGTTGACGGAGGGGCGGTCCTCGCCGCCGAGTCCATCGAGATCGCCGATGGCGAAAGCGCTCTTTCGCTCAACACCCGGTGCTTCGAAGCCGGGTTGCGGCGCTTCGCGGTGCTGGCGCAGGATCTTGAGGCGGCCGTCGCGGCCGCTTCGCCCCAGCCGCACTTGCCGTCACGGATATACGGGCGGGGGGATCGTCCCACGGCCGCCGCGACGATCGACTGGCACGACACGGCTGAAAACATCGCGCGGCTGGTGACAGCGCTGGATTTCGGGCCTTACGCCAACCCGCTGGGCGCACCCAAGGCGCTGCTCGGGGACAGGCTGCTGCTGGTTCAGCAAGCCACCGTGCTTGAATCCGGCTCCGGCTTCGAGCCGGGCACCGTGGTCGAATGGGGAATTGCGCCGATCGTTGCGACCGGCAGCAAGGATGTGCGGCTCGACCGCATAGCCGCGATCGACGGGCTGCCGCTGTACGGGCTCGATGAAGAAGGGCCCCGGCACTTCGCCTCGCTCGATCCCCAGCGACAGGCGAGACTGACCCTGCTCGACAGCGCAGCGGGGAAGTATGAGGCCTGGTGGAGGCGCCGCCTCCAGATGCGCGATACCCTCCACCTGCCGCAATTTCGCGCCCGGGCGGACGGGATGCAAGCGGACTGGACAGAGGCGAACCGCACCCTGCCGGCGGGCCGCGCCGGAGCCGAGGTGCTGGCTCTGGTGGTAGCGTGGCTGGCCCGCGCAGCGGACCGCGACACGGTCGAGATCGGATATGCCGACCAGGTCTGCCGCGCCCGGCTGGAGGATGTGTCCGGCTGGTTCGCGCCCGAACTCCCGATGAGAGTAAAGGTGGACTTCGACCGCTCGCTGACCGATCTGCGCACGGTCGTGCAGCAGGAGATTGCCGGACTGCACAAGCGGGTGGCAATCGCCCGCGATCTCCTCGCCCGCAGCCCCGAACTGCGCGGCAAGACGGCTTTTCATCATCCGGTGTCGGTCCAGGTGGTCGAGTCTCTCGACGATGCCTGCCTGGATGAGCATGCCGTGCTCAACCTCACGATTTGCGTCAAAGGCGGAACCTGCCGCTGGACCTATGACGCAACCCGGCTAGATCCTGCGGCCGCGGAGGACTTGTGGCTGGGTTTCGAGGCCATGATTGCTTCGGCCGATGCTTCGCCGGAAGCGCGGGTACGAGAGCTGTCGCTGCTTTCCCCTGCCGAACGCGACCGCGTCCTGCTGGAATGGAACGCCACCGACGCGCCGGAGCGGCTTTTTACTGCCCACCATCACCTGTTCGCGCTACAGGCCGCACGCACGCCGGATCGTGCCGCGGTGACCTCCCGCGGGGTTTCGCTCACCTACGCCGAACTTGATGCCCGCTCCAACCAGATGGCGCGCCACCTTCACGTGCTCGGGGTCCGGCCCAACGTGCTCGTCGGGCTGCACGTTCCGCGGTCCGTGGACATGCTGGTTTGCCTGCTTGCGATCCACAAGGCGGGAGGCGCCTACGTCCCGCTCGATCCGTCTTATCCGCAGGACCGCATCGCCCACATGGTCGCGGATTCCGGAATGCGGCTGATCCTCGCCGACACGACGCTCGCGAAAAGCCTGCCGTCGGGACAAGCGGAAGTCATCTGTATGGACGAAGTGCAGGAGATGGCGGCATCGCTGCCGGCCGAACCGTTCGACGGTGGCGCCGGATCGGACAGTCTTGCCTATGTCATCTATACATCCGGCTCTACCGGCCTGCCTAAGGGGGTGATGGTCGAACACTGCAACGTGCTGAACTTCTTTGCCGGGATGGACGATCATCTTGAGTTGGAAGGGACTTGGCTGGCGGTCACCAGCCTCAGCTTCGACATATCGGTGCTGGAATTGCTCTGGCCCCTGACGCGCGGCTATCACGTCGTCATCGCCACGGAGCGGGAAGTGCGGGGCGATGTGGCACCCGGCGCCTCTTCCCGCACCGCAGGGTTCAGCCTGTTCTACTTCGCCAGTTCCGACAGCGGCAGCCCGGCCGAACAGTACCGTCTCCTGCTCGAAGGAGCTCGTTTCGCCGATACGCACGGGTTCGAAGCAGTGTGGACGCCGGAGCGGCACTTTCACGCCTTTGGCGGCCCGTATCCCAACCCTTCCGTGGCGGCGGCCGCGATTGCGGCGATCACCTCGCGCATCCAGATCCGCGCCGGAAGCGTCGTCGGAACCCTGCATCACCCGATCCGCATCGCCGAGGAGTGGGCGCTGGTCGACAATCTGTCCAACGGCCGCGTCGGCATTGCCTTCGCATCCGGCTGGCAGCCGAACGACTTCGTGCTCAACCCCGCGGCATTCAAGGACCGCAACGGCGTGCTCAAGAGCACGATGGAGGACGTACGCGCCTTGTGGCGCGGGGAGCGGCGGAGGTTTCCCGGGGCGCTGGGCAGGGATGTTGAACTGCTGACCTATCCCCGCCCGGTTCAGGCCGAACTGCCTTGCTGGATCACCTCGGCCGGGAACGTCGATACCTTCGTCGAGGCCGGACGAGTGGGCGCCAATGTCCTCACGCACCTGCTTGGCCAGAGCGTCGAGGAAGTGGCGGAAAAGCTGGCCGCCTATCGCAAGGCCTGGCGGGAGGCGGGGCATCCGGGCGAAGGGCGGGTGACCCTGATGCTGCATACTTTTCTGGGAGAGGATGCCGGGGAAGTGCGTTCCATCGTGCGCCAGCCAATGATCGACTACCTCCGCACGGCCACAAGCCTGCTGCAGCAATACGCCTGGTCTTTCCCCGCCTTCAAGCGGCCACCGGGCAGCAGCGAGACCGATCAGGTCCAGCTGTCCGATCTCAGCCCGGAAGAAACCGACGCGCTGATGGAACACGCGTTCGAGCGTTACTTCGATGCAAACGGTCTGTTCGGCACGCCGGAGGAGAACGTAGGGTTCATCCAGCAACTCCAGTCCATCGGGGTGGACGAGATCGGTTGCCTGATCGACTTCGGCATCCCCGCCGACACCGTGATCGAGCACTTGCCCATTCTCGACCGGCTGCGTGCCCTGACGCACGCGGCTGCGGGTGAGCAGGAAGCCCCGCTGCATGAATTGATGGCCAGGCACTCGGTCACCCATCTGCAATGCACGCCGTCGCTGCTCCAGGTCCTCGCAAGTGACGAGGCGGCGCGCCCGGCGCTCGCCGCGCTGAAGCGGCTGATGGTCGGAGGCGAAGCCTTTCCGCCGCCGCTGGCCCGCGACATGCGGGACCTCGTCAAGGGCACGGTGATGAACATGTACGGCCCGACCGAGACCACCGTGTGGTCGGCGGTCCATAGGCTGGAGGAACGCGACGAAACCCCGCCGCTCGGCCGTCCACTGGCCAACCAGCAGATCTATATCCTGGACCGGCATAGGGAACCCGTCCGGCCGGGAACTCCGGGTGAGCTGGTGATCGGGGGCGCGGGAGTGGTTCGCGGCTATCTCGACCGTCCTGAGCTGACCTCCGAACGTTTCATCCCGCATCCGTTCGTGCCGGGAGCGCGGGCTTACCGGACTGGGGATCTTGCCCGTCAACGCGCCGACGGAACGCTGGAGTTCCTCGGCCGGCTGGACCACCAGGTGAAGATCCGCGGCTATCGCATCGAGCTGGGGGAAATCGAGGCTGTCCTTGCCGGGCATGACCAGATTGCCGAAGCGGTCACGGTGGCGCGGCGCGAAGGCGCGGCCACCCGGCTGATGGCCTACCTGACGCCGCGAGGGCCTGTCGCACCGCCGATCGATGCCCTGCGCGCGCACCTGCGGGCGCAGTTGCCCGAATTCATGGTCCCCGGCAGCTTCGTCTTCCTCGACGCTCTCCCGCGAACTCCCAACGGCAAGATCGACCGCAAGGCCTTGCCCGATCCGGATACTATCCCTGCGCAAAAGCCCGAAACCCGGTCTGCCACGCCGTCCACAGAGGCGGAAGCGGCGATCCAGGCGATCTGGTGCGATCTGCTGAAGCTGCCGAGTGTCGGACTGAACGATAACTTCTTCGACATCGGCGGGCATTCCCTGCTCGCGATCCAGGTCCATCGACGGCTGGCGGCGGTGATGCCGCAGCCGGTCGCCCTGACCGACATCTTCCGGTTCCCCACCGTGTCCGCGCTCGGTGCCCATCTCGCCAGCGGACTGGATGAACCCGCCGCCGCGCGTGAGGGACAGGATCGTGCACTTGCCCGCCGCGCCGCCATCCAGCGCCGGGGCGCCGTTCGCGCAGCAATGAGGGTCTGACGCCATGCACCAGCCTTTCGGGTCTTTCGACGGTCCCACTCCGATAGCCGATTCCTCCATCGCAATCGTCGGCATGTCCTGCCGGTTCGCGAACGTACGGAACTTGGCCGAATACTGGGCGCTGCTGCGCGACGGGAAGGAGGCGATAGAAACCTATTCGGATGAACAGCTGATCGAAGCGGGAGTCAGCCCGGCGCTGCTGCGCAATCCAAACTACGTCCGGCGCGGGGCGCCGCTGGCGGACATGGAATGCTTCGATGCCGCGCTGTTCGGGCTCAGCCCGCGCGACGCCTCGATCATGGACCCGCAGCACCGCCACTTTCTGGAATGTTCGTGGGAAGCGCTGGAGAATGCCGGGCACACGCCGCAAGGGTTCGACGGGGTGATTGGGGTTTTCGCCGGGTCCGGGCACAACGCCTACATGCCCTATAACCTGCTGACGAACGGCAAGCTGGTTAACGACATCGGGCTGTTCCTGCTGCGGCACACCAGCAACGACAAGGATTTCCTGACTACTCGCGCTTCCTACCTGCTCGATCTCAAGGGGCCGAGCATCAACGTCCAGACCGCATGCTCGACGTCGCTGGTGTCGATTCACATGGCCGCACAGAGCCTGCTGAGCGGGGAATGCGACATGGCCTTGGCGGGCGGGGCGTCGATCGAACTGCCGCACCGGCATGGCTATCTGTACGAGGAAGGGGAGATCCTCTCTCCCGATGGCCACTGCCGGCCCTTCGATGGCGCATCGCAAGGTACCGTCTTCGGCAGCGGAGTCGCCGTGCTGGCCCTTCGGCGGCTGGAAGACGCAATCGCCAGCGGGGATCACATCCACGCCGTGCTGCGCGGGTCGGCCATCAACAACGATGGGGCTGGTAAGGTCGGCTATCTCGCTCCCAGCGTCGATGGGCAGGCCAAGGTGATTGCCGAGGCGCTGGCCGTGGCCGACATCGATCCCGCGACGATCGACTATATCGAGGCGCACGGCACCGGTACGCCAATCGGCGATCCAATCGAAGTCGCCGCGCTGACGCAGGTGTTCCAGCAGTCCTCCGGTTCGGAGGGTCAGTGCGCAATCGGATCGGTCAAGGCCAACATAGGCCACACGGATACTGCCGCAGGCGCTGCGGGAGTCATCAAGGTTGCCTTGGCGATGACCCATGGCGAATTACCCGGCATCCCCAATTTCGAGACACCGAATCCCGCCTGCTTCTTTGCCGGAAGTCCGTTCCGCGTGCAGGCGGAGCGCGCGCCCTGGACGCGGAGCGAAGGCCGTCCTCGCCGCGCCGGGGTCAGTTCGCTCGGGGTGGGCGGGACGAACGCCCACGTAGTGCTGGAAGAAGCGCCGCCGCGCGCGGCCAGCGGATCGAGCCGCCGGCGCCAGGTCCTGCTTTGCTCCGGCAAGACGGAAACGGCAGCAAACGCGAATGCCGAGGCCTTGGCCCGGCATCTGGAAGAGCACCCGGGCACGTCCTTGGCGGACGCTGCCTTCACGCTGACGCTGGGACGGCAGCATCTGTCCGCCCGGCGCTTTGCCGTCGCGAAGACCGATGGAGACGCCGCGGCAGCGCTGCGGACTGCCAGCGATCGGCCTGTTGCGCAGCAGACTTGCATTCCGGGGCGGCCGGTTGCCTTCCTGTTCTGCGGCGCCGGGCCCCAGCACATCGATATGGCGCGCGGCCTGTACGAAACCGAACCGGGTTTCCGCGCAGATGTAGACCGGGCGCTTGCGCTGGCCGACGGGATCGGCGTAGCGAATCTGCGCCGCTGGCTGTTTCCCGCCGACGCGGATCGGGAACAGGCCATGCGCGAGCTTGCACGCCCTTCCGTTGCGCTTCCCGCCCTGTTCATCGTCCAGACGGCGCTGGCGAAGCTGTGGATCTCCCTCGGGATCGAGCCGGGCGCCATGATCGGCCACAGTTCCGGGGAATATGCCGCAGCGCACATCTCCGGCGTGATCGGACTCGAGGCCGGTCTGCGCATCGTCCATTCCCGCGGGCGCTTGTTCGAGACGACCCGCGAAGGGGGCATGATCAGCGTGCCCTTGTCCGAAGAGGAACTGGCTCCGCTGCTTCCCGCCGATCTCTCGATCGCGGCGATCAACGCGCCGCGGCTCTGCGTCGTTTCCGGTGCTGCAGAGGCGATCGCGCGGTTTCACAGAGTCCTGCAGGAACAGGATATCGAGGCACAGCTGGTTCCGATCTCGGTGGCTGCGCATTCGCCGATGCTCGACCCGATCCTGGCGGAATTCCGCGTCCTGATGCGCACGATCGACTACAGCGCACCCAAAATCCCATTTGCATCGAACCTCACGGGTGAGTGGGTCAAGGCCGAAGAAGCGACCGATCCCGAATACTGGGTGCGCCACTTGCGCGAACCGGTCCGCTTTACAGACGGACTGCAGCGGCTGCTCGACGATCCGGAACGAGTCCTGCTGGAAGTCGGGCCGGGCCGCAGCATGACGAGCCTTGCCCGCCAGCATCCGGCCCGCAAGCCCTCCCAACCGGTCGTCAATTCCATGCGGCATCCCGACCAGGCGATGGAGGACGATGCCCGCTTCCTCGAAGCATTGGGAGAGCTCTGGTCGCTTGGCGTCACGGTGGACTGGAAGGCGTTCTGGGGTGATGAGCAGCGCCTGAGAATTCCGTTGCCGACGTACCGGTTCGATCGCCAGCGGCACTGGATAGAACCGGGCGCGGCCCTGGCCATGGCAGGACCCGGAGAAGACGCGGACGTCCGGCAGGACATCGCCGACTGGGGGTATGAGCCAGTCTGGCTGCGCGCTGATCTCCCGGGAACGGAGCGGACCGAAGGTCCGGCGCTGGTGCTGGCGGACGATGGTGTTTTCGGTCAGAACCTGGAGAAGCGGCTGCGACAGAACGGGACCGATGTCATCACGGTGCGGGCCGGCCGCCGGTTCAGACGAGTGGGAGCGGACGTGTTCACTGTCCGGCCGGACGAGCGGACGGACTGGGCCCAGCTGTTCGATTGTCTCGGCGCGGAATCCCGCTTGCCGAAGCATGTCTATCACTGCTGGCTCGTTACCGGATCCGGCCCGAAGCCGGATAATCAGCGGCTGATCAACCTGGGATTGCACTGCCTGGCCACAATGACTCCCGAACTGGCGGGGATTTGCGAAGGAAGGATCGGCTTCGCGCTCGTGACCGACAAGGCGCAGCGCGTTGGCGGAGATCGGGACGTCATGCCGATCAAGGCGACGGCGCTGGGGGCGGCCCGTGCCGTTTCCGCCGAGTTTCCGGATCTGTGCGTGCGGAGCATCGACATCGATCTCCTTGCCTCTGACGGTCCACAGGCCTGCGGAGCGCTGGTCGATGCAGTAGTTGATGAAATTGCCGCAAGCGGAGACCAGCGGGACGTTGCCCTGCGCGCAGGCGAACGCTGGGTGCTGGAGCACAAGCCGGTGCGCAGCTTGTCGGGCGACCAGACCGCCAGTCCGGCCCGGCTGCGCCCTCGGGGGACGTATCTCATCACTGGGGGGCTGGGCGGGCTGGGGCTGACGATTGCCCAATATCTCGCGGAAACGTGCGACGCCCGGCTTGCGCTCGTCAGCCGGACGGAGCTGCCGCCCAAGGAAAGGTGGGCCGATTTGCTCGCCCGCGGAGTGCTGCCGGCAGAAGTTGAGGAACGGATACGCAAGCTCGTCGCGCTTGAGGCGGCCGGCGCCGAAGTGGAAATCATCGTCGCCGATGTGGCTGACTGGCGCGCCCTGCGGCGAGGCATTCGCCGGATCGCAGACAGGTTCAACCCGGTGACCGGCGTGTTCCATGCCGCAGGCGCGATCGATGACGGGCTGATCGAGACGAAGACCCGCGAATCCATCGAGGCGGTGCTTCGCCCAAAGGTGGCCGGAACGCTCGCCCTCGAAAAGGCGCTGCAGGGCTTCGCGCCCGATTTCATGATGCTGTTCTCTTCGATCAGCGCGTTTGCCGGAATCCCCGGACAAGTCGATTATGCGGCGGCCAATGCCTTCCTCGACAGCTATGCCCAGGCGGGGCGGGCGGACCCGGCAACACGGGTCCTGTCGGTGGGGTGGAGCCAGTGGGCCGAAGTGGGGATGGCTGCGGAACTGAACCGGCGCAACGGATCGTCCACGCTGCCGCATGACGATCTTGGCGAAGGCAAGCCGGTCGATCATCCGTTTCTGGAACGAGTCCACACGCTTTCGGAAGACGAAATCGTAGTCACCGGCACCCTGACCCCCCAACGAGACTGGGTTCTGCGTGAACACCGTATCGTCGGTGCCGGTGCGCTGCTGCCCGGGACGGGCTACCTCGAACTGGCCCGGGCAGCAGATGCGCTATTCCGCAATGGATCGGCGGAGTTTTCAGACTTCACGTTCCTGAAACCCTTCGCCGTCCCGGACGGATCGGCTCGCGAACTGCGGGTGCATTTCCGCCGGCGTTCCGGCAGCAGCTGGCGCGTCGCCATCCTTGGCCGCCCGCTGGATCCGGAACCGGGAGAGTGGGTCGAACACGCCTGCGGACGTGTGCGCGGCAACGATGCCCCCCCGTTCCCGCCTATTCTGGACCTTGGGGCCATAGCGGCCCGGTGCAAGCCGGGAACGGGCGGCGGCGCGGACCAGCCGATGCTGCAGTTCGGCCCGAGGTGGAACAACCTGACGCAAGCGCTGATCGGACAGGAGGAGGCCCTGCTTCGCCTCGACTTGCCCGAAGAGTTTCATGACGACCTCGACCGGGTGCGGCTCCATCCTGCATTGCTTGATTTCGCGACTGCAGGCGCACAGGCCCTGATCCCGGATCGCGTAGCCTCCCGCGATTTCTTCGCACCGTTCAGCTACCGCCGGTTCGTTCAGCACGCCCCGTTCCCGGCTCGGATCGTCAGCCATGTTCGTTACCGGCCGGGCGCCGAAGCATCCGGGCTCACGGCTGCGTTCGATGTGACGATCACCGATTCCGAAGGGCAGGTTCTGGCGGAAATATCCGAATTCACGATGATGCGGGTGCAGGACGCGGGACTGCTCTCTCTCGGCCAGTCCGATAAAAGCGCACCCGATGCGGCACCGGCCGCTGTCCGGACAATCCGCCATGCCGAAGGCATCCTGCCGGAGGAAGGAGTCGAAGTCGTCGCGCGGATTTTGCGGCAGTCGCCGAAATCGCACCTGATCGTTTCGCCCTACGCGCTTGGGCCGGTATTGTCCCGGTTGCGAGCGCCGCCGGCTTCTCCGCGCATGGCCGCGAACGGTGATTCCGCCGACTTGCCGATCACCGAAACGGAGCAGCTGATTGCCGACTTGTGGCGTGATCTGCTGGGCATCGAGGCGGTGGGGCGGCATGATAACTTCTTCGATCTTGGCGGCCATTCCCTGCTCGCCGTCCAGTTCACCAACCGCCTGCGCAAGAAGATCGGCCGCGCCTTGCCGCTGGCGGCAATGCTCGATCAGCCGACCGTGGCTAACCTCGCGGGCATTCTCGATCCCGACAATCGCAACGTTTCGGCCGAAGCAGCAATGGAGCAGGGAAGCCCCTCCGCTCCGGCAAAGGGAATCGTCACCATCCGGGGCGGAGGCGCGCTGACACCGATCTTCTTTGTGCATGATGGCCTGGGAGAGACGCTGCTCTATCGCGGGCTGGCGCTCCGCCTCGATCCGGAGCGGCCGGTTCTGGGACTTGAGCCCCTGCGCACCGCCGACGGCAACTACGCCCACACCCGGATTGACCAGATGGCTGCCAACTACATCGAGCGGATGCGGACCGTTCAGCCATTCGGCCCATACCTGCTCGCCGGGCTTTGTGCGGGGGGAGTGATCGCCTTCGAGATGGCAAGGCAACTCCAGGACGCGGGCGAACGCGTCGCCTTTGTCGGGATCATCGACGCGGCCGATACCCAGGCGACGAAGGTGCCGTTTCTTGCGACGTGGCGCCGGATTGCCGGGGTGCAGACCTCGCTGTCGGAAGTGAGCCCGGCCGGGATCGTGCCCGATCTCGGCCGCAGGGCGTGGAAAATGGCTCGTTGGGAAGTCGGGTCGCGGATCCGTCGGGCCCACGACCGGCGGACTGTACGCCAGCTTCGTTTAAACAGGCGGGTGGAAGCCGCCACGGCCTCTTTTGCGCCTTCGATTCCGTTCCTCAAGCTCTACGAGGTGGCCCATCGGGAACATCGCCCTTCCGGACTGTTCGAAGGGGGAGCGGTGGCCTTGTTCAAGGCGAGCGATGAAACCGGACAAGTCGACGATACGCCCTACGGCCTGATCTACAGCGACTACGCACTGGGATGGGGCAAGCGGATACAGGAAGACATGATGATCGTCCCGGTCCCGGGCGGCCACAGCAGCGTGCTGCAGGAACCACATGTGGCAACTCTGGCCCCCTTGTTCCAGAAAGCTCTCGAAGATGCCTTGGCCGGGGTTCACCCGTGGGATGAAAGAGAACTGGAGAGCGAAAGCTTTGATCCGGTAGCGGTGGCAGCCGAATGAGCGGCGGTGAGGCGTCCTCGATGGACATCGTAATCGTCAACTATCGAACAGGGCCGCTCGTACTCGCGTGTCTCGAAAGCCTTGCGGCGGAGCGCGAGGACGTGCCGGGCTTGCATGTGGTTCTGGTAGACAACGCATCCCGCGACGGTTCGGCCGACTTCCTCGATGCCGCCGTGCAGGCTCGGGGATGGGACTGGGTCACCCTGATCCGATCGGAGGTGAACGGCGGATTCGGTGCGGGCGCCAACATCGGCTTCGATTTCGTCCTGCAGCGGAATTCCCCCGCCCGAACCGTCTGGCTTCTCAACCCCGATACCCGCGTAATGCCCGGTGCCAGCCGCACGCTTCTACGGTTCCTCGCGGAGATGCCGTCGGCCGGGATCGCCGGCACGGCCTTGCTCGAAGCGGACGGAAACCCGTGGCCGTTCGCCTTTCGCTTTCCGACCATTCTGGGGGAAATGGAGCGGGGATTCCGCTGGGGCGTCATTTCAAAGCTGCTCGCCAGCCGAGCGACCTTGCGCCCCATGGGGGAGCGAAACGAAAGGGTCGACTGGGTTTCGGGCGCCAGCTTTGCCATCCGGCGGGATTTGCTGGAGCAGGGAATGCGGTTCGACGAAGGATATTTCCTGTACTACGAGGAGACGGACTTCTGCCGCGCTGCCTGGAAGAACGGTTGGGAATCCTGGTACGTCCCGCAAGCTGTGGTCCTGCACATTGCGGGCCAGAGCACGGGGGTCACGGCAAAGAACGCCAGGCTGAACCGCATGCCGGGCTACTGGTTCGCTTCGCGCCAGCGTTACTTCCGCAAAAACCACGGTCGCGGCTATGCAATCATCGCCGATCTTGTCTGGGTGGCCGCGCACCTCGCGTTCGTGATGAAGCAGATGGTGCGGAAATCGCAAGCCTCGGACCCGCCCGGGCTGCTGCTGGATTTCATGCGCCACTCTGCATTCGTTCCGCGCTGGCGATAGCCAGTGGACACCCGGGCGGTTCTGCGGCCAGGCGCAGACGAAGCGGCACGGCTTGCCCGCTTTGGGGTGGCTGCCAGACCGCTTCCCGCGCCTTTCCCCGTCTGGCTGATCAGTGTGCCGGATCAGCCACGCCAAGAGCTGTCCCGTCTCCTGTCCGCTTCGGAACGCGCGCGGGCGGATCGTTTCCGCACATCCGACCTGCGCCACCGCTACTGGGCTGCGCATGGCGCGCTCCGGCTTCTGGGGGAGTGCTACTTCGGCATCCCCGCGATCCGTCAGAGCTATGTGCCGAACCGCTACGGCAAGCTTCAGCTCATTGATGTGGAAGCAGCGCAGTGCAGCATCAGCTATACCGGGCAACAGGTCCTGGTCGCTTGGTCGCAAGGTGCGGCTATCGGTATCGACGCGGAACTGGTGCGGCCGATAGGGGAAACGCGGGATCTGATGCAACTCCACTGCACACAGCGAGAGCAGGCCTTCCTCGAACGCTCTGCGAAAGACTCGGCCAAGCTTGATCGAATGTTCCTCACCCTGTGGGTGAGGAAGGAAGCATGCGTGAAGGCGCTTGGCCGCGGCCTCACCATCTCTCCCTCATCGTTCGACTGCGGGATCGAACGAGCGACGACAGTCGAGATAGAAGGCTGCTCCGTTGATAACGAAGTCATGGAAGTGGGAGAGGATATTCTGGTTGCCTGGGCGCGGTGCCGCCATGATCTGACGGCGCCGCCGCGCCCATTCGGCCGCTATCCTTGAAGTAGTCCTTAGCCAGCCGGCTGGAGGAGACCTTCACGGATGACATGAGCAATCATGTGGGCGCGATTGCGTGTTCTGGTCTTGAGTCGGACGTTTTCTACGTGACGTTCGACAGTACAGGGGGCAATTTTCAACTCGATTGCCGTTTCCTTCGCAGATCTTCCCATAGCTACGTACTGCAGCACATCGCGTTCGCGTGCGGTCAGTTGAACGACGTTGCTCTCTTCGAATCGGAACATCGTAAACCCCCGAGTGTTGTTTGGGGTCCAGAATGGACCCATTCGCCACACTCATATTAATAGGGCGTTAAGTCACGATCTATTTTGAGATTGCTCCTGCCCAGACGGTTCAAAGCTGTTCCTCATCTAATCTTTTGGGCAGCGGGTGTGCTCAAACAGGCGAAATTGCGGGAGAGGGTGTCAAGCACGGCCGATGTTCAGTTCTCCACGCCGAGAAACACGGTCTGTGCTTGCTGAATCAGGTGTTATTCGGGCGCTCTACTCGCTTCTGTTGTTTTCACGTGCCCTGGCATCACCAGCTGTTTCTTGCGGAAAATGTGAGACGAAATCGTTCCCGCGAGCCAGAATGGCCGCTTGGGTGCGATTTTGAACCGACAGCTTCTTGAGGATGGACTTCACAGTCGCCTTCACTGCGGATTCGCTCACGCCAAGTTCGCGCGATATCGCCTTGTTTGGCAGCCCGCGTTCAAGGCTGGTGAGAACGACGCCTTCTCTTTCGCTAAGGCCGAATCTTTCGATTGCTGTCTTCTGATCCAGAGGTTCCCGGCTGGCGGGCATCGTTTCCAGCAATTCAATCAGTTCGGGTGGAGCGACTTTCTGCCCCATCGAAACCATCTGCATCATCGCGACAAGCGACTGGTAGGGCACCTGGTTCAAAAAGTAGGCGTAGGCGCCGGCGGTGTACACCGCTGCCATTTCCGAAAACTGAAATGTCTCGACCAGGACGACAATTCGAGCGTGCGGCATCTGGTGCAGGATGTCGCAAATGGCCGACGACGTGTCCTCACCCAGAAGATCGTTATCGATGAGAAGGATGTGCGGGCCGGAGGGGCGAAGGCGGTGATCAAGGTTGTCCAGATCATCGGCGGATTCCGCCACCTCGAACCCGGCATCCGCGAGAATCCTGCGCAATCCCTCCCGAACGAGGGAGTTTCGTATGGCAACAGAAACAACCGTAGTCATAATCTTCCAGACGCCTCCCTTTATTCAGCGCTCGCAGGAGGGGGGGCTCTCAACCGAAAATATTTTTATAGGCGATAAAGTACACCTTCTGACTTGCCCTGCAACATTTTATAAACCTTCCTGTCAACGGGCGGGGTAAATCATTCCATCCGGATTATGTTGCGGGTGTTAGAACGCCCAAAATATCCTCCACAATGTCCTAAAGATCACTTGATGGGGGAATTGCCGCTCGGTTGGTCACGCACCAAGCCGGCTTCTTTTGTCAGTTTCGGCAGCTTGGAACCTTGTGGCGCGTATTGGGGCCGGCAAAGCCTGCGCTTGCCTGAATAGGCTTGGCTTCACCGTCCCTACGCGCCGGCCGAGGTATTCGACGATGGGCAGCGTGGAAGGTCATCCAGGAGTTCACCCTCTGCTCTACCCCGCTCGAGACCAACCGGTGACCGCTCGCCGAAGAGGGGATGGAGCGATCGTCTTCGCCCGCATTGGCAGTGCAGGAGGGGGGATTGCCTCGCTTGAAGAAACCGTGACGCTCAGGAAGGCTGAAGACTTCCGGATGCCTTATTGTTTCCGAAAGCGGAAATACCACACTTCATGTCCGTCGCGGCGCGCCTTGGCCTCGTAACGTGTTTCCGGCCAGCCGCCGGGGCGGTTCTGCCAACTGGGCGGTCCTTCGACGAGCCATTCGAAGGCGTCGGTGTGGCGGCGCATGATCATCAGTGCGTGGCGCAGGTACACCGGGTGGTCGGTGCCGAAACGAAACTCACCGCCCGGCTTCAGCTTGCGCGCGAACAGTTCCACCGGGCGGTCGTTCATCATCCGGCGCTTGGCGTGGCGCGCCTTTGGCCATGGATCGGGGTGGAGCAGGTACAGGAACGACAGCGTGCCATCGGGCACTCTCTCCAGCACCTGCAGCGCATCCCCCATGTGCAGCCGGACATTGGCCAGATGTCCCTCGCGCACGTGTGTCAGGGCGCCGACGACACCGTTGAGGAACGGTTCGCACCCGATGAAGCCGTGGTCGGGCAGCATGTCGGCCCGGCTGGCGAGGTGCTCGCCCGCGCCAAAGCCGATTTCGAAGTGTAGCGGGGCGGGGTGGCCGAACAAACGCTCCGCGGTGATCGGCCCGTCTTCCGGAACCGCGAGCTGGGGCAGCAGGGTATCGACCAGTTCCTGCTGCGCCTTGCGCAGGCGCCTTCCCTGGGATCGGCCGTAGAGCCGGTTGAGCGTTGTCGGGTCGCCTTGCTTGTATGCCGTCATGGGCGGGCGGCTATCAAAAATGCAACCTTTGCGCGAGGGTTACCGAGCCCCCTCCAGCTTCTTTTGCCGCCGGCGCTGGACCGAGGACCCGATTCCGATCGCCTCGCGGTACTTGGCCACCGTCCGGCGCGCGAGATCGAAGCCGCGCGCGCGCAGAAGGTCAACCAGGGTATCGTCGGACAGGGTCTGCTTCGGATCCTCAGCCTCGATCAACGCGCGGATCTGCGCCTTGACCGCCTCGGCCGAAGCGGCGCTTTCCCCATCGGCCGAAGCGACGCCGCTGGTGAAGAAGTATTTCAGTTCGAACATACCTCGCTCGCACTGAAGATACTTGTTCGAAGTTGCCCGGCTGACGGTCGATTCGTGCATTCCGATCGCCTCGGCCACGGTGCGCAGGGTCAGTGGCTTCAGGTGGGCGACGCCGAAGCGGAAGAAGCCATCCTGCCGTTTGACGACTTCGCCCGCTACCTTGAGGATCGTCTTCTGTCGCTGGTCGAGCGCTTTCACCAGCCAGTTGGCGTCGGAAAGCCGTTCGTTCAGCCAGGCTTTGGCACTCCTGTCCGCGCAGTCGCTCCGCAACTCGAGATAGTAGGAGCGATTCACCACCAGCCGGGGGAGCGTTGCCTCGTTCAGTGCGATCCGCCAGCCGCTCCCGCCAGTGGGACTGACGACGATGTCGGGCGCCACAGTCTCCCGCGCGGCGCTGCCATAGCGCAACCCGGGCTTGGGATCGTAGCTGCGCAGCTCGGCCAGCATGTCGGCGAAGTCTTCGTCATCCACGTCGCACAATCGCTTGAGCTGCGCGAAGCTCGCTTTGGCAAGGAGATCGAGGTTGGCGATCAGCTTCGCCATGCACGGATCGTGGCGGTCTGCATCCTTCGCCTGAAGGCTAAGACATTCGGCCAGGCTGCGCGCGGCCACGCCGGTTGGATCGAGCGACTGTACGGCCCGCAACGCTTCTTCCGCAGCCTTGGCGGAAACGCCCAGATCGGCCGCGATTTCGTCTATGGGGAAGGAGAGGTATCCCGCCTCGTCCAGCAGCCCAATGATGTAACGGGCCACGAAGCCGGTGGCAGCATCCAGAGGCAGGGTGCCGACTTGCGCCTCCAGATGTTCGGCCAGCGTCGGCCCGTCGCTGCGGTCCTCAATTTCGAGCCAGTCCCCCGTCGCATCGGCAGGAGCGGCGCTGGCGGGTTGCGCGCTCCAGTCGCCGGTTTCGCGCCGCAGGGGAGGCTCCGGCGGCGCTATCGCCGCGCTTTCGCCGGCATCGAGCAGCGGATTGGCCTCGAGCGCTTCACCGATGAAGCCTTCGATTTCCAGATTGGACAGCGCCAGCAGCTTGATGGCCTGCTGCAGCTGCGGCGTCATGGCCAGCGATTGCGTCTGCCGCAGGTCGAGGCGAGGGGCGAGGGCCATGGCTAGGCTCGCGAGTGCTCCGGAATCATAGCGTGAAGCTTTCGCCCAGATACAGCCGGCGCACGTTTTCGTCGGCTACCAGTTCTTCGGGGCTGCCGGCGAACAGGACCTGGCCGCCGTAAATGATGCAGGCGCGATCCACGATATCGAGTGTCTCGCGCACGTTATGATCGGTGATCAGCACCCCGATTCCGCGCTGCTTCAGGTCGATCACGAGATGACGAATATCGCCGATCGACAGCGGGTCGATCCCGGCGAACGGTTCGTCGAGCAGCATGATCGATGGCTTGGCGGCCAGGGCCCGCGCGATTTCGCACCGCCGCCGTTCACCGCCCGAGAGCGCCATCGCGGGGCTTTCCCGCAAGCGGGTGAGGCCGAATTCGTCGAGCAGCCGGTCCAGCTCGGCAGCGCGGACCTGCTTGTCGGGCTCCACCATCTCGAGCACGGAACTGATGTTCTGCTCCACCGTCATCCCGCGGAAGATCGAGGTTTCCTGCGGAAGGTAGCCCAAGCCGAGGACCGCGCGGCGGTACATCGGCAGCTTGGTCACATCGACGCCGTCCATCAGGATGCGGCCGCTGTCGGGCCGCACCAGCCCCATGATCGAATAGAAACACGTCGTCTTGCCCGCCCCGTTCGGTCCCAGCAGGCCGAGCACTTCGCCCTTGCCGACGGTCAGCGAGATATCGGTCAGGACCGCGCGCTTGTCGTAGCTTTTGGCGATCGAGATCACCTCCAGGCCGCCTTGCGGAATGGGCGGAGCGGCATTGGCCGGAGCTTCGGCCATCGAATGAGACAGGGCGTCCTGGTCGAGACCGGATTGATCGAGCGAATTCATGTTCAAGGCCGTAGCATGAGGACAGGTACTTTTGCACCCGTTTGGCACGGGGGGCATTTCTCAACTTCAAACCGGCGCAGACCGGTGCTGCCGCTTGCGCGGGAGCGGCAGCAGTGGAATACTTCGGCGCAAGGGAACCAGGAGAGGAGAAGGCGCATGCCAAAGGCGCTTCCAAGAACCGTGCTTTCAGACACGGACGCGCACGCCAGGCCGGGCCGCAGCCTGGATTGGCGCAAGAAGATGAGCGATCATGTCGCGTATGCCCTGCTGGTCTACACCGGACTGCAGATCTTCGTGACCATGTCCCTGCTGAAGACGGGGAACGGATCGAGCTTGCCTTATCTCGGATTGGTCTTCCTGATCGTCGCGATCATTCCGGCCTGCCGGATGCTGGAAGGCCGTTGGGACCGGCTTACCGATGGCCAGGCCGCCAATCCCGAATTGTTCGACGCGTTCCGGAAGGATTGCGCTGCACTGTGGCTTTGCGCCATCGGCTTGCCGTTCGTGCTCACGGCGGGATACAAGGGGCTGGAGGCGCTGTTCTGACCGGAAGACTGGCGCTGCGCCGGTTCGGCCGCTAACCGGCTGGCATGCAACGCAAGAACCTGATCCATGCTTGATCCTGCCGCCGCGCAGGAACGCTGTGCCACGCTGGTCGAGATGGCCCGCCAGGCAGGAGCCGACGCCGCGGACGCGGTCGCGATCGGCAGCAGCAGCCTCGGCATTCACGTGCGACTCGGGAAACTGGAGGACGTCGACCGTTCGGAAGGCGGGGAAGCCGGCTTGCGCGTGTTCGTCGGCCGCCGCTCCGCCTCGATCAGCGCGACGGACCTTTCCGACGCAGGCTTGCGCGAACTCGCCGAAAGAGCCGTAGCGATGGCGCGTGCCGCGCCCGAAGATCCTTTCGCCGGCCTTGCTCCTCCGGAGTTGCTCACCGCCGGGCCGTTTCCAGCACTCGACTTGAGCGACGATGCCGAGCCTGCTCCCGAGCTTCTGAGGGAACGAGCCGCCGCCGTGGAGGATGCGGCGCGATCCGTCGCTGGCGTCAGCAACAGCGAAGGCGGATCGGCTAACTTCTCGCGCAGCGCGTTCGCTCTGGCGACCAGCGAGGGATTTGCGGGTGGTTACGGCGCAACGAGCCATTCCCTCAGCGCCAGCGTCATCGCGGGCGAGGGGGCGCGGATGCAGCGGGACTACGCCTATCGCGTGACCCGGCACGTGTCCGATCTGCCGAGTTGTGCCGAAATCGGCCGTAAGGCAGGGACACGCGCCGTGGCGCGGCTCGACCCGGCACGCATGAAAAGCGGGCCGATGCCGGTGGTGTTCGATCCCCGCGTGGGCAATTCGCTGCTCGGCCATCTACTCGGAGCCATGGCCGCGCCTGCGATCGCCCGGCGCGCATCTTTCCTGCTGGGGCATGAGGAGGACCGGATATTTCCCGCCAACATCCGGGTCATCGAGGACCCGCATCGCCCGCGCGGCTTGCGTTCACGCCCTTTCGACGGAGAAGGGTTGCCCACTGCTGCGCGCGCGCTGGTCGATGATGGGCGCGTCACGGGTTGGCTGGCGAACATCGCTTCGGCTCGCCAGCTTGGGATCGAACCCACCGGCCACGCCTCCCGCGGGGCGGGCGGCGCGCCGGGCGTATCGGCGAGCAACGTCCACCTGGAGCCGGGGGATCTGACCCCGGAAACCCTGATCGCGGACATAGCGGAAGGCGTGCTGGTCACCGAGTTGATCGGCCAGGGCGTCAACGCCGTCACCGGTGACTACAGCCGCGGCGCATCCGGCTTCCGGATCGTGGACGGCGCGATCGCCGGGCCGGTCGCCGAGTTCACGATCGCCGGCAACTTGCTGGACATGTTCGCGGGACTGGTACCGGCCAACGACATCGAGTGGCACCGCGCAGTCAACGTGCCGACGATCCGCATCGACTCGATGACAGTCGCGGGGGAATAGAATGCAGGGGATCGTCCTGGCGCTGGCCGCGCTGTTGCTCGGCTGGTCGCCGGTTCAGGCGGCGACCCTGCTGCCGGAGACGAGCCCGAGCCCGACGGCAGCGCCCAGCGCCGCTCCGGAAATTGAGGCCCGGCAGGAAGCCGGTTCGGATCAGGCCGTCTCCCAGCGCATTTCCTCGATCTTCTCCGAGATTCCTGCGCTCGCCGGTGTGCGGGCGAATGTGCGGGAGGGCGTGGTCACGCTCACCGGGACGGTGACGGATGCCGAGGACAAGGCACGGGCCGAGGTGATCGCATCGCGGATCAGCGGCGTGGTCACCGTCGAAAACCAGATCGAGCGGGATGTCTCCGTAGGCAGTCGGCTTGGTGTTCTGGGCACCTTTTCGGAGCAGCTCACGACGCTTGTCGCCGCTCTGCCGCTGATCGCGGTAGCCGTCCTGGCGGCGTTGCTGATCGCCGGCCTCGGCTATGCGATTGCCTCTCTCGAAAGTCTCTGGCGCCGTGTCACGCCCAATTCCTTCCTTGCGGAACTGATCGCGAGCGCGATCCGGTTTGCCTTCATCGTCGCGGGCGCGCTGGTCGCGCTCAACATACTGGGTGCAGGAACGTTGCTCGGAGCCGTGCTGGGCGGCGCGGGCGTTGTCGGGATTGCGCTCGGCTTTTCGCTACGCGACATCATCGAGAACTACGTCGCCTCCGTGATGCTGAGCCTGCGTCAGCCGTTCCGCCCGAACGAGCTGGTGAAGATCGAGGATTACGAGGGGCGGATCATTCGGCTGACCAGCCGTGCTACTCTGCTGATGACGCTGGACGGCAATCACGTGCGGATCCCCAATTCCACCGTCTTCAAGGGCGTGATCGTCAACTATACGCGCAACCCGCAGCGCAGCTTCGCCTTCGAGATAGGCATCGGCGTGAACGAGGATGCAAGCGTGGCGGGCGCCACAGGCGTAGCCGCCTTGCGCGGCTTGGATTTTGTGTTGCCCGAGCCTGCCCCGCTGTTCCTGGTGCAGGAGGCCGCTGCTTCCAGCGTTGTCCTGAAGTTCATTGCCTGGATCGATCAGGGCGAGACGAACTGGTTCAAGGCGCGCAGCCAGGCGCTTGTGACGGTGAAGAACGCCCTGGACGCGGACGAGGTCGAGATGCCGGAGCCGATCTACCGCCTGCGTTTCGATCCCGAATCCCCCCTGCCGATCAAGGACATGGAAGGGGCCGAGGAAGCGGCGCCCCCGCCTGATCGGCGCAGGGGTTCCAAAGGGCGAGCCCGCCCCGTTGATCAGGACGTGCGTCCGGAGAACGAAGTCGCCAAGATGGTGGAGGAGGAGCGGCAGGCCACGCCCGGCAAGGGTGACCTGCTCAATCCCAATCGCCCGGTGGAATAGGCGCCTATTCGGCTGCCTGTTTTGCCTGCTTGGCGCGCTCGATCGCTTCGACCACGATCCGGCGGGCTTCCGCCGCATCGCCCCAGTCACCGACCCGGACCCACTTTTCGGTCTCCAGATCCTTGTAGTGCTTAAAGAAGTGCTCGATCTGATCGAAGATGATCGAGGGAAGGTCCTGCCGTTCCCCGACATCGGAGTAGTACGGGAAGGTTGTGTCCACCGGCACACAGACCAGCTTTTCGTCCCCGCCGTGTTCATCTTCCAGCTTCAGAACGCTGATCGGGCGTGCGCGGACGACGCAGCCGGGAATGAACGGGGAGCGCGCGATTACCAGCGCATCGAGCGGGTCGCCATCGGGTGAAAGCGTGTGTGGCACGAAGCCATAGTTTGCCGGATAGCGCATCGGGGTGTGCAGGATGCGATCCACGAACAGCGCGCCCGAGTCCTTGTCGAATTCGTACTTCACCGGCTCCCCGCCAGTGGGAACTTCGATCACGACATTGAGGCTGTGGGGCGGGTTGTCGCCGACTGGGATCTGTTCGATTCGCATGGATGCTTGTTTCCCGTGGTTGCCTGAAGGAGCTGGTTGACGGCACCTTCTTCCCTGTTTTGCGGGCGCGGGTAGCCCAAGCGGCGGCCCTTGGCGAGAAAATTTGCACGCGGCGTGCCGCAAGGGCATCCTCCCGACTCGTCAGCGACAGGGAACGAAGAATTCCTGCGCCGGAGAGGAGAGAGCAGTCATGCATGTAGGTCTGGCAACCGGTTTCGCCCACCAGCGGGGCAAATCCTATCCCGATGCCCGGTTCGTGCGGGAGGAGATCGAGAATCTCGTCCTGGCGGAAGAACTCGGGTTCGATTCGGTGTGGATCACCGAACATCACTTTACCGACTATTCCATGTCGAACGATCCGCTCCAGCTGTTGACCTACATCGCTGGCCGGACGAAGCGCGTGAAGCTTGGCACCCAGTGCATCATCGTGCCGTGGCACAATCCGGTGCGGCTGGCCGAAAAGATCATCAATCTGGATCTTCTGTCGAACGGCCGCGCGATTCTGGGCTTCGGCGGCGGGCTTGCCCCGCACGAATTCGCCGGGCTGGGCATCGACCAGAACAAGGCGCGCGCGCTCTACAACGATATCCTGGACGTGCTGATTCCGGCGCTGGAGACCGGGATCATCGAAGGGGAGGGAGCGTTCGGCACGATTCCGCGGCGCGAACTGCGCCCGCAGCCGGTCAAGAGCTTCGAGGGGCGCAAGTTCTGCGGCTCTCTTTCCGGCAACTCGATGGTGTCGGCCGCGAAGCACGGGTTCGGCAACATGGTGCTGATGCTGCCCCAGCGCGGCAAGGAAACCCCGCCGGACAAGTACCGCGAGGTATGGCAGGAGGTGCACGGGCCAGGCACGGAACCGCCGGCGCCGATGGTCAGCGGCAATTTCTATATCGATGAGAGTGCCGAATACGCGGAAGCGCAGGGGCAGCGCTACCTTGCCCGCACGATGGAAGCGGCGGTGGAAAACTACAGCCTGAATGAGCCCGGGATCTTCAAGGACATCAAGGGCTACGAACACTACGAAAACATGACCATGGAGCCGGAGGCGGTCGAGCAGTACGCGCGCAGCTTCGGCCGGGGCGCGGTTACCGGCACGCCGCAGATGATCCTGGACCGCATGTGGGAGCTGAAGGAAATCTATCGCCCGCAAGGCTTCTTCCCGCACGTCTATTTCGGCGGAATGCCGCAGGACGAGGCGCTGAAGAACCTGCACATGTTCGCCGAGAAGGTGATGCCGGAAGTCAAGAGCTGGCAGACTGACATCTCGATCGACGACCGCTTCCTGCAAGCCGCGGAATAGCGGCGTCGCCGGTGGGCGAGGTTGACACAGTTGACATGTCCTGCACTGGCTGTCCACGGCCGCAAACCCACGTTTCCTGCGGGTTTGCGGCCTTGAGGATGACAGATTGCCGCTTTTGAGAAAATAAAATGTTCGTGCGCCGTTGTGAAGCAATGTTGCGCAAGGGAACGAGGCGAGAGGGGCAGCAACCAGCATGCCCGCGAGGGTCGGCGATGGCGGCGCTGTAGGAAAGAGCGTGCAGCAAAGCCGGAGCCATCGCCCCGCTTGCCGATGCTCCCTTTCTCAGGGCGGTGGTCGCCGGGTAATGGGTAATCGAGCAGCAGCGGAGAGCGGGGCGGCGGCTGACACCGCCGCCCCGGTTCGCTCTCCGCCGAGGCGTCAGCGCGCTGTGTCGGTGCGCGGGGCCAGCAACCGGTCGAGCCCGGCTTCGCCCGGAACGGCCTTTTCCAGCCACGGATAGCGCAGGCCGCCGTGGTAATCGACCGGGATGGTGAGGAAGCTTTCACCGCGCTTCACCAGCAGGTTGATCGGCTCCGTCCCGCCGCGGGCGGCCTGGATCGCGGTCCTGATCCGCTCCTCATCGTAGTCCTGCCCGTTCACCGCGACGATCTGCATTCCGGGCACGATCCCGGCCCGGAAGGCCGGCCCGTCCCACAAGGCGGAGCCGACGTTGCCATCGCGGTCGAGATTCAGCCCGAGCGAGTAGAACAGGCTGAGGTACTCTCCACCGGACATCCGCCCTTTCTCATAAGGGTTGGGCTCATCCTTCCAGACGAGCTTGTACCCGGCCATTTCGATACCGCGCAGCGGACCCGGCTGGCCGGGCTGGTAAAGCCGGGTGGTCAGGAAATCGGCCCAATCGTACGGGTACACCTGGTTCAGCGTGCCGACGATATCCTCAAAGGTGTAGGTCAGCTGGCCCCAGTCGCCATCCCGCATGCCGAAGAAGGCGCGGGCGAAATCGTCCAGCCCCTTGCGGCCCCCGGTGCCCTGGCGGATGATCTGGTCGGCTTCCAGCCAGACCAGCGCGCCTTCGCTGTAGTAGTCCTCGCTCCGCGTCAGGGAGGAGTAGGGCAGCGGCCGGCGCGAATTGATGATCGGATCGTTGGTCGTGTCCGCGACAGAGCGCCACGCCCGGCCCGGCTGCCCTTCGGTATAGTTCGCGGCATAGGTGGCAAAGGCGCCGAGCACCGTCTCGTCCTGCTGGACGCCGGACCGGGCGGCCAGCACATTGCCCCAGAACTGCGTCTGCCCTTCGTACATCCACAGCAGGCTGTTCTGCATCGGTGTGCGGTAGTCGGGCGTCCACAAGTCCGCCGGGCGGCGGTACTTGCCGTTCCAGCTGTGGACCAGTTCATGCGCGATGACGTTGCGGTCCCAATCCATCGCTTCCCAGTCGACCAGCGTGGTCGGATCGTACTGGTTTTCGCTCGACCGGTGATGCTCCAGCCCGATGCCTCCCATCCGGTCCGTCAGCGCCAGCAGGAATTCGTAACGGTCGAAATGCTTTGCTCCGAACAGGGCCAGCGCTTCATCCACCAGCGTGTTGTAGGTCCGCAGGTTTTCGGGCGCCACGGCCAGAAGTCCCGGTTCGTCCGCCACGACGTTGAGCCGGACATCGTGCCCCAGCGGCCAGCTTTGCGCGTGCTGGCCGGCGAAGATCGGGGAATCGACCAGCGTTTCGTAATCGGTCGTCGCCCACGTGACCCTGGACCCGTTCGCCTGCTGACCATCGAGCGCGGTGAACACCTGCCAGCCGGCCGGGAACGTGACGGTCGGCTGCACCGGGATCTGCCGGGTGTAGTAGCCGGCGGGATAGAGGCTCATTTTCTCCCACTGGAGGTTGAGCATCTCCTGCGTCATCGTGATCCGGCCCTGATCCGGCTGGATCGGGGAAGTGTGCACGAACCGCGCGGTAACTTGCCGAGCGCCTTCCGGCAGCGGAATGCGGAACGCGTGGACTTCCAGCGGATCGCGGGTCCACTGGACCGGCTGGCCGTCCACTTCGAAGCCGATGTTGGCCAGAAGATTGATCGGCCCGCGCGGCGCGTGGTTGCCGGGCAGCCATTCGGGCAATTGCAGCACCAGCTCGCGCGCACCGCTGGGGACGGGGACGACTTGCGTGACCTTGTAGAGCCCGCGCAAGGTATCGGTCGCGTCGATGTCCAGCCGGATCGTCCCGGGATAGCGAACGTCGCGCGCGTCGGGCACGGTGGTCACGATCGGCACGGCCTGCGGGGCGGAGTTCGTCGCCGGCTGCATCTGGGCGGCGGCGGGCGCGGCCAGCAGGGCGCTGGCGGACAGGGCGAGCAGGAGCTGTGTCTTCATGCGTGAAGTGATGGCCGCAAGCGCAGGCGTCCGCAAGGGCCCGGCGCTTGAGCACCTTTGCGGACGGGCCATAATCGGGCTAAGCGCGCCGGCCATGAGCAGGATCGAAACCCCCCAGGCCATTCGCGGCACGCAGGATATCTTCGGCGCCGAGGCGGAAGCCTTCGCTTTCGTGGTCGAAACCTTTGAGCGCGTGCGCAAGCTTTACCGCTTCCGGCGGGTGGAAATGCCGGTGTTCGAGAAGACCGAGGTGTTCTCCCGCTCCCTGGGCGAAACGACCGATGTCGTCTCCAAGGAAATGTACAGTTTCGAGGATCGCGGCGGGGATTCCCTGACCCTGCGCCCGGAATTCACCGCCGGGATTGCCCGCGCCTACCTGACGGACGGCTGGCAGCAGTACGCGCCGGTGAAAGTGGCGACGCACGGGCCGCTGTTCCGCTACGAACGCCCGCAGAAGGGGCGCTATCGCCAGTTCCACCAGCTGGACGCCGAGATCATCGGCGCGGCCGAGCCGCAAGTCGATGTCGAGCTGCTGGTGATGGCCGACCAGTTGCTGAACGAGCTTGGGATCGCCGAAGGCGTGACCTTGCAGCTCAACACGCTGGGCGATGCGGACAGCCGGGAGGCCTGGCGCACGGCGCTGATCGACTACTTCCGCGCCCACCGCGCCGACTTGTCCGAAGACAGCCAGGACCGGCTGGAGCGCAATCCGTTGCGGATTCTCGACAGCAAGGACCCACGCGACAAGCCGCTTGCCGCCGATGCGCCGAAGATCGACGATTTCCTGAGCAGCGAGGCGCAGGATTTCTTCGCGCAGGTAACGCAGGGGCTGGACGCGGCCGGGGTGGTCTGGACACGCAACCCGGCGCTGGTGCGCGGGCTGGATTACTATCGCCACACCGCATTCGAGTTCGTCACTGACCGGCTGGGGGCGCAAGGCACCGTATTGGGCGGCGGGCGCTATGACGGGTTGATCGAGGCGCTGGGCGGGCCGCACACCCCGGCGGTCGGCTGGGCCGCCGGGGTTGAGCGGCTGGCGATGCTGGTGGGGGAACGGGGTGAAGACAAGGTCGACGTGATCGTTGTCGTCGAGGATGACGCGGTCCTGCAGGACGGGGTCGGCGCTGTCGCCGCCCTCCGCCGAGGCGGGTATGCGGCCGAGCTGCTTGCGTCCGGCTCCCCCCGCAAGCGGTTCGACAAGGCGGTCAAGCAGGAGCCGAAGGCCATTTTCGCGCTGAAAGCGGAAGACGGCGCGACCGCGCGGCGCTTGCGGAACACCGCCGCCGATGAAGCGGGCATCGAGGGCGTGCTGTCCGGCTATGCATGGCGAGGCCCGGCTGGATGACCATTCCCGAAGAGCGGCTCGCCCAGATCGCCGGGCGCTTCAGCGAACTGGAAGCCCGGCTGGCGAGCGGCACGCTGGAAGGCGAGGCTTTCGTCGCCGCCAGCCGCGATTATGCCGAGCTGGAACCGGTGGCCAGGATCGCCGGGCAGATCCGCGCCATGCGCGCCGAGCTGGCGGAGCTAAAAACCCTCGGCGACAGCGATCCCGAGATGAAGGCGCTGGCGGAGGAGGAAATGGGCCGCCTGCGAACTGAACTGCCGGAGGCCGAGCGCCAGCTCGCTCTGTCGATGCTGCCGCGCGATGCGGCCGACGCGCGCCCTGCGATGCTGGAAATCCGCGCCGGGACCGGGGGCGATGAGGCAGCCTTGTTCGCCGCCGACTTGTTCCGGATGTACGAACGCTACGCCGCCGAGCGGGGCTGGCGAGTCGAGACGATCAGCGTGAATGCCTCGGACATCGGGGGCTTCAAGGAAGTCGTCGCCAATGTTTCGGGCACGGGCGTGTTCGCCAAGCTGAAGTTCGAAAGCGGCGTGCACCGGGTCCAGCGCGTTCCGGTGACCGAAAGCGGCGGGCGGATTCACACTTCGGCCGCGACCGTGGCCGTGCTGCCGGAACCGACCGAGGTCGATGTCCAGATCGACGACAAGGACCTGAAGATCGATATCTACCGCGCGTCCGGCGCGGGCGGGCAGCACGTCAACACTACCGACAGCGCCGTGCGGATTACGCACTTGCCGTCCGGTCTCGTCGTGATCCAGCAGGATGAGCGCAGCCAGCACAAGAACCGGGCCAAGGCGATGCAGGTGCTGCGCGCGCGGCTTTACGAAAAAATGCGCGAGGAAGCGCATGGCGCGGAGGCCGAGGCGCGCAAGGCAATGGTCGGATCGGGCGACCGGTCGGAGCGCATCCGCACCTACAACTTCCCGCAAGGACGGGTGACCGATCACCGGATCAACCTGACCTTGCACAAGCTGCCCGAAGTGCTCGCCGGGCCGGGGCTGGGGGAATTGATTGACGCGCTGATCACCGAGGACGAGGCGAAGCGCCTCGCGGCTTTGGGGAACTGAGATCAAATCCGCCGAGGCCTTGCGGGAGGCGGCGCGGGCACTCGCCGCCGTCTCCGACACCGCGCGGCTCGATGCCGAGCTGCTGCTGGCCCATGCGCTGGGGGTCACCCGGTCGGAGCTGCTGCTGCGGCACGGTGACGCCGAGGTTCCGGCCAGCTTCACCCCGATGCTGGAGCGGCGCCTGAAGCATGAGCCGATCGCCTATATTCTTGGAGTGCAGGAATTCTATGGACGCCCGTTTTTGGTGGGCCCTGCCGTCCTCATTCCCCGGGCCGACAGCGAAACCACGGTCCAGGCGGCGCTCGATGCCTGCGTACAGCCGGCCCGGGTGCTCGATTGCGGGGTCGGATCCGGCGCCTTGCTGCTGACCGTTCTGGCGGAGCGGCCCGGAGCGGAAGGGGTCGGGATCGACCGATCCGCCGATGCGCTGGAAGTCGCCGCGCGCAACGCAGCCGGGCTGGGGCTGGCGGAGCGCACCCGGCTGCTGCGGCGGGACTGGCATGAAGCGGGCTGGCGGGCGGAGCTCGGGCGGTTTGACTTGATCCTGGCCAATCCGCCCTATGTGGAAACGGGTGCCGCGCTTGCCGTTTCCGTGCGCGGGCATGAGCCGGCGGGCGCGTTGTTTGCCGGGCCGGAAGGGCTCGACGATTACCGCGTCCTGCTGCCCATGCTGCCCGACCTGCTTGCCCCGGGGGGAGCAGCGGCGGTCGAGATCGGCGCGGCTCAGGCCGAGCCCGTGACGCAAATTGCTGAAGCAGCGGGATTTGTTGCGGAATTGCACCACGATCTTGCCGGGCGCCCACGCGTGCTGGTTTTGCGATTAGGGCTTGGCAAAGGGGGCTAGAGTGTTTACCTCAGCCACAGGCCAGTGGCAGGAGCGGCAAATCCGCATGCCGGGCCTAAATCCATCATTTGCGTGTGATGGCGACAGAAGTCGCCGCGGATTGTGCAGATGGGGAACCACGGAGCGCCCACCGGGCCACGTGGCGAGGGGTCATGCGACTGCGCCGGAGGAAGCTCCCGCCGGTCTCTATTGAGGAAGCGAATTCCCTTGAACAACAATAGAAATAACAATCGCCGGCGCGGCCGCGGCAATAATCGCGGCTCGGGCGGCGGTAACCAAGGCAACCGGATCGACAGCCGCGCTCGCGGCAACGCTCCGCAGTTGCTGGAAAAGTACAAGAAACTGGCCCACGATGCTTCGCTGAACGGCGACCGTGTGCAGACCGAATACTACCTGCAGTTTGCGGATCACTATTTCCGCGTTCTGGCCGACGGCAAGACCCCGCGGGAAGAGTCCCGCTCACGCCGCGACGATCGCGAGCAGTCCTTCGACGACGATCAGGACGAGGATGAGAACGACAACGAGTTCGAATCCCAGACGGAAGATCGCGGCAACCGCAGCGATCGCGGTGACCGGAATGATCGCAACGACCGTGGTGATCGCAACGAGCGCGGCGGGCGGAACGATCGCACCCGCGGACGCAACGCCAAGGGCCGCAATTCCGACGAGAACGACGCGGATCGCGAGGGTGAAACCCGGATCGAAGGTGAAGGCGCGAGCAAGGATGAGGAGGAAAATCCTTTCGTCCGCGAGGCCAAGCCGCGCCGTGCCCGCCGCAAGCCCGAGCCGGGCAGCGAGGCAACCGAAAGCGGCGCTGCCGACGAAGACAGTGCCGCCGAAGCCCGTCCCGCCCGGAAGGCTCGTACTACCCGGAGCGACTCCGCCCGCAACGAGTCGGCCGGCAACGACAGTGTCGATCCGGCCGTTCTTCCGCCCGCTATCGGAAGCGCAGAGGCAAGTGAAGAAGCGCCCAAGCCGCGCCGCCGCACGCGCCGCACGCCTTCGACCGACGGCGGCGAAGAAACGCTTGAAGCGGTAAGCTGACAAGCGCGGCTGCCGCTTGCGTGCAAGCGGTCGCCGCGCCACATGCGCGCTTATGCGAATGACCGAGCGCGTTTCTTCCCTGATCCAGAGCCGGCCCGGCTTGTTTGCCCTGATCCTGGGCGTTCTGGCCGCGACCGGTTTCCGGCCGCTTGGCTTATGGCCGCTTGCGCTTGCCGCGATGGCCGGCTTCATCTGGCAGATCTCGCAAACGCCAAACTGGCGCCGCGCGGCTTGGCTCGGCTGGCTGTTCGGCCTTGGCCATTTCACGTTCGGCAACAACTGGATCGCGGCGGCCTTTACCTATCAGGGCAACATGCCGGCGGTGCTTGGCTGGATCGCGGTCCCGCTTCTGGCGGTCTATCTTGCCGTCTATCCCCTGCTGGCGGCTGCGTTCGCGCGGCTGATCGCCCCGCGCGGCGGGTGGCCGCTGGTGCTGGCGTTTTCCGGGTGCTGGATCATCGCGGAATGGCTCCGCAGCTGGGTGTTCACCGGCTATGCCTGGAATCCGTTCGGCATTGTCCTGCTGGGCCCGTTCGCGCGCCCCGGCCTTGCTGCCCTCGCCCCGTGGATGGGTACATATGGATTGTCCGGGCTGGCGGTGTTTCTGGCCGGCGCCTTCCTGCTCCTGCTGAAGGAGCGGCGGCTTGTTCCGGCTGGGATCGTCGGCGTGCTGGTCTGCGCCGGAATGTACTGGCCGGCAGTCGGCCTACGCAGCGAAGGAACCTTGCGCGTCACGCTGGTCCAGCCCGATATCCGTCAGGACCGTCTGAACGATCCGCGTTTCTTTGAAATCAACTTCTTCAAGACCGCCGGTCTCAGCCTTCCCAGGAAGGACTGGCCTGAGCGGCTGGTGCTGTGGCCGGAATCCGGGCTGCCGGATTACCTGCGCGACGGATACCCGCAGCACTATTACAATTCGACCACCGCGCGGGGCAGCCCGGCTTACGCGCGTGCGCGGGTTGCCCGGGTGATCGGCCCGGGAAGTCTGCTGATGACGGGGGCGGTCGATCTCGACATAGAAAATGGCCGCGCGGTCGGAGCGCGCAACGCGGTAACGGCCATCGATTCCGCCGGGAAAATCCGGGCGAGCTATGCCAAGGCGCATCTTGTCCCTTATGGCGAATATCTGGCGCTGCGCTGGTTGTTCGAACCGCTGGGCCTGACCCGGCTGGTTCCCGGCGCGCTCGATTTCCTGCCGGGGCCGGGACCGCAGACGCTGGACCTTGGGCGTTGGGGCCAGGCGGGCATCCAGATCTGCTATGAAATCACGTTTTCGGGTCAGGTGGCGGACCGCGCCAATCGGCCGGACTACTTGTTCAATCCGTCGAATGACGGCTGGTTCGGCCGCTTCGGGCCGCCGCAGCACCTTGCCCAGGCGCGGTTGCGCGCGATCGAGGAAGGCTTGCCGGTCCTGCGCGCCACGACAACCGGCATCAGCGCGGTGATCGACGCGCGCGGGGTCGTGCGGCAGTACATCCTGCGGCATCGGTCCGGCCGGATCGACGGGTTCGTTCCCCCGCCGGGTGAGCCGACGCTGTTTTCCCGGCTCGGCAACATTCTTGGACTTGGCTGGGCCGCCGTCTTCCTGGTTCTTGCTATAATTGCCTTGCGCCGAAAGCGCGGCTAGAGGCCCTCTTTCTTTTCAAGAGCCTGCATTTCCCGGAGATATTTCCGCATGCGTCAGAATTACCTGTTCACTTCCGAAAGCGTCTCCGAAGGGCATCCGGACAAGGTTGCCGATCAGATCTCCGATGCCGTGGTCGATCTGTTCCTGTCGAAGGATCCCGAAGCGCGCATCGCTTGCGAAACGCTGACGACCACACAGCGCGTGGTGCTGGCGGGCGAGATCCGCTGCAAGGGCGTGTTCGAGAACGGCGAATGGGCCCCCGGCGCGGAGGAAGAAATCGAGCGCGTCGTTCGTCAGACCGTGAAGGAAATCGGCTACGAGCAATCGGGCTTCCACTGGGAGACGCTCGAATTCCAGAACTATCTCCACGGGCAGTCGCCGGAAATCGCGCAAGGCGTCGATGCCAGCGGCAACAAGGACGAAGGCGCGGGCGACCAGGGCATCATGTTCGGCTTCGCGTGCGATGAAACGCCCGACCTGATGCCGGCCACGCTCGACTACAGCCACAAGATCCTTGAGCGTCTCGCCGCCGACCGGAAGTCCGGCGCAGCGCCGTTCCTTGAACCGGACGCGAAAAGCCAGGTGACGCTGCGGTTCCGGGACGGCAAGCCGGTGACCGCCACCGCGATCGTCGTCTCGACCCAGCACGCCAAGGGCTATGACAAGGGCGAGAAGGAAGCGGAGCTGAAGGACTACGTGAAGCGCGCCGTCGCCGACGTACTCCCGGCGGAGCTTCTTTCCGATGCGACGGTCTACCACATCAACCCGACCGGCGCGTTCGAGATCGGCGGGCCGGACGGCGACGCAGGGCTGACGGGCCGCAAGATCATCGTCGATACCTATGGCGGCGCTGCGCCCCATGGCGGCGGCGCGTTCTCGGGCAAGGATCCGACAAAGGTGGACCGCTCGGCTGCTTACGTCACCCGCTACCTGGCCAAGAACATCGTCGCGGCCGGCCTTGCCAGCCGCTGCACGATCCAGCTCGCTTATGCGATCGGGGTGGCAGAGCCGCTGTCGCTTTATGTTGATACGCACGGCACCGGCAGCGGGGACGACGCGCAGCTGGAAGAAGCGGTGCGGCAAGTCGCTGCCGAAAAGCTGGGCGGGCTGACCCCGCGCGGCATCCGCATTGGCCTTCACCTGAACAAGCCGATCTACCGCAAGACCGCCGCTTACGGCCACTTCGGCCGCAAGCCGGACGGCGATCTGTTCCCGTGGGAGCGGACCGATCTGGTGGACGCGCTGAAGGCCGCGACCGGGGGCTAATCCTCCCGGACGCGGGCCAGGTCCGGTCCGACATGCCGCGCTGCCAGCAGATAGTGCAGCGCGGCCCAGAGGTAGATGGCAGCGGTCAGCGCCATCGCATAGGCAAGCCCGCGTCCGGGGGAATACCCGGACGCGAGGAAGCGGTCGCTGAGAAAACCGACCAGCAACGGCCCAAGTCCCTGACCGATCAGGCCGTACATCGCGTTCAGCAGCGCCGATCCTGTCGCGCGCATCCGGGAATGCAGCAGGTTCTGGAACACGCCGTACGTCACGCCGAGGTAGGTGTACTGGAACAGCGCGGCGATTGTCGTCAGGGCCAGCAGCAGCACCACGTGGTCGCGCGTGATGGCGAACATGTAGAGCGGTGAGGCGATCAGCAGCGCGATCCCGGGGATCAGCGCGTAGGCGGCCGGATTGCGCTTGCCGAAGCGGTCCGCTGCCCAGCCGCCCACCAGCACCGCCACCGCCCCGGGAAAGCTTGCCAGGAGCCCGGCGAACAGTCCCGCCTCGGCCAGCGAGAAATCGAACCGGCGAACCAGGAGGAAGGCGACGAAGGAGTTGAGGCCGAATCCGACCATCGACGCAATCGTTGAGCCGAACAGCAGCTGGCGCGCGCTCTTGAGTCGGAACAGGCGGGAAAACACTGCCCCGATCGGCGGCACGTCCGCGCTCTTTTCCCGGTCATAGCGCCCGCGCGGCGGCTCCGCGATCAGGGCCCAGGCCGCCACGGCCAGCAGCAGGCCGGGAATGGTCGCGATGAAGAACGCCATGCGCCAGCCAAAGTTCTGGGCAATCCAGCCGCCCCCTGCCGAACCGAGCAGGGCCCCGATCGGCGGTGCGAGCAGCAGGACGGACAGGGCTGTGGCGCGCCGTTCGGCCGGAAAGTAGTCCGCCACCACCGACTGGGTCGCCGGAAGGCCGACAGCTTCGCCCACGCCAACCCCGATCCGGGCGAACAGCAGTTGCATGAAGCTGCCGACCAGCCCGCAGGCCGCCGTGGCGAGGGACCACAGCATGGTGCCGATCGCGATCAACGAGACGCGCGGCCCCCGCTCCGCATAACGCGCCACGGCAATCCCGAGCGTGACGTTGAGCACCGCAAAGGCGAGGCCGGTGAGCAGGCCGACCTGGGTGTCGGTTATCCCGAATTCCGCCTGGATCGGCACTGCCAGGACGTTCAGCACGATCCGGTCGATGAACCCGACCGTGCTGATGGCCGTCAGTATGATCAGCGCCAGCCATGGCGCATCCCGCCGCGTTTTCAGTGCCATCCGCTTCCCTCCCGTTCCCCTTTGCGGGGATTTTCAGGAAACGTAGCTTGCCGTGGTCTTCTCCGCCACTTCTTCCGCGCTGACACCGGGCGCAAGTTCCACCAGCCGGAACGGGCTGGCGTGATCGGGGCGGCTGAACACTGCAAGATCGGTGATCACCATGTCCACCACGTTCCGGCCGGTGAGCGGCAGGGTGCATTCGGGGATGAACTTCGGGCTGCCGTTCTTGGAGACATGCTCCATCACGACGATGATCTTCTTCACGCCGGCAACAAGGTCCATCGCGCCGCCCATGCCCTTGACCATCTTGCCCGGGATCATCCAGTTGGCAATGTCCCCGTTTTCAGACACTTCCATCGCGCCCAGCACGGTCAGGTCGATGTGCCCGCCGCGGATCATCGCAAAGCTTTGCGCGCTGTCGAAGTAAGCGGATTTCGGCAGTTCGCTGATCGTCTGCTTGCCGGCGTTGATCAGGTCGGGATCGACTTCATCCGGATACGGGAAGGGCCCGATGCCGAGCATGCCATTTTCCGACTGCAGCGTGATGTCGATCCCGGCGGGGATGTGGTTGGCGACGAGGGTCGGGATGCCGATGCCGAGATTGACGTAAAAGCCATCCTCGAGCTCCCGCGCGGCGCGGGCGGCCATCTGATCGCGCGACCATCCTTTCAGCTCTTCGGACATCAGGCGGTCTCCCTTTCGCGCGTGGTCACGAATTCGATCCTCTTGTCATACGGCGCGCCGACGATCATCCGCTGGACATAGACGCCGGGCAAATGGATGCAGTCGGGATCGAGACCGCCCACGGGGACGACTTCCTCCACTTCCACCACGCAGACCTTGCCGCAGGTGGCTGCGGGCAGGTTGAAGTTGCGGGCGGTCTTGCGGAACGTCAGGTTCCCGCTTTCATCCGCCTTCCAGGCCTTCACGATCGCAAGGTCGGCGAAGATGCCGCGTTCGAGGATGTATTCCTCGGGTCCATTGGGGCCATCGAAGACCTTCACTTCCTTGCCTTTCGCAATCGCGGTGCCGACCCCGGTTTTGGTGTAGAATCCGGGAATGCCGGCGCCGCCAGCGCGCATCCGTTCCGCCAGGGTGCCTTGCGGGCAGAATTCCACTTCCAGTTCCCCGGACAGGAATTGCCGTTCGAACTCCTTGTTCTCCCCGACGTAGGAGGAGATCATCTTGCTGACTTGCCGCGTGCGCAGCAGCTTGCCGATGCCTTCGTTGTCGATCCCGGCGTTGTTGCTGGCAAAGGTCAGGTTCTTGACCCCGCTGGCCTGGATTGCATCGAGCAGCCGCTCCGGAATGCCGCACAAGCCGAAGCCGCCGGCCGCGATCAGCATTCCGTCGCGCAGGACGCCGTCGAGGGCCGCGGCGGCATTGGGATAGAGCTTTTTCATCGTCGCTCCTGTTGGTTGTGCTGTCGCGGTCTAGGCAATCGGGCTGCTGCTGTCACCGGCCCCGCTCGCGGTGCGCGAACGCTGGTGCGTTTTTGCGCCGAAACGTGTAGTCCTGGGGCATGCAGCTCCATTCTCGCCTCGCCGCCGCCTGCTGCGCCGCTCTGGTCGCCGGATGTGGCAGCGGGCTCGCTTCCCAGACGCAGGAGCAGACGGCTCCCGCGCCGGCTTCCACGGACAGCTCGGTCGAGGATGCAACCGCAGCAGCGGCGGGGCCAGTAGAATACCGGCTAACCGGAACCGAACCCTTCTGGGCGGGCGAATTGCGCGCCGACAGCTTCCGGTATTCCACCCCGCTTGATATCGATGGCACGATCATCCCCGGCCGCCGCGCCGACCTTCCCGATGGACGCGTCCGCTTTACCGGCACGGACGAGGGCCGCGACTTTGCGCTGACGTTGACGCCTGCATCCTGCAACAACGGAATGTCGGATCAGATCTATTCGTTCGAGGCGGTTCTGACGATCGACGGGGAGCAGCGACGGGGCTGTGCAGGACCGGCAGACAGTCCGGCGTTCGACTGACTTTGCTGCGGTGCAGCATGAGGTGTCCCCGGACGAGTACCTACGTATTTACCAGTAGATGGCGGAAAACAGCCGTTTTTGGGCTTTGGTTGCATAATACGCAACAGATGGTGAACTTTTCGCACTTGCGAGATGAGGGGGTCTGGAGCATACCAAAATCGCCTTTCAGGCATCCTCTCCCAAAACTTCCAAGGCCCGGCCGGCAACGGTCGGGCCTTTTTTTGTGCTCCGCCCGGCCCGCTCCGCAGGGCCTGTGCGGCACCATTCTTCCGTTCGCCGGTTTGAAATCGGGAGAGGGCAATCCTAGCTCTCCTGCACGATCAACAAGCGATGAGGAGCAAGAGAGCCGATGGCGGATGCGGACGCGGCCCAGCAGGTGGAAGAAGGGACAGTCAAGCTTCAGGTGGCCGCTGCCCGGCAGGAAGAAAGCGGCCGCGGAATAGCGCGAATGCCGCGATCGGCCTTTCAGGCACTCGGCATTACTGAAGGCGATCCGGTGGAAATCGAGGGCAAGCGCTCCAGCGCTGCCATCGCCATTCCTGCTTACCATGAGGACGAGACGCTCCAGGTCATCCGGCTCGACGGTCTGCTGCGCGCCAACGCGGAAACCGCGTCGGGTGAGCATGTGAAGATCCGGCGCGCCGAATCGCGCCCCGCGACTCGCGTCGTCTTCGCGCCGGCGCAGCGCGAGATGCGGCTGCAGGGACCGACCCAGGCGCTGAAGCGGGTGTTCTTCGGCCGTCCTCTGGTTGCAGGCGATCTTGTTGCGACCCATGGGCAGCAGCCGGTGCAGGACGTGCCGCCAGAGGTCCGCCGGATGTTCAACGCGCCCGCCTATGCGCTAACCCAGATCCGGCTGCAGGTGGTCTCGACCGCGCCCAAGGGCATCGTCCACATCGACGAGAACACCGAAGTCGAACTGCGCGCCGAGTTCGAGGAGCCGCGCGATGGCCGCGGTGCCGTCAACTACGATGACGTCGGCGGGATGGAAGACACCATCAAGGCGCTGCGCGAGATGGTGGAGCTACCGCTGCGCTATCCCGAACTCTTCACCCGGCTTGGCGTCGATCCGCCCAAGGGCGTGCTGCTCCACGGTCCGCCCGGAACCGGCAAGACCCGGCTGGCGCAAGCGGTGGCGAATGAAAGCGACGCCGAGTTCTTCTCCATCAACGGCCCGGAAATCATGGGCTCCGCTTACGGCGAGAGCGAGAAGCGCCTGCGCGAAGTGTTCGAGGAAGCGACTCGCGTCGCTCCCGCGATCGTCTTCATCGACGAGATCGACTCGATCGCGCCGAAGCGGCAGAACGTCACCGGAGAAGCGGAAAAGCGGCTGGTTGCGCAGTTGCTGACGCTGATGGACGGGGTCGAGGCCCGGTCGAACCTCGTGGTAATCGCCGCGACCAACCGGCCCGACGCCATCGACGAGGCGCTTCGCCGCCCCGGCCGGTTTGACCGCGAGATCATCATCGGGGTGCCGGACGAAAGCGGCCGGCGCGAGATTCTGGGCATCCACACCCGCGGCATGCCGCTGGGCGAGGGAGTCGACCTGAACGAACTGGCGCGCGGAACCCACGGGTTTGTCGGGGCCGATCTGGCTGCGCTGGCGCGGGAAGCGGCGATCGAGGCGGTTCGGCGGATCATGCCGAAGATCAACTTCGACGACCGCACGATCCCGACCGAAGTGCTGGAAACGCTGCAAGTGGAGCGCGACGACTTCAAGGCGGCGCTGAAGCGCGTCCAGCCGAGCGCGATGCGCGAAGTCATGGTTCAGGCACCGACGGTCGGCTGGGCCGATGTCGGGGGGCTGGGGCAGGCGCAGGAACGCCTGCGCGAAGGCGTGGAACTGCCGCTGCGCAACCCGGGCGCGTTCGAGAAGATCGGTATTCGTCCGGCCAAGGGCTTCCTGCTCTACGGCCCGCCCGGAACCGGCAAGACCCTGCTGGCGAAGGCCGTGGCGAAGGAAGCGGAAGCGAATTTCATCTCGATGAAAAGCTCCGACCTTCTGTCCAAGTGGTATGGGGAGAGCGAGCAGCAGATCAGCCGCTTGTTCGCCCGCGCCCGACAGGTCGCCCCGTGCGTGATCTTCATCGACGAGATCGACAGTCTGGTGCCGGCCCGCGGGACCAGCGGAAACGAGCCGCAAGTCACCGCGCGCGTGGTCAACACCATCCTCGCCGAAATGGACGGGATGGAGGAACTGAACTCCGTCGTGGTGATCGGCGCGACCAACCGCCCCGCCTTGGTCGATCCTGCCTTGCTGCGGCCCGGCCGGTTCGATGAACTCGTCTATGTCGGCACGCCGAGCGAGGAAGGGCGGGAGCGGATTCTCAACATCCACACCCGCAAGATGCCGCTGGCGCAGGAGGTGGACTTGTCGAAGATTGCCGCCGAAACCGACCGCTACACCGGTGCCGATCTGGAAGACGTGGTCCGCCGCGCCGGCCTGATCGCGATCCGCAAGCGCGGGGAGCAGGCGACCGAAGTGACGGCGCAGGACTTCACCGAAGCGCTTGAGGACAGCCGGCCGACCGTGACCCAGGAAATGGAGCGGGAATACGAGCGGATGAAGGGCGAGTTGAAGAAGCGCGCCATGCAGATCAATCCGATCGGCTTCATCACCGAGGGAATGGTCGAACCGACCCGCGAGAAGAAGCACGGATAGGCAGAGGCAGACGGGCCTGCCTATCCCGGCAAAAGCTGATCCCCGGAGACGGTTTCCAGCCGTTTCCGGGCGATCGCTTCGGGCTGGTTGTCCCGAATCCAGGCGAGCATGCCTTCGCGGATGGCGCAGCGCAGATCGAAGGCGCTGGATGCGTCCCGCGCGCTCATCAGCAGGCGAACCTCGATCGCGTCCAGGCGGGTTTCCGTAACGCGCAGGTTCTGCACCCGTCCGTCCCACAAGTCCTGCGTGGCGATCTGCCGCTCGAATTCCTCACGGATCGGGTCGATCCGGGCGAGGGGATCGAGATGGAGGAATACGGTGCCCAGGATCTGCGCCGATTGCCGGGTCCAGTTCTCGACCGTTTCATCAAGGAAGCGGGAGGTCGGCACCACCAGCCGGCGTTCGTCCCACAGCCGGACCACCACATAGGTCATGCGGATATCCTCGACCCGGCCGAACTCGCCGTCGATGATCACCACGTCATCGATGCTGATCGGTTCGGTCAGGGCCATCTGCAAGCCGGCGATCAGCGACTTCAGGGCCGGCTGCGCCGCGGCGCCGACCGCGAGGGCGGCAAGGCCGGCGGAGGCAACCAGCGTCACCCCGACTTCCCGCACGCCGGGTATCGACAGCAGCATCAGGCCGATCGTCACGAAGACGACCACGAAGCTGATGATGCGGGAGAAGATCGACAAGCGGGTTCGCCGCCGCCGGGTCGCGAGGTTGTCGGCGTTCGAGATGTCCGCGCGCTGCTCCATCACCCGGACGAGCGCGTTGAGCAGCGCCAGTATCATCCAGCCAAGCAGCGCAGGGATGACGAAGCCGGCCAGCCGATCCCAAAGCAACGCCAGAGCCGGGGTCCTGCGGGCCACCAGGACGAGGGCGAGGGCGATCATCACGTAGCGCGCCGGCTTCGCGATACGCTCAACGATGATGTCGTCGCTGTCGCTGTCGCTGGCCCGGGCTACTCGTCGCAGCAGATCGAACAGCAGGCGGTGCACCACCAGCGCCAGCGCAATGGCCAGCGCGCCAGAGACAAGCGCGACGATGACTGGTGCCAGCCAGCCGGGCGCATCGGGAAAAAGACCAGCGATCCGGGACGTCATGCGGGGCGACCTATGGACCGCGCCGCGCTGCCGCAACCCTGCATTTCACGTCAGTGCGCTTCGTCCCAGCTGGGCCCGCTGCCGATCTCGATCCCCAGGGGAACGTCGAGCTGGACGGAGGGAAGGGCAGCTTCCGCCATGACCCGCTCAATGATCGGAGAGGCCGCTGCGACGTCGCCTTCGGGCAATTCGAACAGCAGTTCGTCGTGCACCTGCAGCAGCATGCGGATATGGGCGAGCCCGGCATCGGCAAGCGCGGGCCCCATCCGCGCCATCGCCCGCTTGATGATGTCGGCGCTGGTTCCCTGGATCGGCGCGTTGACTGCCGCTCGCTCTGCACCTGAACGCTCATTGGGGTTCTTGGCGTTTATGCGCGGGAACCAGGTTTTCCGGCCGAACAGGGTTTCCGAATACCCGCGCTCCCGCACGCCTTCGAGCGTGCCGACGATGTAGCGCTGGATGCCGGGGAATCGCTCGAAATAGCGGTCGATCATCGCCTGCGCTTCTTCGGATTCGACCGCGAGGCGCTGCGCCAGTCCCCAGCGCGAGATGCCGTAGAGGATCGCGAAGTTGATCGTTTTCGCGTTGGCGCGGGTGTGGCGGTCCACGTGGCCGAACAGCTCATTGGCGGTACGGGAGTGAATGTCCTCTCCCCGCGCGAACGCGTCCTTCAGCGGCGGGACGTCGGCCATGTGCGCGGCGATCCGCAACTCGATCTGGCTGTAGTCGGCGGCGAGCAGCACATTCCCGGACTCCGCGACGAAGGCGCGGCGGATCTGCCGGCCGATGTCCGTGCGGATAGGGATGTTCTGCAGGTTCGGCTCGGTGGAGGAAAGTCGCCCCGTCTGCGCGCCGACGAGGTTGTAGTTCGTGTGGACTCGTCCGGTTGCCGGGTTGATCGCGGCTTGCAGGGCATCGGTGTAGGTGGACTTCAGCTTAGTCAGCTGACGCCAGTCGAGCACCTTCTGGGCGACCTCCGCCCCTTCGCCGGCGATCCGTTCCAGCACGGCCTGATCGGTGGAGTACTGCCCGCTCTTGCCTTTGCGTCCGCCCTTGTAGCCGAGCCGGTCGAACAGGACCTCGCCCAGTTGCTTGGGACTGCCGATGGTGAATTCCCCGCCCGCTTGCTGGAAGATCTCGGTTTCCAGCCCGGCAATGGTTTCGGCGAATTGTCCGGACAAGCGGGCCAGTTCTTCCCGGTCCACCTTGATGCCGTGGCGCTCCATCCGGGCGACGGTGCGGATCAGCGGGCGGTCCACCCGTTCGTAGACGCGCGTCCCCCGTTCCGCCAGAAGCCGGGGTTTCAGCGTCTTGTGGAGCCGCCAGGCAAGCTCCGCGGATTCGGCGGCGTAGGGCATTGCCTGTTCGACGGACAATTCGGCAAAGGGCACGGCTTTCTTGCCCGTCCCGAGGATGTCCTTGAGATTAAGCCGGGTATGGCCAAGGTGCCGGTTGGCGAGGTCTTCCATCCCATGGCCCCCGCCCGTTTCGGGCCAGCGGCCGGCATCGAGCGCAAAGCTCAGCATGATGACGTCGTCGGCCGGTTTCAGGTCGATCCCGTGGCGGGCGAGGATGTTGACGTCATACTTGGCGTTCTGCGCAACTTTCAGCACCGCCTCGCTTTCGAGCAGCGGCTTGAGCATCGCCAGCGCGGTTTCCCGTTCGATCTGCTGCGGCTTTTCCGCGAACATGTCGCCCTTGCCGTGGTTGAACGGCACGTAGCAGGCATCGTTGGGTCCCAGCGCAAGCGCGATGCCGTTGATGTCCCCGCTGACGGGGTCGGTCGCGCCGGTCTCGGTCTCGATGGCGACGGTCCGAGCTTCGAACGCTCGCTCAATCCAGGTTTGCAGCCGCTCTTCGCTCTGGACGCACTCGTAGGCGGAGTGCGCGACGTCCGGCATTTCAGGCAGGGGCTGGCGATTGCCTTCCGCCGAGGCCGGGGCGCTGCGGGTCTGCTGCTTGGGCGGGTTGAGGTTGGTCTTGCGTTCCGGGCTGCCGCTTCCGGCTTCGAGCCGCTGCAGCAGCTTGGCAAATCCGTGGGATTCGAGGAACCGGGCGAGCGGTTCCTTCGGTACGCCGTCCAGCTTGAAGTCCTCCAGCGGGATCGGGAGTGTGCAATCTTCCTTCAGCTGGACGAGTTGCCGGCTGAGCAGTGCCATATCCCGCCCTTCGATCAGCCGTTCGCGCAGCTTGGACGGCTTCATGCCGTGTGCCGCGTCCAGTGCCGCTTCCAGGCTGCCGTTGTCCTGGATCAGCTTGGACGCCGTCTTGGGGCCGATCCCGAAAATGCCCGGGACGTTGTCGACCGAATCGCCCATCAAGGCGAGGACATCGCCGACCTTTTCCGGTGGGACGCCGAACTTCTCGGTCACTTCGGGAATGTCGATCCGCTGGTTCTTCATCGTGTCCAGCATGTCGATGCAGCCGCCCTCGACCCCGTCATGCGGCTGGGCGCAGCGGCCGACCAGCTGCATCAGGTCCTTGTCGGAGGAAACGATCGTTACATCCCAGCCGCGCCGGGTTGCCTCACGGGCATAGGAGGCGATCAGGTCGTCCGCCTCCAGCCCTTCTTCCTCGATACAGGCGAGCGAGAAGGCGCGAGTCGCGTCGCGAATCAGTGGGAACTGCGGGACCAGATCCTCTGGGGGAGGGGGGCGGTGAGCCTTGTAGTCCGCATAAAGATCGTTGCGGAAGGACGTGCTGCCCTTGTCGAGAATCACTGCAAGGTGAGTCGGCCCATCCGCCTGATCCAGATCGCTGGCGAGCTTCCAGAGCATCGTCGTGTACCCGTAAACCGCGCCCACAGGCGTGCCTTCCGGGTTCGAAAGCGGCGGAAGCCGGTGATAGGCGCGGAAGATATAGGCCGATCCATCGACCAGGTAGAGATGCGGCTTGGGCGTGTTGCCGGGAGTGTCCATGCCGCTTGCTAGCAGGCCGCGCGGCGCAGGTCAGCCGGTAAGGCTGCCCTATTGCGGGCACAATTGGCTGCTAGGGATTCGCCCAGAATAGCGCGAGTTTCGCCACGGTTCGGAGGTAGGGATTACCCCGTGCCGCGATTTGTGTTGCGCGGCCATATTTTTGCCATTATTGATCCGCTCGAAGCCGGGAAAACGGCTTTCGCACGGCAAGGCCCGTGCGGTATCACTCGATCTCAAGGATCACACGAATGCGCAAGATCGTTCTCGTCGCCGCCGCTTTCGGCGCCCTCTCCCTCGCCGCCTGCTCCGAGCAGGCTGAGGACGCGACTGCCGTAAACGCCGACGCGGCTCTGGCCGATGCCGAAACCGCTGAAGTTGTTGCACCGGTTGACGCCGCCGTCGACCAGAGCGCTGCTGCTGTCGATGCCGCTGGCACCGAAGCCGTTGAAGCCGTCGAAGGCGCTGCCGTCGAAGCCGACGCCGCTGTGACCACCGAAGCGGAAGCTGAAGTGGCTGAGCCGGCTGCCTGATTTTTCAGGATTGCAAGAAAGGGGCGTGGCCTGAAAAGGCCGCGCCCTTTTTTTATGCGTTGGTGAATTGCGCCCGGCCGGGAATAGTCCGCAGCCGGGCGCAGCTTTCAGGCTATGCCCGTTACTTCGCCGTATACGTGGCGTTGACCAGCTGCACGGCAGGCTCGGTGTACCCTTCGTAAAGCGCACGCGCGATATGCGCGATCTTGCTTTCGCGGCCGGGGCGGCTGCCTTGTCCGGTGACATAGATCGACACGGCAATCGCATGCCCATCCGCGCCGGTCACGATACCCACGTCGCTTGACGTGTTGTTGAGCGACCCGGTCTTGTGCGCCACGGTGACGCCATCGGGCAGCAGCGCCGGAATGCGGCGGACGCCCGTGCGGCACTTTTCCATGATGCCGATCAGCAGGTTGCGGCTGGACCGGCTGAGCCATTTGCCCTGGTAAAGGCCAACCAGCATCTTGGTCATCGCGCGCGGCGTCGTGCTGTCGCGGACGTCGACCTGGACTGCGGGATCGATCTCTCCATCATCGCGCACCAGCGTTGCGATGTCGCGGGTCAGCTGGAAGTTCGGAATTCCGGCCCGGGTCGCCCAGTCATTGACCGCGCTCGGCCCGCCGACGACGGCGAGCAGTCCGTCCGTCGCCGTGTTGGAGCTGCGCGTCAGCATCAGTTCCAGAAGCTGGCTGGCGGACAGCACCGTTCCCGGACGAACCGGGGCCTTCTCGCTCGAAAACGCGCGGGACGCGACCGGCACCATCAGCGGAAAGCGGTCGCTCAGCTTCCAGCGGCCTTGGTCGACTCCTTCGAGGAAGGTGGCGGCAATCGCGATCTTGCTCGTGCTCGCCATCGGGAATCGCTGGTCGCCCAGGATGGAGACTTCTTCGCCGGTCACGAGATCGATGGCGGCAACTCCGATGCGGCCTCGGGCCCCGTCCGCCAGTTCCGCGATTCGCTGTTCGAGCGGGCTGCGGAAATCCGGCTCGTAATCCCGCGGTACCCGGATTTCGGTGCCGAGGGTGCTGTCGAAGACTGCCTCGATCCCGGTCTCGCGCGCCTGCGCGGAAGTGATGGTTGCTCCGGCCAGCGCGACGCCAGCTGCGATTCGTCCTAGGAAGCCCGCTTTCATAATAAGAGCACTATCCAACCTAGTGCGCTGAAAAGTCTAGCCGTAGCACTACTTGCTAGCCTTGCGGCGCGATGAATGGTGCTGTTGCCGGGCTGCGGTGAGGAACGCCCGGTCGGTTAACCGGGCTTGCGGAAGCGCAGGGCAAACTGGTCCGTCCGTCCCCGGATCGAAGGATCGAATACGGCCACGGTCCGCGGATCGCCGGGATTGGCGTACAAGTCGTCTTCTTCCGCCAGCACGAATCCGGCAGCCTGGACGGCTTCGATTGCCGTTTGCCGGTCCATCCGGTGGAGCGTGCCCGATGCCGAGGTGCCGGTGCCGGGTGCCGCGCTGTGATCGATCACCACCAGTGTCCCGCCGGGCCGCAACGCGTCGTGCAACGCAGCAAGCGTGCGCTGCGCGTGGCCGGCCGGGGCGCGGTCGGTGTAGAGATCGTGCAGGTTCTGCGCGGTGATGATCGTGTCGAGCGGTTCCGGAAACTGCGGTGCGACGATCGGGCCGCGAACCGGAACCACGTTTGTGTACTGAGCGGCAAGCGTTTGCTGCGCGGTTCCGTTTTCGGCTCGCATCGCGACGAATTCGTCCGGCATGAAGGCGTAGACCTTGCCTTGCGGCCCGACCGCGGTCGCCAGCAGGCGCGTGATGTAGCCGCCGCCCATGATGTAATCGCCAACCTTTTCGCCCGGGGCAACTTGGGCGAACGTCAGCAGCTCAGCCGGCTTGCGGTTCACGTCCCCCTCCCGGTCCGCTGCGGGCCTGCGCGCGTCTGCGACCGCAGCGGAATAGTTCGCCGCGCTCATGGCCGGAGAAGGAAGCGACCCGGCAGGGGCGCACGCGGAGAGCAGGAGACTGGCGGCTAACGGCAGGGACAAGCGCATGGTCGGCATCCTTCTTCCGGTTGTGCCGCTTGTCTAACACCGTCCATTTGCCGGCGCCAACTGCCGTAAACCCGGTGCCTACATTCCGAAGGGATAAGTGTCCGGCAAGCCCGTCTCGGGTTCCGGGCCGCCCAGCGGTTCAAGGGCGCGGGTTTCATCGAACCATGCGTAGGCATCGAACTGCTCGGGCAGGACCGCGTCGGAATAATGGCTCCAGCGCTCCGTCTCCGGCCGGTAGATTACCCCGATGAATCGTTCGAGCCGGGGCTCGGCAAGACGGCGGCAGACGGTGCTGTCGCGGTCCGTCAGGTCAAGCAGGAAGCGGGGCACTCCGCTGTCGTGGCAGACCCGTTCGTAGCTGTCGCTGCGGGACGGCAGCACGCGCTTGACCTTGCGGGGGGAATCCCAGTCATCCGCCGCGCTGACGGTTCCGGTGTGCGTGCCGAAGCCGATCAGCGCGGATTCGTCACCCCAGCGTTCCCGGACCAGCTGGCCGATGTTGTGCTCCCCGCGCACCTCGCCCATTTCGGTAGCCCGGGCATCGCCGATATGGCTGTTGTGCGCCCACACGATCGCCTTTGCATCCGGCCCGCCGTGATCGAGCAGGTGATCGAGCGTTTCGGCCATGTGGCTGTCGCGCAGGTTCCAGCTTTCCGCTCCGCCATAGTACATGATGCGGTAGTACCGCTCCGCCGAGGCGACCAGCCGCGCGTTCATCGCGGCGCCGAACAGGCCGCTGTCTTCATCGCCCAACGCCCGCAGCAGCAAGTCCCGGCACTGTTCGATCACCAGATGCTCGCACTCGGCGTAGCCCTTTGTCATCGCGGCGCGGCCGTAGGTGGCCGGATCGGCCTGCCAAGGGGTAAGGCAGCCGTACCGCTCCCGCGCGACCTTGGCCGCTTCGGGATCGTTTTCGTCCAGGTAGGCCAGCACGGCCTCGATTGAGCCCGACATGTTGTAGATGTCGAGCCCATAGAACCCGGCCATCTTGTCCGGATCGCGCCCTGCGTTGATCGCGCGCAGATCGTGGCCGAGCTGGGCGATGACGGTGTTGCGCCACATCCAGGTGGGGAAGCGTTCGAACGGGGCGGGCGCGCCTTCGCGCGGCGGCTGATGGCGGATGTACCGATCGAGCGATGCGGCATCCGGCCAGTCCGCTTCGGCCGCGACAATGGTGAAGCCGTACTTTTCAACGAAGCGCCGGGTGATTGCTGCCCGTGCGGCGTAGAATTCGTGCGTCCCGTGGCTCGCTTCGCCAAGCAGGACCACGCGCTTGTCGGCAAAGCGATCGAACGCGGCGGCAAAGTCGGGATCGTCGATGTCGGGCAGGGGCACGGCAGCCTCTGCCACGCATTCCGGCAGGCTCAGCCTCCGGGCCGGCTGGTGATTGGTCGCAGAGCGGCTGCCGTCCTCATACCGGCCATGCTTGCCGATCAGGGGCACGAAGCGGACGCGGCCGAGATCGTGCTCGGTCCATTCGTTCTCCCCGGTGCGGGTGATGCAGCACAGCGACTGCATGTCTTCCCCGCCGACCGGCACGATCAACTTGCCGCCGATCGCAAGTTGAGCCTTCAGCGGTTCGGGCACTTCGTCCCCGCCGGCCGCGACGAGAATCGCATCGAACGGCGCTTGTTCGGGCATTCCGCCGCTGCCGTCGCCTGCCATGACCACGGCGTTCGTGTAGCCGAGTTCCAGCAGCCGCCGCTGCGCCTCCCGGGCTAGGCTTTCATGCCGCTCTATCGCGAAGACTTCATCCGCGATCAGCGAGAGGATCGCCGCGGCGTACCCCGATCCCGCACCAACTTCGAGCACGCGGTCGCCGGGGCTGACGTCGGCCGCCTCGATCATCAACGCGACGATGTAGGGCTGGGAGATCGTCTGCTCCTCCCCGATCGGCAGCGGTCCGTCCTCGTAGGCGAATTCGGCCATTGCTTCGGGGACGAACCGCTCCCGCGGGACCTCGCGCATCGCGGCAAGGACATCGGGATTACGGATGCCGCGCGCCTCCAGGTGACGGGACACCATCCGTTCGCGGAGCTGTTTGGGATCGGTCATGGCGAGCCTCCTGCTCAGGTTTTGGAGAAGTTGCCGCACAGTTACCGGGCAGTCACCGTAACGGGATCACGCGGCGGCGATGGCCTGCTCGATCACTTGGGTGGATTCTCCGGTCAGATCCTTGGCGAGTTCGGCTACGATCCGCGACTGGAGCTGCTTGTGGTAATGCCGGCGCATCTCGCCCAGGGTTCGCGGGTCGGCGATCACCACCAGTTGCTCGATCTCACCGGAAAGAGCCTTGGCGTTCAGCCATTCGGCCGCGGCCGCACCGTGGGCGAATTCGTTCAGGTCCGTGCTGCTTCCGCCTGTCCGCTGGGTTCCCTGGTCATGCAGCCGGATGCCGGCGCTGAAATTGGTTTCCTCCAGTTCCGGTTCGGCGATCTTCTCCAGCTTCGGCTCGAAGATCTGGCCGACATTGCGCATCACGATGAAGCGCTTGCCATCCACGATCGCGACATGGGCCTGGTGCGGACATTTCATTGGGGGTTTTCTCCTGCTTTTGGTCGAGTTGCCCCTTTTCAATGAGCAAAAGCCCGCGCGGTGCCTGAAATGCCGCCGCGCTGAGGCGCAGAGGCGGCAGGGCGTGCCCGAAACGGGGGCAAGGCTGGCTCCAGATGCGGCCCGAAGGGGAAACGGCCGGGTCTTCCTGCGTTTGCCCGTCATGCCCGGCCCACGAACCGATACTCCGGCCACCACGCCGCCGCTCAGCCTGTTGTTCGGCTACGGTCCGATGCTGCCGATCCTGGCAGCCGGGATCGCCGCGCTTGCGGGGTGGGAGTGGGCGATCGAGGCAGGCCGCCTGTGGAGTGCATCGATCCTGATCTTCCTGGGCGGCGTGACCCGGGGGCTCAGCTTCTTCACGGCGGGCGGCCCGCGCCTGCCGCAAATCGGGATCATGCTGCTGCGGTTCGTGCTGGGGCTGTCGGCGCTGGTCTTGCCCAGCGTGCTGGCGTTCGCGGCCTTGCTGGCCGGGTATGCCTCTGTCCCGCTGTACGATGTTCAGGCCGCGCACCACGGCACCGCGCCGCGTTATTTCGCGCGGCTGCGCTGGCCCCAGATGGGCCTTGCGCTGATCGGCCTTGCCTTGCTGCTGGCCGCTTCCCTGCAAGCGAACTGATGCAAAAGGAATGGATACGAAAAGGGCCGGGGGATCGCTCCCCCGGCCCGATTCATTCGCGTCAGGCGCTTGAGCTTAGAAGCCCATGCCGCCCATGCCGCCCATCCCACCCATGTCGGGCATCGCCGCACCGGAAGACTTGTCTTCCGGGAACTCGGTGATGGCCGCTTCGGTGGTGATCAGCAGGCCGGCGACCGACGCTGCATCCTGCAGCGCGGTGCGGACGACCTTGGTCGGATCGATCACGCCGGCACGGACGAGGTTTTCGTACGTGTCGGTCGCGGCGTTGAAGCCGAGCGTGTCGTCCTTGCCGTCGATCAGCTTGCCTGCAACGACCGCGCCGTCATGGCCGGCGTTCTCGGCGATCTGGCGAACCGGAGCCTGGAGCGCGCGGCGGACGATGTCGATGCCGCGGGTCTGGTCTTCGTTCTCGCCGCTCAGGCCTTCGAGAGACTTGGTGGCGTAGAGCAGTGCCGTGCCGCCGCCCGGAACGATGCCTTCTTCGACCGCGGCGCGGGTTGCGTGCAGCGCGTCATCGACGCGATCCTTGCGCTCCTTCACCTCGACTTCAGACGCACCGCCGACCTTGATCACCGCAACGCCGCCAGCGAGCTTTGCCAGGCGTTCCTGCAGCTTTTCACGGTCGTAGTCGGACGTGGTCGTCTCGATCTGGGCGCGGATCTGTTCAACCCGGGCCTTGATGTCGGGCTGGTTGCCGGCACCATCGACGATCGTCGTGTTGTCCTTGTCGATCGTGATGCGCTTGGCTTCGCCCAGCATGCCGACAGTGACGGTTTCCAGCTTGATGCCGAGATCTTCGCTGACCATTTCGCCGCCGGTGAGGATCGCGATGTCCTGCAGCATCGCCTTGCGGCGATCGCCGAAGCCCGGAGCCTTGACCGCCGCGACCTTCAGGCCGCCGCGCAGCTTGTTGACCACGAGGGTGGCCAGCGCTTCGCCTTCGATGTCTTCGGCGATGATCAGCAGCGGACGTCCGCTCTGCACCACGGCTTCGAGGATCGGCAGCATCGACTGGAGGTTCGAGAGCTTCTTCTCGTGGATCAGGATATACGGGTTATCCAGATCGACGGTCATCTTCTCGGGGTTGGTGACGAAATACGGGCTGAGGTAGCCGCGGTCGAACTGCATGCCTTCGACGACGTCCAGCTCGAATTCGAGACCCTTGGCCTCTTCGACCGTGATCACGCCTTCCTTGCCGACCTTTTCCATCGCTTCAGCGATCTTTTCGCCGACTTCGCGATCGCCATTGGCGGAGATGACGCCGACCTGGGCGATCTCGGACGACCCGGACACGTCCTTCGAACGGCCCTTGAGATCCTGGACCACCTTGGTGACGGCAAGATCGATGCCGCGCTTCAGGTCCATCGGGTTCATGCCGGCAGCGACCGACTTCATGCCTTCACGCACGATCGCCTGGGCCAGAACGGTGGCGGTGGTGGTGCCGTCACCCGCAAGATCGTTGGTCCTGCTGGCAACTTCGCGCACCATCTGCGCGCCCATGTTCTCGAACTTGTCCTTGAGCTCGATTTCCTTGGCGACGGTGACGCCGTCCTTGGTGATGCGCGGCGCGCCGAAGCTCTTGTCGATCACGACGTTGCGGCCCTTGGGGCCCAGCGTGACCTTTACCGCGTTGGCGAGCGTATCGACGCCCTTGAGGATGCGCTCACGCGCATCGCGCGAGAATTTCACGTCCTTGGCAGCCATTGTTCAATTCCTCTTTTCGAATTCGGTGGATGGAAGCGCGAAGGTGGTCAGCCGACGATCCCGAGGATGTCGCTTTCCTTCATGATCAGCAGGTCTTCACCGTCGATCTTCACTTCGGTGCCCGACCACTTGCCGAACAGTACGCGGTCGCCCGCCTTGACGTCGAGCGGGGTAACCTTGCCGTCTTCCGAGCGTGCGCCGGTGCCGACGGAGACGATTTCGCCCTCGCTCGGCTTTTCCTTGGCGCTGTCGGGGATGATGATGCCGCCAGCCGTCTTTTCTTCGGCTTCGAGACGGCGGACCAGAACGCGGTCGTGCAGCGGACGGAATGCCATTATGATGACCTCTTCCAGTTGAGTGTTGGACTGTTTGGCACTCTCTGCGTGAGAGTGCCAGCGACCGGGATATGGTTCGGCTGAACGGACTCGTCAACCACCGTTCATCGCGATTTTTTGTGTCAGGACGAAGTCAGGCCCAGCGCGTCCCGCCGCATCCAGCGCTGCAGCATCAGGGCTGCGACCACCACGAGGCCCGCTGCCAGCCCCAGCCAGATGCCGATCCCGGCAAGCGGCGTAAAGAAGCCGAGCACGATCGCCGTCCCGAGCCCCGGCCCCCAGTAGCCGAACAAGGCGTAGATCATCGGGACACGCGTATCCTGCAACCCGCGCAGCGCGCCGGCTCCGACTGCCTGGATGCCGTCGAACAACTGGAACGCAGCCGCGACGACCATGAAGCGGACCGCAAAGGCGACAAGTGCGGCGTTTTCCGGCGCGCGAGTGTCGACATAGATGCCCAGCACCAGTTCGGGCGCGAACAGCATTACCGCGGCGGGCACTCCCATGAACCCGATAGCCAGCAGGATCGCGATCCAGCCTGCGCGGCCCAACCCGGCGCGATTGCCCGCGCCGTAGTGATAGCCGACCTGGATGGTCGCGGCCTGCCCGATGCCGAAGGGCACCTGGAACGCGAGCGCGGCGACTTGCAGCGCGATCGTGTGCCCCGCCAGTTCGGACGAGCCGATCCGTCCCATCAGGAAGGCCGCGCCGCTGAACAGCCCGGCTTCGGCCAGGATCGTCAGCGCCACCGGGGTGCCGGTGCGGACCAGTTCCCGGAAACGCTGCCATTCGGGCCGCCACCAGTTGCCGAAAATCCGGTATCGGGCCAGGCGCCTGTCGCCCATGATCGCGACGGCATACGTGCCGAGCATCACGAACGCGGTGACCACGCTTGCCAGCGCGGACCCTTCAAGGCCGAGCGCGGGCGCGCCAAGGCGGCCGAAGACGAACGCGTAGTTCGCCAGCGCGCTGACTCCGACCGCGAGCCCGGTGATCGCGGTGGCGAAGATCGGCCGCCCCAGCGCCGAGACGAAGCTGCGCAGTACATTGGAGGCGATCATCGGGATCGCGGCCCACATGACCACTTGCAGGAAGTCCCCGGCGCGCCGGGCAATCTCCGGCTCCTGCCCCGTTAGCAGCATGATCTCCTGCCCGAACAGGCAGATGACCATGGTCACGATCCCGCAGAGCACCGACAGCCACAAGCCCATCCGCGTGCTGCGGCGGACTTCGCGCACCGCATGGCGCCGACGGCCGAGTTCGGCCGAGATCAGCGCGGCGACCATTCCGGTCAACCCGGAAAACGACCACATCAGCAGCCCGAACAGCGCAACCGCGAGGCTGGAAGCCGCGAGCGCCTGCTCTCCCAACCGGGCGACGAAGATCACGTCCATCGCGTAGACCAGCATCTGCAGCAGGTTCGCAGCCGCAAGCGGGGCAGCCAGCCGAAGCGTTACGGCCAGTTCGGTCTGCCAGGCGGGCGAGGAGGGTGCGTCGGACATCAAGTCCGCTCGAATAGGGTGATCGGGGCCGCGCGGGAAGGGGAATGAGGCCGGGCCATTCGGTGCTTCAGCCTGCGGCAAGCTTGATGCCGCCACGCGAGGGGTTTCTCTGATGAGGAACAGGCATGAAAACGATCTTCCGTCTTGCCGGCGCCTGCTGCGCGGCCTCCGTGGCCATCGTGTCGAACCCCGCCGCCGCGCAGGAGGTGTTCACCGGGATATACGTTCACGGGGTGGACACGCCATTTTCGCTGGAGACGGAAGAAGGCGGGGCCGACATTGCGCTGGGTTACCGTTTCGGCCGGCAGGACGCGCTCTCGATCATCGGCCGCCCGGCTCCCTACCTGATCGCGTCCGTCAACACGCAAGGCGATACGAGCTTCGCCGGAGGCGGGCTGAGCTGGAAGATCGGCAAGGGACCCGTGTGGGTTCGCCCGGGGTTGGGGCTGGTCCTGCACGATGGGCCATCCGAACGTTTTTCAGTAGGCGCAAGGCGCACGGATCTTGGCAGCCGCGTGCTGTTCGAGCCGGAAATCGCGATCGGCACGCAAGTGACGCCGCGCCTGGGAGTGGAAGCGAGCTGGGTCCACGTCAGCCATGCGCGGCTGTTCAATTCGCAGCAAAACCCCGGGATCGACATGATGGGCGTGCGGCTGACTCTCGATCTTCGATAAAGCCCTTCCGTGAAAGCGTCTTGCGTGCGCACCTTCGGGACACTAGGCCCGGGGCGATTTTGCGGAGACTGTTCCTGATGATGTCCCGAATTGCCCCGATTACTCTTCTTCTCCTGCTGGCGGCCTGCGGCGACAACGACGCCGAGGAAGTCAACCCGGCCGTGGTCGAGCAGAACATCGCCGCCACCAGCGGCGGCGCGGCGGCGGCCCCTGCGCCCGCGGCAGCGGATGGGGCAGTTGCCGACCCCGGCGAAGCTGCACCTGCGGCAGCCGAGCCGGAACTTCCGGCCCCCGCAGCGACAGCGACGACCGCACCGGCTGCGTCAACGGCCCCGGCCGCCCAGCCGAGTGCGGCGCCTGCCGCACGGCCCAGCGCGGCACCGGCCGCGCGGCCCAGCGCTGCTCCCACCCCGAAGCCGAGCGCTACGCCGGCCGCGGTAGCGGCGGCTGGCCCGCCTGCGGCCTTCAACCAGTGCAAGGCGTGTCACTCGGTCAAGCCGGGCGACACCGGGATCGGTCCGTCGCTCGCCAACGTGTTCGGCGCCAAGGCCGGGCATATGGCGGCTTATGATTACAGCGAGGCGATGGAAGGGGCGAACATCACCTGGAACGAGCAGACCCTCAACAACTTCCTCGCCGACCCGAGGGGCGTCGTTCCCGGCACGAAGATGATCTTCCCCGGCATCAAGGACGCGGAAAAGCGCCAGGCGATCGTGGATTACCTCAAGACGCTTTGAGCCCAAGGCGGCCCAGCGGCTGGACGAACAAGGCGGCGCCCTTCGGGGTGCCGCCTTTTCTTTGCCGGCTCGACGCGGGTTCCGCAGCGGGGCGGACAACAAAAAAGGGCGGCGCCGCGAGGCACCGCCCTTTCCCGTTCTCAAAGAGAGCGAGGCTTACTTCAGCTCGACGGTGCCGCCGGCTTCCTCGATCTTCTTCTTGATCTCTTCGGCTTCGGCCTTGTTCACGCCTTCCTTGACGGGCTTCGGCGCGCCTTCGACAAGAGCCTTGGCTTCGGTCAGGCCCAGGCCGGTGATGGCGCGGACTTCCTTGATGACCTGGATCTTCTTGCCGCCGTCTCCGGTCAGGATGACGTCGAATTCGGTCTGCTCTTCAGCAGCAGCGGCTTCACCGCCAGCGGCCGGGCCGGCAACGGCGACGGCAGCAGCGGCGGAAACGCCCCACTCTTCTTCCAGCGCCTTGGCGAGCTCAGCGGCTTCGAGGACGGTCAGCTTCGACAGTTGTTCAACGATGTTGGCGATATCGGCCATTGTAACACACTCCAATGAAATGACTGGACCGGTCCCTTGCCGCGCTTGGCGCTAGGCTCGGGCCCGGTAGATTCGCGTTTGCGATAAACCGCTTACGCCGCTTCCTTGTTGCCATAGGCTGCAAAGACGCGGGCCAGCTTGGCCGCAGGCTCGTTGACGACCCGGGCGATCTTCGTCGCCGGGGCGTTGATGAGGCCCACGATCGTGCCGCGCAGCTCGTCGAGCGAGGGCATCGAGGCAAGCGCCCTGATCCCGGCTTCGTCGAGCGTCTGCCCACCCATGGAGCCGCCGACGATTTCGAGCTTGTCGTTCGTCTTGGCGAAGTCCACCGCGGCCTTGGCAGCAGCGACCGGATCGGTCGACCACGCCAGGGCAGTCGGGCCATTGAGGAAGTCCTCAACGCCTTCGTACGGGGTGTCCTTCAGGGCGAGCTTGGCGAGGCGGTTCTTCGCAACCTTGTAGGACGCACCGGCTTCGCCCATCTTCGCGCGCAGATCGGTGGACTGAGCCACCGACATGCCGAGGTTGCGGGTGACAACCACCACGCCGACCTCTTTGAAGACTGCGTTGAGCTGGGCGACCGATTCGGCTTTCTGCGAACGATCCATGCCGTACTCCTTCACTTGTGACCACGCGGACGAGCCGCGTGACCGGCTGCATTTGTCCATGCCGAAAACCGGCACGGGCGAGTCCGAAGGGGAAGGAGGTTGCGCCGCCAAGATCATTGGGAACGCGAAGGCGATGCAGGCATCGCCCGGAAACTCTTTTCCCCGTCTCGGCCGGAAATTAAGAAGGCAAACAACGCCTTCACCGACTGTCTCGGACGGATGACTGCCGAAGCAATCCGGCCGGGCCTTTAGTGGATTGCAGGCCTGAGTCAAGGAATTCGAGGTTCGGCGTTCGTCCGGCGCGCCTGCCGACGACCTTCCGGGTTCGGCCCCCGCTTCGGCCCCACCTTCGGCTAAGCCCTTCATTTCTCTTCGAAGAGGCGTTTGACTCAAAGGGGAGTTGCCCCTATATCGCGCCTGCCGGCACGTTTCGAGCAAGGCCGATCTTTTCGCGGGGGTCGGCTCAGGAAGGAAACCCGGTTCTACCACAGGCGCGACGCATGACTGCAGGATTGGCCGGAGGGCTGGTGCCGCTGCGGTCTTTCCGCGTCCCTGTGGTTCCCCTCCCGCACCGAAATTTACCGCCGGCGCATGAGCCGGCCCAAGGCGAAGAGGCACATTCACCATGGCGACCCAGGCATCAGAGGCCACCGGCACATCCGTCGGCGCGACCATCGGCAGCAAGAAGAAGCGCATCCGCAAGATCTTCGGCGACATCCACGAAGCGGTGGAAATGCCGAACCTGATCGAGGTGCAGCGCGAAAGCTACGAGCAGTTCCTGCGGTCGGACAAGGCCACCGGCTATGTCTCCGGTCTGGAAAAGACGCTGCGCTCGGTGTTCCCGATCCGCGACTTCGCCGGCAGTGCCGAGCTGGACTTCGTTCACTACGAACTGGAAGACCCGAAGTACGACACGACCGAATGCCGCCAGCGCGGCATCACCTACGCGGCGCCGATGAAGGTGACCCTGCGGCTGATCGTGTTCGAGGTCGACCAGGAGACCGAAACCCGGTCCGTGCTCGATATCAAGGAGCAGGACGTCTACATGGGCGACATGCCGCTCATGACCGGGAACGGCACCTTCATCATCAACGGCACCGAGCGCGTGATCGTTTCGCAGATGCACCGTTCGCCGGGTGTGCTGTTCGATCATGACCGCGGCAAGACTCACTCCTCGGGCAAGTTCCTCTTCGCTGCCCGGGTGATCCCGTACCGCGGTTCGTGGCTCGATTTCGAATTCGACGCCAAGGACATCGTCAACGTCCGGATCGACCGCAAGCGCAAGCTGCCGGTCACCTCGCTGCTTTACGCCCTCGGCATGAACGATGAGGACATCCTCGATCGCTTCTACGAAACCGTCACCTGGAGCCGTGCGAAAGAAGGTTGGGAAATCCCCTTCCAGGCCGACCAGTGGCGCGGCCAGAAGCCCGCGTTTCCGCTGGTCGATGCCAAGACGGGCGAGGAAATCTTCCCCGCCGGGCAGAAGGTATCCCCCCGCGCTGCCAACAAGGCGGCCAAGGACGGGGTCGAGCGTCTGCTGATCCCGACCGAAGAAGTGTTCGGCCGCTACTCCGCGCTGGACCTGATCGACGAATCGACCGGCCGCATCTACATCGAGGCGGGCGAGGAAGTGACGCCCGACAACCTCGAGAAGATCGACAACGCCGGGATCGCGCAGCTGCTGTTGCTGGATATCGATCACGTCAACACTGGTCCGTGGATGCGCAACACGATGGAGGCCGACAAGGCCGGCAATCGTGACGAGGGCCTCGAGGCGATCTACAAGGTGATGCGCCCGGGTGAGCCGCCGACCAAGGAAACCGCCGAAGCCCTGTTCGAAGGCCTGTTCTTCGATGCGGAGCGCTATGACTTGTCCGCCGTCGGCCGCGTGAAGCTCAACATGCGTCTTGGCCTCGATGCGCCGGACACCGTGACCACGCTGCGCAAGGAAGACATCCTTGCCGTGGTCAAGGAGCTGGTGAACCTCAAGGACGGCAAGGGCGAGGTCGACGACATCGACAACCTCGGCAACCGCCGGGTCCGCTCCGTGGGTGAGCTGCTGGAAAACCAGTACCGCGTCGGCCTGCTGCGCATGGAACGCGCGGTGAAGGAGCGGATGAGCTCGGTCGACGTGTCCACCGTGATGCCGAACGACCTGATCAACGCGAAGCCTGCGGTTGCCGCGGTGCGCGAGTTCTTCGGTTCGTCCCAGCTTTCGCAGTTCATGGATCAGACCAATCCGCTGTCCGAAGTGACGCACAAGCGCCGCGTTTCGGCTCTCGGCCCGGGCGGTCTGACGCGTGAACGCGCAGGCTTCGAAGTCCGCGACGTTCACCCGACCCACTACGGCCGCATCTGTCCGATCGAGACGCCGGAAGGCCCTAACATCGGCCTGATCAACTCGCTGTCGACCTTCGCCCGCGTCAACAAGTACGGCTTCATCGAAACGCCGTACCGGAAGATCGTGGACGGCAAGGTCACCGGTGAGGTGGTCTATCTTTCCGCGATGGAAGAGCAGAGGCACACGGTTGCGCAGGCATCTGCCGAACTGAACGAGGATGGCAGCTTCGCCGAGGAGCTGGTTTCCACCCGCCAGAACGGCGAGTTCACGCTTTCCCCGCGTGAGCAGGTGACCCTCATGGACGTGTCGCCGAAGCAGCTCGTTTCGGTCGCCGCGTCGCTGATCCCGTTCCTGGAAAACGATGACGCCAACCGCGCACTGATGGGATCGAACATGCAGCGCCAAGCGGTGCCGCTGGTTCGGGCCGAGGCGCCGTTTGTCGGCACCGGCATGGAAGAGACCGTCGCCCGCGATTCGGGCGCGGCGATTTCCGCCGTGCGCTCGGGCGTGGTCGACCAGGTCGACGCCACCCGCATCGTAATCCGTGCTTCGGGCGATATCGATGCCGGAAACCCCGGCGTGGACATCTACACGCTGCAGAAGTTCCAGCGTTCGAACCAGAACACCTGCATCAACCAGCGCCCGCTGGTGAAGGTGGGTGACGTGATCGAACAGGGCGACATCATTGCCGACGGTCCCTCGACCGATCTTGGCGAGCTGGCGCTGGGCCGGAACAGCCTCGTCGCGTTCATGCCGTGGAACGGCTACAACTACGAAGACTCGATCCTGATCTCCGAGCGGATCGTGAAGGATGACGTGTTCACCTCGATCCACATCGAGGAGTTCGAGGTCATGGCGCGCGATACCAAGCTCGGGCCGGAAGACATCACCCGCGACATTCCGAACGTCGGCGAGGAAGCCCTGCGCAGCCTCGACGAAGCCGGTATCGTCTACATCGGCGCCGAAGTGCACCCGGGCGATATTCTGGTCGGCAAGATCACGCCGAAGGGCGAGAGCCCGATGACGCCGGAGGAAAAGCTCCTGCGCGCGATCTTCGGCGAAAAGGCAAGCGACGTACGCGACACCTCGCTGCGCCTGCCGCCGGGTGTGTCCGGCACGATTGTCGAAGTCCGGGTGTTCAACCGCCACGGCATCGAGATCGACGACCGTACCCGCGCTATCCAGAACGAGGAAATCGAACGCCTCAAGAAGGACGCCGAGGACGAGCGCGCGATCCTCAACCGTGCGACGTACAACCGCCTGCGCGAAATGCTTTCCGGCCAGACCGCGTCGTCGGCGCCGAAGGGCATCAAGAAAGGCAGCGAAATTACCGATGAGGTGCTGGACACGGTCGATCGCCACGAATGGTTCAAGTTCGCGGTGGCCGACGATGCGGTCCAGTCGCAGCTTGAGGCGATCAAGGGCCAGTACGACGAAGCGGTGAAGCGCATCCAGGACAAGTTCGAGGACCGCAAGGAGAAGCTCGAACGCGGTGACGAACTTGCTCCCGGCGTGCTCAAGATGGTCAAGGTCTTCGTCGCGGTGAAGCGCAAGCTGCAGCCGGGCGACAAGATGGCCGGCCGTCACGGCAACAAGGGCGTGATCAGCCGCATCCTGCCGGTCGAGGACATGCCGTTCATGGAGGACGGTACTGCGGTCGATCTCGTGCTCAACCCGCTGGGCGTGCCTTCGCGCATGAACGTCGGGCAGATCTTCGAGACGCACCTCGGTCTTGCGGCACGTGGGCTTGGCCAGCAGGTTGCCCGGGCGCTGGATGACTGGCGCGAGGCCAATCCGGACCCGCAGACGGCGGAACCGCCGGCGGCGGTCGTGGAACGGCTGAAGGACGTCTACGGCGAGCAGTACCATGAGGATATCGAAAGCCGCACGACCGCTGAAGTGGTCGAATTGGCGGGCAACCTCAGGAACGGCGTGCCGATGGGCACTCCGGTGTTCGACGGCGCACGCGAAAGCGACGTTTCGAACATGCTGATGAAGGCGGGTTTCGACACGTCCGGCCAGGTGACGCTGTTCGACGGCCGCTCAGGCGAGGCGTTCGACCGCAAGGTGACTGTCGGCTACATCTACATGCTGAAGCTGCACCACCTTGTGGACGACAAGATCCACGCCCGTTCGATCGGTCCCTACTCGCTCGTCACCCAGCAGCCGCTGGGCGGCAAGGCGCAGTTCGGCGGACAGCGCTTTGGTGAAATGGAGGTCTGGGCGCTCCAGGCCTACGGCGCCGCCTACACGCTGCAGGAAATGCTGACCGTGAAGTCCGACGATGTCGTCGGCCGGACCAAGGTCTACGAAGCGATCGTCAAGGGCGACGACACCTTCGAGGCCGGCATTCCGGAAAGCTTCAACGTGCTCGTGAAGGAAATGCGCAGCCTTGGCCTCAACGTCGAACTGAAGTCCCTGACCGAGGACGAAGAAGGCGACCAGTGGCCGGAGGCGGCTGAGTGATCGGAAGGCGGGCGGCCCCGGGCTGCCCGCCACCTCACCCGCACGAGAATTCACCCGTTATGGGATGTGAAAAATGAACGAACTGACCAAATTCACCAACCAGCTCGCCAAGCCTGAGACGTTCGACCAGATCCAGATCGGGATCGCGTCTCCGGAACGGATCCGCAGCTGGTCCTTCGGCGAAATCAAGAAGCCGGAAACCATCAACTACCGCACGTTCAAGCCCGAGCGTGACGGCTTGTTCTGCGCGCGCATCTTCGGTCCGGTAAAGGACTACGAGTGCCTGTGCGGCAAGTACAAGCGCATGAAGTACAAGGGCGTCGTTTGCGAAAAGTGCGGCGTTGAAGTGACCGTGACCAAGGTCCGGCGTGAGCGGATGGGCCACATCGAGCTCGCCGCTCCGGTCGCGCACATCTGGTTCCTGAAATCGCTGCCGAGCCGTATCGGCCTGCTGCTTGACATGCAGCTCAAGCAGCTTGAGCGCGTGCTGTACTTCGAAAGCTACATCGTCACCGAACCGGGCCTGACGCCGCTGGAGAAGTTCCAGCTGCTGACGGAAGACGAACTGCTCGACGCGCAGGACGAATATGGCGAAGACGCCTTCACCGCCGGCATCGGCGCGGAAGCGGTCAAGATCATGCTCATGGAACTCGACCTCGAGCAGGAACGCGCCGACCTGCTGCAGGAGCTTGAGACCACCAAGTCCACGCTCAAGCCGAAGAAGATCATCAAGCGCCTGAAGGTCGTGGAAAGCTTCATCGATTCGGGCAACCGCCCCGAATGGATGATCCTGGAAGTCGTGCCGGTCATCCCGCCGGAACTGCGCCCGCTCGTCCCCCTCGACGGAGGCCGGTTTGCGACTTCCGACCTCAACGATCTCTACCGCCGCGTGATCAACCGCAACAACCGCCTCAAGCGGCTGATGGAGCTGCGCGCGCCGGACATCATCGTCCGCAACGAAAAGCGCATGCTGCAGGAAGCCGTTGACGCGCTGTTCGACAACGGCCGCCGCGGCCGCGTGATTACCGGCGCCAACAAGCGCCCGCTGAAGTCGCTGTCCGACATGCTGAAGGGCAAGCAGGGCCGTTTCCGTCAGAACCTGCTCGGCAAGCGCGTCGACTATTCGGGCCGTTCGGTGATCGTGACCGGTCCGGAACTCAAGCTGCACCAGTGCGGCTTGCCCAAGAAGATGGCGCTCGAGCTGTTCAAGCCGTTCATCTACGCCCGACTGGACGCCAAGGGTCTTTCCATGACCCTGAAGCAGGCCAAGAAGTGGGTCGAGAAGGAGCGCAAGGAAGTCTGGGACATCCTGGACGAGGTGATCCGCGAGCACCCCGTGCTGCTGAACCGTGCACCCACGCTCCACCGTCTCGGCATCCAGGCGTTCGAGCCGGTGCTGATCGAAGGCAAGGCGATCCAGCTTCACCCGCTGGTCTGCTCGGCGTTCAACGCCGACTTCGACGGTGACCAGATGGCCGTGCACGTCCCGCTGAGCCTTGAGGCGCAGCTGGAAGCGCGCGTGCTGATGATGAGCACGAACAACATCCTCAGCCCTGCCAACGGCAAGCCGATCATCGTGCCGTCGCAGGACATGGTGCTGGGCCTCTACTACCTGGCGATGGACCGGGAAGGCGAACCGGGCGAGGGCATGATGCTGTCCGACATGGCCGAAGTGCACCAGGCGCTCCACGTCGGTGCGGTCACGCTGCACTCGAAGATCGTCAGCCGCGTTCCGCAAACGGACGAGGACGGCAATCAGTACATGAAGCGCGTGGAAACCACACCGGGCCGCATGCTGATCGGCGAATGCCTGCCGAAAAGCCACCGCGTGCCGTTCGAGGTCGTCAACCGGCTCCTCACCAAGAAGGAAATCGGCGACGTCATCGACCAGGTCTATCGCCACACCGGCCAGAAGGACACGGTGCTGTTCGCTGACGCGATCATGGCGCTGGGCTTCCGTCACGCGTTCAAGGCCGGGATCTCCTTCGGCAAGGACGACATGATCATCCCGGACACCAAGTCCGAACTGGTCGACCAGACCAAGGCGCTGGTTGCCGATTACGAGCAGCAGTACCAGGACGGGTTCATCACCCAGCAGGAGAAGTACAACAAGGTGATCGACGCCTGGAGCCGTTGCGGCGACACGGTGGCGGCTGCCATGATGGACGAGATCCGGGCGATGCCGAAGGACGAGAACGGCCGTCAGGCGCAGATCAACTCGATCTACATGATGAGCCATTCGGGTGCGCGTGGCTCGCCGGCGCAGATGAAGCAGCTTGCCGGCATGCGCGGTCTGATGGCCAAGCCTTCGGGCGAAATCATCGAGACGCCGATCATCTCGAACTTCAAGGAAGGTCTGACCGTTCTTGAATACTTCAACTCGACGCACGGCGCCCGCAAGGGTCTGGCCGACACCGCGCTCAAGACGGCGAACTCGGGCTACCTGACTCGCCGCCTGGTCGACGTGTCGCAGGACTGCGTGATCGTGGTGGACAACTGCGGCACCGACAACGCGCTCGAGATGCGTGCCATCGTGCAGGGCGGTTCCGTGATCGCCTCGCTTGGTGAGCGTATCCTTGGCCGTACGCTGGCGGAGGACCTGATCCACGCCAAGACCGGCGAAGTGCTGGCGAAGTCGGGCGACTTGCTGGACGAAGCCGCGATCAAGGTGATCGAGGACGCCGAAGTACAGAAGGCGATGATCCGCTCCCCGCTGGTCTGCGAGGCGGAACAGGGTGTCTGCGGCAAGTGCTACGGGCGCGATCTTGCCCGCGGCACCCCGGTCAACATCGGTGAGGCTGTCGGCGTGATCGCCGCGCAGTCGATCGGTGAGCCGGGTACGCAGTTGACGATGCGGACCTTCCACATCGGCGGCGCCGCGCAGCTCAACGAGATTTCGCATCTCGAAGCCATCGCCGACGGTACGATCCACTACCGCGACATTCCGACGATCGTCGACAAGCGGGGCCGCCGCCTGTCGCTCGCCCGCAACGGCGAAATGATGATCGTGGACGCCGAAGGCCGTGAGCGCGCGATCCACCGCGTGCCTTACGGGACCGGGCTGATGTTCGAGAATGGCGCGAAGGTGAAGGAAGGCGATCGTCTGGCTGAATGGGATCCGTTCACCCTGCCGATCATCACCGAGCAATCGGGCGTGGTTCGCTACCAGGACCTGATCGAAGGCAGGACGATGGAAGAGCGGGTGGACGATGCCACCGGCATCGCCCAGCGCGTCGTGACCGAGAACCGGGCGACCGGACGGGCCAAGAAGGATGATCTGCGTCCACGGATGACCCTGCTGAACGAAGGTTCGGACGAAACGGAAGCCGCGCGCTACATGCTGGCGCCGGGCACCACGCTTTCGGTCGACGACGGGCAGCGGGTCGAGGCAGGCGACATCCTGGCTCGTGCTTCGCGCGAAGCGGCCAAGACCCGCGACATCACCGGCGGTCTGCCGCGCGTGGCGGAGCTGTTCGAGGCGCGCAAGCCGAAGGACAACTCCATCATCGCCAAGATCAGCGGGCGCGTGGAATTCGTTCGCGACTACAAGGCCAAGCGCAAGATCGCGATCGTCCCGGAAGAGGGTGATCCGGTTGAGTACCTGATCCCCAAGACCAAGGTGATCGACGTCCAGGAAGGCGACTTCGTCAAGAAGGGCGACACGCTGATCTCGGGTTCGCCCGATCCGCACGACATCCTGGAAGTTCTCGGGGTCGAGGCACTGGCCGAGTACCTGTGCACCGAAATCCAGGAAGTCTACCGGTTGCAGGGCGTGAAGATCAACGACAAGCACATCGAGGTGATCGTTCGCCAGATGCTGCAGAAGGTTGAGATCACCGATGGCGGCGACACCACGTTGCTGCCGGGCGAGCAAGTCGATCTGGACGAGATGAACGAGGCCAACGGGAAGCTTGGCAAGGGCAAGCAGCCGGCGCGGGGCAACCCTGTCCTGCTCGGCATTACCAAGGCGAGCCTGCAGACCCGGTCGTTCATTTCGGCGGCATCCTTCCAGGAAACCACTCGCGTGCTGACGCAGGCGGCGGTCGAAGGAAAGAAGGACACGCTGATCGGCCTGAAGGAAAACGTGATCGTCGGCCGTCTCATCCCTGCCGGTACCGGCGCGGGCATGAATCGCGTCCGGATCGCCGCTTCGGGTCGCGACGCCGCACTGCGCGCCCAGTACCGCAAGGTACAGGAGTCGCTGATCGTCGCCAACTCGGCCGAAGAACAGCGCGCCGCGGAGCTGCTGCGCGATCCCGCCGATGACACCGGCGACGATCCGCTGGCTCGGATGGAGCCTGAGGCTCACGGCACCGATGCCGACGCTGGCGACTACCTGATCCGCGACGAGGATCAGGCGGTGCAGCCGCCGAAGGACGCGCCGGACGAAGACGAAGCGTAAAGCCAGTCCGGACTGAAGTCTGGACCCAGGGATGAACCCGCCGGAGGCTGTCGCTTCCGGCGGGTTTTTCTTCGCCAACGCAGAAGCCTTTCGCCACAACCGAAACAGGAGCAAAAATGCGCAGCTTGGCCATTCCGGCAATCCTGATCCTAGCCGGTTGCAACGCCGAACCGGCAGCGGACCGGCAGACTCCTGCTGCCCCGTCACCTCCTTTCGTTGAGCCGCTTCCCTCCACCATGACACCGCCCCGCAACGAAGCCAGTGGCACGCAGCAAGCTCCTGCGCCCCGCATCACGTCGGTTGGAGACCTGATCGGCGAATACCGCGTCGCAGGGATCGACGGAGAACCGCTCGATGCGCCGATCGGGATAGGCTTGTCGATCGACGAGCCGCTGATGTCCTACGAGCCGACATGCGCCGGCTTCGTCTGGAACATCGCCTTCGAGGGGGAGCGGCTGAGAACGGCGCGAAATCGAAGCGCGAGCGATGCCGCGCCGGGCTCAGCGGAGCCTGCCTGCACGGCCGACGTCCATCCCGCGAAGCAGCGACTGGCCGAAGCACTCGACGCCGTCACCCGTGCGGAGCGGGACGCGACCAACGCGGTGGTGCTTTCCGGAGGCGGGCACCGGGTGATGCTCTATTCGCAGTAGGCAAGTCCCCGGAACGCATCGGCAAACGGATCGCTTCATCCCGGAGGAGGAAAGAGCATGAAATGGACCGTCTTAGGGGCTGTGGGACTTGTGCTCTCCCTTGCCCATCCAGCCGTAGCGCAGAACCTGCCGAGCGAAGTGACCGACGGGATGTACATCACCGTCGATGAAGTCCGGAGCAACAGCATGGATACGTTTGAATTCTTCGCAGGGCCGAGCGGCGGTCCGATTTCGAAGCAGCAGTTTGTCTCTTCGGAGGTTCCCAGCGATGTGATGCCGAACAAGCCTGAAAGGCCCCTGCTCGAAAAGCTGTTCGGCCTCCTCGATGCGGATTCGAATGGACAGCTTACCCTTTCCGAGTGGCGCAGCCGCATCAACCGCGATCTCGCCTTCGCGGATCAGAACAGCGACGGGCGCATAACCCTGAAGGAACTGGCGAACGCCCGGAAGAACATGGGCGTCGGAGACGCCCTGGGCATGGTTTTCTGATCCGGTGGAGCGGCTTTTGATCGGGAGATCCGATCGGCCGCTCTCACCGCCTCAGTCCTTCGAGAACGGGTTCTTCGCGCTGCGCAGCATCAGGCGCACCGGCACCGCGCCAAAGCCGAGCTTCTGGCGAATGCCGTTGATCAAATACCGTTCATAGCTCTTCGGCAGGTCGTCCAGACGAGTGCCGAAGATCACGAAGCGCGGCGGGCGAGTGCCCACCTGCGTGATGTAGCGCAGCTTGATCCGCCTGCCGCCCGGCGCCGGCGGCGGATTGGCTTCCATCGCATCGTCGAACCAGCGGTTGAGCGCGGCCGTCGGCACGCGGCGGTTCCAGATCTCGCGTACTTCGAATGCGGCGGATAGCATCGTGTCGAGGCCCTTGCCGGTCATCGCCGACACCGCCACCAGCGGCACCCCGCGCGCCTGCGCCAATCCTTCTTCCAGCGCGGCGCGAACGCCGTTGAACAAGCCGCTGGGGTCTTCGGCCACGTCCCACTTGTTGATCGCGATGATCAGCGCGCGGCCTTCCTCCAGCACCATGTCCGCGATCTTGAGGTCCTGCACTTCCAGCCCGCGCGTCGCGTCGAGCAGCAGCACGACGACTTCCGCGTAATCGACCGCGCGGCGGGCATCGGCGACCGAAAGCCGCTCCAGCTTTTCCACCACCTTGGCGCGCTTGCGCATTCCCGCGGTGTCGACGAGGTGAATTTCGCGCGGCTCACCCGACTTGGGGTCGGTCCATTGCCAGTCGACCGCGATCGAATCGCGCGTGATCCCTGCTTCCGGCCCCGTCAGCAGGCGGTCTTCGCCCAGCAGACGGTTGATCAGCGTCGACTTGCCGGCGTTGGGCCGTCCGACAATGGCGAGGTGGAGCGGCGCGTTGGCGTCGGGCTCCTCCTCCTCGTCACCCGGCTCCGCATCTTCCGGTTGCTTGTCGCCGATCAGCGGCAGGAGCGCCCCGAACAAGTCGGCAATCCCTTCGCCGTGTTCGGCCGACAGCGGCACCGGGTCACCCAGTCCAAGGCTGTAGCTTTCGAAGATGCCGGATTCGGCGGCACGGCCTTCAGCCTTGTTGGCGACGAGCACGACCGGCACTTCCTGTTCGCGCAGCCAGCGGGCGATCTCCTCGTCCAGCGGCGTGATTCCGGCGCGCGCGTCGAACACGAACAAGGCGGCATCGGCTCCCTGGAGGGAGACCTGCGTCTGCGCCCGCATCCGCCCGGGCAGGGTTTCGGCGTCTTCGTCCTCCCATCCGGCGGTATCGACCGCGACGAATTCCAGCCCGAGCAGCGAGACATCGCCCATCCGCCGGTCGCGCGTGACGCCGGGCTGGTCATCCACCAGGGCAAGCTTCTTGCCTACCAGCCGGTTGAAAAGGGTAGACTTGCCGACGTTGGGCCGGCCGATGATGATGACTTGGGGGAGCTTGCGCACGGGCATGGCGGGGCGATCAGCCCTCCTTCTTCGCCACGGGGGGAGTGTCCCCGAGGTCCTGGTACCACGCCTCGACCGGGCCGCTGAGCTTGATCGTCAGCGGGTTGCCATGGCGGTCCATCGTCTTGCCGGCCTGAACGCGCACCCAACCTTCGGAAATGCAGTATTCCTCGACGTTGGTGCGTTCGACGCCCTTGAATCGGATGCCGATCCCCCGGCGCAGCTTCTCGGCATCGAAATGGTCGCTGTGGGGATTGATCGCGATGCGATCGGGCGGAAGGTCGAGCGCGGGCTCGGCGGGGGTGTTCTCTTCGCTCATCCTGCGGGCCGTAGTCGCAAGCCGGCAAAAATCAATTGGGCTGCGGGGTTTCGGCCGGCGCCGTGCCGGGTACCGCGGGCGTCTCTACCGGGGTCGAGCCGGGCTTAAGGGTATCCCCGCCGCCGCCCGGGAATTCATCCGGAGTGCGCGCCGGCGCATAAGGTTCGCTCTTCCCCGGCACGATTTCCGCGGGGCTGCGGCCGGGCTGGTCGCTGTCGCCGTCGAATTCGGGCAGGGTGGCCGCATCGTTCGCATCGGCCCGATCGGTGATCACGGGGGGTGTCGCGGGGGGGACGGTGGGCCGGTCGTAATCGGTCGGCGGGCTCTCGTTGCGGGGCATGAAGGTATCCTTTCGTCTCTCCTGACCTGAACGCATGCCGGGCAAGCCCTGTTCCACCGTCGTTTCCCCGCCGTTCCGCTTGCCCTTTGGGCCATGCGCTTATAAGGGCGCTTCCCTGTGAATGCAGGCCCAGCGCCTGTAATGGCTGCGGGCGTGGCGGAATTGGTAGACGCGCTGGATTTAGGTTCCAGTATCGAAAGATGTGGGGGTTCGAGTCCCTTCGCCCGCACCAGTTCCCCGCGCCAGTTCCTGGACTCGGGACCGGGTTTGATTTGGAAGGCTTTTTGAAATGCAGATCGTCGAGACCACCAACGAAGGGCTGAAGCGGGCCTATAAAGTGACGATTCCGGCCAAGGATATCGCGTCGCGGATCGATAACGAGGTGAAGCGGATCGCACCGCAGGTGCAGATGCCCGGCTTCCGCCCCGGCAAGGTGCCCGCCAATCTCGTGAAGAAGATGCACGGCGAGGCGCTCCATTCCGACATGCTGAACACCGTGGTCCGCGAATCGGTCGATGGCCTGATGCGCGAAAAGCAGCTGCGGCCTGCGCTCCAGCCGAAAGTCGATCTCGACCAGGGCTACGAAGAGGGCAAGGATGCCGAACTGACGGTCGAGCTGGAAATCCTGCCGAACATCGAAGCGCCGTCGCTCGAAGGGCTGGCGCTGGAAAAGCTTGTGGTGCCGGTCTCCGACGAACAGGTCGACGAAGCGCTGGCGAAGCTGGCGGAAAACCAGAAGAGCTTCAAGGACGCCGCCAAGACCAAGAAGGCGGCCGAGGGCGACCAGCTGATCATCGATTTCGTCGGCCGCGTTGACGGAACGGAGTTCGAAGGCGGCAAGGCGGAAGACACGCCGCTGGAACTGGGATCGGGCCGGTTCATTCCGGGGTTTGAGGACCAGCTGGTTGGCGTGAAGACCGGCGACAAGAAGACGATCACCGTCACGTTCCCCGAAGATTACCCGGCCGAGAACCTCAAGGGCAAGGAAGCCGAGTTCGACGTCACCGTGCAGAAGGTTCGCGTTGCCAGCGACGAGGCGCCGGATGACGAATTCGCCAAGTCGCTGGGTCTTGAAAGCCTGGACCAGCTCAAGGGCCTGCTGCGCGGCCAGCTGGAGCAGGAAAGCGCGGGCCTCACCCGCACGCAGATGAAGCGTCAGCTGCTCGACAAGCTGGCCGCCGATCACGACTTCCCGGTCCCTCCCACCATGTGCGAGGCCGAGTTCGACCAGATCTGGCAGCAACTTCAGGCCGAAGCCGCCCAGGAAGAAAATCCCGACGCCGCGCGCGAGGAAATCGAGGCAGAGAAGGACGACTACCAGCGGATCGCCGAACGGCGCGTGCGCCTTGGTCTGCTGCTGTCCGAAATCGGTCAGCGCAACGGCGTGGAAGTCTCCAGCCAGGAAATGGCCATGCTGATGCAGCAGGCCGCCCAGCAGTACCGGCCGGAGGATCGTGAGCGGTTCATCGAATACGTCCGCAACGAGCCGATGGCGCAAGCCCAGCTGCGCGCTCCGCTTTACGAGGAAAAGGTCGTCGACTTCCTGTTCGACAAGGCCGAAGTCACCGAACGCGAAGTGACGCGCGAGGAGCTTGAGGCGGCGATCGAGGCCGACGAGGGCGGGTCCGGCGAAAGCTCGGCTCAGGAAAGCGCGACGGAAGAAAAGCCGAAGAAGAAGGCTGCAGCCAAGAAGTCGGCCGCAAAGGACGAAGAAGCTGCGGGCGAAGCGGAAGGCGAAGAAGCCAAGAAGCCGGCGAAGAAAGCCAGCAAGAAGGCCGCCAGCAGCGACGACGACGCTGACGCCGACGCCGAGGATAAGCCGGCGAAGAAGCCGGCTGCCAAGAAGGCTGCCGCCAAGAAGTAAGTGGGCAGCGCCGCCCCTGCATCGGGGCGGCGCTGTTTGTCCGGTATTCGCCTCCTGCCCCGTGCCGGAGTTCAGACCGCAACCCCTACTGCGTCAGCGGGCGCAAGGTGGCTTGCGGAAGGTCGACCGAACGCGCGTGCGGTTGTAAGCGGCTCCGGCTTTCAGCAGGGCATGATCCGCCCGCTTGGCGCCGATGAAGGACAAGCCGGCCGGCATTCCTTGGATCGCGCCCATGGCACCGTCAGGTGCGGGTAATCGGCGATAGTTGGCTGCACGCGGCCCGCTTCGCGAAGGCGCGCGATGATCGGCGCATCCCGTCCGGTCGCATTTCCGGCAGTTGTCGGCCGTGCGCCCGCTCCGATGTCTTCCTTGGCCCCGACAGTACGCCCGGAGCGCGGCAGGCCTGCCGCCGCAGTCCCCTCCGCCAGGCCCGGCGCATCGGGATTGCTGACGGTCACCGCGTCGCTTGCCAGTTGTCGGCCCGGCTTGCCTCCAGGTAGCGTGCTGCCTGCGCACCCGCCGAGAATTGTGGGCGCGACCATCAAGAGACGTAGGCAGGTGGTGCAGGCGGCAAGACAGGGGCCGGCAAAAGCACGGTCCTAACGCGAAAGTTAGATAGGGGCATGGCGTCCGGCTCGTTGCCTGTGGCAAGGGAGGGAAAGGGAAGACGCCTTGCCGCTGCCCCTTGAACATCGGGCGTTCAGGGGCGACATAGGCCGTCCGCAAGACAAGAGGATTTTCATGATCGACCTGTTCGGCAACTCCGGTGATACCTATGGTGCGCAAGGCAAGTTCAACGTCGACCCCGTGACGGGCGCGTTGGTGCCGGTCGTGGTCGAAAGCACCAGCCGGGGCGAACGCAGCTTCGACATCTTCAGCCGCCTGCTGCGCGAGCATATCGTGTTCGTGACCGGGCAGGTCGAAGACAACATGGCTTCGCTGATCGTTGCCCAGCTGCTGTTCCTCGAAAGCGAAAATCCCTCGCGCCCGATCAGCATGTACATCAACTCGCCGGGCGGGGTGGTGACGGCCGGAATGGCGATCCACGACACGATGCAGTACATCAAGCCGCGGGTTTCGACCGTCTGCGTCGGCCAGGCGGCCTCGATGGGCAGCTTCCTGCTGGCCGCGGGCGAGCCGGGAATGCGGATCGCGCTGCCGAACGCGCGGATCATGATCCACCAGCCTTCGGGCGGCGCGCAGGGCATGGCTTCGGACATCGAGATCCAGGCCAAGGAAATCCTGCGCATCCGGCACCGGATGAACGAGCTTTACGCCAAGTACACCGGCAAGGACATCGCCGACATCGAAAAGGCGATGGACCGCGACACCTTCCTCGAAGCCAAGGAAGCGAAGAATTTCGGCATCGTCGACAAGGTGTTCGAGAGCCGGCCGGAGGGCGATACGGTGGGTGAAAACACCGGGTCCGGCGGCGCTCCGGAATGATCTTGGCGCCCGCCCGCTTCAGGCTGGAGCAAGCGCGGGATGCTAAGTTGATTGATATTGAAGGATGCAAGGGTACATTTCCTTGCGAATCCCTTGTGCGAATCTCGCGAAGGGACAGGAATAGGGCATGACCAAATTGAGCGGTTCCGACAGCAAGAGCACCCTGTATTGCAGCTTCTGCGGCAAGTCTCAGCATGAGGTGCGCAAGCTGATTGCAGGCCCGACCGTGTTCATCTGCGATGAGTGCGTCGAGCTGTGCAACGACATCATCCGCGAGGAAACCAAGGGCGGGCTCGCCGGCAAGAAGGACGGCGGCGTTCCCACTCCGCGCGATATCTTCGAGACGCTGAACGATTACGTGATCGGGCAGGACCGCGCCAAGCGCGTGCTCTCCGTCGCGGTGCACAATCACTACAAGCGGCTGAAGCACTCGGGCAAGTCGGGCGACGTCGAACTGGCGAAGTCCAACATCCTGCTGGTCGGGCCGACGGGATCGGGCAAGACGCTGCTTGCGCAGACGCTCGCCCGGACCTTCGACGTGCCGTTCACGATGGCGGATGCGACCACGCTGACCGAAGCCGGCTATGTCGGTGAGGACGTGGAAAACATCATCCTCAAGCTGCTGCAGGCGTCCGACTACAACGTCGACAAGGCGCAGCACGGGATCGTCTACATCGACGAGATCGACAAGATCACCCGCAAGGCGGAAAACCCCTCCATCACCCGCGACGTTTCGGGCGAGGGCGTGCAGCAGGCGCTGCTGAAGCTGATGGAAGGCACCACGGCTTCCGTTCCGCCGCAGGGCGGCCGCAAGCACCCGCAGCAGGAATTCCTGCAGGTGGACACGACCAACATCCTGTTCATCTGCGGCGGCGCCTTCGCGGGGCTGGAAAAGGTCATCGGCGACCGCTTGCAGAAGCGCTCCATCGGGTTCGGTGCCAATGTTGCCGATCCGGACAAGCGCCGCGTGGGCGAGATGCTGGAAAAGGCCGAACCGGAAGATCTGCTGAAGTTCGGCCTGATCCCGGAATTCGTCGGCCGTCTGCCGGTAATCGCGACGCTGCACGATCTCGATGTCGCCGCGCTGGTCCAGATCCTGAAGGAGCCGAAGAACGCGCTGGTCAAGCAGTACCAGAAGCTGTTCGAGCTTGAGGACGTGGAACTGAGCTTCACCGACGAGGCGATGGAAGCGATCGCCCAGAGGGCAATCAAGCGCAAGACCGGTGCACGCGGCCTGCGTTCAATCGTGGAAGGGCTGCTGCTCGACACGATGTTCGACCTGCCGAGCATGGACGACGTGTCCGAAGTCGTGGTCGACAAGGACGTGGTCGAAGGCCGCAAGGAACCGATCCGCGTGCACGGCAACGAAAAGAAGAAGGAAGCGGCGGCCTGACGCTTCCGCCGGGCTGGCTCTGCACATCCGAATCGAAGAAGAAGGGGCGCCCAAGGGTGCCCCTTTTTCTTTGGATGACGAAGAGGGGCGAACGTCCCTGATGGGTGGGAAGCGGAAGGGCAGGTTCCGGCTATGAAAGCAGACCTGCGCCTCTCGTTCGCGAAATTCGCCAGCAGCAGCTAGCGACCCCATGCGGGCATTCAGGTCATCGGCATGGTGCGGTAATGACAGAGGCTCGCCCCAATCTTCTAGCGACACTCCAGCGGATTATCGATGGCGGGGATCTGACTATCGAAGACCTCGACGCCGCGATACCCGATCCGCTCCTGCTGAATCGCGCAGAAAGAGATGCGCGGGAACAGTTGAGCCATTGGGCTGACGACGAGGCTCTGAAAGCCGCCATTCGGCAGCATCCATGTTCCGGCGGAGCTTGAGCCACATCTCGATTGATAGCTTTCAAGAGAGCGGCGTGTCGTACACATGAAGGCTCTATCGTCTAGCTCACCACCTAATTGAGAAGACAGAGCGACCGTTAAGAGGCTTGCGATGAGCCTCTAGGCATTTTCTAACCTCGTTCTCCAAGGTAAAGTTCTGGAAACCGCGTAGTACAACCCACGGATTTTAGAGCGCCCACGACGGAGTATACCGCGATATAATTGAACATCCTTGCTATCTTATTTCCACGGTACAAGATGAATACATCCGCACGATACACCTGCTCCCGACCTCCCCGACGAAAATTAAGATCTTCGCCGAACCGGATGTTGTATCCGCCGCTGCCGTGTAAATAAATGCCAAGCTCATCACTGCTCCGCTGCAGTGAGGCCAGCTCACGCTCCATGATATTCAGATACTCGGTCCACCTGACAGGATCGTAGACGATTAGCGCAGCGTTTTCTTTGCAGAGCCTCTCGTGTTGATCCCGGATCGCATCCCTTTGCGTTCCGCAAGCCGCCTGCAGCAAAGCAAATGGGATGAGAGCGATGGATTTGAGGACGGATGCTTCGGGGAGAAAAATGTACTTCACTGTTCTACTCCAGCCTCTCTGACGCTCCGGTCGACGGGACTGAGCAGATAGCCAGGTCTCACCGATCAACCGTACGGTTTTCCGTAGGGATCGGCATCAGCCATGCGAAGGCCAATTCTGAAGACACGTTTTCCTCGACCGGTCATATCGATGGCTCGCCCGTCAATCGGCCTTTCAGACCTACCGGAAGGCAGCTTTTGGGCGCCGAGCAACCGGCGTTAAACGACCGCCATTGGGGCGATTTGGGACAGGTGATGCCGGCTAGCGAGCTTCGCACGCACCCACTTCCCCGGATATAGGCCAGAGCGGTCTGTGGAGCCGCGCCTATTCGTACACGCAGGCGTCGAGCCCATCGCGCCGGACAATGTTGATCCGCTGCTCGATGGTGTTGGCATAGCGCCGGGTAAAGCCTTTCGGGCTCACCACCGCGCGTTTCTTGGGAGCGGGCAGGGCCGCCGCCATGCGCGCCGCTTCGCTGCGGGACAGCTCTGATGCGGAGTGTTGGAAGTACCGCTGCGCGCCCGCTTCGGCGCCGTAGGTCCCGATGCCCGTCTCCGCGACGTTCAAATAGACTTCCATGATCCGCCGCTTGCCCCAGATCTGTTCGATCAGCAGGGTGAACCATGCTTCCAGTGCCTTGCGGAAGTAACCGCCGTCCTGCCACAGGAAGACGTTCTTGGCGGTCTGCTGGCTGATGGTGGATCCGCCGCGGATCCGGCCCCCTTGCAGGTTCTGCTGCACGGCTTCCTCGATCGCTTCGGCGTCGAAGCCGTCATGGGAACAGAACTTGCTGTCCTCGCCGCCGATCACCGCGCGAACCAGGTTGCGGTCGATGTTTGAAAGCGGCTCCCAGTCCTTGGTGATGCCGTGTTCGTCCAGCACCATGGTCGCGGTCACCGGGACCGGCACGAAGCGATAGGCGACCACCAGCGCGAGGCTGACGATCACGAACCAGAACACGATCCAGGCGACAAAGCGCAGCAGCCAACCCATGCACCGGCTTTAGCGGGAGAGGGGCAGTCTGGAAATGCTTCCCGTAGAATCGAAAAGGCCGCCGTCCCACAAGAGGACGGCGGCCTTTGACTGGATCAGGTGATCAGACGATCAGGCCGGCGCCGGGAGCAGCCGCTCGGTCGCGATGCGCTGCATCGCCTTCTGCAGCTTCTCGAAGGCGCGAACCTCGATCTGCCGGATACGTTCGCGGCTGACGTCGTAGACCTGGCTCAGTTCTTCCAGGGTCTGCGGATCGTCGGTCAGCCGCCGCTCCGTCAGGATGTGCTTTTCACGGTCGTTGAGGCTGTCCATCGCTTGTTCCAGCATTTCATGCCGGACATGCGCTTCCTCGGCATCGGCCACGGTCTCGTCCTGCAACGGCCGATCGTCGGTCAGCCAGTCCTGCCATTGGCCGGACCCTTCCTCGTCCGAGCGCATGGAGACGTTCAGCGAGGCATCGCCGCCCATCATCATCCGCCGGTTCATGTTGACCACTTCCTGCTCGGGCACCCCGAGATCGGCCGCGATCTTCGCGACGTCGTCCGGGTGAAGGTCCGAATCCTCGTAGGCTTCGAGATTCTTCTTCATCCGGCGCAGGTTGAAGAACAGCTTCTTCTGCGCCGCGGTGGTGCCCATTTTCACGAGGCTCCACGAGCGGAGGATGAATTCCTGGATCGAAGCCTTGATCCACCACATCGCGTAGGTCGCGAGTCGGAAGCCCCGATCGGGCTCGAACTTCTTGACGCCTTGCATCAGGCCCACGTTGCCTTCGGAGATCAGGTCGCTGACCGGCAGGCCATAGCCGCGATAACCCATCGCGATCTTGGCCACGAGCCGCAGGTGACTGGTGACCAGCTGCGCTGCCGCTTCGGGGTCGGCGTGTTCCTGATAGCGCTTCGCGAGCATGTATTCCTGCTCGGGCTTGAGCACCGGGAATTTCTTGATCTCGGTCAGGTAGCGGTTGAGGCTCTGCTCACCGCCCAGTGCCGGGACGCTCATTCCCTTGCTCTTCTTGATGGTACTATCGCTCACTTTTCCCAAACCTTTCCGCGTCGGGCCGCAGGCAGATCCTGCCAGGCAGCAGGCTTCGACGCCTTGCTACCCGATATAGGCCATTTTCCTGTCAGAGACCGCGCAATTTATCGATTTCAATGACCGGTTTCATCGATCAGTTCCCGCATGTCGGGCGGCAGGTCGCTTGTAAGGCGCAGCCTGTCGCCAGTGACGGGATGAAGGAAGCCAAGCACGGCCGCGTGAAGGGCCTGCCGGCTGAAACCCAGCCGTTGAAGAACCGGCCGAAGCCGGGAGTTTGCACGTCCGTAGACAGGATCTCCCAATAGCGCATGACCGATTGATGCAAGGTGAACCCTGACCTGGTGCGTGCGACCGGTTTCCAGACGGCATTCGACAAGCGCGCAGTTGTCCAACAATTCAAGCGTCCGGTAATGCGTCACGGCGTGCTTTCCGCGGCTCGACGCGTCAGGCAGCACCGCCATCTTCTTGCGATTGGTGTCGGATCGCCCGATTCGTGCCCGCACGGTTCCTGCCGGGGGCGCCGGATGGCCGTTCACGACCGCGAGATAGACGCGTTCGATCGAGTGGTCGGCAAACTGCTTCGCCAGTCCCTCATGCGCCGCGTCGCTCTTGGCGACGACCAGCAAGCCGGATGTGTCCTTGTCGATCCGGTGGACGATGCCGGGCCGGGCGACTCCGCCGATCCCCGACAATTGCCCGGCGCAGTGGTGCAGCAGTGCGTTGACCAGCGTCCCGTCCGGATTGCCGGCGGCAGGGTGAACGACCAGGCCCGCCGGCTTGTCGACCACGACCAGGTGATCGTCTTCGTAGGCGATCACGAGGGGTATGTCCTGCGGACGCGCGTCGGCCGGAGCGGCTTCGGGAACGTGGATTCGGAACGCGGCGCCCGCTGCGACTTTGACGCTCGGCTGGGAAACCGGCTTCCCCTCCACCGCAACGCGCCCTTCGGCCAGCAGTCCCTTGATCCTCTCCCGCGAAAGGCCGGTCGAATCGGCCAGTGCCTTGTCGAGCCGCCCCGCGCCTGTCAGCGCGCCTTCGATGATTGCTTCGTCCCCCATGCGGTGGAGGTGGATAGCACGTTGTGCGCCGCACGCGCGGGCAAATGCGAAGGTCGTCCGCAGCCCATGAGAGGGCGGTGCGATCCGGTGCTGGCCTGGCCAGTGGCTTTCGGCGCGCCGAGCCGGTAGCGTCCGGCCATGCCCATCGAGATCGCCCGGTCGCTGGTAGCGGAACTTTGCAGCCTTGCCGCCCGCTCCGTTCCGGAAGAATGCTGCGGGCTGCTGCTTGGACGCGGGATACGCATCGGGCAGATTCGCCCGGCGGCCAACGTTGCGCAAGACCGCCGCCGCCACTTCGAGATCGACCCGCAGGCATTGATCGATGCTCACCGCGCCGCGCGGGCAGGCGGGCCGGACTTGCTGGGTTACTTTCATTCGCATCCGTCGGGGCGGGCGGAGCCTTCCCCGACCGACCGGCAATGCGCCTCCGGCGACGGCCGGATGTGGGCGATCGTGGGGGAGGACGGCGTTCGCTTTTGGCGGGATGAGCCCGAGGGTTTCGAGCCGCTTTCCTATCGGGCGCTTGATGGCTAAAGGCGGCGCTGACCGACAGGTTGCCGCGGACTGCGTCGCCAGCTAACAATTCGGAAACTTCCTGATGACTTCTTCCGTCGACCTTGCCGCACAGCTTTGCTCGCGCTTGTGCCACGATCTGCTCAGCCCCGTGGGTGCGCTGGGCAACGGGCTGGAATTGCTGGCCGATGAGCGCGATCCCCAGATGCGCCAGCGCTGCCTCGATCTGCTGGAACAGAGCGCTCGGACCTCCGCTGACAAGCTGAAGTTCTTCCGCCTGGCCTATGGCGCGGCCCCGGCCGACGAATCGGTTTCAACCGACGAGCCGAGAGCGCTGATAGAGCGGCTTTGCGGCAGCCGAATTGCGATGAACTGGGTGGTGGACGATCCGAAGCTGCCGAAACCGGCGATCAAGGTGCTGCTCAATCTCGCCGCGATCGGGATCGATTCGCTGCCTCGCGGCGGGACGCTGGATCTCGGGGTCGAATTGCGGGACGAGGAGTGCGAGATCGTGGTTCGGGCATCGGGTGGGCGAATCGCACTCGACGATGCGGTCGGCCGCGCGCTCAATGGCGGGCTGGAAGAAGCGGATCTGACCAGCCGCAGCGCGCCTGCGCAGATGATCCGGCTGTTCATCGCTGAGCGGGGCGGGGAGGTCCAGCACATGCGCTCGGCCGATTCGCTGCTGATCGGCGCGGTCCTGCCCCACGCCTGACGTGGACGGGCTGGTCCACCGCACGGCGCCGTCGCCTAACTGGAATGAGCGGCTGCGGCGCGTATCGATGGTCGTGCTGCACTACACCGGGATGCGCACTGCCGCCGAAGCGCTGGAGCGGTTGTGCGACCCGGAGGCGGAGGTATCCTGCCACTACCTGATCGATGAGGACGGAACGGTCGTCCGGCTGGTCGATGAGGATAAGCGCGCGTGGCACGCGGGCCGGTCCTCATGGCGCGGCGAGACCGACGTGAATTCGGCCAGCATCGGGATCGAGCTGGTCAACCCGGGTCATGAATTCGGCTACTGTGCCTTCCCGCGCGCCCAGATGGAAGCGCTGGTGCCGCTGCTGGCCGACATCGTCCGGCGCCACGACATTCCGCGGGCGAACGTGGTCGGCCATTCGGACATTGCCGTCGCGCGCAAGCTGGATCCGGGCGAATTGTTCGACTGGGACTTGCTGGCCCGCTACCGGCTGGCACTGGCCCGGCCCGAGGTGACGCTGGGCAATCCGTTCCCCAACGACGGGGCGTTCTTCCTCGCGCTGGAACGGTTCGGGTACGACATCACCGATCCGACCGCGGCAGTCCGGGCGTTCCAGCGGCGCTGGCGTCTCGAACGCATCGATGGGGAAGTCGACGGGCAGATCGGCGCGATATTGTTCGCGCTGCTCCTGGATCGGGACCGCGGGAACACGCGATAGGCATTCTTTCCCGGGCCTGACCATGCTATGACCGGCTGGCCAGGGGGCCGGGCAGCCGCGTCACGCATTCGCGTGCCGAGGAAAGTCCGGGCTCCACGAAACAAGGGTGGCGGGTAACGCCCGCCCACCTTCCGCTCCTGTCAAAGGGAGCGGGGGGTGAGGGACAGTGCAACAGAGAGCAGACCGCCGGTCTTCGGGCCGGTAAGGGTGAAAGGGTGCGGCAAGAGCGCACCGCGCTCCCGGCAACGGAAGCGGCACGGCAAACCCCACCCGGAGCAAGACCGAATAGGGGCGGCGCCCCCGGACGCAAGTTCGGGGAGGTCTGTTTCGGACCTGACCGCCCGGGTTGGTCGCTGGAGCGGCGGGAGCAATCCCCCGCGTAAGATGAATGGCTGCCGCCGCGGGTCACGTCCGAAAGGATACGGTCCCGCGGAACAGAACCCGGCTTACAGGCTCCCTGGCACCTTCAGGCCGCGATCTTGTCCGTGGCGCTGACGATCCCGTCCTGTTCGATCGCCTGGAGATAGCGCCGGCTGGTTCCTTCCAGGGCCAGCGCGGTCAGGCGCCCGCTGCGAAATGCGCCGGTGTCGATGCCGATCCGATTCCCGCGATCCTGGGGATCGTCGCAAATCGTGTGTCCGTGGACCACGACGTGCTGGTGCGGCTCGCTGTGCGACAGGAACGGCTCGCGGATCCAGCGCAGCTCCTCGGTCCGCTGCTCGATGATCGGAGTGCCGGGGCGAATCCCGGCATGGACGAACAGGTACTCGCCGATCTCGATCGCATCCTCGAATGAGCGGAGGAAATCGATGTCCTCCTGCGGGACGGCCTCCCGCATCATCTGCTGCACTTCTTCCAGTTCGGCCTGGAGGAACGTCTCGTGATCGATGCCGTAGCTCAGCACGGTTTCCCGTCCGCCGTGGCGCAGGAAAGCGCGCAGGGTCTCGATCTCGTCGAAGCTGCGGAGGAACATTTCCTCATGGTTTCCGGCCAGGATGCGGACCGCGCGCTGGCGCTGCCATTCCCGGGCGCGGGCCACGACGCCTGCGCTGTCCGCTCCCCGGTCGACAAGGTCTCCCAGCAGGACAACCGTGGTCCTGGCTGGCGCAAGAGCAGCATCGTCCCGCTCAATCGCATCGATCAGGGCATCGAACAGGTCGAGCCGGCCGTGGACATCCCCGACGGCATAGACCCGCTCCCCATCGGGCACGGCGGCGACCGCTCGGGTTCGGCGGCTGAAAAGATTGCGGAGGGATTTTTTCATGGATGTGACAATAACGCCCGTTTCTGACTGTCGGGCCGCTTCCCTGCCGGGTAGCGGCTTTCTTTTGCCTGAATGTGGCATAAAATCCACACTTCACGCCTGCGATATGAGCAGTGCGGTAATTTCCTTGTGCGGTGCAACATCCAAGTGCAATTTTCTTATGCACGCAAGCGATCGTTCGAAGAGACGGCCAGCGGTGCAGGTGGGACGAGGCCTCGGTTCTTTGCGATGAGGAAATGAGCATGCGCACGTCCATCTGCAGCCTTATGGCTGCCACATTGTGTTTTGGTGCCGCGATCACGGCTACTCCTGCTTTTGCGCAAGGCACGATACCGGGGCCGATCGTCGTTTCGGGCACCGGAACGATCGTTTCCGATTACCGGTTCCGCGGCGTGTCACAGACGGACGAGGAAATGGCCGTGGAGGTGGGCATCATGGCCGCCCACGAAAGCGGCGCCTATACGGGTCTCTGGGCCTCCAACCTCTCTGGCTGGGGCACGTTCAGGGGTGCTAACGTGGAGCTCGACCTTTACGCCGGCTATGTCCTTCCGCTGGGCGCGGCCAACCTCGATGTGGGGGCGACGTGGTACATGTATCCGGGCGGCGCCGATAACACCGACTTCATCGAGCCTTACGTAAGGCTGTCCTCCACGCTCGGCCCGGTGCAGGGGCTGGTGGGAGTCGCCTATGCGCCCGAGCAGGAAGCGCTCGGCAACTTCTCCGCCACACCGTACAGTGATGGCGAGAAAGGGGACAATCTCTACATCTGGACCGATGTGAACAGCGGCGTGCCGAACACCCCGGTGACGCTGAAGGGGCATGTCGGCTATTCCAACGGCAATCCGGGCCTTGGCCCCAACGGCACCAGCATCGCCCCGACAGGCGAGTATTTCGACTGGCTGGTCGGGGCGGACTACGTCACCGGTCCGCTGACGTTTGGCGTCGCCTATGTGGATACCGACATCTCGCGCGCCGAATCGGCCTATCTGCTCCCCAACTTCGCTAACAGCGAGGACGGGAGTTCCATTGCCGACGCCCAGATCGTGTTTTCTGTCACGGCCGGCTTCTGATTGTGGGCGGCGGCCGCCTTTTCCGGTGCCGTGATCGGCACTGGACAAGGCGGTCGTTACATCGCTCCTGGTAAGGTTCTGAAGCGAAGGACCCTTCGGTGCAGCCGGAAAGCTTGCTAGGCAGGCCTCCGCCATCACCAGAGGGAGACATTCGCTTGGTCAAGTATCTGCACACCATGGTCCGCGTCACCGATCCGGAGGCAACGATCCGGTTCTTCGGATTGATCGGCCTGAAGGAAGTGCGCCGGATGGAAAGCGAGAAGGGCCGCTTCACCCTGATCTTTCTCGCCGCGCCGGGGCAGGAAGAAGAGGCGCAGGTCGAACTGACCTACAATTGGCCGCCTGAGGACGGCTCGCCCGCCGAAACGTACGGGGGCGGACGCAACTTCGGCCATCTCGCCTATCGGGTCGACGACATCTACGAGACCTGCCAGCGCCTGATGGACGCCGGAGTGACGATCAACCGCCCGCCGCGCGATGGGCACATGGCCTTCGTCAAATCCCCGGACGGGATTTCCGTCGAACTGCTGCAGGACGGGCACCTCGATCCGCAGGAGCCCTGGGCCAGCATGGAAAACACCGGCTCCTGGTAAGCTGGGTCAGCGGGCTGGCGGTTCAGGCTTTGCGCGCCGCCAGCCGCAGCACCGCGTATCCGAGGACGGCTGAGATCAGCGATCCGCCCAGCACGCCGATCTTGGCTTCCTCGATCAGCAGGGGGTAGCGCGGAAAAGCCAGCGCGCCGATGAACAGGCTCATCGTGAAGCCGATCCCGCACAAGGCGGCCACTCCCCAGATCTGGAACCAGGACGCGCCTGCCGGCTTTGCCGCGAAGCCCAGCCGGTCGGCAGCGACGATGGCGGCAAGAATTCCTGTCTGCTTGCCCAGCACCAGTCCCGCTCCCACGCCCAGCGGCAGCGGATCGAGCAATGCCGCGAAGCTGAGGCCGGTCAGCGCCACCCCTGCGTTGGCGAAACCGAACAGCGGTACGACCAGATAGGCGTTCCACCGGACGAGGGCGTGCTCCATCGTCGTCAGCAGGTTGCGGCCGCCGCGTTCCTGCATCGGGACCGCGAATGCGGCGGCGACCCCGGCAATCGTCGCGTGAATGCCGGAATTGAGCACGCAGTACCACAGCACCAGCGCGGCCACGACAAACGGCCAGACGCTCGCGGCGCGAAATCGGTTGAGCGCGATCATCCCCGCGAACACGATGAACGAGGCAAACAGCCACGCCAGCTTGAGGTTGGCGGTGTAAAACACCGCGATGATCATCACCGCGCCCAGATCGTCCACCACGGCTACGGTCAGCAGGAACAGGCGGAGCGAGGGCGGCACCCGGCTGCCGAGCAGGCCGATCACCCCCATGGCAAAGGCAATGTCGGTCGCCGCGGGAATGGCCCAGCCGCGCCGCAATTCCGCATGGCCGCCCGCGATCAGCAGGTAGATCAACGCGGGCGCTGCCATTCCCGCGACTGCGGCGAGCACGGGAAGCCGCCGCTGGCGCGCGTCGGACAAGTTGCCGGCCACGATCTCGCGCTTCACCTCCAGCCCGACGACGAAGAAGAAGACCGCCATCAAGGCATCGTTGATCCACAAGTGCAGCGTATCGAGCTTGGGGATCGGACTCCACGCGAGCGTCCCGTGAAACAATTCGTGATACCCATGGGCAAGCCCGCTGTTGGCCACCAGCATGGCCGCGATCGCGACGGCGATCAGCAGCACGCCTGCAAAGGCATCGCTGACGAACAGCGCCTTGAAGGGTCTGACGGCTACCATGAGCAGCCCGGGCTTCGGCTGGGGCATTGGCATTCCCTCAACGGACCCGTCATTTGTAGCAAACCCCGGTCTATCTGGAACCCGTTGCTGGTCAGGCGGTTACGCGGTGTTGCGTTTTACCGCCATGGCTCTAGCTTCCACGCCACGGGGCGCGGGGGGCGAACATCACATGGGTATTGCGTGGCTGGAATGGCTCGCGCTGCTTGAGCGCGAGCTGCTGCTGTTTGCCGGAACCTTCTTTCTCCTCGGCGCGATCGATGAACTGTGCGTCGATGCCGCCTGGATCCGGCTGAAGCTGACGGGGCGGGCGAAGACGGCCCGGATTTCCCGCGCACTTGCGTGCGAGGCGTCGCTTTCCGGACCGGCCGCGGTCCTCGTCCCGACGTGGCAGGAAGACCGTGTGATCGACCGGACGATCGAGCACATGCTCGCTGCCTGGCCGCAAGCCGAGCTGCGAATCTTCGTCGGCGTCTACCGCAACGATCCGGCAACTGCCCGTGCGGTGATTCGCGGGGCGCACGGCGATCCTCGTGTGCGGCTGCGGGTCTACGACAAGGACGGGCCGACCACCAAGGCCGACTGCCTCAACCACCTCTACGCCTCCCTGGAAGCGGAAGAGCAGCACACGGGCGTGCCGTTTCGCTCGATCATCCTGCATGACGCGGAAGACATGGTCGATCCGGCCGCTCTTCCGCTGCTCGACACGGCGCTGCACGCGGCGGATTTCGTGCAGATCCCGGTCCTGCCCGAAGCGCAGCCGGCTTCCCGGTGGATCGGCAGCCACTACTGCGAGGAATTCGCCGAGGCGCACGGCAAGTCGATGGTGGTGCGTGAAGCCCTGTCCGTCGGCCTGCCCGCGGCCGGGGTCGGCTGCGCGTTCTCCCGCACGATGATGGGGCGGATGGCCGAACCGGACGGGCTTCCGTTCTCGACCGAAACGCTGACGGAAGACTACGAACTCGGCATGCGGATCAAGGCCGCGGGCGGGCGGGCGCATTTCCTGCGGGCGCGGGGTGAGGACGGGGCGCTGGTCGCGACTCGCGCCTGCTTTCCGATGCGGATCGACCAGGCCGTGCGCCAGAAGGCCCGCTGGATCCACGGCATCTCGCTGCAAGGCTGGGACCGGCTCGGCTGGAGCGGAGGCCTGGGCGAAACCTGGATGCGCCTGCGCGACCGGCGCGGTCCGCTGACCGCCTTCGTTCTGGCGGCCGCTTATGCTCTCCTTCTGCTGGCCGTGGTTCTGTGGACCGCCGAAGCGCTGGGCCATCCCCGTCCCTGGCAGCTGGACCCCGTGATCCGCCTGCTGGTGATCCTGAACTTCGCCAGCTTTGCCTGGCGCGCCGTCTGGCGCTTCGGTTTCACCGCGCGCGAATACGGCTGGAAGGAAGGCGTGCGCGCGGTCCTGCGGATCCCGCTGGCCAACGTGATCGCAATCCTTGCGGGGCGCCGCGCCTTCTTCGCCTACCTGCGCACCTTGCGCGGAGAAAGCGCGAGCTGGGACAAGACCGCCCATCATGCCCTGCCGCCGGCCATGCTTACCCGGCGCGCAGCGTGAGACGGTTCGTCTCGCGCTCTCGCGGGCAGCCGGTGATGGTGCTCGCCGCCCTGCTGGGCGGCTGGGCGCTCGTGCGCGCCGCGACGTGGGAGCCGCTCTTCCCGGCCGGTGTCGCCGTACCCTTGCCGACGCTGGCTTCCGAGCCGATCCGAAGCGTCCCGGCCACGCGTCCGGCCATTCCGATGGAACCGCCGGCGGAAGCCCTTGTGCCGGTGCGTCCCGTGCATCCGGCTCCTTCGGCCCCGCCGCTCGTGCGCACCGCTCCTCCGCTTCCGCAGCGGGCGGTTTCCTATCCCGCGTCCGCTCTCCCGCAGACAGCAGCCTCCGGCGGGGCAGCGCGCGGCAGTCTTCCGGAGGAAGCTGCGCTCCCGACACCGTCGCCAGCCGATCGTGCCGCCCGGCCGCTTCCGCCCGAAGCTCCCGTGGTCCAGCCGCTCATCCCCTCGCTTGCTCCGCAAGCCCGTACCCGCCGCTGGACAGGCGATGCCTGGCTGCTGCTGCGGCGCGACACCACGACTCCGGTCACCTCCGGCCGCCCCGGCTACGGGCGCAGCCAGGCCGGCGCGGTGCTGCGCTACAGCCTTGCCCCGTCCAGCGCGCATCGACCCACCGTGTACACCCGTGTGAGCAAGGCACTGGGCGGGGCGCGGGAAGGGGAACTGGCAGCGGGCCTTGCCGTGCGCCCGATCCCGGCGGTTCCGGTCAGCGTCGCGGCCGAAGCCCGCGCCTTCGACAGTCCCGTGCACCGCGAGATACGGCCCGCCGCCTTCGCGGTGAGCGAACTTCCCTCCGCAAGGCTGCCGCTCGGCTTTCGAGGCGAAGTCTATCTGGCCGGCGGCTATGTCGGCGGGGAAAATGCGACTGCGTTCGCCGATGGACAAGCGCGGGCTGACCGTCCGCTGGCACGCTGGGGGGCAGGCACGCTGCAGGCGGGCGGCGGTGTCTGGGGCGGGGTGCAGGAAGGCGCAGGCCGCCTCGACGTCGGGCCGACGGCCTCGATCGCACTCGGGCTCGGGCGGGTGAACGCGCGCGTCGCGGCGGACTGGCGGTTTCGGGTCGCGGGCAATGCAGAGCCTTCATCCGGACCGGCCTTGACGATTTCGGCCGGTTTCTAGAAGCGGCGCTTTCCTCTCCCCGCGCAGTGGTTTAGGCGCACTTTCATGGACGTATACCTCCCCATCGCGAACCTCGCGGTCAACGGGGTCGTGATCGTCCTTCTCGGAGGGCTGACCGGGCTTCTATCGGGCATCTTCGGCGTTGGCGGCGGGTTCCTGACCACGCCGCTGCTGATCTTCTACGGCGTGCCCCCGACCGTGGCCGCCGCTTCCGCCGCCAGCCAGGTGACCGGGGCCAGCGTGTCCGGAGTGTTCGCCCACAGCCGCAGGGGCGGGGTCGATTACCAGCTCGGCGGAGTGCTGGTTGCCGGCGGCGTGATCGGCGCCATCATCGGAGCGGGCCTGTTTCACTTGCTCGAATCCCTGGGCCAGATCGATACCACGATCGACATCCTTTACGTCCTGATGCTCGGCACGATCGGCGGGCTGATGGCGCGGGAAAGCCTGCAGGCGATCCTCAGCCGCGGCAAGGCGCAGGCCCGCCCGGCCCGGCGGCGGCACCATCCGCTGGTCGCCAGTCTGCCGCTGCGCTGGCGGTTCTACCGCTCGGGGCTCTACATCTCGCCGCTCGCGCCCCTGTTGCTGGGAATAGCGACCGGCATCCTGACGATGCTGATGGGCATCGGCGGCGGCTTCATCCTGGTCCCGGCCATGCTCTACATCCTGGGGATGAGCGCGAACGTGGTGGTCGGAACCTCGCTGTTCCAGATCCTGTTCGTGACCATGGCGACGACCATGATCCACGCGCTGACGACCAAGGAAGTCGATCTGGTGCTGGCGGCCCTGCTGCTGCTCGGCTCCGTCACAGGAGCGCAGCTGGGGGCCCGGTTTGCCCAGAAGGCCAGCCCTGAATACCTGCGGCTGGTGCTGGCCGTGATCGTGCTGTCGGTCGCACTATACATGGCCTTCGGCCTCGGCGTGCGGCCGAGCGAAGTCTATTCGGTGGTGGAGCTGTGAAGGGGCTTGTCACCCGGCTAGGTCTGGCCGCGGCGCTCATGGTCCTGACGGGCGCGCGCGATCCGATCCTCGTGCCCGAAGTGTCGCAGCACGAAGTCCAGGTGCGGCAGGGCTTCACCGGCACGGAATTGCTGCTCTACGGCGCGATCCTCGATCCTGCGGGCAGCCGGGCAGGGGAAAGCTACGACATCGTCGTAGTGCTGAAAGGTCCGACCGAGGCGATCCGCGTGCGGGAGAAGGACAAGGTGTTCGGCATCTGGGTCAACGCGGAAAGCACCGCGTTCCGCTCGGCGCCGTCCTTCTTCGCGGTCGCCAGTTCCCGCCCGATCGACCGGATCGTGGATGAGCGGACCGCCGCGATCTACGAACTCGGGCTCGATTACCTGCAGCTGTCCCCCAGCGGCGCGATCGACCCGGAAGAGCAGGCGCGGTTCACCGCCGGACTGGTCGACCTGCGCCAGCGGCAGGGCTTGTACCAGCAGGACCCGGGCGGCGTGGAGATCAGCGGGCAAGTGCTCTACACCGCCCGGATTGCGCTGCCTTCGAACGTGCGGACGGGAACCTACACCGCCGAAACGTTCGCGATTACGCAAGGGCGCGTGGTTAGCTCCGCCACGGCAAAGGTGGAAGTGCGCAAGCTGGGGTTCGAACGCTTCATCGCCAGCTTCGCGCAGGATCAGCCGCTGGGCTACGGCCTCTTGGCGGTTTGCCTGTCGGTCGCGATGGGGTGGACCGCCGGGCGCTTGTTCGCCCGGGTCTGATTACACGTTCGGCGCGAGCCGACCCGCCGGGTCGCCGTCGGCGTTCGATTGCTCCTGCGCTTCTTCCTCGCTTTCGGCCATGGCGCCCTTGCGCCAGCCGGAAAAGCGGTAGAACCACCAGCCCAGCACCAGCGCGGCAAACGCGCCGACGGGGAAGGACAGCCAGATCGCGTCCGGGCCCAGCCAGTCGTAAGTCGCGTAGTAGAACCCCAGCCGCACCGGGTAGAGCGCAACCGCGACGATGATCAGCGGCACGATCACCGCGCCGCCTGCGCGCATGGTCGCGGTGAAGACCATGGTCATGCCGAAGAACACGAAGTTCCAGCTCGCCAGCAGCTGTATATGCCGGGCGAGCGGCACCGCGGGGCTGTCCGCTCCAAGGAACAGGCCGAGCGCCGGACGGTCGAACAGCAGCAGGAGCACGGTCAGCACGCCGGTCATGACAAAGTTGATGACCAGCCCGCTTTTCGTCACCTGGTCCAGCTGGTCCCACTTGCGCGCGCCGATGAACTGCGCCGCCATCGCGCTGACAGCGCCGCCGATCGCCATCGCGGGCATCTGGATATAGGTGAACAGCTGCATCGCCGCGGCGTAGGCAGCCGTCATCAGCAGGCCTTCGCGGTTGACCAGGCCGACGACGATCACCCCGGCCGCGGACATGATCAGCATCTGCGCGCCCATCGGGATGCCCTTGGCGATGATGAAGCCGAGTTCCTTGCGCCGGGGGATAAGATAGCCAAGCTCGCTTCCCCGCAGGCGCAGGGGCAAGTCCTTGGCGTAGACATAGACGATCATCGCCAGGAAAGAGGCCATGTTGGCGATGATCGTCGCTACCGCCGACCCGGCAATGCCGAGGCGCGGGAACGGTCCGTAGCCGGAAATCAGCAGCGGATTGAGGATCGCGTCCAGCGCGACCGTAACGACCATGAAGATCAGCGGCGTACGGGAATCCCCAGTGCCTCGCATGCCCATCGTCAGGATTACCAGCACGATCATCGGCGGCATCGATATGAAGATCAGCCGCAAGTACGTCAGCGCGAGGTCATAGGCGTTGCCCGGCGTTTCCAGCAGCGTCAGCAGCGCGGGCGCGGCCAGCCAGCCGATCGCGGCGATGCCTGCGGCCAGCAGCGCGCAGAACCCTACCGCCGTGCCGAACGTGCGCCGTGCTCCGTCGATGTCCCGCGCGCCGTAGCGCTGCCCGATCTTGACCGTGCCCGCCATGCCGAACCCGAAGGCGGCGCTGAACACCAGGAACATGATGATGTTGGCGTTGGCGGTCGCCGCCAGCGCGTCTTCTCCGATCAATCGCCCGACCCAGATGGCGTTGATCGTGCCGTTCAGGGACTGGAGCACGTTGCTGAGCAGCGTCGGCACGCTGAAGATCAACAAGGTCTTGAGGATCGGCCCCTGGGTCAGGTCGCCGCGCATTTTCGAAGGAGGGGCCGCGCTCATGTCCCTCTGGTGTCGCCAAACAGATCGATGTGCAAGCGTTTGGACATAGTCAACCTGTGGAGGACGCAGATTTCCGCCAGCCACTTTTCCCGCTGGCGCAGCGTCTCCGGGTCGATCCCCTCCGCCATCAGGTAGATCCGGTCCCGCGGAATGGCGTAGGCCTCCTGCAAGCCGAGCACTTCGTCGACGTCTTCCGGGGTGGCGATCACGAACTTGAAGAACGCGCGCGGGTCTGCTGACCACGCGCGCAGCCGGTCCGGCACTTGCGCAAGTTCGGCCGGATTGCCCGAATGGCGCAGCTTCGGGGAGACATTGAACTGGTGAACCAGCGGATCGAGCGCGGGCGCGGGCGCGACGGTGCCATTGGTCTCGATCTCGATGCGGATGCCGGGCAGCAGCGCCAGCATCCGGGCGAGGGCAGGGCCTTGCAGCAGCGGCTCTCCGCCGGTCACCACCAGCCGGTCCTGCCCGAACCGGCGGATGCGTTCGGCGGTATCTTCCTCGGACAATGTCACCTGATTGGCCGTGCGTCCAAAGCTTTGCCCGGCCCGGTGCGGCCGCTCATCGCCTTCGAACCGCCAGGTGTAGGCGGTGTCGCACCACTGGCACGCAAGGTTGCAGCGCGACAGGCGCACGAACGCGCAGGGCCGCCCCATCGAAGGGCCCTCGCCCTGAAGGGACGCGAAGATCTCCGGCTCCCCCGGGGCAGTGGTGGCAAGCGTCAGCAAGTCATCCCAGCCGCGCGAGCGCCGCGTCCAGCCGCTCCACGTCCGCCGCATGGGCCGCGTGATCGGCGCGGGCTTTCTCGACGGCCTCCGGCTTCGCCTTTTCGACGAAGGCCGGATTGTCGAGCCGCTTGGCAAGCGAATCGCGTTCCTTTTCGGATGCGGCCTTCGCCTTCGCCAGCCGGGCCTTTTCCGCTCCGATGTCGATCACGCCTTCCAGCGGAACGATCAGCGTGTCGCGCCCCGCCGTCACCTGCATCGCCGCGCCGGCAGGGGCCGACGACAGCTGGATCTGCGACAGACGCGCCAGCCGCTCGATCGCGGCGGCGTTGCTGCCGATCATCGCGCGGGCAAGCTCCGAAGGTTCGGGCAGGAACGCTTCCAGCTTCGCGCCCGGGGCGATGCCCAGCTCGTTCTTGGCGCCCCGGATGGAGGTGGTCAGCGCAATCAGCCATTCGACCTCGGCCTTGGCTTGCGCGTCCACCTGCGCTTCGGCCTGGGGCCACTGCGCCACGATCAGATCATAGGGCCGCGTGCCCAGCGCGTGCCACAGCTCCTCTGTAATGAACGGCATGAACGGGTGAAGCATGACCAGAATCTGATCGAGTGCCCACCCCGCGACGGCCTTGGTCTCATCGTCGATCTGACCCTTGATCAGCTCCAGATACCAGTCGCAGAACGTCGCCCAGACGAAGTGGTAAACCGTGTTCGCCGCCGCGTCGAAGCGCAGATCGGCCATCGCCTTGTCGAGTGCGGCGACGGTCTGCGCCACTTCGCCGACGATCCACGTGTTGACCGCGGTGGTCGCCTTGGGGGCGGCGATCGTGTCGGAGGCGCCGATGCCGTTCGCCTGACAGAACCGGGCGGCATTCCACAGCTTGGTGGCGAAGTTGCGATATCCCTCGACCCGCGACTCATCCATCTTCACGTCGCGGCCCTGGCTTTCCATCGCCGCCATGAAGAACCGCAGGGCGTCGGCCCCGTACTGATCGATTAGGCCCAGCGGATCGACCACGTTGCCCTTGGACTTCGACATCTTGGCCCCGTCCGCCGCGCGGACCAGCCCGTGAAGGTACAGCCGCTTCCACGGCGCTTCGCCAAGGAAATGCATCCCCTGCATCGCCATGCGGGCATCCCAGAAGAACAGGATGTCGAAGCCGGAAATCAGCAAGTCGTTGGGATAGTGCTTCTTCAGCAGCGGTGCGTCGTCCGGCCAGCCGAGCGTGGCAAACGGCCACAGGGCGCTGGAAAACCAGGTGTCGAGCACGTCGGGGTCGCGCGAAAGCGTTACGCCTTCGCCCGCCAGAGCGCGCGCTTCCTCTTCGGTTTCGGCAACGTAGACTTCGCCATCCGGTCCATACCATGCTGGAATCCGGTGCCCCCACCACAGCTGGCGGGAAACGCACCACGGCTGGATGTTCTCCATCCAGTTGAAGAAGGTCTTTTCCCACGACTTCGGGACGATCTCGATCCGCCCGTCGCGCACCGCCTGCATCGGCGCCTGGGCAAGCTTGTGCGCATCGACATACCACTGGTCGGTCAGCCACGGCTCGATCACGACGCCGCCGCGGTCGCCGTAGGGCGTCTGGATCACCCGGTCCTCGACTTGCTCCAGCAGCCCGGCGTCCTCAAGCAGCGCAACCACGCGCTTGCGCACCTCGAACCGGTCGAGGCCGACCAGCTCGTCCGGGATCAGCCCGTCCGCGGTCTGGACCACGCGCGCTTCGGCATCGAGCATGTTGAGCATCTCGGCCGGCGCGAATCCCGCGCGCTTGCCGACCTCGAAGTCGTTGAAGTCATGCCCCGGCGTGATCTTGACCGCGCCCGATCCAAGCTCCGGATCGGCATGTTCGTCAGCCACGATGGGAATTTCGCGCCCGGTGATCGGCAGGCGCACCTTGGCGCCGCGCGCGACGAGGGCGGCGTAGCGTTCATCCGACGGGTGCACCGCCACCGCCATGTCGGCCAGCATCGTCTCGGGCCGGGTGGTGGCGACCATGACATCGCCCGAACCGTCGCTGAGCGGATACTTCAGGTGCCAGAAGTGGCCCTGGACTTCCCGCGTTTCGACCTCAAGGTCGCTGATCGCGGTCTTCAGCTTGGGGTCCCAGTTCACCAGCCGCTTGTCGCGGTAGATCAGCCCCTGGTTGTAGAGATCGACGAACACCTTCACCACGGCGCGGGTGAAGTGCGGGTCCATCGTGAACTGCTCGCGACTCCAGTCCATCGAGCAGCCGAGCCGGCGCAGCTGGCCCGTGATCGTACCGCCCGATTGCTCCTTCCATTCCCACACATGGTCGACGAAAGCCTCGCGGCTCATATCGGTGCGCTTCACGCCCTGGGTCGCGAGGTTGCGCTCCACCACCATCTGCGTCGCGATGCCTGCGTGATCGGTGCCGACCACCCACAGCGCGTCTTTCCCGCGCAGTCGCTCATACCGGACGACGATGTCCTGCAACGTATTGTCCAGCGCGTGGCCGATGTGCAGGGATCCCGTCACGTTCGGCGGCGGGTTCACGATCGTGAACGGCGCGGCGCCGGGCCGGGAAGGACGGAACAGGCCGTTCTCTTCCCAGTGGGAGTACCAGCGCGCCTCGATGGCTGCGGGATCGAATGTCTTGTCCAGGTGCGTGCTCATTTCGGCCTCGGCCTTTGCCAGCCGGCTTGTGGAAGGGCAACTCGTTTGCCTTGCCGGATGCGGATTTTGGCGGCATGGCAGCGACGATGCGCGAGTGGGCCGACTTCAGCTTGCAGGGACAAGGCGGCGACGCGACCGTCGTCGTTGAAGGCCCGCTGCTGGTCTCGACAATCGGCTCGCTCGACCGGAAGCTGCGGACATTCGATCAACCGGTCCAGCGGATCGACTTGTCGGCGGCCGCGGCGGTCGACACGGTCGGCGCGTGGGTGATCCTTCGCTTCGCCCGGGAACACGGGGCTGAGATCGTCGGTGCCAGCGAACAGGCCCAGACCCTGTTCGCCGCCGTGGATGGGGGCGACGCAACCGCGCCGATCAATCCTCCGCGTCCCTCCGCTCCCTACCGGGTGGCCGAAGCGACGGGTCAGTTGGTGGTCGGCTGGGGGCACGGCGTGGTTCGCATCGTGGGCTTCCTCGGCGCGATCGTCGTGGCCATGCTTGGCATTCTCCGTCATCCCTCCCGCTTCCGCGGCCGCGCGCTCGTCCGGCAGATGGAGCTGGTCGGGGTGTCCGCACTCGGCATCGTCGGGTTGATGAGCTTCCTGATCGGCATCGTCGTCGCGCAGCAAGGCGCGGCCCAGCTGCGCCAGTTCGGGGCGGAAATCTACACGATCAACCTGACCGGGCGCCTGACCATGCGCGAACTCGGCGTGCTGATGACCGCGATCATGGTCGCGGGCCGGTCGGGATCGGCGTTCGCCGCCCAGCTCGGCACGATGAAGCTGACCGAGGAAATCGACGCGATGCGCACGATCGGCGTGTCCCCGATGGAAGCGCTGATCATCCCGCGCATCCTCGCCTCGGTGCTGATGATGCCCTTGCTGGGGTTCTATTCGGCCGTGATCGGCATCATCGGCGGGGCGGCGATTGCGGACGCCACGCTGGGCATCCCGTTCCTCACGTTCCTCCTGCGGGTTCGGGAAGTCGTGCCGACGTACGATCTGTGGGTCGGGCTGATCAAGGCGCCGGTCTTCGGCCTGATTGTCGCGCTGGCCGGGTGTTATCAAGGCATGCAGGTAGAAGGCAACGCGGAGCAAGTGGGCCTGCGGACCACGCTGGCCGTGGTCCAGGCGATTTTCATGGTGATCGTGCTCGATGCGTTCTTCGCCATCTTCTTCAGCGAGATCGGCTGGGAATGATCGGGGAGCAGGACGAAGCGCCGGGCGCGGAGCACGAGGTAGCGGACTACGATCCGCGCTATCCGATCGTGATCGAGGGGCTGACCAACCGGTTCGGTACCCATGCGGTGCACAATGAACTCGATCTCACCGTGCGCCGGGGGGAGATCCTTGGCGTGGTCGGCGGGTCGGGCACCGGCAAGTCGGTCCTCATGCGGTCCATCATCGGCCTGCAGCGTCCGGAAACCGGCGTCATTCGCGTCTTCGGGCGGGACATCGTCGCCGCCGAACCGGATGAGGAAATCGGCGTCCGCTCCCGCTGGGGCGTGCTGTTCCAGGGCGGCGCGCTGTTCTCGACCCTGACCGTGGGGGAGAACATCGAGGTCCCGCTGAAGCAGTTCTATCCCGAGCTCGACCGGGAGCTGATGCACGAAATCGCCCGGTTCAAGACGGTGATGAGCGGCCTGCCCGAAGAAGCGGCGAGCAAGTACCCGTCGGAACTTTCGGGCGGGATGAAGAAGCGCGCCGGCCTTGCCCGGGCCTTGGCGCTGGATCCAGAGCTTCTGTTCCTGGATGAACCCACCGCCGGGCTCGACCCGATCGGCGCGGCCAAGTTCGATGAGCTGACTCGCAACCTGACCGATACGCTGGGGCTGACCGTGTTCCTGATCACCCACGATCTCGATACGCTGTACGCGATCTGCGACCGGATCGCGGTCCTGGCGGATGGCAAGGTGATCGCGGTCGGCACGGTTCCCGAACTGCTTGAAAGCGAACATCCCTGGATTCAGGAGTATTTCAACGGCCCGCGCAGCCGCGCCGCCGCGGACAGCAAGCAGAGAAGCGCTGAAAATGCGCGCAGGGCGATAGACAACCCACCACCCGGAAAGGCATAGGCGAGCCGATGGAAACACGCGCCAACTACGTCTGGGTCGGGGTGGTCACGCTCGCGCTGCTTGCGGCACTGGCCTTGTTCGTCGTCTGGCTGGCGCAGCTGGGCGCAGCGAACCGCAAGACCTACGACATCTTCTTCCAGCAGTCGGTCGGCGGCCTCGCCAACGGATCCGACGTCTCGTTTTCCGGGGTTCCGGTCGGCCAGGTGCAGGAAATCGACTTGTGGAAGGCCGATCCCGGGCTGGTCCGGGTGCGGATTGCCGTCAAGCCGGACGTGCCCATCCTGATGGGCACCACGGCGTCGGTTTCCTCCAGCTTCACCGGCGTATCGACGATCAACCTCGACGGGGCAGTCCGCGGCGCGCCCCCGATCACGTGCGAGACCACTTCCTGTCCCGCCGGCGCGCCGCTCATTCCGACAAAGCCCGGCGGCATTGGGGAGATCCTCGCCAGCGCCCCGCTGCTGCTGGAACGGCTGACCACCCTGACGGAGCGGCTGTCGAGCACGCTGTCACCCCAAAACCAGCGGTCGATCACCGGCATCCTCGCCAACACCGAACGGCTGACCGACGGACTGGCGGACACCACGCCCGAACTGCAACGCACGCTTGAACAGACCGATGCGACTTTGGCCCAGCTGCAACAGACGCTCTCGCAAGCCAGCCAGACTTTGGCGACCTTCGATCGGACTCTGAATTCGACCGACCGGCTGATCAACGAGGAAGGGGCGGCCATTTCGGCAGAGCTGCGCCGGACGCTCGGATCGGCGGAGCGGGCAGCCACCGCGCTTGAGACGACCGCCAATGCGGCCCGACCCGGTGCCGAAGGCTTCAGTCGGACCACGCTGCCTGCGGCCGATGCGACCTTACGCGATCTCCAGCGCACCAGCCGCGCGCTGCGCGACCTGACCGACCGGCTCAGCACCCAGGGCGCCAGCTCACTGGTTCGCGGCACCAAGCTGCCGGACTACGAACCGGAACAATGAAGGGTACACGGATGAGCATCACGGCATCGAACAGGCGAAGGGCGACCGCTCTTGCCGCCGCCTTGGCCTTTTCCGCCGCCTTGTCCGGCTGCATCAGCCTTGGCCCGGAACCGCCCGATGCGCTGCTGACGCTGACGCCTGAGCCGGGCCAGATCGCCCCGGCGAACGCAGGGGCCAGCGGATCGGCGGAAAACGCGATTGCGGTGCTCCAGCCCGAATCGGTGCAGCGGCTCAACGTCACGCGGGTGCCGGTGCAAGTGTCACCGTCCGCAATCGCCTACCTTGAGGATGCGACCTGGGTCGACAAGCCGGCCAAGCTGTTCCAGCAGCTTTTGTCGGAAACGATCCGCGCCCGCGCAGATCGGCTGGTGGTCGGTGAAACCGATCTGATGATCCCGCCCCGCACGGTTCTTTCGGGACAGCTGGTGCAGATGGGTTACGACGCGGCTAGCCAGACGGTCACCGTACGGTTCGATGCAATCCTGCAGCAGGCTGGCGGCGAGGTGCGGACCCGCCGGTTCGAAAGCACGCGGACCGGCATCGCGCCCGATGTCGTCGCTATCGGTCCCGCGCTGAACGAGACGGCGAACGAGGTGGCCCGCCAGGTCGCCGAGTGGGTCGCCTGAAAGGGTCTGGAAAAACCGCCTGAGGCTTGGGCGGCTGCCTCAATCTTCCCGGGCCAGCTGCAGAAACCGCGTCGCTGCCCGGAACGCCTCTAGCCGGATCGTGCGGCGCTCCTCAGCCAGCAGATCCCAGCCCCACTGCTCGGCTTGCCAGTCTTCCTCGCAATTCGAGATGGTGAACAGCGCCTCGGGATCGGCGTCCGGTTCCAGCGCAGCCAGCGCCACGGTCAGGGACGCGGCCAGCGAGGCGAGCATCTGCAGCGGGGCGAGGGCAAACGGGTCCTGATCGGAAAGAAGCTCCCGCAGTCGGGCGATGGTTTCGGCGGGCTGGGGCCGGTGGACGATCCCGCTCACCCGTTCGAACCGCAAGCCGTGGCGCTGCTCCATTTCGACAAGCAACGGGTCCCAGCGTTCCTGCTGGCGGCGAAACAGCGGCTCGTCCGGATCGGCGCGATAGCAAAGCGTATCGGTCTCGGCATAGGTCAGCAGCTTTTCGACCGCTTGCGCCTTGTCCGGCGTCACTTCGTCGATTGCGAAATCGGCCAGGTCGCGCAAGGTGAAGCGCGCAGGATCGATTTCCTCACCCTGTTCGCGCCATTCGTCGGCCAGCGCCTCGGCCAGTGCGCGCGTGGGGACCACCTGCGGCGCCCCGCGCTGCGTGCGGATTGCCCGCTCATCGAGCATGACGCGAAATCCCCCGTCAGCCGGGGTGACCGCGACATGCTTGTAAAACCGTTTCATTCAACAGGACTCCGCCAGCGCTTGGCCAGCAAGGTGGGGGCGAGGAACGCGGCTGCAAGGCCGGGCACCAGCAGCAGCCAGCCGATCGCAGGCGGGGCGTCGATCACCTGACGAACGATCAGGATACCGGCCAGCACCATCGCGATCCCGGAAAAGCGCACGGCCTGAATCGTCAGCCAGCGATTACGCGCGACATCGTCGGATACCGGTTCAGGCACGGCAGCGGCTCCCCTTTACGATCGGCCGCGGTTCGCCGGGCCGCCGCTGCGCTGCCGCCGTTCGCCCCGGCGGGCCTTGCGGTATTCCTTCGCGTGCTTGCGAGCAGCCTGCTTCTTCGCTTCCCGGCCGGGGGGAGGCGGGGCCTGGTCGGGCAGCGCGTCGCCAATCGCGGGATCGAAGCCGAGGTTCTCCATGCTCGCGGCGAAATGCTCGGGCAATTCAGCGGTGACGTCAATCTTGCCGTCGGGGCTGTCGATCACCAGCCGCCGGGCGTGGAGATGCATCTTGCGGCTGATCGTGCCGGTGAGGAACGCGTCCTGTCCGCCGTACTTGCCATCGCCCACGATCGGGTGGCCGATCGCTGCCATGTGGACGCGCAGTTGGTGCGTGCGACCGGTCAGCGGGTGAAGCTCGACCCAGGCGGCGCGGTTGCCGGCGCGGTCGACGACGCGATAGCGTGTCTTCGCCGGCTGGCCGTTCTCCTCGTCGACATGCATCTTCTCGCCCCCGGTGCCGGGCTGCTTGGCAAGCGAAGCCTCGATCAGGCCTTCGGACAAGTCGGGCACGCCCACCACCAGCGCCCAGTAAACCTTCTTCGCCGATCGGCCGGAGAACCGCTTGGAGAAAAACGCCGCGCTGCCGGGCGTGCGGGCAACGAGCAGCACGCCGCTGGTGTCCTTGTCCAGCCGGTGGACCAGGCGGGGGCGCGGCTCATCGTCGCCGACATAGGCATCGAGCAGCCCGTCGACGTGGCTGTGCGTCTTGGTGCCGCCTTGGGTCGCGAGACCGGGCGGCTTGTTGAGCACGATCGCGGCGCGGGTTTTCTCGATCACCATCGCCTCGGCGCTGGCGATCTCTTCTTCGGTCAGCGGTTTGCGAGTGCGCGGGGCGGGGGCGGTGTTTTCTCCCCCCGGCGGCACGCGCACGACTTGCCCGGTGGCCAGCCGGTCTTCCGGCTTGGCCCGGCCGCCGTCGACCCGGATCTGCCCGGTCCGCGCCCAGCGGGACACGGTGGCAAAGCCGATCTGCGGCAAGTGCCGCTTGAACCAGCGGTCCAGCCGGATGCCGTCATCGTCGGCAGCGACGGTGAACTGGCGGACCTTGTCGTCCTGTGCCCGATCGTCTTGTTTCGGCGAGTTCATCCTGCAATCCTCATCACGATCAGGCCGATATAAAGCGCGGTCAGCCCCACGAGCAGCGAGATTGCGGCGTACAGGAACGCGAGCGGCCCCTGGCCGCGTTCGATCAGCAGCATCATTTCCAGGCTGAAAGAGGAAAAGGTGGTAAACCCGCCGAGCAGGCCGATCCCCAGGAACAGCCGGGCCTGCTCGTTCCCCGAACCGTACCGGGCAAGGAACCCGGCCAGCAGGCCCATGCCAAGGCTGCCGAGGACATTCGCGGTCAGCGTTGCCCACGGGAATGCGGCAACAGTGCCCGGGCCAAGCCAGCCGGACAGCATCCGGCCAAGCTGGTAGCGCATCAGCGCACCAAGGCCGCCGCCGACCGCAACGTGCAGCGAAGCGAGGAAGGGAGTGGTGGATTCCATCGCCAACGCCTTAGCCGGGCGGGCTGCCGTTCGCAAAGGCCGGATATCCTTGCCTTTGCCCCAGATTTGGCCTAGTGGGCGCCGGTCAGGGCCGATCCGAAAGGGATTCGGTACCTCTTTCGTTGGTTACATGCCGATTCGCGCACGATACCCTTCGGTGTGCGGCAGGCATTTCCAACCGATATTAAACGAATTCGAAAGGTGGCTTACTTTTATGCAGATCGTCGTCCGCGATAACAATGTTGAACAGGCCCTCCGCGCGCTGAAGAAGAAACTGCAGCGGGAAGGCGTGTATCGCGAGATGAAGCTGCGCCGCCACTATGAAAAGCCGAGCGAGAAGCGCGCCCGGGAAAAGGCCGCCGCCGTGCGCCGCGCCCGCAAGCTGGAACGCAAGCGCGCCGAACGCGACGGCGCCAAGTAGGACACGCCTTCGCCCCGCCAGCCGGGGCCTTGGCCGCAGGCATCCATCCCGCTTGAATGCGGCCGAACGATACGCCAAAAGGCGCGGGGTATCCCCCGCGCCTTTCGCGCATCAGGCCAGCTTAACCAGGAATATCCATGACCGAAGTCACCCGCGTCCCGCTTCAACCGATTCGCAGCGGTTCGCTGACCAAGCTGTGGCTCGGCATCGCTCTTGCCGTGTTGCTGGCCGCGGGCCTCGCCTGGGCTGCCGCGCCGGAATACGATCTGCTCGACGGCGGCGTGCGCATCGTCACGCTTGAGGAAGGGGAGGGCGACAGCCCGACCGCCACCGATATCGCGCTGATCGACTACATGGGCACGCTGCCCGACGGCACCGTGTTCGACCAGAACCAGGGCGTGCCGATGGAAGTCAGCGGCGTGGTGCCCGGTTTCGCCACCGCGCTGCAGCACATGCAGCCGGGCGGACGCTACCGCATCGTGATTCCCGCCGATCAGGCCTACGGTGCCCAAGGCAGCGGGCCGATCCCGCCCGACACCGACCTGACATTCGAAGTTCGCCTGCTGGAATTCCGCAGCCGCGAAGAGATCATGCAAATGATGCGGCAGCAGCAGATGATGCAGCAGCTCCAGCAGCAGGGTGCGGTTCCCGGTATGCCTCCGGGCATGGTCCCGGGCGCAGTTCCCGGCGCCGTTCCGGGCATGGGGCAGTAACCGGATGGCGGGCGCTGCAACGGCATCTCCCGCCTTTCCCGAAGCGCCGATCCTGACCGACTGGCCGCTGCGGCCCTGGCTGCTTGCCGGTTTGCTCGGTCTGGCCGGGCTGCTGATCCACTTGTTCAGCAACGGGGAAATCGAATCCCCGATTCGCGCCGCCATGGCCGCGTTCGTCCTGTTCGGCGCGCTGGCGGCCGCATTCACGCTCGACCGGGAAAACTGGCGCGAACCGGCGATCTTCTCGGGCGCGGTCGGCCTGCTGATGGCCGCGCTCGCCGGGTATGCGGTCGCATTCTACGAAGCGCGAGCGAACACGCCGTTCGCCTTTGCCGCCGGGGTTCTCGCCGTCGTGCTGGCCGTGCCGCTGTTCCAGGCCCGCTTCCACCGCATGCGCCTGATGACGCCCTACGCGGCAATCCACTTCCACGTCTGGACCGATGCGGTCAGCGCCGGGGGCGCGTTGCTGTTCACCGGGATCGCGTGGGCCGTGCTGCTGATGCTGGCGGCCTTGTTCGTGCTGCTGCAGATCGACTTGCTGGAAAACCTGCTGGGCCGGGGCTGGTTCGCATGGACGGTCAGCGGGATCGCGTTCGGCGCCGCGCTGGGCGTGCTCCGCAACCAGCTGAAAGTCATCGGGACGTTGCAGGCCGTCGTGCTGCTGGTGCTTTCGCTGCTGGCGGTCCCGCTCGCCTTCGCGCTGGTGCTGTTCCTGCTGGCGACCGCGCTTTCCGGGCCGGAAGTGCTGTGGAGCGCGACCGCCAGCGCCACTCCGATCCTGCTGGTCAGCGCGGCGGGCGCCTTTGTGCTGGCGCATGCGATCGTGCGGCAGGACGATGCGGCGGCCAGTTCCTCCCTCGTCATGCGAATCGCCGGGCTGGCCCTGGTGATCGGAATCCTGCCGCTCAGCGCATTCGCGGCGGCGTCGATGATCGTGCGCGTGACCCAGCATGGCCTGACGCCGGAGCGCTTGTGGGGCCTTGCCGCGATCGTCGTCGCCTGCGCGGTCGGGGTGGGGTGCTGGGTGGCCGTCATCCGCGGGCGGTGGAACGGCTGGCCCGCCGCCTTTCGCCGCGCGACCTTTGAGCTTGTGCTGTTCACGTTTGCGCTGGCGATCCTGCTGGCGCTGCCAATCCTCGATTTCGGTCGAATCGCGACCGCCAGCCAGATCGAGCGGCTCACGTCGGGTGAAGTCGATGCAGAACGGTTCGACTTTTCGGCGCTGCGCTGGGATTTCGGCAACGCAGGCCGGGCGGCGCTGACCCGGCTGGCGGCTTCAGGCGACCCCCGGATCGCCGGCGCGGCCCGGCAGGCGCTGGCGCAGAAGCAGCGCCCGTTCCGCGTGCGAGACGAAGCCGCGGTGGAGCGGCGGCAGCGGCGGGCCAATCTGCGCATCCAGTCGGGCGATCCGCGCCTGCGCGCCGCGGTCGAAGCCTATATCGATGCCCAGCCGTGGGAATGCGTGCGGACGTGCACCGCGCTCGATCTCGGGCCGAGCGCAAAGGGGCGGCGCATCGCGCTGGTGCAGGGGGACCGGGTGGAGCAGCTCGTGCTTCAAGCCGATGGGATCGTGGCCAGCTTGCCGCCGCCGTTGCCGCCGCGGCGGGTGCAAACCGGAGACGAGCCGCGCGTGGAAGTCCGTCCGTTCGATGGGCGGCAGATCTATGTCGACGGCCGCCCGATCGGGGAGCCTTTCAAGTAGCATTCGCTTGAAGCGAAGCTTCGCCCCAGCTAACGCGCTCGCCATGTCGGTCGATAGAAAAACCGTAGCCAAGATCGCCTCGCTGGCGCGGATCAGCATGAGCGAGGAAGAGCTCGACACCATGGTGCCGGAGCTGAACAACATCCTGAACTGGGTGGAGCAGCTGGGGGAAGTCGACGTCAGCGGCGTGGAGCCGATGACGGCGGTGATCCCGCAGCGCCTGCGCCTGCGCGAAGACGAGATGAACGCCGATCCGCTGACCGGCGGCGGCGTGCGCGACAAGGTGCTCGCCAACGCGCCCGCGGCCGAACACGGTTTCTTCGCCGTCCCGAAGGTGATCGAATAATGACCGACCTGACACAGCTTGGCGTCAAGGCGATCCGCGACGGCGTCGCCTCGGGCGATTTTACCGCGCGCGAAGTGGCCGAAGGCTTCAACGCCAACGTTGCCGCCGCGCAAGGGGCGCTGAACGCGTTCATCGTCGCCACGCCCGAACGCGCTCTTGAAGCCGCCGACAAGGTCGATGCCGATCGCGCCGCCGGCAAGCCGCTGGGCAAGATGGCCGGCGTCCCGATCGGGATGAAGGACTTGTTCGCCACGCGCGGGGTGCAGACCACCGCCGCCAGCCACATGCTGGAAGGCTTCACGCCCGAATACGAAAGCACCGTTTCCGCAAAGCTGTGGGAAGCGGGCGCGGGCATGCTCGGCAAGCTCAATCTCGATCAGTTCGCGATGGGCTCCTCCAACGAGACGAGCCACTTCGGCAACGTCGTCAACCCGTGGCGCCGCAGCGGCGGCAATGCGCAGATGGCCCCGGGCGGATCGTCCGGCGGCAGCTCGGCGGCGGTCGCGGCGCGGCTCGCCCCGGCAGCGACGGGGACGGACACCGGCGGATCGATCCGCCAGCCCGCCGCGTTCACCGGGATCACCGGGATCAAGCCGACATACGGCCGCTGCTCGCGCTGGGGCATCGTCGCCTTCGCGTCCTCGCTGGACCAGGCGGGGCCGATGGCGCGCGACGTCACCGACTGCGCGATCATGCTGGAAGCAATGGCCGGGTTCGATCCGAAGGATTCGACCAGCCTGGACCTGCCGGTGCCGGAATGGGAAAAGCACCTCGACGCAGACCTGAAGGGCAAGCGCGTCGGCATCCCGCGCGAATACCGGATGGACGGGATGGATGCCGATGTCGCGGAAAGCTGGGATCGCGGAGCGCAGTGGCTGAAGGACGCAGGCGCCGAAGTGGTGGAGATCAGCCTGCCGCACACCAAGTACGCGCTGCCCGCCTACTACATCATCGCCCCGGCCGAAGCTTCGTCCAACCTCGCTCGCTATGACGGGGTGCGGTACGGCCTGCGGGAACTGCCGGAAAAGGCGAACCTGCAGGACATGTACGCCGCCACCCGGGCCGAAGGATTCGGGGCCGAGGTCAAGCGCCGCATCCTGATCGGCACCTATGTGCTGTCGGCCGGCTTCTACGATGCCTATTACACCCAGGCGCAGAAGGTCCGCACGCTGATTGCCCGGGACTTCGAACTCGCGTTCGCCCAGTGCGACGTGATCCTTGCCCCCACCGCGCCGACCGCTGCCTTCGCGCTCGGCGAAAAGACCGACGATCCGCTGTCGATGTACCTCAACGACGTGTTCGCCGTGCCCGCCAGCCTGGCCGGGCTCCCGGCGATGTCGGTTCCGGCGGGGCTGAACCGGGATGGCTTGCCGCTCGGCCTGCAGATCATCGGCCGCACGTTCGACGAACAAGGCGTGCTCAACGCCGGCCTCGCGATCGAGCAGCGCGCCGGGTTCACCGCCCGTCCGGACACCTGGTGGTAACCGCCGCGCGGCTGGGTAACCCTCCACGCCAGCCGGATCCGAAGCTCAGGCGCGCGGCATCAGCAGCGCGGCGGCGAAGCGTCCCGCCTTGGCCGGATGCCCCGCCCGCAGCAGCCGCGTCGCTACGCGCCAAAGCGGGCGGCGGTCGCGCGATGCGGCGGCATGGGCAAGCGCCGCATCCCATCCCGCGCCCGCGAGTTCTCCGGGCACGTAAAGAACTTCCTCGAACACCCGCTGGTTGACGAAGGCCGCGGAGCCGGGGCCGAACAGGGCATCGAGCGCCGCGGTCGGCGGCAGCGAAGCGAGCCCTTCGGTGGGGTCCGGCTTGCCCGAAAGCCGCTGTCGGTGCGCCAGCAAGGCGGTGGCGGCGGCCCGGACTTGTTCGACCAGGTGCTTTTCACCCACTTGCCCGGGGTGGACCCGGTACCAAAGCAGCCGTTCGGGCAAATTGGCCAGCTTCGTGCGCGTCGAAAGCCGCAGCCATAAGTCGTAATCTTCCGCCCGGCGATAGGCGCGGCGGTAACCGCCCGCTTCCCGGACCACGTCCCGCCGCATCATCACCGCCGGATGGACCAGAGGCGACCACAGCGGCAGGCAGCGTACGATCTCCTCATGATCGTGAACCCAGCCGTATTCCACATCCGGGCGCGGCGCGCCGGTCGAATCGATCTGATCGGTCTCACAGCCGACCAGCCCGTGATCCGGATGGGCTTCCAGGAATTGCATCTGCCTTGAAAACCGCTGCGGGTGGCAGATGTCATCGGCATCGAACCGGGCAACGATCGGCGCCCGGGCTTCCTCCAGCAGGCGGTTGAGGCCGTCCACCAGCCCCCGGTGATCCCCGGCGATGACGCGGATGCGGGCATCGCGCGCGGCATAGCCTTCTGCGATTGCGCGCGTCGCGTCCTGTGATCCGTCGTCCAGGATCAGGAATTCGAACGCGGGGAAATCCTGCGCCAGAACGCTCTCGATGGCTTCGTCCAGGAAAGCTTCGGCGTTGTGCGCGCTCAGGAGGACGGACAAGGGCGGATCGTTCGGGGGCAGGGTCACGCAAGGTCTCCAGCGGGCAGCCATCCGTCAGCCTAGAGCGGTTTCGAAGCCCATGGAATTCCCGGCCGACCGGGAAGGCGTGAGAAAACGACTGTCGGGGGCGGCGGATCTGTTTATCCGGCCGGAGGTCCCGCCACGTGCCTGGGGCATTGATGGCGCGTGACCCGCAGACCCTTGGCCGCTACGCTGCCCCTCGGGTTGAACAGGTGGCGGGAGGATCGGCAGACATGAAGCGATCCCTCAGCCGCCTTCCCGGCAAGATACGCCGGATCGGGAAGGTCATCTTCCGTTCTTCCCCCGATCCCGCCCTTGTGGCGCGGGAGCCGGATTCCGGCCGGTTCGTCGCGCTTGATTCCCTTCGCGGAATCGCGGCGCTGATGGTGGTCGGCTTTCACATGGAGTTCGGCGGCGCGCTGATCCAGTCGGCGTTCATCCGCAACGGCTGGCTGGCGGTCGATTTCTTCTTCATCCTGTCGGGTTTCGTCATCGCCGGGGCCTATGGGCAGAAGCTTCAGGCGGGCTTTTCGATCCGGCACTACGCGCTTCTCCGGCTGGGGCGGATCTATCCGCTGCACTTCGCGCTGCTGATCCTGATGTTTGCCGCGCAAGTCGCCTTCCTGCTGCTGCAGCGCGTCGGGCTGCTGGACCACCCTGCGTTCGACGAGACGCACCCGCTCCCCTCGTTTTTCCTCCAACTCCTGCTGCTTCACGGATTTCTTGAGCCGAATCCGTTCGACTGGAACTTCCCGAGCTGGAGCATCTCGATCGAGATCTGGCTCTATCTGGCGATGGCGCTGGTCTGGGCACGGGCAGGGACGAAGGCCTGGCTCATCGCGCTGGCGTGTGCAATCGGCTCGCTGGCGCTGCTGGTAAGCGGACTGGACGTCTGGGCGACGCCGATCAGCATCGGCCTGATGCGTGGTGTCGCCGGGTTCGGCCTTGGCATCGCCGCCTGGCAGGTCTGGAGCCGTTACCTTGCGGGCCGGGCGGCGCGGCTGTCCCGCGGCGCGGCATCGCTGGCGGAATGCGCCATCCTCGCGGCGATCGTCGCACTGCTCCAGCTGATGTCGGACAGCGTCAATCCGGCGATGGCGGACCCGCTGTTCTTCCTCGCCATCCTGATCTTCGCGGCGGAGCGAGGGGTGATTTCCCGCGTGCTGCGGACGACGCCGATGATCTGGCTCGGGGTGCTCTCCTTCTCGATCTACCTTGTCCATGTGGAGGTGGTGAACCGGGCGATCGACGTTCTGGCGCTGGTGGGCGTGCTGACGCTCGTCCAGCGCGATGGAGTGGATGTTTGGCAGGTGGCCGGTCCTTCGGTTCTGGCCGACCTCCCCGCTCTTGCCGTCATGGCCTTGACGGTCCCGGCCGCCTGGCTGACCTGGCGCTTCATCGAAAGTCCGGCGCGGGACTGGTCGCGGCGCAAGGCGAAAAGCATGGGCGCCGGGCGCGCGGAGGCCGTTGCGCCGACGATGTAGCGCTGCAGCCGTCCAGTCTCAGGGGGCAGCGGGCGAAGGAAGAACGGGCAGGGACGGCTGCGATGGCAGGAAAAGCCGGCGAAGCCACTTGCGGGCAGGCTCATCCAGCCAGCGCGCGGCAATCCACGAGGTGATGATCACGAACGTCAGGTAAAGCGCAAGGTGCGGGATCGGGAATTCGCCAATCGGCTGACCCGTTGCCTTGTCCAGCAGGATGATCAGCACTGTCATCAGCGGGATATGCAGGACGTACACCGGGTATGAAACGTAGGCGAGGAAGTTGCCGCCCGCGCGCACGCCGGGACCGCTGACCGCTTCCGCCCCAAGCCAGACGATCGCCGGGTAAAGAGCCATCTGGCAGATCACATCATACTGCCATGGCACGGCTCTTGCACCCGGCAGGAAGGAGGCGACCAGAACCGCGCCCAGCATCCAGCCCGGCAGCCGGGGCGCGGGCCGGCTTTCGCGCGACCGATGCAGGGCCCAGCCCGCGAAGAAGCCGAACAGCGCCCGCGCTCCTCCGCCCCAAAAGGTGGTCCATTCCCATCCCACGCTGCCGCTTCCGGCCTGCTGCGCGTACCAGACCAGCCCTGCCGCCCCCAGCAGGAGGAACGCCGGAAACAGCCGCGTCCCCAGCCGAAGCGCAACCAGCGCGAACAGCACGTTAATCACCAGTTCCCAAAACAGCGACCACGCCGCCAGGTTCAGCGCGAACGGGCTGGCCGGGTCGAGCGACCACTCCTGCGGAGTCGGCAGGAAGGCGATGGCGGTGGCAACGCTGCCGATCCACTCGGTCAGTGTCCCGCCTCCCTCTTTCCCCTGCACGATCGGGCTGAGAAAATACGCCGCCGCCAGAAGCGTCGCGGCGGCATACAGCGGATAAAGCCGGATTGCCCGCGCAAGGCAGAACGCGCGGAAGGTCATGCCCGTGTTCAGCCGCGGCTGGTACGAATGGGCGATCACGAACCCGCTCAGCACGAAGAACACGTCTACCGCGAGATAGGCCCGGGGCAGGGGCTGCGTCCCTCCCGCGTGCCAGGGGAAATGGTATATCAGGATAGCCATAGCGGCCAGACCGCGGAGCAGGTCCAGGCCCGTGAAGCGTTCGCTCGTCCTCTGCTGCACTTCGGTTGCTCCACGCCAGGACGTGAGGACGCTCGTTCATGGCTATGCCGCGCCGCCCGTCGCAGCGCAAGCGATCACCGGGGTGACGCCGCGCGGCTTTACCCGCTTGGCTTGGCCGGGCATCGCGCTTATCGCAGGGTGCATGAGCACTTATCGCATCCACGGCGCCACCAGCGAATGGGAGGTCGTGATCGGCCTCGAAGTCCACGCGCAGGTCACCAGCAACGCCAAGCTGTTTTCCTCGGCCTCGACTGCCTTCGGGGCGGAGCCGAACACGCAGGTCAGCCTGATCGACGCGGCCATGCCCGGAATGCTGCCGGTCCCGAACCGCGAATGCATCCGCCAGGCGGTGCGCACCGGCATGGCGATTGACGCGCAGATCAACCGCTGGAGCCGGTTCGACCGCAAGAACTACTTCTACGCCGATCTTCCGCAGGGCTATCAGATCAGCCAGCTCTACCACCCGCTGGTCGGCGAAGGCTCGCTGATGATCGAGGCGGACGAAAAAGCCGGCATCCCCGAAGACAAGGTCATCGGGATCGAGCGGATTCACGTGGAGCAGGACGCGGGCAAGCTGATGCACGATCAGCACCCGACGATGAGCTACGTCGATCTCAACCGCTCCGGCGTCGCGCTGATGGAAATCGTCAGCCGCCCGGACATGACCTCTCCCGCCGAAGCCGGTGCCTACTTGCGCAAGCTGCGCGCCATCCTGCGCTATGTCGGAAGCTGCGACGGCAACATGGAGGAAGGCTCCATGCGCGCGGACGTGAACGTGTCGGTCCGCCGCCCCGGCGAAGAGCTCGGCACCCGGACCGAGACGAAGAACGTCAACTCCGTCCGCTTCGTGATGGCCGCGATCGAGCATGAGGCGCGCCGTCAGGTCGACGTGATCGAGGACGGCGGCAGCATCGTGCAGGAAACCCGGCTGTTCGATCCCGGCACCGGGACGACTCGCTCGATGCGGTCGAAAGAGGACGCGCACGACTACCGCTACTTTCCCGATCCCGACTTGCTGCCGTTGGAACTGGAGGAGGAATTCCTCGACGAATGCCGCGCCTCGCTGCCGGAACTGCCGGATGCCAAGCGCCGCCGCTACGAACAGGATCTCGGCCTGTCGCCTTACAACGCCGCGGTCCTGACGGCGGAGGTCGAGACCGCCCGCTGGTTCGAACGGCTCCTGGGCGAAACCGCCAAGGCGCAGGACAAGCAGCCGGCCGACGTCGCCAAGCAGGCGGCCAACTGGCTGATTTCCGACTTGTTCGGCGCGCTCAACAAGGCAGGGCTGGAACTCGACAATTCCCCCGTCACGCCGGAAAAGGGCGGCGAATTGCTGGCGCTGGTCGGCGCGGGCACGATTTCGGGCAGCATCTCCAAGCAAGTGCTCGAAACGATGATCGAAACCGGCGACAACGCGGCCGCGATCGTCGATCGGGAAGGCCTGAAGCAGGAATCGGACACCGGCGCGATCGAAGCCAAGATCGACGAAGTGATGGCTGCCAACCCTGACAAGGTCGCCGAATACCGCGGCGGGAAGGACAAGCTGTTCGGCTTCTTCGTCGGCCAGACGATGAAGGCCATGCAGGGCAAGGGCAACCCACAGGTGGTCAACGAACTGCTGAAGCAGAAGCTGGGATAGAAAGAGCGCGCCGTTGGCCGGGCGCTGCTTCAGCCGCCCGGCACCGGCTCGCCGCCCGTACAGACTGGGCAAGGGCGTGCTTCTTTCGGCTCGGACCGGCCAACATGGCTGGACGGTGCCTCGCTTACCTTTCGCGAATGAGCCGATGATGATGCAGACGTTTTCCGGGCTGACGGCCTACTACACCCAAGCGAAGAACGTGCTTTCCGAGGAAACCGGGATCACCGAAGATCTGCTGCACGTCCATGCCGGACTGCTGATCTTCGTGCTTTCGACGCTGCTGCTGCGGCGGAAGATGCGGTCGGCGATCCCGCTGGCGCTGGTGTACTTCTTTGCCATCCTGAATGAGGGTGTCGACCGGCTCTCCTACAATGCGCAAACGCCGATGGAGCCCTGGCTGGATATTCTCAACACCGTCTTCTGGCCGACGTTCCTGTTCCTGGTAGCGCGAAAAGGGCGCTAGCCGCGGGCCCGATGCGTTCGCGCACTGGGCGCGCACCGGGCCCGAACGGTCTTATTCGCCGCCGGCGCTCCTGACCTCGACCGGCAGGCCAAGGGTTTCAAGCTGCGGGCGCACCACCGACGCATCGCCGACCACCACGAACACCAGTTCCCGGTCAAGGAAATCGCGCCGTGCAATCGCGTCGAGCTGCGCCGCCGTCAGCGACTGGTACTTCCCGGCCAGCGTTTCGTAATACGTGTCCGGCCGCCCGTAAGTGACGATATTGGCCACGCCCTCCAGCACGCCGCCAGACGTTTCGAACCGGCCCGGCAGTTCGCGCACGTTGCCGTTGATCAGCCGCTGCAGCTCTGCGGGCGTGGTGCCCCTGTCGCCGACATAGGCGCCAAGCTGTTCGCGCAGCGCGGCGATCGAATCTCCGGTGCGGTCGGCCTGGACCGGGGCGTAGACCAGCAGGCTCGACCGGTCGAGCGGAGCGCGGATCAGGCTCCGCACGCCGTAGGACCAGCCCTTGGTCTCACGCAGGTCCATGTTCAGGCGCGAAAGGAAGTTGCCGCCCAGCACGTCGTTCGCGGCTTCCAGCACCACGAGGTCGTCCGTTCCTTTCTCCTCCAGCACGCGTCCGGCCACGATCACCGACTGCGGAGATGCGGGCCGGTCGATCAGGATGATTCGCTGCTGCGGTGCCGGGATCGCGACGTCGAAGTTCTTTTCCGGGGCAGGCGCGGCGGGCGCTTTCCAGTCGCCGAAGGCCTGTTCCAGCTGCCGGGTGATTTCCGGCAGGGTCGTGTCGCCGACGACGAAGACGCGGGCGGTGTCCGGCCGCAGCCAGGTGTTGTGGAACCGGGCCAGATCGGCGGCGCTCAGCTGCTGGACCACCGCCAGCTCGCCGGTCCCGCTCGGCGGAATGCCGTAAGGATGCTGCGCGCCGTACAGGATCGGGAACAGCGCCCGCTGCGCAATCGCGGACGGCTCCTTCATCTCGGCCTGGATGCGGGTGACCTGCTGCGCACGCACGCGCTCCAGCGCCTCGGCGCTGAACGCGGGATGGCGGATATAGTCGGCCAGCAGTTCCAGCGAAGGCGAAAGGTTCGGCGTCACCGCGCTCAGCTGGAAGGAAGTGGTGTCCGAATTGGCCATGCCGCCGATCGATGCGCCCAGCCGCTCCTTTGCGATCGCGAGCTCCGTTGCGTCGAGCGCGACCGTGCCTTCGTCCATCAGTTCCAGCAGCAGCGACTGGGTGCCCAGCGCGCCCTTCGGATCGGCGGCATAGCCGGCATCGAAGGCCACCCGGACATTGACCGTCGGGATTTCCGGGCGGCGGGCGAAGTAGACTTCCATCCCGTTGCTGAGGGTGGCCCGCTGGATATCGGGGAAATCGAGCGCCTTCAGCGTGCCCACTTCGGGCATTTGCGACCGGTCGACCGCCGCCGTGGGACCGGAAGGCGCGATGCCCAGCGCCGGATCGGCGTAGTAGGCCGGGTGCCGTTCGGGCGCGGTGCGGAAGCCGCCCCGGTTCTCGCCGCCTTCGGTCCGCGTGCCGGGCTCTACCGTCAGGGAGAACGCCGGGCGGGACAGCCAGCGCGCGGTTACCGACTGGACTTCCTGCGGGGTCAGGGAGGCGGCGCGGCGCAAGGTGGTTTTGTACGCTTCCGGATTGCCGTGATAGAGCAGCCCTTCGGCCAGCGTCGGCGCCTTGCCGGAAAACCCGCCGAGCCCGTCCAGGCCGCGGATCTGGCCGGATGCATAGACGGTGCTCGCCCGCTGCAGTTCGTCCGCCGTGGGGCCGTTGGCGATGAAATCGGCGATCTGCCGGTCCAGCGCGGCGGCAACGGTGGCCGGATCGACCCCCGGCTTCACGTCGGCATAGATCACGAATTGCCCGGCCTGCGCGAAGGTGTCCGCGCTGCTGCTGACCCCGACGGCGACTTCCTGTCCCCGGACCAGCGTGTTGTCTAGCCGCGAACTCGCGAGGCCGCCCAGCACCGCGCTCGCCATCTGCAGCGGCAGGTGGTCCGGATTGTCCAGCCCCGGGATCGCCCAGGAGCGATAGATGCGGGTCGTCGCGACCTGATCCTGAATGGTCTTCGATAGCGGCGCATCCAGCGTCGGGACCGGGGCGGATACCGGCGCCACTTCCGGGCCCGCCGGAATTTCGCCGAACCACTTCGTCACCTTTTCGCGCGCGGTCGCGGTGTCGATGTCTCCAGCCAGCACCAGCACGGCATTGTTGGGACCGTAATGATCCTGGAACCACTGGCGGACATCCTCCAGCGTTGCGCTGGACAGATCCTCCATCGAACCGATGGTGGAGTGGTGGTAGGGATGGCCGGACGGGTAGAGATTTTCCAGCTGCTCGTACTCGACCAGCCCGTAAGGCTGGTTGTCGCCCTGGCGCTTCTCGTTCTGGACGACGCCGATCTGGTTATCGAGCTTTTCCTGCGTCACCGCGCCCAGCAAGTGGCCCATGCGGTCGCTTTCCAGGAACAGCGCCAGATCCAGCGCGCCGGTGGGCACCGTCTCGAAGTAGTTGGTCCGGTCGAACCACGTCGTGCCGTTGAAATCGGTCGCGCCGACTTGCTGCAGCGGCTCGAAGAAATCGCCGGGCGCGTTTTCGGAGCCGTTGAACATAAGGTGCTCGAACAAGTGAGCAAAGCCGGTCTTGCCCTGCGGCTCGTTCTTCGATCCGACCTCGTACCACATCGACACCGCGACAACGGGCGCCTTGCGGTCCTCGTGCACCAGAACCGTCAGCCCGTTGGGCAGGGTGAAGCGATCGTACGGAATGTCGACGCGGTTCACCAGTTCGGCCACCGGGGCGGCCTGAAGGTCCGCCAGCGTGACCGCCGACACCGGCGCGGCCGGCTGGGCAAACGCGGGGGCGGGACAAGCGAGGGAAAGCGAGAGAGCGGAAGCGAGAAGGAGCGTGCGCATCGGCGGACCTCGAAAAAGTTCAGGGGCAAGTTGCGACAGTTACGATTGTTACGGTCTAGCACGCGCCACCGCACGCCGACAGCCGTTCGTCGATCCGTCATGACGGCCCAACGAATGTTCGCCCGCGCCCAAACGCCTTTTTCGCGGAGCGATACGGCATGCCGCGGCGAGGGATTGCGCTGGCGCAATGCGGGGACCACCTTGCCGGGCGCAAACAGCGCAAGCCGGGCTGAAAAATGCACGGGCAGGGCTTGTGTTGCAGATGTGCAACACTATCTGGTTTGGGAAAGATATTGAGGGGCAGTTCATGAATCTCGAAAAATTTACCGACCGGGCCAAGGGTTTCCTTCAGGCGGCGCAAACCGTCGCCATCCGCATGAATCACCAGCGGATTTCGCCCGACCACATCCTGAAGGCCTTGCTGGAAGACTCAGAAGGCATGGCATCGGGCCTGATCCAGCGCGCGGGCGGCGATGCGCAGGCAGCGCAGGCGCAAGTCGACAAGACGCTGGCGAAGATCCCCGCCGTCTCCGGCAGCGGCGCCCAGGCGACCCCGGGGCTCGACAACGACGCGGTCCGCGTGCTCGACCAGGCGGAACAGATCGCGCAGAAAGCCGGCGATAGCTATGTTACCGTTGAGCGGCTGCTGGTCGCGCTCAGCCTCGCCACCACCACGGCGGCGGGTCAGGCGCTGAAGACCGCGGGCGTTACCCCGCAGGCGCTCAATTCCGCGATCGAGCAATTGCGCGGCGGGCGTTCGGCCGATAGCGCCAACGCGGAAAGCGCCTACGAAGCGATGAAGAAATTCGCCCGCGACCTGACGCAGGCCGCGCGCGACGGCAAGCTCGATCCGGTGATCGGGCGGGATGAGGAAATCCGCCGCACGGTGCAGATCCTCGCCCGCCGGACCAAGAACAACCCCGTGCTGATCGGCGATCCCGGCGTCGGCAAGACGGCGATTGCCGAAGGGCTCGCCCTGCGCATCGCTAACGGCGACGTGCCGGATTCCCTCAAGGATCGGCGGCTGATGGCGCTCGACATGGGCTCCCTGATCGCGGGCGCGAAGTACCGCGGCGAATTCGAGGAGCGGCTGAAGTCCGTACTCGATGAAGTGAAGGGCGCGGAAGGCGAGATCATCCTGTTCATCGACGAGATGCACACGCTGATCGGCGCGGGCGCGTCCGAAGGATCGATGGACGCCGGCAACCTGCTCAAGCCCGCCCTCGCGCGCGGCGAACTGCACTGCATCGGCGCGACCACGCTGGATGAATACCAGAAGTACGTCGAAAAGGACGCCGCCCTGCAGCGCCGCTTCCAGCCGGTGTTCGTGGGCGAGCCGAGCGTGGAAGACACCGTCTCCATCCTGCGCGGGCTGAAGGAGAAATACGAACTGCACCACGGCGTGCGGATCACCGACGGCGCGCTGGTTGCCGCGGCGACCCTGTCCAACCGCTACATCTCCGACCGCTTCCTGCCCGACAAGGCAATCGACCTGATGGACGAGGCCGCCAGCCGCATCCGGATGGAAGTGGAATCGAAGCCCGAGGAAATCGAGGCGCTCGACCGCCGGATCATCCAGCTCAAGATCGAGGAATCGGCGCTGGCGAAGGAAAACGATCAGCCTTCGAAGGACCGGCTCGCCGCCTTGCGGGAAGAACTCGCCAACCTTGAACAGCAATCGGCCGAAGTCACCACCCGCTGGCAGAATGAGCGGGACAAGATCGCCGCCGAAAGCAAGATCAAGGAAGCGCTGGACCAGGCGCGGATCGAGCTGGAGCAGGCGCAGCGCGCCGGCGATCTCGGCCGCGCGGGGGAATTGTCCTATGGCCGCATTCCCCAACTGGAACAGCAGCTGCGCGATGCGCAGGCCTTGTCCGAAAACGCCTTGCTGCGCGAGGAAGTGACCGAAGACGACATCGCCTCCATCGTCAGCCGCTGGACCGGCATCCCGGTCGACCGGATGATGGAAGGAGAGCGCGAAAAGCTGCTGCAGATGGAAAAGATCATCGGCAAGCGGGTGATCGGGCAGGAACAAGCGGTCGAGGCGGTGTCCAAGGCCGTCCGCCGCGCCCGCGCCGGGCTCCAGGACCCGAACCGCCCCTTGGGCAGCTTCCTGTTCCTTGGCCCGACCGGCGTCGGCAAGACCGAGCTGACCAAGGCGCTGGCCGGGTTCCTGTTCGATGACGACAGCGCGATGGTCCGCATCGACATGAGCGAATTCATGGAGAAGCACGCCGTCGCTCGCCTGATCGGCGCGCCTCCGGGCTATGTCGGCTATGAGGAAGGCGGCGTGCTGACCGAGGCCGTGCGGCGCCGCCCCTATCAGGTCGTGCTGTTCGACGAAGTGGAGAAGGCGCACAGCGACGTATTCAACGTCCTGCTGCAAGTGCTCGATGACGGGCGGCTGACGGACGGGCAAGGCCGGGTGGTCGATTTCTCGAACACCCTGATCATCCTCACCAGCAATCTCGGCAGCCAGTTCCTTTCGAGCATCACGGATGACCAGACGGTCGAGGATGTGGAACCGCAAGTGATGGACGTCGTCCGCGCACACTTCCGGCCCGAATTCCTCAACCGCCTGGATGAGATCATCCTGTTCCACCGCCTGAGCCAGGAGCACATGGCCCCGATCGTCGATATCCAGGTCGGCCGGGTGCAGAAGCTGCTGAAGGACCGCAAGATCACGCTCGACCTCACCGACGCGGCGCGCCGCTGGCTGGGCCGGGTGGGGTACGATCCGGTCTACGGCGCAAGGCCGCTGAAACGGGCGGTCCAGCGCTACTTGCAGGACTCGCTGGCCGAACGGCTGCTCGGCGGAGAAATCCCCGATGGCTCGACGGTCAAGGTGGACGAAGGCGACGGTCAACTGGCGATCGAGATCGAAGGCGCCCGGAAACAATCCGAAGCCGCCGAGTGACGATTTGCCCTTCGTGGCGACTCGCAACGCGGGTCGCCACGAACAAGGGGCGAAACGGCATCTCGGGGCTTTTGGGGTCTTCTTGTCGGCGTACTGGCCTGCAGGGGTTTCGTCTTGCCGCATTAAAGAAAAGGTGCGGTTTATTAGGCGTATAAAAGTCGGGCCTACCCAATAACGGGGGGCATGACAGGATGCCTGAAATGAACCAGCAGAAAAACCAGGGCGGCAGCCAGAAGCAAGGCGGCCAGAAGCAAAGCGGCAACCAGCAGCAAGCCGGTGGCCAGCAGGAACGGCAGCGCACCCAGCAGGGCGGCGCCGGTCGGCAGCAAGCGGGCTCCAACGACCAGAACCGCAAGCAGGACTGAAACCGCATCGCCCGGATGCGCACCGGCGGCCGCCCTCCTCCTGAAGGGCGGCCGCTTTGGTAACGGGCGAAGGCGCGGACGGCGGACGCCGGCCAGAGCACGGGCACGAAGGCCGCTCTCGGCCGCGATCCGACGCTGCGGCCTCAGCCGCGCGGGGAAACTTGGGGGAAAGCTGCCCGTTCATGCCTGTGGAACCAACCTCAGGACGACGGATGCCCGCCACCAATCGCTATATCCCGCGTGTCGCGGTGATCTTCGACTTCGATGAGACGCTCGCGACCGACAGCGTCGATGCCATTTGCGCGGCTTGGGGAATAGGGCGCGAGGAATGGGAGGAGCGCTACTTCAAGCCCCTTGGCCACAACTGGGACAAGATCATCAAGCGGAGTCAGGCCTTGCTCGATTGCGGGCGCGACCGGGGAGAGCCACTGTCGGCCGATCTGTTCGAGAAGGCAGCCCGGAAGGTCGAACTCTATCCCGGCGTCACGGAACTGAAGCAGCGCCTCACCGCCTGCGCCCGTGAGATACTGGAAGAGCTGGAAGTCGAACTGGTGGTGCTCTCGTCCGGGTACGTGGAAATCATTCGGAGAACGGCCGTTCGGGACTCGTTCGACCATGTATGGGCAAGCAGCTTTCACGGAGAGCGGAGCGGGGGCGAAGTGCGGATCAAGCGGATCATCTCGCATCCCGAAAAAGCCCGCTATGTCGAAGCGTTCGCCAAGGGGCTGGACCTCGATTCGGCGAACGAGCCCCGCGTCGATCCGCCGGGCTCCAATCCGCACGACATGCACGTGCCGTTCGATCAGATCATTTACCTGGGCGATGGCCTTTCCGATCTTGCCACGTTCAAGTTCGTCACCGGTCATGGCGGGCTTGCGATTGCGGTGAACAAGGGCGAGGGCTTCGAGTACGCAAAGGAGCAGACCGCAGACCAGCGAGTCGATCACCTCGCGCCGCCCGATTACTCCCCGGGCGCCGAGTTGATGGAAGCGCTCTACCACGCGGTCCGCAGCGCTGCCTCCCGGACTGCGCTGCGCAAGCTCGGGTGCGGCGAGTAGAACCAGCGCCTGCCGCCGGCCAGGTTGCTCTCTGCCCCTGAGAACGACTGCTGGGAATGATGCTCAGAACGAGCGCGCGTGATGTCCGGCCGAGTTCGCCGCTCTTTCCTACACTGCGGGCCGCAGCCCACACCGCCCGGTCATGCCGACGATGCGATTCGCCTTTCCTTTCCCACTGCGGACTTTGCGATTCGAGCAGAATGACGCCTCATGCGTGAAACAAGATTTTAATTCTCTGCGACGGGGATTCTGTCGCCCAAGGGGCCGCAACCCGGCAGAAAACCGGGACTGGTTGCAGTGGACACCAAATGTTGGAGGTGTCACTTGTGTCAACCTCGACCCGCGCGCCGCCCCCGGGGACTCGCCCGTCGCGGGAGAACGGGCTAAGCCGGCAAAAATTTTGGTCCTCCAGGGAGAAGACAGTGAAGGTCGACAGTTCCGTTTCCGCCGTGGTCACCGGAGGCGCTTCGGGCCTGGGTGAGGCAACCGCCCGCGCGCTCGCTGCCAAGGGCGCAAAGGTTGCCCTGTTCGACCTGAACGAGGAACGCGGGGAGCAGGTTGCGAAGGAAATCGGCGGCACGTTCTGCAAGGTCGATGTCTCGGACGAAGCCTCCGTCGACGCCGGGTTCGCCAAGGCGCGCGAAGCGCACGGGCAGGAACGGGTGCTGGTCACCTGCGCCGGGATCGGGACCATCGGCAAGACCGTGCGCCGTGATCGGGAAACAGGGGAAATCAGCCACTTGCCGGTCAGCCTGTTCGTCAAGACGCTGCAAGTGAACCTGCTCGGCACCTTCCAGTGCGTGGCCAAGTCCGCCGTAGGGATGATGACGCTCGACGGGCTTGAGGACGGCGAGCGCGGGGCGATGATCACGACCGCGTCGGTTGCCGCCGTGGACGGGCAGATCGGGCAAGTCGCCTACTCCGCGTCCAAGGGCGGCGTCGTCGGCATGACCCTGCCGGTCGCGCGCGACTTCATGAGCGAAGGCATCCGGATCAATACGATCCTGCCCGGCATCTTCGAAACCCCGCTGATGCGCGGACTGCCGGAAAAGGCGCAGGAAGTGCTCGCAGCCTCGGTGCCGTTTCCGAAGCGCTTCGGCCAGCCGCAGGAATACGCCCACCTCGTGATGACGATGGTCGAAAACGGCTATTTCAACGGGGAATGCGTCCGGCTCGACGGCGCAATCCGCATGCCGCCGAAATAAGGAAGGACCGATGGATACCGCGAACCGCCTTGCCGATTTCCTGCCCTATCAGCTTTCGGTCACCTCGAACGCGGTCAGCGGCCGCATTGCGCAGGAATACCGCAGCCGGTTCGGCCTCAGCGTGCCGGAATGGCGCGTGATGGCAGTGCTGGGCGATGCCGGGGCGGTCACGCAGCGGGATCTCACCCAGTTGACCCTGATGGACAAGGTAGCGGTCAATCGCGCGTGCAAGGTGCTGGAAGAACGCGGGCTGGCGGTCCGCCAGCCCAACGCGCTCGACGGCCGATCTCACTTGCTCCAGCTCACGCAGGAAGGGGAGACGATGCACGGGGAGATCATGCCGCTCGCCGTGGAAATGGAGCAGCGCTTGTTCACCAACTTCTCGGCCGATGAAATCGCCACCTTCCGCTCCCTGCTCGGCCGGGTGCTGAACGAAGTGCGCGATCTCGATGCCGAAGGGCTGGACAGCGGCGCGTTCGGAGTCGGCTGACCGGGTCCCGGACCGGTTTGCTTGACGCAAGGCCCGCTTTGCCCGACCGGCAGCGGCGATGGACGAGACTTTCGACATTGCCGTGATCGGCGCCGGGATGGCCGGAGCCAGCCTCGCCGCCGAACTGGCGCCCCACGCCCGGGTGCTGCTGGCCGAAGCGGAGCCGCAGCCGGGTTACCATGCCACGGGCCGCTCCGCCGCCTTCTGGGAGGAATGCTACGGCGGGCCCGAGGTAGTGCCGCTGACGCTCGCCTCCGGCCCCTGGCTGCGCGAGCACGGGTTCCTGACCCTGCGCGGCGCGCTCTACATCGGCCGGACCGAGGACGCGGCCGCGCTCGATGCCTTCATGGATCGGTTCGCCAGCAGCGGCGCCTCGCTCGATCGGCTGGACCGTGCCGGCATCGACCGTCACATCCCGGGCCTGCGCCCCGACTGGACCGAAGCGGTATGGGAACAGGCCTGCGCCGACATCGACGTTGCCGCCCTGCATGCCCATTACCTCAAGCAGGCCCGGCGCTCCGGCGTGGAACTGCGCTGCTCTGCCCCGCTGACGGGTGCCGAGCGGGAAGGAGACGGCTGGCGGCTGGACCTGGGGCGCGGCGGCGAAGCGCGCGCGGCGATCCTCGTCAACGCGGGCGGCGCCTGGGTGGATACGATCGCGGGACTGGCGGGTGCCCCGCCGCTCGGCATCGCGCCGCTGCGGCGGACGGTGGCGCAGCTGCGCACCGATCCGGTCCCGTCAGCGGACCTGCCGCTGGTGCTCGACATCAACGGGCAGTTCTACTTCAAGCCGGAAAACGGCAGGCTCTGGCTCAGCCCGCATGACGAAACGCCTAGCGCGCCGTGCGATGCGGCGCCGGAAGAACTGGACCTCGCGCTGGCAATCCACCGGTTCGAGCAAGTGGTCGATTGGCGGGTAACGGCAGTGGAGCGTAAATGGGCCGGCCTGCGCAGCTTTGCGCCGGACCGGCTGCCGGTCTACGGGTACGACAAGCGCCTGCCCGGCTTCTTCTGGTTTGCCGGACAAGGCGGCTTCGGGATCCAGACGGCTCCCGCGGCCGCGCGTCTCGGCGCGCAACTGCTGCTGGAACTCCCGCGTGACGCGATGACGGAGAAGCTGGACGCGTCCCTCTACGCGCCGGACCGCTTCGGCTAGCGGCGGACCGATTCCGCCGCGGCAGAGGCAAGCTGGTCCACGCGCTCATTCTCCGGATGTCCGGCGTGGCCCTTGACCCAGCGCCACTCGATCCGATGCGGGGCCGCAGCCTCGATCAGCTCGCGCCACAAATCGGCGTTGGCGACTGGCTTCTTGCTGGCATTGACCCACCCATTGCGCTGCCAGCCGTGGATCCACTTGGTGATCCCGTCGATGACATAGCGGCTGTCTGTGAAAAGCGTGACGTGGCAGGGCTGGACCAGAGCCTTCAGCGCGCAAAGAACGGCCGTCATCTCCATGCGGTTGTTGGTCGTCTGCGGATCGGCGCCGGACAATTCCTTCTCATGCCGTCCCATCCGCAGCAGCACGCCCCAGCCGCCGGGACCGGGGTTGCCCTTGCACGCACCATCGGTGAAAATCTCGACCTGCTTCATGGATCAGGCGAGCGAAGGAAACGCGGCGTGCCCCGCTTCGGAATAGAACTGCAACCGGCGGGCAAACGCCATCGGATCCTTGCGCGTCACCAGCGCATCGGCGGGCGTGTGCAGCCAGTCGTAGGCGCGGGTCGCGAGGAATCGCATCGCCGCGCCTTCCGCGAGGACCGGCATTGCCTCGCGCTCCTCTTGTGAGAGGGGGCGCACTTCCTGATATCCTTCGACCAGTGCGGCTGCGAGATCGTGCCGGAAGTTGCGGCCGTCGGGATCGAAGCACCAGGCCGCATGAGTCACGGCAAGATCGTAGGCGGTCGTGTCCCGGCAAGCGAAGTAGAAGTCGATCAGCCCGCTTACCCGGTTGTCCAGCAGCAGGACGTTGTCGGGAAACAAATCGGCATGAATGATCGAGCGGGGCAGGCCGACCGGCCAGCGGGCGTCGATCGCGTCGAGCGCCTGTTCGGTGAGCGAAACCAGGGCAGGATCGATTTGCGCAAGGCCTTCCTTTCCGCAGTCCCCGATCAGGGTGCGCCACGCCGCGGGGCCAAGACCGTTTTCCCGCTCACCTTCGAAATCCGCCGAGGCAAGGTGGATTCCGGCCAGTGCCTCTCCCACGGCACGCACGTGTTCCGGACCAGGGTCGTCGATGGAAACGCCGGGCAGGAACTCGATCAGCGCAACCGCCTTGCCGTCGAGGAAGCGGAACGCAGCGCCGTTCCGGTCATGGATCGTGCGCGGGACAGGACAAGGCCGAACCGCCAGGTGATCGAGCAGGGAAAGGAAAAACGGCAGTTCGGAAAGGTCGATCCGCCGTTCATACATCGTCAGGATGAAGCGAGCGCCCTTGCCGTCCGTCCCGGTCGTTTCGATGAGCCAGTTGCTGTTGGAAACGCCTTCGGCAATGCCTTTGGCCGAAATCAGTTGCCCGACTTCGTACTGCGCGATCAGGTCTGTCAGCTGGTTGGACCCCAGCTGCGTGTAAACGGCCATGGCGGGAAACCTCGATCTATTCCGTCAGCTGTCGCGGCAGCTTGAAGACCATTTTTTCTTCCGCCGTAACGACCGGAATCTCCTCCACCTCGCGCCACTCACCGAGCCGGGCGATGACTTCGCGCACGAGTTCCTCAGGCGCGGAGGCACTTGCCGTCAGGCCAACCGTGCCAACTCCGTCGAGCCAGCTAGGCTCGATCTCGCTCGCGCGCTGGATCAGCTTCGCGCTGGTTCCGCAGCGCTGCGCTACTTCGACCAGGCGCAGCGAGTTGGAAGAGTTCGGCGCGCCGATCACCAGCACCAGATCGCTGGAAGGGGCGATTTTCTTGACCGCCGCTTGCCGGTTCGACGTCGCGTAGCAGATGTCGTCGGCCCTTGGCGCGACGATCTGCGGATACCGCTGCTTGAGCGCAGCGATCACTTGCGCGGTATCGTCTACCGAAAGGGTCGTCTGGGTGAGGAAGGCGAGCGGCTGCTCAGGCCCGAACTGCAGGCGCTCCACATCCGCGGGCGTTTCGACCAGCGTGATCGATCCTTCCGGCACCTGGCCGAACGTTCCAATCACTTCCGGATGGCCCTTGTGGCCGATGAAGACGATGTGCCGCCCGGCTTCGATCTGCCGTTCCGCCTGACGGTGAACCTTGCTGACCAGCGGGCACGTCGCGTCGAGATAGGACAAGCCGCGATCCTCCGCGGCCTGCGGCACGGACTTCGGCACACCGTGGGCGCTGAACACCACCGGTACTCCGTCCGGCACTTCGTCCAGTTCCTCGACGAACACGGCGCCTTTCTCCCTCAGTCGGTCGACGACGAAGCGGTTGTGGACGATCTCGTGGCGGACATAGACCGGTGCGCCGAACTGCTTGAGAGAGCGCTCGACGATCTCGATCGCCCGGTCGACGCCGGCGCAGAATCCGCGTGGGGCGGCGATCAGCACCTGAAGCGGCAGTTTCTCGCCAACAGCAGAGGTGACGTCAGGTTGGGCAGCGGACTTGGAAAAGGGGGCGTTCATGCTTCCTCGTCTAGCGGTTGTGAGGCTGCGGCGAAAGGGCTAGACGGCCGACGATTGACCCAAGAGGATCTTCGATGAAGCTCTGCGTTCCGTTTTCCATCGCGGCAGCCGCCCTGGCGCTGACTGGCTGCAAAAGCTCAGGCGACATCGTTGTCCAGGAGGGAGTGGGCATCACTGCCCTTCGTTCCGCCTGCCCGGCTGTCGGCGTTCCGGCCTATACCGGCGACATCACGTTGTTCTCCCCCGAAAATGCCCGCACGGCCGAGGCTATCGACGTCACTGCGAGCATGACCAACGTGCGCATGCAGTGCAACGAAACGGGCGACCAGGTCTATGCCACCGCCACCTTCGACGTCTTCGGGCAGCGGCGGGACACGCGGGGCGCACGGGACGTGCAGTTGCCTTACTTCTCGACCGTGGTGCGCGCGGGAAGCTCCGTGGTCGCCAAACGGGTCGGGACGGTCACGCTCCGTTTCGCCGACGGTGAGGCGCGCGCGCAGACGAGCGGGACGGCAGGGGCCTACATCGATCGGGCCGAGGCGACGCTTCCCGACGAAATCCGCCAGCGGATCACCCGGCCCCGCAGGGCGGGCGACCCCGATGCTGCGATCGACCCACTGGCGCAGCCGGAAGTGCGGGCCGCACTTGATCGGGCGAGTTTTGAGCTTCTGGTCGGCTTCCAGCTGGCGCAGGACCAACTCGCCTATAACGCCACGCGCTGATCCAGAGCCTGACCATGTCCGACACCCAGACCCTTTATGCCCTGTTCGCCGAGAAGATCGCCGCCGCGCTCGGGGCGTTGGAAATGGAAGCCGTGCTCCCCGTCGGGGCCGCCGCGACCCCAGTGAGCATTGAGCCTCCGCGCGATCCTGCCCACGGGGATCTGGCGACCAACGCCGCCATGGTGCTGGCCAAGCAGGCAAAGACCAACCCGCGCGCGCTCGCCGAAAAGATCGTCGGGAAACTGGCCGACGATCCGCTCGTCTCCAGCATCGAGATTGCCGGACCCGGATTCCTGAACCTGCGGCTGGACCGTGCGAACTGGCAGCGGGAGCTGGAGATCATCGCGACGCTCGGGGCCGAATACGGGCGCTCTGACGTAGGCACAGGTGAAACCGTCAACATCGAGTATGTCTCGGCCAACCCGACGGGGCCGATGCACATGGGCCACTGCCGCGGGGCGGTGGTCGGTGACGCTCTGGCGCGCCTGCTCGAATTCGCCGGGCACACCGTGATCCGCGAATACTACGTCAACGATGCCGGATCGCAGGTCCAGGTTCTCGCCCGTTCGGCCCATCTTCGCTACCGAGAGGCACTGGGCGAGGACATTGGCGAAATTCCGCCGGGGCTTTATCCGGGCGATTACCTGAAGCCGGTCGGCGACCAGCTGGCCCAGGAGTTCGGTAAGACTTACGTGTCCGCGCCGGAGAGCGAGTGGCTCGACATGTTCCGGGAGCGGGCGGTCGCGGCGATGATGGCGATGATTCGCGACGATCTCGCCCTGCTCGGCATCCATCACGATGTGTTCGCGTCGGAGGCTGCGTTGCAGCAGGCCGGGAAGCCGGCTGCGGCGGAAGCCTGGCTGCGGGAGCACGATCTCGTCTACGACGGCCTGCTCGAAGCGCCCAAGGGCAAGACGCCGGAAGACTGGGAGCCGGTGGAGCTGCCGCTGTTCCGTTCGACCCGGTTCGGGGATGACCAGGACCGGCCGATCCGCAAGAGCGATGGCAGCTGGACCTATTTCGGCGCCGACCTTGCCTATCACATGCAGAAGGCGGAAAGCGCCGATGCGCTGATCGACATCTGGGGCGCGGACCATGCCGGGACGGTAAAGCGGATCAAGGCCGCCGTTGCCGCCTTGTCCGAAGGGGAGGGCAAGCCGATCCCGTTCGACGTCAAGCTGGTTCAGATGGTGCAACTGCTCCGCAATGGCGAACCGGTGAAGATGTCGAAGCGCGCCGGGACGTTCGTGACTCTGGCCGACGTGGTGCAGGAAGTCGGCAAGGACGTGGTCCGTTTCACGATGCTGACTCGCAAACCCGAAGCGCAGATGGACTTCGACTTTGCCAAGGTGGTTGAGGCGAGCAAGGACAACCCGGTCTTCTACGTCCAGTACGCCCACGCGCGGATCAGTTCCACGTTGCGCAAGGGCGCGGCTGAGGGAATCGAGCCGTCGGCGCAAGCGCTGGACCGGCTGGGCGCGGAGGATCTGGAGCTGATCAAGATCGCCGCGCAATTTACCCGGCAAGTCGAAGCCGCTGCCGAAGCGCGCGAACCGCACCGGATCGCGTTTTTCCTCCATGATCTTGCCAGTGCGTTCCACACTTTCTGGAACCTCGGCAACGACGAGCCGGGCAAGCGCATCCTGATTGCGCAGGACCGGCAGCTCAGCGCCGCGCGGCTGTTCCTCGCCAGCCAGATCGCGCAAGTCCTGCGCAACGGCCTGGCCCTGCTGGGCGTGGAGGCGGTCGAGGAACTCTGAGGGTGAGCGGGACGGGAGCCGATCGCGAAACCTCGAGGCCCCGGAGCGGATCCGCAGGGCAGCTTCGGCGCGAGGATGACCGGCACCTTCCCTGGCTGGAGGCAGACGAAGAGGAAGAGCCGGGAATCGATACAGGCCGGGCCATTGCCTTCGCGTTGATCGCGCTGGTGGTTCTGGGAGTGCTGGGGGCAGCGGGATGGTGGTTTCTGCAAGGATCCGGCGGATCGGCGGCGGCCGATGGCAGCACGATCGAAGCGCCCGATGCCCCCTACAAGGTTCGACCCGAAGATCCGGGCGGGAAAGTCCACCTCGGGACCGGGGACCTCAGCTTCGCGGTGGGCGAGGGGCGCACCCGGAAAATCCGCGTGGGGCAAGCCGAAGCTGCTGCCGTCACCGAAATCCCCGACGTCGAGCCCGACGGTGAGGTCGATGCCGAGGGAAGTGAAACGGAGCCCGCCGTGGGCGTGCAGGTCGGCGCGTTCAGCTCGAAGCAGGAAGCCCAGCGTGGCTGGTCCGATCTTCTGCGGCGGATTCCGGCGCTCGACGGCGTGAATCACCGGATACTGGAAGGGCAGGCCGACATCGGGACCGTGTTCCGCCTGCAGGCCGTAGCGCCGAGTGTCCCGGCCGCCGATGACTTGTGCCAGCGGATCAAGGCGCAAGGCGGCGCCTGCGAGGTCAAGCACTGACCGTATCCGCACGAGCTTGCGCAACGCGCCGCATCCTGCGAATTGCCGGGGCATGACGCCTGCCATCTTCAGCTTCGCCGGACCGCACCTCACCGATGCCGAGCGGGCTTTGTTCCGCGAGAGCGACCCGGCGGGATACATCCTGTTCGGCCGCAATGTGGAGAACCGGGAGCAGCTGAGGGCGCTGACCGATTCGCTGCGCGAAATACACGGGCGCGCGGACCTGCTGGTCTCAATCGATCAGGAAGGCGGGCGAGTGGCGCGGATGAAGCCGCCGGAGTGGGATGCCTATCCGCCCGCAGCCACATTCGGAAAGCTTTACGAACGGGCGCCGGCAAGCGCGATTGAGGCAGCCCGTGTCAACGCAGAGATCCTCGCGCTCGATCTGGCGGAGGTGGGCGTTACCCTCAATTACCTGCCGTTGCTCGACGTTCGCCAGCCGGGCGCCCACGACGTGATCGGGGAGCGGGCGTTCGGTGAGGACCCTCTCCGGGTGGCGGCGCTCGGCCGCGCGGTGCTTGACGGGATGGCCCGAGCCGGAGTGGCGGGCTGCATCAAGCACATGCCGGGCCATGGCCGGGCCTTTGCGGACAGCCACAAGGAACTGCCGACCGTCACCGCGAGCGAGGAGGAGCTGGAAACCGATCTCGCCCCGTTTCGTGCGCTGGCCGACGCGCCGATCGGGATGACTGCTCACATCCGCTATACGGCATGGGATGCGGAAAGCCCGGGTACACTGTCCCGGTTCGTGATCAATACGATCATCCGGGAGCGGATAGGCTTCGACGGCTTGTTGCTCAGCGACGATCTCGACATGGAAGCCTTGTCCGGCAGCGTGCCCGAACGTGCCAAGCAGGCGATTGCGGCGGGCTGCGACCTGGTGCTCAATTGCTGGGGCAAGTTCGACGACATGTCGGAAATCAGCCGCCGCTTGCCTTCGATGTCCGATGAAACCCGCCAGCGGCTCCACCGCGCTGTCGTGCGGACGGAGAGCAGCGAGGCGAGCGATCGAGCGCACCTGATCGCGAAGCGCGAGGCGCTGCTGAACCTGCTCAAGGATGATGGAGCGGTTGCCAACTGAGCCGAGCGGCTCTCCATTTGCGGGTCGCGCTGGAAAAGGCAAACCAAAGCGCCTAGATGAGGGGCGAGCTACTGGAGGTTTCCCGTGAATATCGGACCGTTTCAAATCCTGATCATCGCACTCGTGATCCTCGTGCTGTTCGGTCGGGGCCGGATTTCCGAGATGATGGGCGATTTCGGCAAAGGCGTGAAGAGCTTCCGCCAAGGCCTGAATGACGAGGACACAGCTGCTGCGCGCCCGCGAATCGAGGGGCCGAGCAACGAAGCCCAACCGACGGTGAAGCCGGTGTCCGAAGTCATGCCCGAATCCAGGCCGGTCGAGCCGGTCGACAAGAAAATCGGCTGAACTCCTTTAGGAAGCGCCCATGTTCGATATTGGCGCAACCGAGCTGTTGCTGATCGTCATCGTGGCCGTCGTCGTAATCGGCCCGAAGGACCTGCCGCTCGCCTTGCGAACCGCCGGGCGCTGGATCGGCAAGATCCGCCGCGTCTCCACCCATTTCCGCACTGGGCTCGACGCCATGGTGCGCGAGGCGGAAATGGAGGACATGGAGCGCAAGTGGCGCGAACAGAACGCCCGGATCATGGCAGAACACCCGGGCGGGGACGTGGTCGAAGGCGCACCGCCGCCGAAAACCGCCGCCAATCCGGGCCCTGAAGTGCCCGCCGGCGCGGAAGCGCGCCTGCCGCCAGTCGAGATGGAACCGCTACGCGAAAGCGAGGAGCCGCAATTGCCGCTCAACACGCCGCGTCCGCCGTCCTAAGGCGGTCTCATGGCTTTCCAGATTCGCGACATCGATGAGACGCAGGCACCGCTGCTGGATCACCTGATCGAGCTGCGTTCCCGGCTGGTGCGTGCCGTGGCCGCGTTTGCCGTGGCCTTTGCCGTCTGCATCTACTTCGCGGACGACATATTCGGAATTCTCGTCCGCCCGCTGACCGCCGCGTTCCCGGCGGGTGAGGGGCGGCTGGTCTATACCGCGCTCTACGAAGCGTTCTTCGTGGAGATCAAGGTGGCGATGTTCGCCGCGTTCTTCGTCAGCTTCCCGATCATAGCCAACCAGTTATGGGCCTTCATTGCCCCGGGACTTTATTCCAACGAGAAGAAGGCGTTCCTGCCGTTCCTGATTGCGACCCCGGTGCTGTTCACGATGGGTGCGTCGCTGGCTTATTTCGTCGTGATGCCGACCGCGTTCCGCTGGTTCCTGGGATTTCAGGGTGTGACTGGGGGACTGCGCCAGGAAGCGCTGCCCGCGATGGGTGAATACCTCAGTCTGGTGATGCAGTTCATTCTCGCCTTCGGGGCCAGCTTCCTGCTCCCGGTGCTGCTGATGCTGCTCAACCGTGCGGGGATCGTCTCGCGGGAGCAGTTGGTCACCGCACGCCGTTATGTGATCGTGGCGGTGTTTGCTGTTTCGGCGGTAATCACGCCCCCCGACATAATTTCCCAGCTGATGCTGGCGATCCCGCTCCTGATCCTGTTCGAAGGCTCGCTGTTGGTGATGCGTTTCAGCGAGAACAAGGCCGCGAAGCAGGAGGCTGCACAGGCGGAAGAGGCGGTATCCACCTCCGATGTGCCGCCCCCTGCCTGACCGGGAAGTCCAGGACTTCAGGCGGCGGTTTCCGGGTCAGCAGGCAGGTGATCGGTGCCATATCGCCGAAAATGTGTGATCCGGCCTAGGTCTAACAGGCAAGAGATTTTCGTTTGCGGCGCCGTGCGCGCCAGACAAATAAAGCGTACCGCACTGTCGCCATCATTAATCCCAGGATGGAGCCTATGAAAAAGTTTCCGCCCCAGCTCGATTTTTTTGCTCCCTGATCGAGCCCGTTCAATTGCTTCTCACGCGTGATGCGGGATGCAACTGTAGCCCCGGTATCGTCGTAAATTGATAGAATGATGTTACTACCTTTGAAGGGAAAAACCTCAACCTCGACCCTCATGGGCAACTGGTTGCGTAAGGAGCTCGGGAAGCAATCGGACGCCAGGTACTCTGCACCGCAGCTTAACCCCACTCTTTGGCCACTAGTTTTCGTCAAGACTAGTTGACGCTCTCGATAGCCCGTCCGATGGAGCTCACCCGTGATCTTGACCGGTGTGACATTCACAGCCGCTTCACTGATACCGACGCGATCACTGATGTTGAGAGATGCATAGAAAAGCGCTGCACCCAACGGAATTAGCACCCAGTTGCAGAACAGACTCGTTTCGACCCAATCCCAAAATCTATTTGTTGACGCGCCGCCGTGCTCAGAGGCCTCCGGCTCGCTCACCGTGCTAATTGCCCGGATCCTCGTAGAGCTTGCGGCCGCCGACCCAGGTTTCCAGAACCCGGGCGTTCCGCAGTTCCTCCGGGCTGGCTTGCAGCGGGTTGCGGTCAAGGATCACGAAGTCCGCCCTTTCGCCGGGGATCAGGCGGCCAAAGTGTCCTTCGGCAAACCCGGCATAGGCCGCTTCCGCCGTGTAGGCGGCAAGGGCTTGTTCCCGGCTGATCGTCTCCTGCGGCTGCCATCCGCCCGCCGGTTGCCCGCTGGCGTCTTCCCGGCTGACCGCCGCAGCCATTCCGGCGAAGGGATCGGGCGCTTCCACCGGGGCGTCGGACCCGAAGGCGAGCGTGGCGCCCGCTTCGAGGATCGAGCGCCACGCATAGGCACCGGTGAGCCGTTCCGGTCCCAGTCGTGCTTCGGCCATCAGGCGGTCGGAAATCTGGTGGACCGGCTGCATCGAAGCGATGACGCCGTGCTGGCCGAAGCGGGGAATGTCCGCCGGTTCGACGATCTGCGCGTGCTCGATCCGCCAGCGCCTGTCTCCCGTGAAGTCCTGCGACAAGTCGTCAACTGCGTCGAGCACCTCTGCGTTGGCGGCATCGCCGATCGCGTGAACGGCGACCTGGAAATTGTTCATTGCCGCCCGGCTCATCAGGTTGCGCAGCTGCGTTCCGTTGAGCAATTGCAGCCCTTCGCTGTCCGGTGCATCGGCATAAGGCTGCTTGAGCGAGGCCCCGCGCGAGCCGAGCGCTCCATCGAGATAGAGCTTGATCCCGTTCAGGCGCAGCCGGTCCTCGTAAAGCCAGGGGGTAGGGCCGCTGCCACCGATCATGAGCATTTCGGGAATGCCCTTGGCGTAGGACATGATCCGAACCTGCAGCCGCCCCTCATCGCCTGCGCGGCGGTAAGTCATCCAGTCCTCAAGGCTGGTCCCCATGTCGGCAACCGCCGTGACACCGTTCCGCAGTAGCGCCTGCTGCGCTTCCTGAAGCGCCAGATCCCGGTCCTGCGGGCGGGGCGTCGGCACGTGATCCGCGACCAGCGCGCGCGCGGCATCGACCAGCACGCCTGCCGGCTGCCGGGACTTCGGTAGCCGCTCAATCCGTCCGCCTGCCGGATCGGCGGTTTTCGCGGTAATGCCTGCCGCCTTCAGAGCCAGGGTGTTCGCCCAGCCGGCGTGGCTGTCCACCCGATCAAGCCAGACGGGCCGGTCGGGTACCACCGCGTCGAGCTCGGCAGCGGTGGGGAAGCGCCCGAGGCCCCACAGTTCCTGATTCCATCCGCGACCGATGATCCAGGGACGATCCGGGTTCGCGGCGGCGTAGGCTGCGATCTTCGCCTGCGCTTCTTCCAGCGACCGGGTGTCGGAAAGATCGAGCGTCAGCGCCGCAAAACCGAGCTCCATCACATGAGCGTGGGCATCGATCAGGCCGGGGATGACCGTGCGGCCTTCTCCGTCGACCCGGTAATCGGGACGTTCGGCCGGGCGTTCCCCGCGCTGAAGGATTTGCACGATCCGCCCGTTGTCATCGATCAGCATTCCGGAGAAGCGGGCGATATCGCCGTTGCGGTCGGCCGAGATGCCGTCGATGTTGTCGACCAGGATATCGGCCAAAACCGGTGCGGGGAGGGTCAGAAGAAGCGCCGCCGCCAGTGCGCGCACGATCATCGTCCTTCTCCCTTCGGCAAGTGGCGGATCAGCGCGCTGGTGTCCTGCCGTCCGCCGCCCTGGGCCTGGACCTGGCCGTAAAACTGATCGACCAGCGCGGTGACCGGCAGCGAGACGCCCATTGCGCGGGCTTCTTCCAGTGCGATGGCGAGATCCTTGCGCATCCAGTCGATTGCGAACCCGAAATCGAATTCGCCCCGCGCCATCGTGTTCCAGCGGTTCTCCATCTGCCAGCTTTGCGCAGCGCCTCCGGAAATCGCTTCGAGCACCTTGTCCATTTCGAGCCCTGCCTCCGCAGCGAAACGAACGGCTTCGGAAAGTCCCGCGAGCGTTCCGGCGATGCAGATCTGGTTCACGGCCTTGGTGGCCTGGCCCATCCCCGCATCTCCGACATGAACGATGCGCGCGGCATAAGCCTCCATCACCGGACGGGCGCGCTCCATCGCGTCAGCACTGCCGCCGCACATGATTGCCAGTCGGCCGTTTTCGGCCCCGGCCTGACCGCCCGAAACCGGCGCATCGAGGGCAAGCACGCCGGCCCCTTTCGCTTCCTCGGCGATACGGCGGGCGAGCGCGGGCGAAATGGTGGTGTGATCGACGAACAAGGCGCCGCGTTCCATCGCAGCCAGCGCGCCGTCGTTACCCAGCACGACTTCGGTAAGGTCCCGGTCGTTACCGACGCACGTCAGCACGATGTCCTGGCCACGCGCCGCTTCGGCCGGAGTAGCGGCCGAGGCGACATTCAGGCCCTGGGCTTCATGCCGTTCGACCCATTCGGCTGCGCGCGAAGCGGTCCGATTGTAGACGGTTACCCGGTGCCCGGCGCGGGCAAGATGGCCGGCCATCGGCGCGCCCATGACGCCGAGACCGAGAAAGGCGATGCTCTTGCTGGTGCTCATGGATCGTTCCGTGCCGTCTTGGAGCGGTGAAAGCAATCGGGAGCTTGCGGTGAAAATCGAGCGTTTCCCTTGCACCGCATTTTCCGATAGGCCGCGCATGATGAGCGATACCCAGACTCTCGAGCCGACCGTCACGATCGATGACGTGAGGGCAGCGGCCCAGCGCGTGTCCGGCGCGCTGGTGCGCACGCCGACGATGCACAGCCGCACTCTTTCCGAGATCACTGGGGCGCAGATCTGGCTGAAGTTCGAGAACCTGCAGTTCACCGCATCCTACAAGGAACGCGGGGCGCTGAACAAGCTGCTGGTGATGGACAAGACGCAGCGCGACCGGGGGGTAATCGCCGCGTCCGCCGGCAATCACGCGCAAGGCTTGTCCTATCACGGCACCCGGCTGGGCGTACCCGTCACCATCGTGATGCCGCGCACCACGCCGATGGTGAAGGTGATGCAGACCGAGCAAGTCGGCGGCAAGGTGGTGCTGGAAGGGGAGACCTTCGACGATGCTGCCGCCCACGCCTGCAAGCTGGAGAAGGAGCTTGGGCTCACCTTCGTGCATCCGTTCGACGATCCGGCGATTGCAGCCGGGCAGGGGACCGTCGCACTCGAGATGTTCGAGGATGCGCCCGAGATCGACATGCTGGCGCTGCCGATCGGCGGCGGCGGGCTGGCCACGGGCGTGGGCACGGTGGCGCGGGCGTTAAAGCCCGATGTCGGGCTGATCGGCGTCGAGGCGAAGCTGTACCCATCGCTTTACAATCGCCTGAAGGGCACGGACCTGCCTTGCGGCGGCGATACCCTGGCTGAAGGCATTGCCGTGAAGGAGCCGGGGGTTTTTACCGGCGGGGCACTGGCGAAGCTGCTGGACGATATTGCGCTGGTCGATGAGCCGGCGCTGGAAAGCGCCGTCGCGCTGCTGTTGCAGATAGAAAAGACCGTGGTCGAAGGGGCCGGCGCGGCCGGGCTGGCCGCCGTCTGCAGCCACAAGGAATTGTTCGCCGGCCGCAATGTCGGGATTGTCCTGTGCGGCGGGAACATCGATACCCGCCTGCTTGCAAACGTGCTGCTTCGCGACCTTGCCCGTTCAGGCCGACTGGCGCGCCTTCGGATCACCCTGCAGGATCGTCCTGGTGCCTTGTTCAAGGTGATGCGCGAATTCGACCGGCACCAGGTCAACATCATCGAGATCTATCACCAGCGGATCTTCACCACCTTGCCCGCCAAGGGGCTGGTGACCGACATCGAATGCGAGGCGCGCGATCGCTTCCAGCTCGATGCGCTGATCGACGCCTTGAGGGCCAAGGGCTACTCCGTCGGCCATGTGGAGCTTAACTGAGCCTCGGCACTTTCCCGGATGGATTTAATCCTGCTTTTGCCCCAAGATACGGCTATCGTAATGGCTGAGTCCCACACCGGTGCCAGAGATCGTGATTCGTTGGCCCGGAACTGATTGAAAGAGAGACCGCCAGTCCCGTGACGGCCCCAGTTCGTTTCCCCCGCTTCTATGTGACGAGCCCTGCGCCGTGCCCGTATCTTGCCGGACGGACGGAGCGGAAGGTCTTCACTGAGCTGAAGGGCCGTCATGCCGAGCAGCTCAACGATGCGCTTGGGCGGATCGGGTTTCGTCGCAGTCAGACGGTCGCCTATCGCCCCAGCTGCGTGCAGTGCCATGCGTGCGTTTCGGTGCGCGTGGTGGCGAGCGAATTCAAGCCTTCCTCCAGCCAGCGCCGGAGCCTGCGGCGCAATTCGGATCTTGTCGTTTCCGAATGCCAGCCATGGGCCACAGCGGAACAGTTCGAGCTGCTGCAGCGCTATCTCACGGTCCGTCATCCAGGCGGCGGCATGGCCGCGATGGACGAAATCGATTATGCCGACATGGTGGAACACACCGCCGTCTCGAGCTTTGTGATCGAGTACAGGGAACCTTCCGTAGACGGGCAACCGGGACGCTTGATCGGGGCGTGCCTTACCGATCGGCAGGGGGACGGGTTGTCGATGATCTACAGCTTCTACGACCCGGAGCATGGGGCGCGCGACGGGCTTGGGAACTTCATCATCCTGGATCATATCCGCCGGGCTGCCGAAGCGGGCCTGCCTTATGTCTATCTTGGCTATTGGGTCGAAGGTTCGCAGCGGATGCAGTACAAGATCCGCTATCGTCCGGTCGAGCGGCTTGGACCCAATGGATGGTTGCGGTTCTCCGATGCCGAACAGGACACGCTTATTGCTGCCGCATCCGGGCACCATTCCGGCCGGACTCTGCCGGTGGGCGGGAGCGGGAAGGACGGGACGCCTGGCGGCCAGAAGCAATACGATCTGGGCTGACCGGCTCACCGGGGTCATCGCTGCCGTTCTTGCGGCATCATCCACGGTTCTAGCCGGGCCGGTGAGCGCGCAGGACCCGGACGCCGCTTCCCGGCTGGAGGAGCTGATTCCCGATTCCGCGGTGGAAAATCCGGTGGAATGGGCGCAGCAGGGCTCGCCTCCCGAAGTGGAGGTGCTCGAGGACGCCCCCCCTGAAGTCCAGGCGAATTCGCCGCTGGCCGAAATGCCGCTGGTCACTGTGCCATGGCCCGAGGAAACCGAGCTGCCGCTGCTCGCGCCCCTCGATGCCGAGGACGACATCCAGTTTGCTGACCTGGGGATCGAAGGGCCGGCCGCACTGGGCCTCGAAGATGGCTTCGAGGTCGAGATTTCCAACGAGCTCGCTCTCGTCTTCCCATCCGACGATACCCTGTTTCCAGAACGAGACGAATTCGTCAGCCGCTTCCGTTCGCTTTCGACCATCGAGCAGCTGGAGGATGAGAACGTCACCGCCCGGCTGGCTGCTCAAGCCCAGGCGGACCAGGACCTGCTGGAGCGCCTGCTCCGGATCTACGGCTACTACGAAGGCCAGGTCGTCCGCAGGACGGCTGAAGTTGCTGGTGTGGAAGAACCTGCCGAAACCGCCCCAAGCGTGCGCTTCGATGTCATGCCCGGCACGCAGTACACGTTCTCCGAAGTCGATCTCGGGGCGCTGGACGAAGCGGGTGAAGACTACCCGCTGCTGCGCAACGCCTTCGAAATCGAGGCAGGCGACCCGATCCTGGCCGACAAGATCGTCGAGGAGCGCTATGATCTGGACGAAGCGCTCGGTGAGAATGGCTATCCCTTCGCGGAGATAGAAGAACCCGAACTGCTGATCGACCATGCAACGGACATGGGCGACCTCGTCCTGCCCGTTACGCCGGGCGGCAAGTATGCCTTCGGCCGGGTGATCAGCGACATGCCGGATTTCCTGTCCAGCGAGCATCTTGCCACCATCGCGCGGTTCGATCCCGGCGATACCTACCAGCGCAGCCTTGAACTCGACTTGCGGCAGGCGCTGCTTGCCACCGGGATCGTCTCCAGCGTCACCGTCACCCCGGTCGTGGCCGAAGAGCCGAGCGCGGGCGACCCCGGCACGGTGAATCTTGAGGTGGGCATCACGCCCGCGGAGCTCAGGACCATTGCCGGATCCATTGGCTATGGCACCGGGGAAGGTTTCCGGGCCGAGGCGAGCTGGGAACACCGGAACCTGTTCCCGCCTGAAGGCATGGTACGGGCGCGCGTCATCGCGGGTACCCAGGAGCAGTTGCTCGGCGTCCTGTTCCGCAAGAGCAACTTCGGCGGGCGCGACAGGATCCTGACTCTCGATGCCTATGCGACGACGATCGACAGCCAGGCCTACGATTCACAGAGACTGTCGTTCATCGCCAGCTACGGGCGGGTCAACACCCTCTATTATCAGAAGTCCTTGACCTGGTCGGTCGGGCTTGAACTCGTCGCGAGCAAGGAACGGCCGCCGAGGGTCGATGACTTGCCGCAGCAGCCGTACCAGACCTATTTCGTCGCCGCGATTCCCCTGCAGGCCCAGATCGACACGTCGGACGACCTGCTGAACCCGACCGAGGGGTTCCGGGTCGGCGGCATGCTTTCACCCGAGATATCGCACACTGGCGGCGCGGAAAGTTTCTACCTGCGCAGCCGGGTGGATGCAGCCTACTACCGGCAGATGAGCGAGAAGGTGATCCTCGCGGGACGCGTGCGGTTCGGCAGCATCCCCGGCGCGCCGATCAGCGCGATCGCTCCGTCACGGCGTTTCTATGCCGGTGGCGGTGGATCGGTTCGCGGCTACGGGTATCAGGCGATCGGACCGCGCAACGAATTGGGAGAGCCGAGTGGCGGCCGATCCGTGACCGAGCTTTCGCTGGAAGGCCGGATTCAGACCGGCCTGCTGGACGGTGCCGTGTCGATCGTGCCGTTCATCGATGCAGGCTCCGTCAGTACCAGCCCGACGCCGACCTTTGACGAAATCAAGATCGGCGCGGGCGTCGGCATGCGCTATCTCACCGGCTTCGGCCCGATCCGCGTCGATGTCGGCATCCCGCTCAATCCGGGGCCGTACGATGCTCCGGTCGGGGTTTACGTCGGCCTCGGGCAGGCTTTCTGATGAGCGAAACCGATGCCCCGGAACTGGTAATCGATCCCCGCGCGGGAGAAGAGGCAGCGGAGCCCGAAAAGCCCCGGAAGCGGTCGCTTCCTCTGCGCATTCTGCGGTGGCTGGGTATATTCCTGCTGGGTGTCGTCGCGCTGATGCTGGCCGCGGTTGCCTATCTGCACACCTCACCTGGCCGACAGCTGATCGTCGAACAAATCGCGAAGTTCGCCCCGGCATCGGGCCTGACGGTCCGGGTCGGTAGGATCGAGGGTTCGGTCCTGTGGAGCGCGACGCTCCACGGCGCGCAGTTCTACGACGCGAACGATACGCTGTTCCTGGAAGTCCCGGAAATCGATCTCGACTGGCGGCCCTTCAGCTTCTTCTTCAGCGGCCTCGACCTGCGTTATTTGGTGCTGCACGAGGGGACCTTGCTCGCCGCTCCGGAATTGAACCCCGGCGATCCCAATGCCCCCACCCTGCCGAACTTCGATATTCGGGTCGATCACTTCGTGGTCGATGACTTGCGCATCGCCCGCGGCGTCATCGGGGAAGAGCGGATCATCGACTTTCGTGCGAGCGCGAACGTCACGGACGGCCTCGTCTATATCGATGCCGCCGGACAACTCGGCGGCGGAGATCGCTTCACCGCGCTTGTCCATGCCGAGCCGGATGGGAACGTCTTCGATCTCGAACTGGACTATGTCGCCCCGCAAGGCGGCTTGCTGGCCGAGCTTACCGGCGCGAGGGAGGATTTGCGGATCCACGCGGCCGGGGATGGCACCTGGCAGGAATGGACTGGCGCACTGGTGGTAAACCAGGGCGGCGCCCGGCTTGCCGCGCTGAAGCTCTACGAAACCGCGGGACGCTACAAGATCGTAGGCCAAGTGGCGACGGACGGCTATGTCAGCGGCTTGCCGGCCGACGCACTGGGCAGCGTGGTCTCCGTCGCCGCCGTGGGGACGCTGCAGAACAGCGTTCTGGCTGGCGGCGTTTCCGTGCGCGGAGAGGGTGTCAGCGCCGATGTGCGCGGATGGGTGGACCTGGCGAACAACCGGGTCCGGCAAGTCCGGGTCGAGGCACGCCTGCTCGATCCCGATCTCTTCGGGCCGAACGTGGAACTGGAGGACGCCCGGCTCGAGGCGGTGCTCGACGGCGCGTTCCGCAATCTGACCATCCCGCATGAACTTTACGTCGCCCGGGCGGATCTTGGCGGCACCATCCTGGTCGATGTCGTGCAGAAAGGGGTGGCGGTCTACACCGGCTCTCGTCTGGCCCTGCCGATAAACGCTGCCGTCCAGCGGATCGTCACCGGAAACGAACTGGCCGATCCCCGACTGGTAAACGGGCGGATAACCGGCCTGCTGGTCTACACCGGAGACAGGCTCGTCTCCGAAGGACTGGCGATCGCCTTCCCGGGGCTGCGCGCTAATCTGGCGCTCGACGGCGATCTGTCGCGCGGTCTCTACCAATTGAGCGGACCGGTGGACGTGCGTGGGTTCCCGGTTGAGAACGTGGGTGTCGTCGATCTGAACGGCAGGATCGCTTTCCGGATCGGCAGCGACACTCCCTGGGCGCTCAGGGCCAACGTGGCGGGACGCCTGACCCAGGTGACGAACGCTACGCTCGCCAACCTCGCCGGCGAGAACATCCGCTTCCGGGGGAAAGTAGCGCTCGGCGCCGGACAGCCGATCGTCCTCGACAATGTCGAATTGACCGGAAGCAAGCTTCAGCTTCAGCTCGATGCACAAGTCGTCGACGGGGAAGTAAGGATCACCGGGCGCGGGCGGCACGTGGAATATGGCGCGTTTACTGTCGAGGCGGAGATGGCCGAAGACGGCCCGCGCGCGGTGCTCGTGTTCGAAAACCCCCTGCCTGCGGCAGGGCTGCGCGATGTCCGCGTGGCGCTTTCGCCAAGCGGTGACGGCTTCCGCATCGAGGCGGAAGGCCAGTCGATGCTCGGGCCGTTCAGCGGCTTGTTCAACCTCTACGCTCCGGAAGGCGGACCGACACGCGTATCGATCGAGCGGCTTGAGGTCTCCGATACGCTGGTCACCGGAGACATCACGCTGGTGGACGATGGAGTCGCCGGCACGCTGCGTCTTGTCGGGGGCGGGGTCGACGGTACGGTCGAGCTCATTCCGCGGCCCGGCGGGCAGGGCTTCGATGCCCGGCTCGTCGCCGACAACGCCCGCTTCGGTGGAGCCACTCCGCTAACCATCCGGAGTGGGACGGCCGAATTGACCGGCGTCATCGGCACGAACACTGTCGTGGAAGGCACCGTTCGCGCCGAAGGCGTCGAGTATGGATCGCTCTACATCAGCCGCCTTGCCGCGACGGGAGAGTACCGCAACGGACGCGGCACCTTCGACGGATCGCTGATCGGGCGACGCGGTGAGACTCCGTTCCGGCTGCAGCTGACCGGCACGGCCACACCGGACCGGATTGCGGCTGCCATACGCGGAACCTATGCGGGCCGGCCGATCTCGATGCCGCGGCGCGCGGTTCTGCTGCGGACTGAGGATGGTGGCTGGGAACTGCAGAAGACTCAGGTCTCCTTCGCCGGCGGCTACCTGATCGCGGAAGGCCGGTTCGGCGGTGACGCACCGGCAAGCGGGCGGGTGGCTTTGGCTGAAGTGCCCCTGTCGGTAGTCGATATTTTCGCAGGCGATCTCGGCCTGGGCGGGACTGCATCGGGGGTGATCGAATTCCAGACAGGCCCCAACGGCCTCCCGACGGGAGAAGCGCGCCTCCTGGTAGAAGGGCTCTCCCGTTCCGGGCTGACCCTGTCCTCCCGGCCGATCGACCTCGCGCTGGTGGCCGATCTTTCGCCCGATGTGCTGCAGGCTCGCGCCTTGATGACCGACGAAAGCGGCACACGCGGACGGTTCCAGGGCCGTATCGCGAACCTGCCCGCGACCGGCTCCCTGATGGAAAGACTTCAGGCGGGCAGTCTCTTCGCCCAGCTGCGTTACGACGGCCCGACCGACGCCTTGTGGCGCCTTGCAGCCGTAGACATTCTGGATATCACCGGAAACATCGACGTGGCCGCAGATATTCGCGGCAGCCTGCAGAATCCGCAAGTCAGCGGATCGCTCGCCGGCGACGATCTGCGCGTGGTGAGTTCCCTGACCGGTACAAGCCTGCGGGACGTGGACGCACGGGGACGCTTCTCCGGGTCACGGCTCCAACTCACCCGGTTCAGCGGGGTAGCGCCGAATGGCGGCACGGTGACCGGCAGCGGCACGGTCGACTTGTCCAATCTGGGGGCGGGGCGCGGACCGCAGCTGGATATTCGCGCGGCTGCAGTGAACGCCGAAATCCTCGATCGCCCGGGCATGGAAGCAACGGTTACCGGGCCGCTCCGGATCGTTTCGACCGGTATCGGCGGTACCATCGCCGGGCGTCTGCGGATCGACAAGGCGTACTGGCAGCTGGGCGGGGCCGTCGCGGCGGAGGACCTGCCGAGCATCCGGACCCGGGAAATCAATATGCCGGAGGATCTGAGCCCGCCGACCGCACCGGGGGCGCCGTGGCGGTTCCTGATCAACGCTTCCGCCAATGACGATATCGAGGTCGACGGCATGGGTCTCGACAGCGAATGGAGCGCCGAAATCCGCCTGCGCGGCACGACCGACGATCCTCGCATCGGCGGTGGGGCAGAGGTGATTCCACGCCAGGGCTTCTACTCGTTCGCCGGCACACGGTTCGATATCACCCGTGGGCGGATTGCCTTCGACGAAAGCGTGCCGATCGATCCCCGCATCGACATTCTGGCCGAGACGCAGGTAAACGATCTCGCGGTGGCCGTATCTGTCACCGGCAGCGCCTTGCAGCCGGACATCGAATTCTCCTCGACGCCCTCGCTGCCGGAAGAAGAGATTCTGGCCCGGCTTCTGTTCGGCGGATCGATCAGCAACCTTTCCGCCACCGACGCCCTGCAACTGGGGGCGGCGCTTGCGTCCCTGCGCGGCGGCGGCGGACTGGATCCGATCAACAAGCTGCGGGAGGCCATCGGGCTCGATCGCTTGCGGCTCGTTCCCGCCGACCCGGCGCTGGATCGTGAAACTGCGGTGGCGCTGGGCAAGAACTTCGGGCGCCGGCTCTATGCGGAGATCATCACGGACGGGCGTGGCTATAACGCGACATCGGTGGAATACCGGATTACCGGCTGGCTTTCGCTTCTCGCGACGGTTTCGTCGATCGGCCGTGAAAGCGTCGCGGCCGCGTACAGGAAGGACTACTGAGCCTGATCAGGAGACGGGCGGAACCGTCTTTAGCAATCCGGTCACCGGGATGGCGACTCCGTTGCTCCCCTGCTTCGCAGCTCCGCTGATGCGTACCACGGAGCCGTTTTCCGTGCTTATCAGGATCCCGCTGGGGTCGCGGGTGAAGCGCAGCGTGCGGTCCCCCATGGTCTGGATCTCCACCATGTCCTTATCGACCAGTGCCGCCTCGATGTCGTCCGGCGTCAGGTAGCCGGGCACGATATGGTCGCGCAGGACAGCCGCGATCAGTGGGCGCTGTTCCGGCTCGCGCAGCCACGTGCCTTGATCCGCAAGTCGGACGAAGACCGCATCCTCCGGCGCGAAGATCGTGTAGGATCCGACCCCGTTGAACAGCTGCATCAGGCCGGTATCGTCCAGCACGTCGGACAGAACCTGCAGTTGGGGCGCTTCGGCGATTTCCGCCGCCAGAGTCTCGCGGGAATGCACGACAGCCATGACCGGCTTCTCGATCGTGCTCTCGTCATCGTTATCCGAACAGCCGCCCAGCCCACCAAGCGCGACCGCTCCCAGCAGAGTTGCGAGCCGCAGCGCTGTTCGTCCTGCCTGCACGCGTCCTCTCCTCAATTCGCCATCAGTTCGATCGCGGCCCTGACCAGCCGAGTGGCCGGATCTATCTCGTAGATGTAGCCGTCGCTGTAACGGTAGACGGCGTTCGCCCGATCGATATAGTGGTCCCGGTAGCCCACCGGAATATTGTAAAGATCATACCCGGGCGGGGCCTTTTCCCCAATGGCGAAGCGATCGCCTGTCAGCATCGCCGCGATGGAGGTGATCGCGCTGCTCCGGGGTTCGATCCGATAGATTACGTTGTTGGCGTAACGGTAATCCGTACTCGAGCCCAAAGCGTACAGATCGACGTAGTAGTCGGGCATCTCCACCGGCTGGTACGAGGATGGCCAGCCATTGCCGACCGAAAGCGCGCCTCCCAGCAGTGGCACGTAACCGGTGACGCGGTCCCCGCTGCGGCGCAGAAGATAGCCGTCGTGATAGACGTAACGGCCATCCAACTCGGCAAGTCCCCACCACTTCGGCTCCAGCGATACCCAGGAACGGGAACGCGCCTGTCCGGGCGGCAGGCATCCGGTTCGCTCGTTGGTCAACCCTGGAGGGCAGCCGCCGATCAGGGGGGTGGGACGCGATACTCCGGGATCGTACCCAAGGCGTGTGCCCTTCAGCGAGAAATAGCGGTTTCCATTCACGTCGATGGAGGCCGGCTCGGTGGCGATCCGACGCGCTTGTCTCAGCCGCTGCTCATCGCGGCCGCGGCGCGGCGGGCGCGTTACAGGCGGCCTGACCGCTGGCCCGGCTTCGGCTGCCGCGGCGGGGATCGCGGAAGCATTCTCTCGGCCAACGGGGCCGTTCTGGCGAGGTCGTGGCGCGTCAGTGTCGGCAACGGGGGGATTTCCGCGCGGACTGCGGCTGGCGGGTGAAACGGTGCCGGGCCCCCTGCTGCCGCGATCAGGTGCGGCGGCAGGCGGCGAACGCTCGGCGTTCGGCTCAGCCCTTTCCTCCATGGCTGGGCCTTGCACGTCCTCTCCGGCGCTTTTGTTCTTGCCGTTCTCCGGGGCCGCCTGAGCAGTGCCGACGGCCAGCGCGAGGGCGGCCCCCAGCAGCAACTTGCGCATGAAACTCTACTCCTTTGGGTCAGAACCCTCCGGCGAACGGCACGGTTCCCGCCCAAGGCATCGCAGCGTTTCAGTCTGGAGAGGCGTAGAGCCTCGCCTCATCCGCCCGGCGATTGCGCAAGCCCTGCATCGGCTTGCCATCATTGAATATCCATTTGCCGAATTCAGCCCGGGCGCCGGCGAAATCGCCCCCCTTGTGCTTTCGGGTCAGCGTGGCAGTCGCAATCTTCCCGGTGTTGTAGTGAAACGACACCAGGGCATCGAACTGGTTCTGGCTCGTCGGCGCATCGCCGATCGTCCGCGCGACTTCATCGACGTAGCGTTGAAGCTCCTGCAGGAACCGCTCGTCGCATTGCTCCTGGTTCCAGACGACGCCCGGCCGGATGTCCGAACCGGTGGAGCCCCAGCCGATCGTCCAGGGATGTCCGTCCTTGCTGCCGGGATCGGGATAGGCTTCAAACCGTCCGTCCGCGCGCCGTTTTGCGCAGCCTTCCCATTTCTGGATGAGCTTGAGGCCGCCGGCACCCACGGTGCGGGAAGCCGTACCGGCTTCAGGCGGGGAAGCGGGCGCCACGGAGTTCGGCAAGACGGCCAAGGCCTGCTCGATGGCAGCATCCAGCGCGTGCACTTCATCCTGACTGAAGCCGCGCCCCAGAAGAACGCGGACAGTATCGAAGATCGGCTTCGGATTCATGATCGTCTCCTGCGAGTCGAGGAGCACGCTAGGAACCTGGATAAAGCGTAGGAAAGAGCTGTTTTTGCAGCCGCAACCGGGCAGCCAAAAAAAAGGGCGTCCGGATCGCTCCGAACGCCCTTCCTGTGCCGTATAACCGGCGATCAGGCGCTGTAGTACATGTCGTACTCAACCGGGCTGGGGGTCATCTCCCAGCGCAGCACTTCTTCCCACTTCAGGTCGAGATAGGCGTCGACCTGATCCTTGGAGAAGACGTCGCCGCGCAGCAGGAACTCATGGTCTGCCTGCAGCGACTCCAGGGCTTCGCGCAGGGACGCGCAGACGGTCGGAACCAGGGCGAGCTCTGCCGGCGGCAGGTCGTAAAGGTTCTTGTCCATCGGATCGCCCGGATGGATCTTGTTCTGGATCCCGTCGAGGCCGGCCATCAGCAGCGCGGCATAAGCGAGGTAGGGGTTCGCCAGCGCATCGGGGAAGCGGAACTCGACGCGCTTGGCCTTTTCGCCCGCACCGTAGGGAATCCGGCAGGATGCCGAACGGTTGCGCGCAGAATAGGCAAGCAGGACCGGTGCTTCGAACCCGGGAACCAGCCGCTTGTAGCTGTTGGTACCGGGATTGGTGAACGCGTTCAGCGCCTTGGCGTGCTTGATGACGCCGCCGATGAAGTACAGGCAGGCATCGGACAAGCCGGCGTAGCCGTTGCCGGCGAAGGTCGGCTTGCCGTTTTCCCAGATGGACATGTGCGTGTGCATGCCCGATCCGTTGTCGCCCTTGATCGGCTTCGGCATGAAGGTCGCGGTCTTGCCGTAAGCCTGCGCGACCATGTGCACCACGTACTTGTAGATCTGCATCCGGTCGGCCGTCTGCACCAGCGTGCCGAACGTCAGACCCAGCTCATGCTGCGCCGCGGCCACCTCGTGGTGGTGCTTGTCGCACGGCAGGCCCATCTCGATCATGGTGGAGACCATCTCGGCACGGATGTCGGTCGCGCTGTCGACGGGAGCGACCGGGAAGTAGCCGCCCTTGACGCGCGGCCGGTGGGCCATGTTGCCCGCGCCGTATTCGGTGTTGGTGTTGGTCGGCAGCTCGATGTCGTCGAGCTTGAAGCCGCTGCCGTTGTAGTCGTCATAGAAACGAACGTCGTCGAACATGAAGAACTCGGCTTCGGGTCCGACGTAGATGGTGTCGCCGATGCCGGTGCTCTTGAGATAAGCCTCGGCGCGCTTCGCGGTGGAGCGCGGATCGCGGGCGTAAAGTTCGCCGGTCGAAGGCTCGACGATGTCGCAGAAGACAATCATCATGGGCGTCGCGCTGAAGGGATCCATGAAGACCTCCTCCAGATCGGGCTTCAGGATCATGTCGGATTCGTTGATCACCTTCCAGCCCGCGATCGACGATCCGTCGAACATCAGGCCTTCTTCAAGCTCGTCCTCGCCCAGCAGGGACGACACCATGGTCAGGTGCTGCCACTTGCCCTTGGGATCAGTGAAGCGAAGGTCGACCCATTCGATCTCTTCGTCCTTGATCCGCTGCACGACTTCCTTTGCACTCGGCATTGTCTTCCTTCCTTGCAATAGCTGGCTTGTCCGGTCCCCGCTGAGGGTCCGAAGCGAGTTCAGAGCGCGGCGTCGTCCTTTTCGCCGGTGCGGATGCGCAACGCGAATTCAACCGGGGTGACGAAGATCTTGCCGTCGCCGATCCGTCCCGTCTGCGCGGCCGCGGCGATCGCCTCCACCACTCGCTCCGCCAGTTCGTCCGCGACGACCACCTCAAGCTTAACCTTGGGCAGGAAGTCGACCACGTACTCGGCGCCGCGATAGAGTTCGGTATGGCCCTTCTGACGGCCGAAGCCCTTGGCTTCGAGCACGGTGATGCCGGAAACGCCGACTTCGTGCAGCGCTTCCTTCACTTCGTCGAGCTTGAACGGCTTGATGATGGCTTCGATCTTTTTCACCTACATCCCTGCGCGAAATTTCCGGCGCGCGGATTGCCCGCCGCCGGATCTTGTCCGAACAATCCTGACAATGCCCTTCAAGAATCGTGCCAGTTCGCAGGCCAACTCAAGAATCACGCCAGGAGCGTGGTGCAAGGGGTAGACAATCACCGGTGCCGGCGAAAGGGGCCAATCGCGTGCGGACGCTGCCATGAGGCATTCCGTCGGGTCCGGTCGTCCGGTCTGGATAAAAACCGGGCAGGGTGTGCCCGTTTTTCAGGCATTCCTAGAGGCGCAATCCTGCAGCCTCGTGCAGTCCGGCCATCAGGTTGAGCGATTGCACCGCAGCTCCGCTGGCACCTTTGCCAAGGTTGTCGAGCACGGCCACCAATCGCGCTTGCGATCCGTCCGGGCTGGCGAACACGGAAAGCTCCATCGCATCGGTCGGCGCACGCGATCCGCGCAGCAGCAGTTCGCCGTCTGCTGGTTCTTCGCCCATGCGGACAATTCGGCTGCCTTGATAGAATCGGGCCAGTTCCTCCCGCAGCGCCTCGGGGCTGGCAGCCCCTTCCATCGCGGAGAGGGGCAGCGGTACCTCCACCACCATGCCGCGCATGGCGGGGATCACGGCCGGAGTGAACAGGGGTGAGCGGGAAAGCCCCGCCCGCGCCTGCATTTCAGGCACGTGCTTGTGCCCAAGCTGGAGCGCATACCCGCGCCAGGCGATGTCCCGGTCGTCTTCGAAGCGGGCGATCAGCGCCTTGCCGCCGCCGGAATAGCCGGACACCGCGTTGCAGGTGTAAGGCCAGTCGGCAGGAAGCAGGCCGGCCCGTATGAGAGGCGCCAGCAAGGCAATGAACCCGGTTGAGTAACAGCCGGGATTGGACACGCGCCGGGCGTTGGCCACTTCGTCGCGGCCCTCCACTTCTGGAAATCCGTAGACCCAGCCCGGCGCGACCCGGTGCGCGGTCGAGGCATCGATCACGCGGGTGGTGTCGTTGCCGATCATCGCCACCGCTTCGCGCGCTGCGTCGTCGGGCAGGCAGAGAATGGCGAAATCCGCAGCGTTAAGCGCTTCGGCCCGCGCCGCATCGTCCTTGCGCCTGGCCTCCGGAAGCGCGATCAGCTCGAACTCGGGCCGCCCCGCCAGCCGATCGGCGATTTCCAGCCCGGTGGTCCCCGCGGCTCCATCGATAAAGACCGTCTGCGCCATCAGGGGATCGCCTCCAGCAAGTCGAGCCGGATGTAACCGACCGGCCCATCCAGAGACAGGCAGCCCCACGCCCAGGCGCCGGTGATGTCGAGCACTTCGAAGCTCTCACCTTCCGCCAGATCGCGAATCGCGGGCGCGCTCTCGCTTGGCGCATCGTGCAAGGTGGCGCCGCCGGTCAGGACCGCGCGGGGTTGCGGCACCGCATAATGCGGCACGAAATATCGCCCGGCGAGCGCGACATGTGCAAGATCGCCTCGCAGCGGCAGCGTGCCGGGAGCCGGGCGGGGAGCGGGTCCGGCAAGCACGTAAGGCCCATGCGTCGACGAATCCGGCTGAAGTGTTGCGGCGCTGTTGTTCACCTGAGGTCCTGCGGCTCCTGTGCGGAAACCGGCGCGATTAGACCGGCAGAGGCGAACGGGCAAGAAGGGCGCGTGAGGTCGTTCAACCGAAGCGGTCCCGCAGCATGTGCCAGGCCGCTCGCAAGCCCAGGGCTTCCCCCCCCTTGGGCCGACCCGGCTTGGCGGCCGGCCGCCAGGCGAAGGTATCGAAATGGGCCCAATCGATCCCGTCCTCCACGAACTTGTCGAGGAACAATCCGGCGACGCTGGCCCCTGCATACCCGTTGGCAGGACTGTTGTTGATGTCGGCGATGTCGGATTTCAGCCACTCCCGGTACGCGTCGGGCAAAGGCAGGCGCCACACTTCGTCGTCATGGGTCTTGCCCGCATGGGTCAGCGCTTCGGCCGTTTCGTCCCGGCGAGTGAACAGCGCAGGAAGATCGGGGCCAAGCGCTACGCGGGCTGCGCCGGTCAGGGTCGCGAAATCGATCACCAGTTCAGGGGCGCTTTCGCAGGCAAGCGCCAGCGCATCGGCCAGGATCAGCCGCCCTTCGGCATCGGTGTTGCCGATTTCGACCGTCAGCCCCTTGCGGCTTTTCAGCACGTCGCCCGGACGGAAAGCGTTGCCGGAGATCGCGTTTTCAACCGCCGGGACCAGCAAGTGCAGCCGCACCTTCAGCCCTGCGCCCATGATCAGCCGGGCCAGCGCGATTGCGTGGGCCGCGCCGCCCATGTCCTTCTTCATCAGCAGCATTCCCGCTGAACCCTTGATGTCGAGCCCGCCCGAGTCGAAGCACACGCCCTTGCCGACTACCGCCAGGCGCGGCGCATCCTCGTCGCCCCAGATCAGCTCGATCATCCGCGGCGCGTGACTGCGCGCGGCGGCCCGGCCGACCGCGTGGACCATCGGGAACTGCTGTTCCAGCCCGTCACCCCGGGTCACTTTTACCTCGGCCCGGAACTGTCTGGCCAACGCCTCGACTTCGGCTTCGAGCTGGGCCGGCCCCATATCCTCGGCTGGGGTGTTCACGAGATCGCGCACCAGGGCGACGGCTTCCGCTTCGGCGATGGCCGCTTCGATCGCGGCTACTTGCCGGGTCAGCAGGATACGCGGGCCGACGGAATCGGTCTCCTCCCGGTACCGGGTGAAGCGATACTGCGCCATCTGCCAGCCGTGCAGGGCCGGGCCGGGCTCCGCACCTTCGATCCGGTAGGTTCCGGCCGGTAGCCTCTCCGCCAAAGGAGCGAGCGACCAGCTGTTGAGTTCCGCCGGATCGGCCACCCCGCCGACGGCAAACCAGCTGTCCTGGTCGGACACGATTCCCACCGGGCCATCGCCCCCGGAAAACTTCTGCGCGGCGAGCGCCGCCTGCTGCGCCGGGTTCAGGTTTTTCACGAAGTCGGCTAGGCCGGCCTTGCCCACAAGGTGGATCGAGGTGGCTTCCTGCTCGCGATCCGGCTGGATCAAGTCATTTTCGATGCTCATGCTTCAGGGCTTGCCCAAAACCGGCGCGTTTGGAAAGGTCAGGCGATGCGACACGCCTTTGCGATACTGGTGGCAATCATCCTGAGCGGATGCGGGGAAACCGCCGACAGCCCGCCTGTGCGGGAGCCGGAAGCGAGAGCGGTAACCGCAACGGCAACCGCCAGCTCTTCGTCATCGGGCGCCTCCGCCAGCGCACCCGCAGGAGAAAGCGGCAACGGCGCGCGCGCGGTTTCCACCGAAACCGACGCCTACAGCTTCGCCTATGCCTATCCCGAAAAAGCGGGTGCGATCCCCGGGCTTGCCCGGCTGCTCGACACCCGGCTTGAAGAAACGAAGGCGAACCTCGCTGCCGCGGCGAGCAAGGACCGAGCCGAGATGCAGGATAGCGGGTCTCCCTTCCGCCCGCACAGCCATGAGACCAGGTGGATGGTCGTGGCCGACCTGCCGGACTGGTTGAGCCTTTCGGCGCAGGCCTACTTCTATTCGGGCGGGGCGCACGGGATGACCACGTTCGATTCGCTCGTATGGGACAAGCGCGCCGGCCGCGCGCTTCAGCCCACCGACTTCTTCGGTAGCGCCAGCGCGTTCTCGGACACGGTACGGGAATCCTTCTGTGCCGAGCTGGACCGGCAGCGCGCGGAAAAGCGCGGCTCTCCTGTCGACAAGACGGATGAGATCTTCGGCGCCTGCATCGATCCGGTCGAAAATTCGACCCTGATCCTCGGGTCGTCCAACGGACGGACCTTCGACCGGATCGGTTTCCTGATCCCGCCCTACAACGCCGGACCTTATGCCGAAGGGACCTTTGAAATCACGCTGCCCGTGACCCCGGCCGTGCTGGCGCGCGTGAAGCCGGAGTATCAGGCCAGTTTTTCGACCTTGCGCTGATGCGCTCGCAATTCGGCGTTTTCGACACTAGATGAAGGCCCATGACCCAGTACCAGCATATTACCGGCACCGAAACCGTCCTGCGCGACGGCACGATCAAGCTCCATGGCCCCGAAGCGTTCGAGGGAATGCGCAAGGCGGGGCGCCTCGCCGCCGAAATCCTCGATGCGATGGCCCCGCTCGTGCAGCCGGGCGCGTCGACCGAGGACCTGGATCGGACGGTGCGCGAAATGATGCTGGACGGCGGAGCGGTACCGGCGACGCTTGGCTATCGCGGGTATACGCACAGCTGCTGCATCTCGATCAACCACGTGGTGTGCCACGGGATTCCGTCGTCCAAGACGCTGAAAGACGGTGACATCCTCAACATTGACGTGACCCCGCTGCTGGATGGCTGGCATGGCGATTCCAGCCGCATGTACATCGCGGGCGATGCTTCGCTGAAGGCCCGCCGGCTGGTCGAGGTGACCTACGAATGCCTGATGATCGGGATCGAGAAAGCCAAGCCGGGCGCGCGGCTGGGTGATATCGGCGCAGCGATCCAGAGCCACGCCGAACAGTACCGCTACGGCATCGTGCGCGAATTCTGCGGCCACGGCCTTGGCCGCTTGTTCCACGATGCACCCGAAGTCGTGCATGCCGGAAGGGCCGGGACCGGGCCGGAACTGAAGCCGGGCATGTTCTTCACCATCGAACCGATGATCAATCTCGGCAAGTCGCCGGTGAAGCTGCTCAATGACGGCTGGACCGCGGTGACGCGCGACAAGAGCTTGTCCGCGCAGTTCGAACATTCGATCGGGATCACCGAGGACGGCTGTGAAATCTTCACCCTCAGCCCCAGGGGCCTGCACAAGCCGCCTCACGAATAAACGGCTGAGCTCAAGGGGAGCGTCAGCCCTCGCGCGCGGCCCGAATGGCCGCGCCGCCGGCAAACGGCGCCATCGCCACCAGCAGCAGGCTGATCGCGGCAGTCAGCGCAAGGCCGCCTTCGCCGCCGGTCGAAAGGCTTCCCGCGCCGAAGATCAGGATTGGCACCGCCAGCGGGATCAGCAGCAGCCCGGCCATCGCCGCGCCGGAGCGCAAGGACACCGTCAGCGCCGCGATCGTGACGCCGATTGCGGCCAGCCCCGGTGTTCCGACCAGCAGGCCAAGCTCGACCGTTCTCAGCGTGGGGCCGTCGATCCCGAGCAAGGCGGCGGCGGGCAGGGCGGCGATCATCAGCGGCGGACCGAAGCTCAGCCAATGAGCAAGCACCCTCAGCGCGATGACGGCTTCCTCCGCAATTCCGCGCAAGGCCCACTGATCGAAGAACCCTTGTTCGAGATCGGGCGCAACCAACCGGTCGAGCGGGAGGATCGCTGCCAGCAGGGCCGCGACCCATATCACGCCTCCGCCGGTCCGGGCCAGCAGCGGCGCATCCGGCCCGACCGCGAATGGATAGAGCACCGTCACCGCCAGGAAAAACAGCAGCGGCAGCAGTGTCCCTCCTCGCCGGCCGCCGGGAAGCAGCAAGGCAAGATCGCGCTTCAGGATGGCCAGCAGCGGGCTCATGGCGCGTAGTCCGCGATGGCCAGCTTGCCACCGGGCAGGGTGAACGGCTGGTGCGAGGCGACGATGGCAATGCCGCCGTCCCCGCAATGTTCAGCAACCAGTCGCTGGCAATCGGCCGCCGCATCAATGTCGAGGCCGTTCAGCGGCTCATCCAGCAGCCAGACCGGTGCGCGCTGGCCGATCAGGCGAGCAAGGGCGGCGCGCTTCCGCTGACCGGTCGAAAGGTACCGCACCGGGACATCCAGCAAGTCGGCAAGGCCGAGCCGGTCCACAGCTGCCCCCGGTCCATCGATCGTCTGCCAGAACCCGAGCGCGTGGCCGAGCGGCAGGTATTCGTCGAGTGCAGGCCGCTCATTCAGCAGCGCGATCGCGCCGTCCCGCTCCACCGTGCCGGCGAACGGGCGCAGCAGTCCCGCAAGGATGCGGATCAGGCTCGACTTGCCGGTGCCGTTCGGCCCGGCAACCTGCAGCGCCTCACCGGACGCGAGCGAAAGCGACAGGCGCCGGAACAGCAGCCGATCCCCCCGAAGGCAGGCAAGATCCTTGGCAACAAGCGAGCACCCATCCATTGCGCGATGCGTTAGGGTATGCCGCAGAGACGGACAAGCAGAGGAGACCGACGAATGCCCATCCCGCAACTGACCCCGACCGAGTGCGAGGAAGCGTTGCGTCAGCTTTCCGACTGGACGTTGCGGGACGACGGGCTTGCCATCGAGCGGGAGTTCCGCTTCCGCGATTTCAGCGAAGCCTTCGGTTTCATGACTCGTGTCGCCCTGCTGGCCGAACAGCACGATCACCATCCCGAATGGTCGAACGTCTACAATCGGGTGGAGATCACCCTGACTACCCACGACGCCGGCGGGCTGTCGCAGCGCGACGTGAAGATGGCGCAGGCCATCGACGCACTGGTTTAGCCTTTCGCCGCGACCTGCCGCATCTGCCTGCGCAGCCGACCCGGGAGCCAGCGCGCCGCGAACGTCAGGCGGCGTGCGTCCTTGCCGACCGGCCAGTGCAGTTTGTCGCCATGGACGGCATCCCAGGCGGCTTGCGCGACTTGTTCCGGCGAAAGGACTTCCAGTCCGAGCGCTTTCAGGTGGTCCCGAACGGTTACGGGCCCGATGTGTCCATCCAGCAGCGGGGTATCGACGAACCCCGGCATCAGGCAGCGCACCCGGATCCCGTCCGCGGCCCATTCGGCGTCGAGCGATTCGCTCAGCGACTTGAGCGCCGCCTTGGTCGCGCCGTAGACGTTGAGTCCCGGCACGCCGTAAAGTCCCGAGGCGCTGGAGGTGTTCACCAGGCACGAACCGGGCGCGGTTTCCTTCAGATAGCGATAGGCCGCCCGCGCACCGTGGATCGCGCCGCTAAGGTTGACGGAAAGTTCGTGCTCCACCTGCTCATCGGACAAGTCCATCAGTGTGCCGCTTTCCGCCACGCCGGCGTTGTTGGCGACGACGTCGATCTGCCCGCCCGAAGCCCGGGCGACCACGCGCAGCGCGTCGTCCCATTCGTCGCGCCGGCGGACGTCCATCCAGTAGGCATAGGAATAGCCGCCCGGCAGCATCCGTTCCGTCTCGTACATCCGATCAGGATCGTTGTCGCCCAGGCCGACGAACCAGCCCTGATGCCCAAAGTGCAAGGCGATCGCCCGCCCGATGCCGGATCCGGCCCCGGTGACGAAGATCGTGCGCCGGGGGGTCATGCCGCATCACCCTCGAACGCATGCCTTGGCCGTGCCTTCATTCCCCGGTCACGGCCGACGTGCCGCCAAGCCCGCGCACGTGTTCCGCGCCCATCGCGATCTCGGCGGTGGAGCTTTTCACCGCGTCGCCAATCGGCTCTGCCCTGCCGCCAAGGCAGCTGGCGAGGAAGTTCTCCACGATCGCGTTGAACCCGATGTTGTTTTCCGGCCGGTGGAACCCATGCCCTTCATCAGGAAACACGACATAGGTCACCGGAATGCCGGCCTTTTCCATCGCGGCAACGATCTGGTCGCTTTCCGCCTGATTCACGCGCGGATCGTTGGCCCCTTGCCCGATCAGCAGCGGCTTGATGATCCGGTCCGCCTTATAGAGCGGGGACCGATCCTGCAGCAGGGCCTTGCCTTCCGGAGTTTCCGGATTGCCCATCCGTTCGTGGAACTGCTTCACCATCGGCTCCCAGTAAGGCGGGATCGTAGAAAGCAGGGTCTCGAGGTTCGAAGGGCCGACGATATCCACTCCGCAGGCGAACGTTTCGGGCGTGGAAGTCAGGCCGACCAGCGTGGCGTAGCCGCCGTAGGACCCGCCCATGATCGCGATCTGGTCTTGTTGGGCGATGCCTTTGCCGACCGCCCATTCGACCGCGTCGATCAGGTCGTCGTGCATCTTGCCGGCCCACTCAAGGTTGCCGGCGTTGACGAAGTCCTTGCCGAAGCCGGTCGATCCGCGGAAGTTGACGCTGAGCACGGCGTAGCCGCGGTTCGCCAGCCATTGGTGGTAGGAGTTGAAGCCGTACGAATCGCGCGCCCATGGGCCGCCGTGAACCAGCAGGATCATGGGCACCGGCGCGTTGGGTACGCCGTTCCTGTCGGGATCGCTCCCCAGCGGCAGGGTCAGATAGCTCGGCAGCGTCAGCCCATCGCGTGATGCGATCTCGACCGGGTGCATCGGCTGCAGCGGCGCACCTGCCAGTTCGGGCCGCGTGGTGTAGAACTCGGTCAACGTGCCGGCCGGACGGTCGAAAAGATAGACCTTGCTCGGCCCGGTCAGCGGATCGTTCCAGACGACCCACTTGGTATCGTCGTCGGTGCGCGACTGAACACCGAAATCTCCCTCAAGCCGCCCATCGAGCCAATCCAGCGAAGCCTTCACCGCGGGATCGAGCGCGTTCCACTCGGTCGTGAGGTAATCGACTGCGTAGGCCTCGACCTGTCCTGTAGTCGGGTTCTGCATGACCGAACCGATATCGGCCTTGTCGCTTTGCCCGATGACCTGCTTTTCGCCCGTTTCGGTGTTTTCCGCGATCAGCGCCGCCGTGTTCCGTCCCCGGCTGTCGATCCAGTAGAGCGTCCTGCCATCGGCGGTGTACCCGGCCGGGCTGGTGGCAAGGGCATCCTCAAGACTGGTGACTTCGCGCGGAGCGTCGGCAACTGTCCCGTCGCGCATCTCGAACATGTCCATTCCGCCCGCAGCGTTCTGGCGCAGCGCCCAGCGCAGGGCCAGGTCATCGTCGGCGACGAACGCGACGTAGCTGTCGTTCTGCTGCACAAGCGTCAGGTCGCCCGAGTTCAGGTCAAGCCGGTGAACGTCGTGAAACCGCGGGTCCCGGTTGTTGAGGCCGATCAGGATCGAGTCACGGACCTTGGTCGAAGTTCCGACCACCTGCACCCGGGTCTTGTCGAACGGGGTGAGGGCGCGCTCCTGTCCGGAGGCGACATCGATCCCGTAGAGCAGGTAATTCTCATCCCCGGCCTTGTCCTGCACATAGAGGATGCTCCGGGAATCGGGCGCCCAGAAATGCTGCGGGATGGGCCGTTCGGTCGCCTTGGTCATTACCCGGGCAGCGGAAGGATCGCTGGCCGGAGCCATCCACACGTTCATCACGCCGCTGGACGGGGCCATCCAGCTCAGCCACTGGCCGTCCGGGCTGATCCGCCCCGCTGAGCGTGTGGGATTGCCGAACAGCGCCTGGCGCGGGATGAGCGTGTCCGTGCGCTGGGGCTGGGCGGGGGCGGCTGGGCTGGTGGACATTGGTTCTCCTTGGGCAGCTGCGGGGCTGCAGGCGAGGCTTACCGAAAGAAGCAGGGTCTGAAAACTGCGCGGAAAGGTAAGCTCCGGTGCCAGCGATGAAAATGCGGCACTGCTACAACGCGGCGGTGTTATAGCAGTGCCAGGCCAGCAGTGCGACCGCGCCCCGATCGGGTCGCCACGGTTCCGCACGCTGGCGCAAAGCCTTCTCGGAAGGCCTTTCGGCCAGGCCCAGGATCTGTCCGGTTCCGGCTTGCACCGCCAGATCGCCGGCGGGCCAGATGTCCGGCCTTGCTTCGGCGAACAGCAGGTAGATTTCCGCCGACCAGCGGCCGATCCCCTTGATCCGGGTAAGAAGTTCGATCGCTTCCTCGTCGTCTTCCGGCAAGTTGTGCAGATCCACTTCGCCGCGAACGACAAGATCGCACAAGGAACGGGCGTAGGACTGCTTCTGGCGCGACAAGCCGCAGGCGCGCAGTTCGTCTTCGCCAGCGGCCAGCAGTGCATCGGGTGCCACGCCTTCCCCCAGCAACGTCTCCAGCTTGGCCCACACGCTAGCGGCGGCAGCGACGCTGACTTGCTGGCCGACAATCGCGCGCAACAGCGTGTAGTGGCCTGCGGGGCGGATGCGCGGTTCGGGATAGCCTGCCAGCGCCAGCGCCCGGGCGATTGCCGGCTCTGTCGCCGCTACCCGGTCCAGCCCTTCATGCAGGCGTTCGGCGTCCAGTCTCATGGCCTCTCCTGCCCCCTCTGCTTGCCAAAGCCGTTCATCTCACTTAGCTCGCGCTGCCATAGGAGATCGAACGAGCCATGCCCAAGCTGATTGTCGTGACGCGCGATGGAACCGAAACCGCGGTCGAAGCTGACGCCGGCCTTACGGTCATGGAAGCGATCCGCGACAACGGCTTCGATGAACTGCTGGCGCTGTGCGGCGGCTGCTGTTCCTGTGCGACGTGCCATGTCCATGTCGACCCCGCGTTCCAGGACAAGCTCCCGGCGATGAGCGCGGATGAGGACGACTTGCTCGACAGCAGCGACGATCGGAATGAAACGTCGCGGCTTTCCTGCCAGGTGCCCTTCACCGACGACCTCGACGGACTCAAGGTCCGGATCGCGGCTGAGGATTGAGCCGGCAAGGCTGGCTTGACCCCTGACGAGAGCATTTGCGTTGCGGCGCGCGGGCTTGCGGCCTAATTCCCTGGAATGACCAGTCTGCCCGTCCTGCGCGACACCCTTGACCTGATCGGCAACACCCCGCTCGTCCTGCTGAAAGGCCCGAGCGAGGAGGCGGGTTGCGAGATCTGGGCGAAATGCGAGTTCACCAACCCCGGCGGTTCGGTAAAGGACCGGGCTGCGCTGTGGATCGTGAAGGACGCGGAAAGCCGGGGGGAACTGAAGCCCGGCGGAACGATCGTCGAAGGCACCGCCGGCAACACCGGCATCGGCCTGGCGCTGGTCGCCAACGCCAGGGGCTACCGCACGATCATCGTGATGCCGGAGACGCAAAGCCGCGAAAAGATGGACACGCTGCGCGCGCTTGGTGCCGAGCTCGTGCTCGTCCCTGCCGCGCCGTACGCCAACCCCGGTCATTTCGTGCACACCTCGCGCCGCCTTGCGGAAGAAACCGAAGGGGCGATCTGGGCCAACCAGTTCGATAATACCGCCAACCGCAAGGCGCATATCGAAGGTACCGCGCCCGAGATCTGGCAGCAGATGGATGGGCGGATCGACGGCTTCACCTGCGCCGCCGGCACCGGCGGGACCATCTCGGGGATCGGGCTGGGCCTGAAAGCCTTCGACGAAAGTATCTGCGTTGCGCTGACCGATCCTCACGGCGCCGGGCTGTACAACTACTACGCCTGCGGGGAACTGAAGGCTGAAGGCTCCTCTGTCGCGGAAGGTATCGGGCAGAGCCGCATTACCGCCAATCTGGAAGGTGCGCCCGTCGATGCGCAGTTTCGCGTCTCGGACCAGCAGGGGCTGGAGTGGGTGGCCCGGCTGCTGCGGGAAGAAGGCTTGTGCATCGGCCTTTCATCCGGGATCAACGTGGCCGGGGCCGTGGCGCTCGGCAAGCAGCTGGGTTCCGGGAGCCGGGTCGTGACGATCCTGACGGACAGCGGGCTGCGCTACTTGTCGACCCTGTTCAATCGTGAATGGCTGGAAGCGAAGAACCTGCCGGTTTTCGACTGGCTCAAGTAGGATTCGTGCCTTATCCTGCCGGGATGCAAGGCAATTCCATTGGTCCGGTCCGCACGCCCCGGGATGAGGAAGGCGAGGTGATGAGCCCGCTGTCCGGCACGCGCGCGCAAGCCATTCAGCGCCTGCAGGTCGGGCTTCTGGGGCTTGGCGCAATGATCCTGCTCGTCGGCCTCGCGAACGTCATCATGAACCGCGCACAGCAGAGCGAAGCGGAAGCCGTCGCCGAACCTTTGCCCGCAGACATGGCGGCCAAGGCCGAAGATACCGCGAGCGACCCGCTGGCCGACGCCGGAGTAGTGCCCGAAGTGCCCGCTCAGCCAGCGGCGGCGCCCGTAACGGTGGTGCCCGAGATGGAGCCTGAATTGTACGATGTACCGCCGGCCGCGCCCTAGGCCAGCAATTGCGGCGCCTGCGCCAGGCCAACTGATCGGGCTTGCCCCAGTGTGGCAGGCCCGATCAGGCGTCCCCCTCGATGCGCATCTGCGGCTTCGCTTGCTATGTCCGAAACGAGTCTTCGGGCGCCCGGCTGCACATGAAAGCACATATCGCACCGCTGTCGCGTCGGCGTGGGATCGGAAGCCGAATCGGGTTGCCGTAAAAGAGGTGCTTCCCCTCCCGTTCGCCGCTTTCAGCAAATCGGGGATTTTGCGGGCGGGAAGGGCTTCAGCGCGCGGGATACTGCGGGAAATCGCGTAAATCCGGCCCTGCAGGAAGGTCCCGCGCGTGCGGGTAAGTCGAAGGGTAGGGCGAAAAAAACGGCCTTAAAACAATGGGATGCAACCGTGTCCCCAAACTTCCCGTGATTTCCCCTTCCATCCCGCCGCCGCGCGGGATAGGGATTTCTTCAATCGGCCAATTCGCCTGCGATGCATCCCTGGCGGGATGACGGGCCGCGTTTGCGCGCGGCTTGCAGGAGGTGAATTGCGCCAGGCAATCGGGGCTATTCCGGGGCAGAACACGTGGCGGGCGAACAGCCGATCGGATACAGCGGACAGGCTTTCTCGCTTCAGGGCGAGAAGAGCCGATTCACGCTGCCTCCCGCCTTCCGCAAAGCCGTCACCGAATCGAGCGGTGACCGCATTCTCTGCTTGTCCAAGCATGAGAAGTGGCCCTGCCTGACCGGCTTCGGCCTCTCCCGCCGCAGCGCGCTCGAAGCCCAGATCGATCGGGAGGAGGAACGCGCCCTGCGCCTCGGCCGCGATTTTGATCGCGATCTGCGCGCCCTGCAGCTCTACGGCTTCAGCGAACTTCCCTTCGATGCCAGCGGCCGGTTCGTGATGCCGGAACATCTCGCCGAGCTCGGGCAGATGGACCGCGGCGTCTACTTCCAAGGCGCCGGCGCTTTCTTCACCTTGTGGAACCCGGAAGAACTCTACCGCATGGGCGAAGGCTGGGAAGGCGCGCAGGCTGCCTGCCGTCAGCTGGAAGCCGAAGCGCTGGCCAAGGGGAAGAAGGGATGACCGCGCCGATCGCGTTCCCTCCTGTCCCGCATGTTCCCGTCCTGCTGGACGAAGTGCTCGAAGCGCTCACCCTCCGGCCGGGCGACGTGATCGTCGATGCGACCTTCGGCGCGGGCGGCTACACGCGTGCGCTGCTCGAGGCTGGCGCCACGGTCCACGCGTTCGATCGCGATCCCGATGCGATCGCGCGGGGGCGGACCTGGCCCGAAACCGAACAGGACCCGCCGCGCCTCGTGCTTCATCCCCGCCGGTTTTCGGAAATGAGCGATGCCTTGGCGCAAGCGGGGGTCGCGCGGGTGGACGGCGTGGTGATGGACATCGGGGTATCCTCGATGCAGCTGGACCAGCCGGCCCGTGGCTTCGCCTTTTCCACCGAAGGCCCGCTCGACATGCGGATGAGCCAGGAAGGCGAAAGCGCGGCCGATTTCCTGAATCGGGCCGACGAAGCCGAGATCGCCGACGTGCTCTACCGCTATGGAGAAGAGCGGCAGTCTCGGCGCATCGCCCGAGCACTCGTCGCCGCGCGGCCCTTGTCGACCACCGGCGATCTTGCGCGGGTAGTCCGCAAGGCGCTCGGCTATCGGCCCGGCGCACCCAAGGACCCGGCCACGCGCAGCTTCCAGGCCGTTCGCATCCACGTGAACGCCGAACTGGATGAACTCCAGACCGGCCTGTTGGAGGCCGAGGCGCTGCTGGGCGAAGGCGGCCGGCTCGCCGTGGTCAGCTTTCACAGCCTTGAGGACCGGATCGTGAAGCACTTCCTGCGCGATGCATCGGGGGCGAACGCCGGAGGTTCGCGCCACTTGCCCGAAGCGCCGCGGGAGCATCCGGCCACCTTCACCGGCGTGGGCAAGGCGATCCGCGCCTCCGAGGCCGAGATTGCCCGCAACCCGCGCTCCCGCTCCGCGGTGCTGCGCTCCGCCGTCCGCACCGCAACGCCAGCCAGGAGGGCCGCATGACCCAGCAAAGCCGTCTTCGCCGGATCGGGTGGTTCGCCGTCCTCGCCTTGTGCACCGGGCTCTATCTGCTGCTGCACATCCAGGTGAATGCGGTCCACAGCAAGGTCGTCACCGCCGAGCGCAGGATCGTCGCGCTCGAACAGCAGAAAATGCTTCTGGAAACGGAATTCCAGACGCGCGCCAGCCAGCAGCAGCTTGCCAGCTGGAACCGGGTCGATTTCGGCTACAGCGCGCCGACGGCCGACCAGTTCATCGGAGGGGAGCGGCAGCTCGCCCAGCTCGGTACGCCGCCGGTTGTCGGCGCTCCCGATCCGATCCGCCTTGCCAGCAACGATGCAGCGGACGAAGCTCCGTCGTTCCCCCAGCTCGTCTCCCCGATCACCGGGCGCGCGGTGGATGAGGAACTGATCGAGGGTGAACGGCCGACCCGGGAGGCGGCGCTGTCCTTGCCGTTCGCGGCCAGCGGCCCGATGCGGGTCCAGCTCGGCGCCGTGGCGCGGAGCGGTGCCGAATGAACTCCCTGACCGCCTCCGGAGCGATCGCCACCGGACGCGTCCGGCTGGTCGACATCCGCCAGCGGTCCCTGCTTACCGCCCGGCTGCGGGTCCTGCTGCTCGTCGGTGCGTTCTGCCTGATCGCGCTTGCCGCCTTGCTGCGGATCGCCTGGCTTGGCCTCGTCCAGCCGCCGCCGCACGAACAATCGATGGCCGAAGCCCTGCTGCCGTCGCGCGGAGAGATCACCGATCGCAATGGCGTTCCCCTGGCCCGGGCCTTTCCCGCCTATGCCTTGTGGTACGATCCGCAGGCGCTGAACGACGGAGGATCGGCGCTGGTAAAGCCTGCATCCGAGGTCGCGGCCGAACTCACGCGCATCTTCCCCGATCTTGATCCGGCGGAAACCACGCGCCGCCTCACCAGCGGCAAGGCCGGTTACATCCGCCGCCGCATCCTGCCCGAAGACGCGAATCGAGTGCAGGCGATCGGGGAACTCGCGCTTGAACTTCCGCGCGAGACCGACCGGCAGTATCCGCAAGGGTCGATGGCGGCGCACGTTCTCGGCTATGTCGCGGCCGATGGCCATGGCCGTGTCGGCATGGAACAAGTGCTCGACGAACACCTGACCGATCCGGCCACCCGCGGCACGCCCGCGGCCCTGTCGATCGACACCCGCGTGCAGGGAGCGCTGGAAGACGAATTGCGGCGCGGGATGCTGGCGGTGAATGCGGCCGGCGCGGCCGGCATCGTGCTCGACGTCGATACCGGCGAAGTGCTTGCGCTCGCCTCGCTGCCGGAATTCGACCCCAACCGGATCGACGCGCGCGGGCAAAGCCTGATGTTCAACCGGGTGACCAACCAGGTCTATGAACTCGGCTCCACCTTCAAGCCGCTGACGGTCGCGGCGGCGATCGATTCCGGCGTCGTGACCGATCTCGCGAAGCTCTATCCCGCGGCTCGTCCGCTTCAGGTCGGCGGTTTCCGTATTCGCGACAGCCACATCATCGGCCAGTACATAAACGCGCCGCAGGCCCTGATCCATTCCTCCAACATCGTCACTGCCCAGATCGCCGACGCGCTCGGCCCGGACCGGCTGAAGCGGACGATGGAGGACCTCGGCATGAACGAGCGGCCGTATATCGAGCTGCCCGCGCGCGGTTTTCCGATCTGGCACAAGGGCAAATGGCCGCGCCTGCGCGCGATGACCGTCAGCTACGGCCACGGCATCGCGGTAACGCCGCTTCACCTTGCCAGCGCCTATGCCACGATGGTCAACGGCGGCATCTGGCGCCCGACGACGCTGCGGAAAGTCGCCCCGGGCGAAGCGCCGCGCGGACGGCGGGTGTTCAAGGCCTCCACCAGTGCGCGGATGAACCAGTTGCTGCGGATGATCGCGGTCTACGGCACCGGACGCCATGCCGACGCGCCGGGCTTTCGCATCGGCGGCAAGACGGGCTCCGCCGAAAAGCCGGGCGTCGGCGGCTACCGCCGGACCTCGCTGATCACCACGTTCGCCGCGGCCTTCCCGATGGACAAGCCGCGCTATGTCGTGGTCGCGATGATGGATGAGCCGAAGGGCACCGCGGCCAGTTCCTACCAGCGGACCGCCGCGTGGAACGCCGCGCCGGTCGTGGGCCGCCTGATCCCCCGGATCGGGCCGCTCCTGGGCATTCTGCCCGACACCAGCCGCGATATCGACCTGACCGACCTGAAGCCGCTAGTCGGCGATGAGGAGACCGAGGAATGAAGCTGGCGCGGTTGATCGAAACGGCAGGGATGAATGTTCCCGGAGTGTCCGGGGAGCAGGTCACCGGCTTTGCCATCGATCACCGCAAGGTGGCCCCGGGCACGGTCTTCGGCGCCTTCCCCGGGACACAGGTGAACGGGGAAGATTTCATTCCGGCCGCAATCCGCGCCGGGGCGATCGCTATTGTTGCCCGCCCGGAGGCTGAGGTGAACGGCGCAATCCACATCGCCGACCCGCAGCCGCGCCGCGCATTTGCCGGCCTTGCAGCCCGGTTCTTCCAGCCGGTCCCGGATACCGTCGTTGCGATCACCGGCACCAATGGCAAGACCTCGACCGCGGAGATGACCCGGCAGCTGTGGCGGATGATGGGCGAACGGGCCGCATCGATCGGCACGCTCGGCGTCACCACGCCCGATGGTAGCGTCTCCACCGGACTGACTACGCCCGACATCGTCACGTTTCTGTCCAACATGACCGGCCTCGCCCGCGAAGGGGTGAGCCACGTGGCCTATGAAGCGTCGAGCCATGGCCTCGCGCAGTTCCGCAACGAAGGGCTGCGCGTGGTGGCCGGGGGCTTCACCAACTTGTCCCGCGACCACCTCGACTACCACCCGACGATGGAGGATTACTTCGCCGCGAAAATGCGGTTGTTCGACGAAGTGGTCGACGATGACGGCGCGGCGGTGATCTGGGCAGACGATGCGTGGTCGCAGCGCGCGCGTGAACACGCGGAACGGCGGGGGCTGCGCGTGTTCTCCGTTGGCGAAAACGGAGCGGACCTGCGCCTGCTTTCCCGTATGCCGGGGCAACTCGGGCAGGAACTGGAAATCGAGCATGGCGGGGAAACACGCCGCGTGAACCTGCCGCTGATCGGCGCCTACCAGGCAGCCAACGCGCTGGTCGCCGCCGGACTGGCCCTGGCGACCGGCAGCGAGGCGGGGCGAGTGTTCGACGCAATTGGGCGGCTTCAGCCGGTGCGCGGGCGGCTGGAGCGGGCGGTCATTACCATGAGCGGCGCACCGGTGTACGTCGATTACGCGCATACGCCCGATGCGCTCGGCGCGGCAATTGCTGCCCTGCGTCCTCATGTCGAAGGCCGGCTGATCACGGTGTTCGGCGCGGGCGGTGACCGCGACCGGGGCAAGCGTGGCCCAATGGGCGAAGTCGCGGTGAAGAACTCCGACCTCGTGATCGTCACCGATGACAACCCGCGCGGAGAGGACCCGGCCGCGATCCGGGCAGAGGTGCTGACCGGCGCGCCGGGCGCGCGGGAAATCGGCGGGCGGCGCGATGCGATCGCCGCTGCCGTGGCCGAGGCGGGCCGGGACGACATCGTGCTCATCGCCGGGAAGGGGCACGAACAAGGACAGATCATCGGATCGGGGGAGGACGCGCAGGTCCTTCCCTTCGATGACGTGACGGTGGCGCGGGAATGCGCGGCCGAACTGGCGGGAGCCGCATGACATGAGCGCGTTGCAGGAAATCCTCAGCTGGCCCCCTCGCCGGGATGACGAGCGGAGGCTGGCCTTGTGGGACGCGGAAGCGATCGCCGCGGCAACCGGCGGGACGGCGAGCTGCGACTTCGAGGTGTCCGGGGTGGAGATCGACAGCCGGGACGTTCGGTTCGGAGAATTGTTTTTCGCGCTGAAGGGTGAAAAGTCCGACGGACACGCATACCTCGACAAGGCGTTCGCCAAAGGAGCGGCGGCAGCGGTCGTGGACCGCCCGATCGACCGGCCGCACATCCTGGTCGAAGACACGACCCAGGCGCTGGAACGGCTTGCGCAAGCCGCACGGGACCGCGCGCCGGCCCGGGTGATCGGCGTCACCGGATCGGTCGGCAAGACGGGCGTCAAGGAAGCGGTGTTCACCGCGCTGGAACGGAGCAGCCGGGGCGCGGCCCACCGGTCCGTGCGCAGCTACAACAACCATGTGGGCGTGCCGCTGAGCTTGGCACGAATGCCGGAACGCAGCGAATTCGGCGTGTTCGAGATGGGCATGAACCATGCCGGAGAAATCGCCGCGCTGACCCGCCAGGTTCGTCCCGATGTGGCGGTGATCACCACCATCGCTCCTGCGCACATCGAAAATCTGGGCAGTGAGGAAGCGATTGCCGATGCCAAGGCGGAAATCTTCCGGGGCCTTGCCCCGGGCGGTACGGCGGTGATCCCGGCAGACAGCCCGCATTTCGAACGGCTGCGAACCGCCGCGCAGGAGTGCGGCGCAAGGATCCTCTCCTTCGGCCGCGCGGCACACGCCGATGTCCGCCTGCTCGACGCAATCCCGTCCGCCAACGGCGGCTCGCTGGTCACCGCCGCGCTGGGCGAAGCGAGACTGTGCTACACGGTGGCCGAACCGGGGGAGCACTGGATCGCCAACTCCCTGTGCGTACTCGCCGCAGTGAAGGCCGCCGGCGGCGATCTGGGGGCGGCCGGGCTGGCGCTGGCCGAAATGGGCGGGCTGAAGGGCCGCGGGGAGCGGAACCGGGTGCCGGTGCCGGGCGGCCATGTGCTGCTGATCGATGAAAGCTACAACGCCAATCCCGCGTCGATGCGCGCCACCCTGGCCCAGCTTGGCCAGACGCCGGCTGGGCGCCGGATCGCGGTGCTCGGCGCGATGAAGGAACTGGGCGACTTTGCCCCCCGCTTCCATGCACAGCTTGCCGCCCCTCTATGCGAAGCGGGCGTGGACATGGCGATCCTCGTCGGGCCGGAAATGTCTGCGCTTGCTCGTGAATTAGGCAACGCAGGGGGTGTATCGGGCGCGACGATGAGTTATGTGCACTGCGAAGGACCGGGCGAAGCCATTGCCGCACTGGAGGAATTCGGGCTGCTTGGCGGTGATGCCGTGCTGGTCAAGGGGTCCAATTCGGTGGGGCTGGGGACCCTGGTTGCCCATTTCAGCACCAGGGAACGCTGAATGCTCTACCTCTTTGCGCAGTGGTTTGCGTTTGACGGCCTGTTCAATCTCGTCCGCTACCAGACGTTCCGTGCCGGAGCGACTTTGCTGACGGCGCTGGCGATCGGCCTGATTATCGGACCCAAGTTCATTTCCATGCTGCGCGTCCGCCAGGGCAAGGGGCAGCCGATCCGTTCGGACGGACCTCTGACGCACCTGGCCAAGGTCGGCACGCCGACAATGGGCGGGCTGATGATCCTGACCTCGCTGGTCATCGCGATGCTCCTGTGGATGGATTTGTCCAGCCCGTTCGCCTGGGCCTGCCTCGCGGTGACCGCAGGCTTCGGCGCGATCGGGTTCCTCGACGATTTCGACAAGGTGACCAAGCGCAGCCACAAGGGCGTTTCCGGCAAGGTTCGCCTGCTGCTGGAATTTGCCGTTGCGGGCGTCGCCGCCTGGCTGATCGTCGGCAACATCAATACCAACATCTATATCCCGTTTACCACCGGCCTCGTCATTCCGCTCGGGCCGCTCTACTACGTGTTTGCTGCTTTCGTGATCGTGGGGGCGGGCAACGCGGTCAACCTGACGGATGGGCTGGACGGGCTGGCGAGCATGCCGGTCATCATCGCAACGGGCACTTTCGCGCTGATCGCGTACCTCGTGGGCCGGGTGGATTATTCCTCCTACCTCAACATCCCGCACGTGCCGGGCGCGGGCGAACTGACCATCCTGTGCGGTGCGATCATGGGGGCGGTGCTGGCGTTCCTCTGGTTCAACGCGCCGCCTGCCGCCGTGTTCATGGGCGACACCGGCAGCCTTGCACTCGGCGGCGCGCTTGGCGCGATCGCGGTGGCCACGCACCACGAAATCGTGCTTGCGATCGTCGGCGGCCTGTTCGTGCTGGAGGCCGCTTCGGTGATCATCCAGGTGTTCTGGTTCAAGCGCACCGGAAAGCGGATATTCCGCATGGCTCCGATCCATCACCATTTCGAACAGATGGGCTGGTCCGAAAGCACGGTCGTGATCCGCTTCTGGATCGTCTCCATCGTCCTTGCCCTGATTGGCCTTTCGACGCTGAAGCTGCGGTGATCGTTTCCCCCGCCTTCTCGGGCAAACGCTATGCGGTGCTCGGCCTTGCCCGGTCGGGCATCGCCACGGCCGAGGCCCTGCTGGCGAGCGGCGCCCGCGTAACGGTGTGGGACCGGCGGGAAGGCCCGCGTGAGCAGTTCGAGGGGCGGGCCGAGATTGCCGATCCCCTGCGGATCGACTTGTCCGGGTTCGCGGGCGTGGTCGTGTCCCCCGGCGTGCCGATCAACACCCATCCGATTGCGGAGCGGGCACGGCAAGCAGGTGTTCCGCTGATCGGCGACATCGAATTGTTCGCGCAGGCACGCGGCGATCTGCCGCCGCACAAGGTCGTGGGGATCACCGGGACGAACGGCAAATCGACCACGACCGCGCTGGTGACGCACTTGCTGGCCGAAGCCGGACGTCCCGCGCGAATGGGCGGCAACATCGGCCTGCCCATTTTGGCGCAGGAGCCGCTTTCCTGCAACGAAAAGGGCGCAGGCGTTTATGTCCTCGAGCTGTCGAGTTACCAGATCGACCTGACGTTTTCGCTCGCGTGCGAGGCGGCGGCGCTGACCAACATTACTCCCGATCATCTGGACCGGTATGATGGGTTCGCCGGCTATGCTGCCGCCAAGGCGCGGCTGTTCGCGATGCAGGGTGAAGACCAGTTCGCCGTCTTCGGCTGCCAGGACGAGCAAACCCGGCAGGTGCGCGCGCGGGAAGCGGCGCGCCGTTCGCAGGACCGTGCGCTTTGCGCCGACATGGCGGCATGGGCGGCGCTCCAGGCGGACTGGCCATCGCTGAAAGGCCCGCACAACTTGCAGAACGCCGCGATTGCCGCGGCGATGGTGATGGAGCTGGGCCTCTCGGCGGAACAGGTATTTGCCGGCCTCGCCAGCTTCCGAGGTCTGGCGCACCGGATGGAGCGGCTCGGCGAATTCGGCGGCGTGCTGTTCATCAACGACAGCAAGGCGACCAATCCCGCATCCACCGCGCCAGCCCTTGCTGCCTTCCCGCCCGATCCGGACAAGCGGGTCCACTGGATCTGCGGCGGTCTGCCCAAGGGAGACGACCTCGACGAATGCGCGCCGTTCTTCGGGAATCTTGCCGCGGCGTACACGCTTGGCGAGGCGGGGCCGCGCTTCGCTGACATCCTTGAGCCTGTCACGCACGTGGAACGGTGCGAGATGCTGTGCGAGGCTGTCCGCCGGTCGATCGCCGCGGCGAGGCCCGGCGATGTCGTGCTGTTCTCCCCCGCCTGCGCCAGCTTCGACCAGTTCCGCGACTATGAAGCGCGCGGAGACATGTTCCGCTCCGTCGTCCACGGCCTGACCGGCGGGGATCAGGCGGTGTGCGATCCGGCAGGGATATCGGCAGCATGACCATGGCTCGACCTTATGTGCCTCGTCCGGGGGAACGCACGGCGGCGCGGCCGCAATTCCCGCAGTCTCGCAAGCAGCAGGTCAAGGTGTGGTGGCGCGAGATCGACCGGGTCCTGCTCGCGCTCGTGTTCGGGCTGATGGTGCTGGGCACGATCGCAGTCGCGTCCGCATCCCCCGCCAGCGCCCGGCGCTTGTCCACTTCCGCGGAGCGGCTGGACGAGTTGTACTTCTATTGGTTGCACTTGCGCTGGCAGGCGCTCGGTCTGGTGGCGCTGATCGCCACATCGATGCTGCCGCGCGACCTGGCCCGGCGGGGATCGATCCTGCTGGCCGGGGCAATGCTGTTCTTCCTCCTGCTGGTTCCGTTCATCGGCAGCGAGGTCAACGGCGCCCGGCGATGGATCGATCTGGGTATCCGTTTCCAGCCAAGTGAATTCCTCAAGCCGGCCTTCGCGGTAAGCATCGCCTGGATCCTGTCCTGGAAAGCGCGCGATCCGGACATGCCGGTGATCCCGATCAGCGGAGCGCTGCTCGGTGTGGTGATCGTGCTGCTGATGGCGCAGCCAAACCTGGGCGACACGATCCTGTTCGTCGGCTGCTGGTCGGTGCTGGTGCTGCTTGCCGGCCTCCCGCTGCAGCGAGTGGGCATCATGGGAGCGGCCGGCGTCGGCCTGATGACGCTGGCGTACTTGTTCTACGACAACGCGCGGAACCGGATCGACAGCTTCCTGGGCGGCGGCACGGCGTATGACCAGGTGGACCTCGCCAGCCGCACGCTGATGAGCGGTGGGTGGACCGGCGCCGGGCTGTGGCTGGGCCGACGCAAGATGAGCCTGCCCGAAGCGCACACCGATTACATCTTCTCGGTCATCGGGGAAGAATTCGGGCTGCTCGTCTGCGCAGTGGTGGTCGTGCTCTATCTCGCGATCATCCTGCGCGTGCTGATGCGGCTGGTGGATGAGGAAAACCTGTTCACGATCCTGGCCGGTTCCGGACTGATCGCGCTGTTCGGCGGGCAGGCATTCATCAACATCCTCGTCAACCTGCAGCTGTTCCCGTCCAAGGGCACGACGCTGCCGCTGGTGAGCTATGGCGGATCGTCCACGATCGCGCTGTGTTTCACCATTGGGCTGCTGGTCGCGATCACGCGGCGCAATCCATTCCTGCCGCGCGACAGGTTCATGTTCACCGGCGCGCTTGAAAAAGGAGCTTTCCGGTGACCGGCGCTTCCCGCCATTACGTACTCGCTGCCGGCGGCACCGGCGGCCACCTGACGCCGGCCTTTGCGCTGGCGCATGAGCTTCACGCCCGGGGGCACAAGGTCGCGCTGATCACCGACAGTCGCGGCGCGGCCATTCCGGGCAAGCCCGATTTTCTTGAAGCCCACGTCCTTCCGGCCGGGCGATTCGGCAAGAACCCGCTGCACTGGCCCAAGGGCATCGCCGCGGTACTGTCCGGCCGATCCATGGGGCTGGGGCTGTTCAAGCGCTTCAAACCAAGCGCACTGGTCGGCTTCGGCGGCTATCCCGCGCTTCCCGCTTTGCTCGCCGCCCATTCCGCCGGGGTGCCGAGCGTGATCCATGAACAGAACGCGGTACTCGGCCGGGTGAATCGGCTGCTGGCCGGCCGCGTGAACGCGATCGCCACGGCTTATCCGAAGGTGAAGCGGCTGAAATCATCGGATGCCGCCAAGGCCCGTCTCGTCGGCAATCCGGTTCGTCCGCAAGTGCTGGCTCTTCGCGGAGAGCCGTTTCCCGATTTTACCGAGACGGGCCCCCTGCGCGTGCTCGTCACCGGCGGCAGCCAGGGCGCGCGCGTTTTGTCGCAAGTCGTTCCGGAAGGACTGGCGCAGCTCGATCCCGCGCTGCGGTCGCGCCTGCACGTGACACAGCAATGCCGGCCGGAAGACCTCGACGAGGTGCGCGAGCTGTACGCGAGCCACGCCATTCCGGCCGAGCTTGCCTCGTACTTCGAGAACATGGAGCGGCAGCTGGCGGCGGCGCACGTGTTCATCGGCCGTGCGGGCGCATCGACGATTGCCGAACTGACGGCGGTGGGCCGCCCGGCAATCCTCATCCCACTGCCAATCGCGACCGATGATCATCAGGCAGCCAACACGCGCGAAATGGTCGAGGCGGGCGGCGCAAAGGCAATCCGTCAGCATGATTTTACTCCGGAAACGCTCGCGCGGCATATCGAAGACCTGGCCCGCACGCCTGAGGCGCTGGCGGACGCGGCCCATGCCGCCTGGAGTTGCGGCCGGCCCGATGCTGCGCAGAAGCTGGCGGATCTTGTCGAAAGCTTTGGCGGGGCGCCCATCCAGGACGTGATCCGCGTGGGCAAGCAAGCGAAAACCACGGGAAAGGAGGCGCTCGCGTGAAGGGCGTAGGGACGGACATCGGCACGATCCACTTCATCGGGATCGGGGGGATCGGCATGTCCGGGATCGCCGAGATCATGGTCAACCTCGGCTATTCGGTCCAGGGTTCCGACTTGTCCGAAAATGCGATGGTGGAGCGGCTGCGGGGCCGGGGAATCACGGTCGCCATCGGCCACGACGCGGCCAATCTGGGCGATGCGGCGGTGGTGGTCATCTCGACCGCGGTAAAGCCGGACAATCCCGAAGTGGTCGCCGCCCGGGAGCGACGCATCCCGGTGGTCCGCCGGGCGGAGATGCTGGCTGAACTGATGCGGCTGAAGCGCACCGTCGCGGTAGCGGGCACGCACGGCAAGACCACCACCACCAGCATGGTCGCGGCTCTGCTCGATGCCGGGGGGATCGATCCCACGGTGATCAACGGCGGGATTATCGAAAGCTACGGCTCCAACGCGCGGCTGGGCGACAGCGAGTGGATGGTGGTCGAAGCGGATGAAAGCGACGGCAGCTTCCTGCGGCTCGACGGGACGATCGCGGTCGTCACCAACATCGATCCTGAGCATCTCGACCATTACGGTTCATTCGAAGCGGTCCGCCAGGCGTTCGCCCAGTTCATCGAGAACGTACCGTTCTACGGAGCGGCGGTGCTGTGCGTCGACCATCCCGAAGTGCAGACCGTGATTGCCAAAGTGCAGGGCCGGCGGATCGTCAGCTATGGCTTTTCCGCGCAGGCTGACGTTCGGGGGGATAACCTGCGCTTCAGCAGCGGCGGAAATCTGTTCGATGCCGTGATCCGGGACCGGGACGGCGCCTTGCGCACGATCACCGACATCGCCCTGCCGATGCCCGGGCGGCACAACGTTCAGAACGCCCTTGCCGCGATTGCCGTGGCGCTGGAATTCGGCTGCGGGGATGAGACGATCCGCGGCGGCTTCGCCCAGTTCGGCGGCGTGCGGCGGCGGTTCAGCCGGATGGGCCAGGTGCGCGGTGCAACCGTGATTGACGACTACGCCCACCACCCGGTCGAGATCCGCGCCGTGCTCTCCGCCGCGCGCGAGGCCGCGGAAGGCCGGGTCATCGCCGTGGTCCAGCCGCATCGCTACACGCGGCTGCGGGACCTGATGGATGACTTCCAGGGGGCCTTTAACGATGCCGACAAGGTGTTCGTCACTCCCGTCTATCCAGCCGGGGAACAGCCGATCGCGGATGTCGATGCCGATGCGCTGGTCGAAGGGCTGAAGCTGCGCGGCCACCATTCGGCGCAGGCCGTCACGGGCCCGGACGATCTGGCGGACGCACTTTCCAGCCTCGCCGGCGAAGGCGACCTGATCGTTTGCCTCGGGGCGGGCGACATCACCAAGTGGGCCGCAGGGCTCGCCGATGCGATCGAGACCCGGCAGGAGAAGACCGCATGACCGCAAACAAGGTCCCGCAGAACGTGCGCGGCAAGCTTACGCCCGATGCGCCGCTGGCCAAGCTGGTCTGGTTCAAGAGCGGCGGCACGGCGGAGTGGCTGTTCGAGCCGGAGGATCTCGATGATCTGACCGCATTCTTGTCCGATCTGGACGACCGGGTTCCAGTGATGGCGCTGGGCCTTGGGTCCAACCTGATCGTGCGCGACGGCGGCGTGCCCGGGGTCGTAGTGCGGCTGGGAAAGCCTTTCGCGCAAGTTGAGCCGAAGGCGGATTGCGTCGTCGAGTGCGGCGGCGGCGCGGCCGGGATCCTCGTCGCTTCCACCGCGCGCGACAACGGAATTGCCGGACTGGAATTCCTGCGCGGAATTCCCGGAACCGTCGGCGGCTTCGTGCGGATGAACGGCGGCGCCTATGGGCGCGAGGTAGCCGACATCCTGATCGATTGCGACGTCGTGCTGCCGGGCGGAAACTGCGTGAGGCTGCCGGTGTCCGATCTCGGCTACACCTATCGCCATTCCGCGCTGCCGGATGGGGCGGTGGTGGTCGCTGCTCGGTTCCGGGGTACTCCCGGCGACCCGGAGGAGATCGGCGCCGAGATGGACCGGATCGCCGAGGCGCGGGAGGAAAGTCAGCCGCTGCGCACCAAGACTGGCGGATCGACGTTCAAGAATCCTCCCGGCGACAAGGCCTGGCGCGTGATCGATGCCGCTGGATGCCGGGGCCTGACCAAGGGCGGCGCTCAGGTCAGCGAAAAGCACACCAACTTCCTGATCAACACCGGGGACGCCAGCAGCGCCGATATCGAGGAACTGGGCGAGGAAGTCCGCCGCCGCGTGGCGGCAAGCCAAAACGTTGATCTGGAATGGGAAATTCAGCGAGTTGGCCTGTTCGCCGAATCGCCGGAAAAGAATATGGGCGACGCGTGAGCAAACTTCCGAACCTACATGTCGCCGTCCTGATGGGCGGCTGGGCGAATGAGCGGCCGGTCTCGTTGATGAGCGGCGAAGGCGTGGCCAAGGCGCTGGAGGCGCGCGGTCATCGGGTGACGCGGATCGATATGGAACGCGACATCGCGCTGCGCCTGCATGAAGCCGCGCCCGACGTGGTGTTCAACGCGCTGCACGGGGTTCCTGGTGAGGACGGGACCGTCCAGGGCATGATGGACCTGATGGGCGTGCCCTACACGCACTCCGGCCTCGCCACTTCGGTGATCGCGATCGACAAGGAACTGACCAAGCACGCGCTGGTGCCGCACGGCATTCCGATGCCCGGCGGGCGGATCGTCAAGAGCGCAGACTTGTTCGAAGCCGACCCGCTGGATCGGCCGTACGTGCTGAAACCGGTCAACGAGGGGTCCTCGGTCGGGGTGGCCATCGTGACGGAGGAAAGCAATTACGGCAATCCAATCCGTCGGGATGCCGAAGGCCCGTGGCAGCAGTTTTCCTCCCTGCTGGCGGAACCGTACATCCGCGGGCGCGAACTGACGACGGCAGTGCTGGGCGGCAAGGACGGCCCCCGCGCGCTGACAGTGACCGAACTCGTGCCCAAGTCCGGCTTCTACGATTTCAATGCGAAGTACACCGACGGGATGACGGAGCATGTCTGCCCGGCGAAAGTCCCGGACGCCATTGCGCGCCTGTGCCTAGACTACGCGCTGAAGGCGCATGAACTGCTCGGGTGCAGGGGGACGAGCCGTTCGGACTTCCGCTGGGATGACGAGCAGGGCGAAGACGGCTTGTTCCTGCTGGAAACCAACACCCAACCTGGGATGACTCCTCTCAGCCTCGTGCCAGAACAAGCGAAGCACTGCGGCATCGAGTACGGAGAACTCGTCGAAACAATCATCGAGGACGCGCTGATTCACTTCGGCAAGCTTGAAGGATCGGCCTGATGGCGCAGACGATCCCGCGCAAGGCCAAGGGCGTCCGTCGCCAGGCCCGCGCACAGAGCACAAAGCGGCAGGTCCGGAAGGCCCGGGCGAAGTCGGATTCGCTGCTCGATGCGGTCATCAAGGTGCTGCCCTTCACCCAGGCGCAGCTCCAGCAGTTCTTCCTGGTGGTGATCTTCGCCAGCGCGGTTGCCATCGCGTGGGTCATCGCTTCCGTGTCCGGCTTCACCGGGGTCGTCCAGCAGCAGCTGGCGACGTATGCCGCCAGCGCCGGGTTCGAGGTGCGCCGCGTCGAAGTCAACGGGGTGGAGCGGATGAACAAGCTCGCCGTCTATAGCCGCGTGCTGGGGGAGCGTGACCGCGCAATGCCGCTGGTCGATGTTCACGCGCTTCGCCGGCAACTGCTGACGCTTCCGTGGGTAGAGGATGCGCGGGTGTCCCGCCAGCTGCCGGACGCGATCGTGATCGACATCGTGGAACGTCAGCCCCACGCGGTGCTGCGCACGGACGAAGGCCTCGTCCTGATCGATCCCGCCGGCCATGAGCTGGAGCCGATTGCACCTGCCAAGGCGAAGGGAATGCTGCAGCTGTCCGGTTCCGGCGCGCAAACGCAAGTCGGCGGCTTGTCGCACTTGCTGGACGCCGCCCCGGCGCTGCGGCCGCAAGTGGTCGCGGCCGAATGGGTGGGCAACCGCCGCTGGAACGTGACCTTCAAGACCGGCCAGGTGCTGGCCCTGCCGGAAGGCGAAAACGAGGCGGCCGGCGCGCTGGTCTCGTTCGCGCGGCTCGATGGGCTCAATCGCCTGCTGGGCGGCAAGGTCGCCACGTTCGACATGCGCACGCCAGAACGGATCTACATGCGGGTGCCCGGCCGGCTGGCCGCTGCCGAAGCGGAAACAAGGGGCTCCTGATGGCCGTGCAGCCAAGAATCGCGCGGGTTTTCGGCGCGATCAACATCGGATCGTTCCGCATTTCGGCAATGATCGCCGGTGAAACCGAGAGCGGCGAGATGATCGTGCTCGGCTCCGGCCACCGCGCGGCGCAGGGGATCAAGCGCGGCTACGTGACCGACATGGCGGCCGCGACCCACGCAGTGCGCGACGCTATCGAACGAGCGGAAAAGCTCGCAGGAACGAGCGTGTCGAGCGTGTGGGTCGGCTGTTCGGGCGCAGGGCTTGCCAGCCGGATCAACCAGGTCGAAATCGAGATCGGCGGCCGCCGGATCGAGGAGGACGACGTCGAGCACTTGCTGCTCGCCGCCCGCGACGCGATCGAACCGGACGGCCGGATGGTGCTGCACGCGCAGCCCGCCTGCTACTTCCTCGATGGAGCGGACGGGGTGGCAAACCCCCGTGGGCTCCACGCGGAACGGCTCGGGGTCGATATCCACGTGATGCTGGCGGACGGCGCTCCGATGCGCAACGTGACCGAAGCGGTGCAGAACGCGCACCTCGAAGTGGAAGCGGTCGTCGCCTCGCCGCTGGCGGCGGGGTACGCGTGCCTCACGCCTGAAGAACGCGATCTGGGGGTCGCCTTGGTCGAGTTCGGCGGGGAAGTCACCAATGTGTCGGTCTATGCCTCCGGCATGCTGGTCGGGCTGGCGACCATTCCGACAGGGTCGGCCGACATCACCGACGCGATCGCGTCCGCCTTCGGCATTCGCCGGTTCCAAGCCGAACGGCTGAAATGCGTTTCGGGCTCCGCCATCGCCAGCCCTGCGGATCACCGCGAGATGATCCCGGTCAACGCGCCAGGTGAGGAACACAAGGGCGAGATCGCGCGGGGCGCCGATGAAACCAACAGCATTCCGCGCGCAGAGCTGATTTCGGTCATCACCGGACAGCTGGACCGGCTGATCAGCGATGTCGGGCGCGCGCTGCAGACGATGGGCTTCACCGGCCGCGCCGGGCAGCAAGTCGTGCTGACCGGCGGGGGCGCGGAACTGACGGGTCTGGCCGACTATGCCCAGAGCGCGCTCGGCAAGCCGGTCCGGGTCGGGCATCCGCCGCAGTTGCGCGGGCTCCCGGAAGCTCACGCGGTCCCCGGTTTCGCCACGCTCGCCGGGCTCGTGCTCTACGCGGCGGAGGACCCGGTCGATATCCGCACGCTCGGCACCGACCAGGTGATTCACAGCTATGGTGGTTTTGCCATCGTGCAGCGCGTGCTTGCTGCGATGAAACAATACTTCTGAGCGGCAAAGGGCGCTGAAACGGCGTAAAAAACAGGTATAGGATCAATCCTTCGATTCTTCCGATTCGCTACAAGATGGAAGCGACCGGATTTTCCCTTCGGACACCCCCTGGAGAGCTGGAATGAGCATCAATATCGGCCCGCCTTCCGTTGAAGAGCTGCGCCCCCGGATTACCGTCATCGGCGCGGGCGGCGCGGGCGGCAACGCCATCGCGAACATGATTCGGGCTCAGATCGAAGGCGTCGATTTCATTGTCGCCAACACGGATGCGCAGGCGCTCAACAGTTCGATCTCCGAACACCGCATCCAGCTTGGCCCCGACATCACGCAAGGCCTCGGCGCGGGGTCGCGGCCCGAAGTCGGACGCGCGGCGGCGGAAGAAACGGTCGAGGAAATCGAGCGCGCGCTCGAAGGGGTGAACATGTGCTTCATCGCCGCCGGAATGGGCGGCGGCACGGGCACCGGCGCCGCCCCGGTGATCGCGGAAGTCGCGCGCCGGATGGGCGTGCTGACCGTGGGTGTCGTGACCAAGCCGTTCCTGTTCGAAGGCACGCGCCGGATGCGCTCGGCCGAAGCCGGGATCGAGGAACTGCAGAAGCACGTCGATACGCTGATCGTCATCCCCAACCAGAACCTGTTCCTGGTGGCCAAGCCGGAAACCACCTTCAAGGAAGCCTTCCAGCTCGCCGACGAAGTGCTGCAGCAGGGTGTCCGCTCGATCACCGACCTGATGGTGATGCCGGGCCTCATCAACCTCGATTTCGCCGACGTCCGATCGGTGATGGGGGAAATGGGCAAGGCGATGATGGGCACCGGTGAAGGCGAAGGGCCGAACCGCGCGCTCGAGGCGGCGGAACGCGCGATTGCCAACCCGCTGCTCGACGGCGTGTCGATGCAGGGCGCCAAGGGCGTGATCATCTCGATCATCGGCGGCGAAGACATGAAGCTGATGGAAGTGGACGAAGCCGCGAACCACATCCGCGAACTGGTCGATCCGGAAGCGAACATCATCTGGGGTTCGGCGTTCAATCCGGACCTGGAAGGCAAGATCCGCGTCTCGGTCGTCGCCACAGGGATCGAACAAAGCACGGAACAAGCCGTGCAGGCCAGTCAGCCGCTGAACCTTTCGGCCGCCCGCGGACCCAAGAAGCCGTCCGCCCCGCTGTCCGACGAGGAAATGGCCACGCGCCAGACGATCCGTGAACCGGCTTCGGCCGCGCCGGCTCGCCCCTCGCAGCCGGTGGAGATCGCTCCCACGGAAGAACCGCTGACGCTTGATGCACCGGAAGCCGAAGATGCGGTCCCGCTCGAACTGACGCTCGAAGCCGAAGGCACGCAAGGCGCGGACGATGGCGAGCTGCTGCTGAACGACAATCTCGTCAGCCAGGCGGATCAGCCGGCCGGGTTTGCCGCCGGACGGCAGCGCAGCCTCGACGCGGCCTCGGTTCCGCAGACACCGGCAGCGCCCGCCAAAGCCGCTCCGGCGCGGACAGCCTCGGGCAGCACGCTGTTCGAGCGCATGGCCAGCTTGTCCCGGAACGGGGAAGCCGAAAAGGACAACGGCGAAGAAAGCGGCCTGCGTATCCCGCGTTTCCTCGGCCGGCAGAACAACCAGTAGGAGCCTGCATTCGCCCGAGGTTCAGGGTGATTGCCCAGTATGTACGTATGATCACGACTCGTAACCGCTTCGGGGGCGGGCAAGTCCGCCCCCGGTTCGTGCGCCGTTTACGCGTGTGGACCGCGCCGCTGCTGGCGGCGGCTTTGCCGCTTTGCGCCCAGCCGCTTCACGCCCAGACGATTTCCCGCGCCGTGGTGCAGCCGCTTCCTCCGAAGGCAGCGGAGGATCTCAGCGAAGCGATGAAGGCGCTGGCGCGCAACGGTCGTGATCTCGAAGCGTTGATTGCGGCGGGCGAAGCTTCGGTCGCGCTTGGCGACACCGACGCAGCCATCGGTTTTTTCAATCGGGCCGGGATCGTCAGTCCGGCTGACGGACGAGTAAAGGCAGGGCTCGCCCGGCTGACGCTGAAACAGGGCGATGCACTGGCTGCGCTGCAGCAGTTCGACGAAGCCGAAGCAGCTGGCGCGGCGATGACGCCGTACGCGTCGGACCGCGGATTGGCTTACGACCTGGTCGGCAACAACGGCCGTGCGCAGCAGCTCTATCGTCAGGCCCTGGCGCAAAAGCCGGATGATGCGGTGACCATGCGGCTGGCGATCAGCCAGGCGATTGCGGGAGATCAGGCCGCAGCCGATGCCACCTTGTTGCCGCTGCTCCAGCAACAGGACCTTGCCGCGTTCCGCACCCGCGCCTTCGCGTTGGCGGCGGTCGGCAAGACGGAGGAAGCGGTGTCCATCGCGGAGACTTTGCTCCCGGCCCAGCTTTCCAGCCGGATGGCGCCGTACTTGCGCTACATGCCGCGCCTCACCCGGGCGCAGAAAGCCGCCGCAGCCAATCTCGGCGCTTTCCCGCCGGCCGAGGAGATCGGCCGCGAGGACCCGCGCCTGCTGGCCTATGCCGGACAACCCGCCCCCGCTCCGCAAACGGGCGCGCTCGGCACCCGTCTGATCCCGGCCGGGGAGCCGCTCGGCCAGGCTCGCCTCGCGCAGCCGAACGCCCGGAAGGCGCGCCGAACCCGTGAACCGGCCGCACGGCCCGTGCGCAATCAGGGGACGATCCAGGCACCCGTCAGGGCCGCGCCCGCGCAAGTGGCGCAAGCTGCACCCACCGGCGAATTGCCGCCGGTGTCCGGGCAGACTGCCCCGGCCGCCAGCTCCTATGGTCCTGAGCTGGCTCAGCCCCAGTCCGCTCAGCCCCAGTCCGCTCAGCCGGAATTTGCCCGCGCGCCCTCGGCTCCAGTTCCTCCGCTCGCCCCAACGGTTGCACCAGCCGCTCAGGTTGTGACTGCCGTCGCGCAGGAGCCGCCGGCGCCTGCCAATCTGGCGCAAGCCTTTGCCGATTTTGCGCTTCCCGTCAGCACCAACGCGGTGCCCGCCGCGGGCGCCGTGGACATTACGGCGATCAAGCCGCCGCGTGAACGCCCCGTGGCGAAGCAGCAGCCGAAACCGAAGCCCAAGCCGAAACCGCCCGCCAATCCCAGCCGGCATTGGGTTCAGGTCGCGACCGGAACCGATGTGGATGCGCTGGGATTCGACTGGAGACGGATCAGCCGCAAGGCCGGTTCGGCGCTGGGGAAAGGCCCGTTCCTAGCCGAATGGGGTGCGCGGCGCAGGCTGTTGTCCGGCCCCTATGAAAGCGCGGACGCAGCGCAGAAGGCCGTGACGGAGCTGAAGGCGAAGGGCATCGACAGCTTCCCCTTCACCAGCGACGAGGGCGAGGCGGTCAACCCGCTGGGCTAACCGAGCGCTTACTGCTCGAGGAAGGCTTTTGCACAGCTTGTGAACAGGGTTGTGGCGTTATGCCCAGCCTCCTCGCCCCCTTGCGTTGCGGCGCAAAGGACCCGGCCGCATGGACGGTGCAGCGAACAGACGAACTGGAAGAAGCCGATGAACACAGGGTCCGAAAACGTCCAGGCGACCGAGGATGCCGCACCGGTTGAGATGCTGGTGCAGCTGTTCGAAGCACATGGCTGGCCTTGTGATTTCGTCAGCGACGATGAAGTCAGCGGGGAAATTCAGGGAAGCTGGACCAGCTACAAGCTGCGCGGCGTCTGGCGGCGGGAAGACAATGTCCTGCAGATACTCTGCCTGCCCGAAATCCGCATCCCCCGGGAACGGCACAAGCAGGCGTTCGAACTGGTTGCGCTGATCAACGAGCAGCTCTGGCTTGGCCACTTCGACATCTGGTCCAACGGCGGCATCCTGCTGTACCGCCACGCGCTGATGCTGGGGGAGGACGGCCTCCTTACTCTGAGAATGGCCCGCGCGGCAATCGATGCGGCGGTGACCGAGTGCGACCGGTTCTACCCTGCGTTTCAGTTTGTACTGTGGGGCGACAAGAACCCGCGCGACGCGCTGGAAGCGGCGCTGGTGGACCACGCCGGGGAAGCCTGAGATGGGCGATTTCGCCTCCATCCTGATCGTCGGCTGCGGGAACATGGCCGGGGCGATGCTGGAAGGGTGGCTGGTGGGCGGGCTGGCCCCGCAGCGCTTCACCGTCGTCAGTCCCAGTCCGCGCGATTTGCCCGAAGGCGTTGCGCAGTTCCGATCCCTGGCGGAATGCCTGCCGTTGCAAGGCAGTTTCGACGCAGTCCTGCTCGGCTTCAAGCCGCAGAAACTGGCTGAGCTGGCGCCTTCAATCGCGGAATGGGCGCGGGGCGATACGGCGGTGATCTCGATCCTAGCCGGGGTGGAGCTGGAAACGCTGGCGCGCCGCTTCCCCGAAGCCGGCGCGGTGGTGCGGGCCATGCCCAATCTTGCCGTTGCGCTGGGCAAGTCTCCGATCGCGCTGGCGGAACGCGGACTGGATGATCGGGGGCGGACGGCTCTGGTCCAGTTGATGAGCCCGCTCGGCACGCCCGAATGGGTTCCGGAAGACCAGTACGAACTGGTCACGGCGCTGGCTGGATCGGGGCCTGCGTTCGTCTATCGCTTCATCGATTCTCTGGCGCAAGGCGCAGAGCAGCTCGGGCTGGCGCCGGATCAGGCGGGGCGCCTTGCGGTGGCGATGGTTGAAGGCGCCGCGGCGCTGGCTGCGTCCTCTCCGCACGATCCGGCGGAACTGGCCCGGCGCGTAGCCAGTCCGGGCGGGGTAACGCAGGCAGGGCTGGACGTTCTCGATGACGATCAGGCACTTGCCGCGCTGATTACGCAGACTTTGCGCGCGGCGCGGGATCGCAGCGTGCAAATGGGCGCAGAAGCCGCATCGTCTACTCTCGGTTTTGCTTGAAATCGAAGGGATTCCCTCCGATATTCCCAAGTGACCGGCCCGATTGCGAGGCTGGAAAAGGAGTTAGGAAAGACAATGGCAAACTGGAATGACCCCCGGACAACCCGCGAGGGCTTCGGCGTGTCTCCGAGCCTGAACGGTGCGGTTGCCGCCGGCGATCGGTTCGACGCCGGGCTGCGGCGGCACATGCTGTCGATTTACAACTACATGGCGTCGGGCGTGCTGCTTTCGGGCGTTGTCGCGCTGCTGTTCGCCAACTCCGGCATGGCTGCGGCCGTGCTGGGCAGCGGGCTTGGCCTCGTGTTGGCCTTCTCGCCGCTGGTAATCGTGCTTGCGATGAGCTTTGGCGCGAATCGGTTTTCCGCCGGAACGCTTCAGGCCCTGTTCTGGGGCTTTGCAGTCCTGATGGGGCTTTCGCTGTCCAGCATCTTCCTGATGTACACCGGTGCATCGGTTGCGGCGACGTTCTTCGCCACCGCCGGCGCATTCGCCGGGTTGAGCCTGTACGGCTACACCACCAAGAAGGACTTGTCCGGCTGGGGCAGCTTCCTGATCATGGGTGTGATCGGCCTGCTGATTGCCAGCGTGATCAACATCTTCCTGCAGTCGCCGGCCCTTATGTGGGCGGTGAGCTTCCTGGGCGTGCTGATCTTCGCCGGCCTGACCGCGTACGACACGCAGATGCTGAAGCGGCAGTACGATACGGTCCGCGGAACGGAATGGGCCGCCAAGGCGGTGATCCTCGGGGCGCTGAACCTGTACCTCGACTTCATCAACATGTTCATGTTCCTGCTGCGCTTCATGGGCACCAGCCGCGACTGAGCCTGATTGCCTGAAGCGGGATCGCTTTATCGCGCCCGGCGTGCCTCCTGGCATGCCGGGCGTTTTCTTTGGTTCTTCAATGCGGTAAGCTGCGACTCATCTGGCCTTTGAGCGGGGAGTTTCGATCGGCTTTCCCGGATTGGAGAGGGGTTCGCGTTAGCCATGTTTGATATTCGCCGCACATCGGTCCGCAAATTGTTCGTGGCAACGGGGCTGGCTGTCCTTGCCGGCTGCGCCACCACGCCTCCGCCGCCTCCGCCACCTCCGCCGCCTCCTCCACCACCCGTCGCGGTGCCGGAACCGATCCCGCCCCGGCCTACGCCTCCGATTGGGGCCGACGCCTATTTCGTGACGCCGCAGATCGGCCCCGATGGTAAGCGCCAGACCGTGAACAGCTACGTTGAGGGCGCGCAGGCGGTCTGGAACCTTCGTTCCGGGCTCAATGTCGCGGCGCTCAATTGCCGCGAACCGGATGATCAGCCGATCCTCGATGCCTACAAGGTTCTGCTAAAAGACCGGGCAAAGGATCTGAAGGCGGCCGGCAAGGCGCTGGACAGTGAGTATCGCCAGCGGTTCGGCGCTACCTACAAGACGGAACAGGACTACTTTAACACGCGGGTCTACAACTACTTCTCGCTGCCGATGGCGCAGGACGATTTCTGCCTGACCGCGCGTAACGTGTCCTGGGGCATTCTGCTGCTCCCTCCGCAGGACATGGAGGAGTATGCCGCGACGACTCTGCCGTTGCTCGATCGGCCCTTCCTGAAGTTCTACGATGCCTACGATCAGTACCGGCGCGATCTCGCGGTCTGGGACCAGAAGTACGGTGCGCCCGAGGGTGACATGCTGGCCTCCGATGCGGCAATCGTGGAACAAGCGAGCGCGGGCGTTCCGGTAGGGGCGGCGCTGGGCCTTTCCGTCCCGGCTATCGAAGGATCCGTTCTTACCGGATCAAGCCTCGATTTGGGGCAAGGCGGGGCGGCAACCGAATTGCTCGCTCAGTCGGATGAGGGTGTAAATTAGTCCTTCCAACGGCGCGGCCTCTTCGTTAAGGGCCGCGCTTGGCGGAAGTCTTCCGCCACTCGCACTGGAACGGGGCCGTAGCTCAGCTGGGAGAGCGCGTCGTTCGCAATGACGAGGTCAGGGGTTCGATCCCCCTCGGCTCCACCAGTGCCCGATCCCGCAGCAGCCGAGTTTTCCCCTGACCGTTCGCGGTTCGACAAACCGCGCGCGAACAGGCTAAACCGCTCTCATGCATTTTCTCGACCAGGCAAAGATCTATATTCGCTCAGGCGCAGGGGGACCGGGTGCGGTCGGCTTCCGCCGTGAAAAGTACATTGAGTACGGCGGGCCCGATGGCGGCAACGGCGGCGCCGGAGGCGACATCGTGTTCGAAGCCGTGCCCGGCCTGAACACGCTGATCGATTTCCGCTACACCCAGCATTTCAAGGCTCGGCGGGGCGGCCACGGCATGGGTCAGAACCGCACCGGGGCCAGCGCGTCCGACCTGGTGATCGAAGTGCCGATCGGCACCCAGATCATCGATGAAGACGGGGAAACCGTGCTTGCTGACCTGACCGAGGAAGGCCAGCGGATCGTAATGCTCCGCGGCGGCTTGGGCGGGCGCGGCAATGCCAGCTACAAGACATCCACCAACCGCGCCCCGCGCCAGCACCAGCCGGGTGAGCCAGGTGAGGAGATGTGGGTCTGGCTGCGGCTGAAGCTCCTGGCGGATGTCGGTCTGGTCGGCCTGCCGAACGCCGGGAAGTCGACCTTCATCAACCAGGTGTCCAATGCGCGGGCGAAAGTGGGTGACTACGCCTTCACCACGCTGATTCCCAAGCTCGGGGTCGTGCGCCACAAGGGGCGCGAGTTCGTGCTGGCCGATATTCCTGGCCTGATCGAAGGCGCGGCCGACGGGGCAGGCATCGGGGATCGCTTTCTCGGCCATATCGAACGGTGCCGGATACTGATTCACCTGGTCGACATCACCGGACCGGATCCCGCCGAAGCGATGCAGGTCGTGGACCGGGAACTGGAAGCTTATGGCGCCGGACTTGAGGACAAGCCCCGGATCGTCGTGCTCAACAAGGTGGACCTTGCCGATGCCGAATTGGTCGAGGCCTTCGCGGACGAATTGAAGCAGGCTGGAGCAGAGCAGGTGTTCGCCATCTCCGGATCCACCGGAGCGGGGGTTGAACGGCTGCTCGATACCGTGCTCGAATCTCTCCCGCACCGCACGTCCAGCGAAGAAGGTGGCGGCGAACCGACAGAGGAAGAAGGTGAGGAGCGGCCCTGGTCGCCGATCTGACCTGGGACAGGCTTCTCAATCCCGACCTGTCCCGCTAAGCCCGGCCGTGATGCCGATCTCCCGTCTCGCCGACCTCGTCGACGCGCAATGCGCACCTCGCCTCGTGCTCAAGGTCGGATCGGCGTTGCTGGTCGGGAGCGGGGGAGCCGCGCGGCGGGAGTGGCTGGAAAGCCTGGCCAAGGAAATTGCCAGTATCCGTGAACGCGGGCAGGACGTGATCGTCGTCAGTTCCGGAGCCATCGCGCTCGGGGCTGCACGGCTCGGCCTCCCGAAAGGTGGGCGGGGCAGTCTGGCAGATGCGCAGGCCGCCGCCGCCGTCGGGCAGATCGCGTTGGCGGGCCTGTGGTCGGAGTTGCTGGGAGCGCACGGACTAACCGCCGCGCAATTGTTGGTCACGCTCGACGATCTCGAAGACCGGCGCCGGTATCTCAACGCCGCCGCGACGCTGGGCCGCCTGCTGAAGGCAGGCGCCGTGCCGGTGATCAATGAGAACGACTCGGTCGCGACCGAGGAAATCCGTTTTGGGGACAACGACCGCTTGGCGGCCCGGGTGGCTCAGGCGGCGGGAGCCGATGCGGTGGTGCTGCTGTCCGATGTCGATGGCTTGTACGACCGGGATCCCCGGGACCCGGAAGCGCAGCTGCTCCCGCGCGTAGAAGGCGTGACGGACAGGATCCACGCGATGGCCAGCGGGTCCTCTGGATCCGGGATGGGGTCCGGCGGGATGACGTCCAAGCTGCAGGCAGCCGAAATCGCCGAACGGGCAGGGATCGCGCTGGCGATCATCAACGGCACGCATACTGCCCCGCTCGCCCGCGCTTTTGGGACCGACCGGGGCACGGTGTTCCTCCCCCGGCGCAAGGACGCCGCACGCAAGGCATGGCTCGGCGGCCGGCAGCGGATGAAGGGCGCGCTGGTGGTCGATCAAGGCTGCGCGGCGGCGCTGGCCCGGGGCGGCAGCTTGCTTGCGACGGGGATCACCGCGGTGGAAGGACGCTTTACCCGGGGCGATCCCGTCGCCGTGCGTGCCCCTGATGGCAGCGCGCTGGCGCAGGGGCTGGCGGAATACGCTGCCGACGAGATCGACCGGATCAAGGGCCATCGCAGCGAAGCCCATCAGGACTTGCTCGGCTATGAGCCGCGCGCGGCAGTGATCCATCGCGATCAGCTGGTGCTGCTTTGATCGTCGCTGTCACCGGCGCAACGGGTTTCGTTGGCCAGATGCTGCTGGACGAAGCGGCGGGCGAGGGGGTGGAGGTGCGCGCCCTGACTCGCAAGGACCAGCCCGGGCGGGACAAAGTGGAATGGGTGCGCGGTGACCTTGCCGACAGCGCGGCGCTGGCCCGGCTGGTCGGGAATGCCGAGGCAGTGATCCACGTCGCCGGCGTGGTCAACGCGCCCGATGCGGCAGAGTTTGAGGCCGCAAACGTCACGGGCACCCTGCAAGTGATTGAGGCGGCGCTGGCAGCCCAGGTCCCGCGGATCGTATTCGTGTCCTCGCTCGCGGCGCGCGAGCCGGAGCTTTCGGCATATGGCGCGTCCAAGGCGCGCGCGGAGCGGATCGTTGCTGCCAGTGGGCTGGATTGGACGATCGTTCGCCCGCCCGCGATCTATGGTCCGCGTGACCGGGAGATGTTCGAGTTGTTCCGCGCGGCCAAGTGGGGCGTGGTGCCGATGCCGCCAAATGGGGCAAGCTCGATCATCCATGTCGCCGATCTCGCCCGGCTGCTGCTCGCCCTGTTGCCCGGGGGTGAAGACGTGACCGGGCAAGTTTTCGAGCCGGACGACGGCACCCCCGGCGGTTGGAGCCACCGCGAACTGGCGGAGGCGATCGGTCAGGCGATGGGGCGCAAGGTGCGCGTGCCGAACTTGTCGGAAGGCGCGCTCAACCGCCTTGCCGGCCTTGATCGGCTATTCCGGCGCGAGAAGGCCAAGCTGACACCCGACCGCGTCGGCTACATGGTCCACCCGGACTGGGTGTGCAGCCCGGAAAAGGCGGTCCCGCCCACGCGCTGGAGCCCCCAAGTCCCGGCGCAACAGGGGCTGGCGGCAACCGCGTCCTGGTACCGGGAGCAGGGCTGGCTGTAACGGTCGGAGGACCGTCCCCGCAACAATTCACGGCGCGCTCGCAACGCCTTGTAAAACTCGCCGGCCCCGTCTAGGGCGCTGGCTCTGAATGCGGAGCGGTGGCCGAGTGGTCGAAGGCGCACGCCTGGAAAGTGTGTATAGGGTAACCCCCTATCGAGGGTTCGAATCCCTCCCGCTCCGCCAACAGGCCTTCCATTGTTCGCTGGCTCGACAAGAGCAAAGGCGAGCCCGCCCAAGGCGATCCTCTCTCGATCTGCATCGTCCGGTAGGGAAGCCGGGTTGACCACCCTGCAGGCAGCGCTCACCGCCTCCTGCAGTTCGCTTCTCTCCACCGGCGGCTCTGGCTTTTCCGATGTGCCGAGCTCGGCCAGCCGCTCGGCCGCGGCATCTCTAACGCGTCCCACGGTTTATGCTCCGTGATCCCTTCACGGATCGCAGTGGGGTTTCCTGGAGCACCGGCCGGTAAGTGGGCCCGGACTTCTCCGGGCTGTAGTAACGACCGCGAACTTTAGCCCACAGGCTCAGGCGACCGACAGCGGCGCCAAGGGAGCGCCGAACTCAAGAGGGGGCGGTCCAGTCCGCGATTCAAAAGAATGCCTCGGGAACGCCGGGCCCCTCTCACGCAGTCAGCCCGACAGTGATTCGATGTAGGCTCGCCACCCGCCGAAACGCGTGATCTCTTCGGCCCCGTCAAGCGCGCGCGGCTCAGCGACGAAACCCTTGACCGTGGTCCCGTCCTCCAGCGTTACGGTCCCTATGGCAAGCGGCGGGGGCACTTCGGCGACGAAGCTGCCGAACGCTGCCGGATCGAGGGCATAGACTTCGACCTCGATCGAGCTGCCGCCCGGACCATGAACCATGGCCGGCTTCGGCGGAGTGCTGTTGGCGATGGCGTAAAGCCGATAGTTGGGGGCGGTGCGGCAGGCCCGGACCAGCCGCGCATCCCGCGTTTCGAGCTGCCAGTGCAGCGGCATTCCGGCGAGGTGGGCTCCGACGACGGCGACTTTGATCTGGTTCATGCACGCTCCCGATCAGGAAAGGACGACAGAGCAGGCTCTGCCGCAGCGAGGTAGTCCCCGGCCAGCTTCAGCAGCGCGGCGTCAGCCCAGGCGGGGCCGATCAGCGTGATGCCGAAGCCGGTCCGGTCCTTACGAAAACCGGCCGGAACCGCGATTGCGCTCATGTCCAGCAGGTTCACGAAATTGGTGTAGAGGCCAAGGTTGCTGTTGAGCGTGATCGGATCATCGAGGAGATCCGCGATCCGGTAACTGGTCGGTGCGGTCGGCAGGACCAGCGCGTCGATCCCATCCCACATTTGCGCTGCGCGGCGGATCTGGGTCTGCAGGCGGTACTGGGCGCGGAAGGTGTCGACCGCGGTGACATTCAGCCCCTGCTCAACGATCGCGCGGACCACCGGATGAAGGGCTGACGGATCATCCCGCAGCAGGTCCGAAAGGGCGGCTGTGCGCTCGGCCACCCAAGGACCCTGATACAGCATCGCCGCGGTGTCCTGGAGAAAGCCGATGTCGCTTTCGACCGGTTCCATCCCGGCGCCTTCGATTGCCTTCAGAGCTGCATCGAACAGCGCCGGGGATTCCTCGTCGCCGCACCAGTTCAACTGGTCCGGCCTGGGAACACCGATCCGCCTGCCGAGCGCGCGATCCTTGGTTTGCCGGGAATAAGGATCTTCGGCATCGAAGGCGGCAAGCACCGGCTCGATCAGCGCGATGTCGGCGAGATCGTTCGCGAACAAGCTGATGCAGTCGAGCGAGCGGCATGCGGGAACCAGCCCCTGCGTGCTCCAGCGGCCCTTGGTTGGTTTCAGGCCGACGAGTCCGTTCAGCGCCGCCGGGACGCGGCCCGATCCCGCGGTGTCGGTGCCAAGCGCAAACGGGACGAGGCCCGCAGCGACCGCGACCGCCGAGCCCGAGCTCGATCCACCGCTGATATGCTCTTCGTTAAGGACCGAGGTGCAGATCCCGAAAGGGCTGCGCGTGCCCACCAGTCCGGTCGCAAACTGGTCAAGGTTGGTCTTGCCCATGCACACCGCGCCGGCTGCTTTCAGGCGATCCACTACGGTGGCGGAACGCTCCGCTGCGTAAGTGAAGGCAGGGCAGGCGGCGGTGGTGGGCATCCCGGCAACGTCGATGTTGTCCTTCACCGCGAAGGGCACCCCGGCCAGCGGCAGCGTTTCCCCGGCCGCGATCCGGGCGTCGACTTCGGCCGCTTGGGCGCGCACCGTTTCGGGATTTGGACGATGAATCCACGCCTGCGGCTGGACAGCATCGTAGGCCGCAATCCGGTTGAGGCTGACCTCGACGAAGTGTGTGGCGCTTGCCTTTCCCGCATTTACCGCTGCGGCGATTTCGGCGGCGCGCATCAAGCGGTCTCCTCCTGGGCGATGGCGAACATCGGCGCCCCCGGGGTCACGCTCTGCTGCTCGGACACGAAGACGCGCGAAACGGTCCCGGTCATCGGGGCAGGCATTGCGCACTCCATCTTCATTGCTTCGATCATCGCGATGGGATCGCCCTTTTCGATCCGGGCTCCCGGCTCAACGAGGAGCTTCCACACCACGCCTCCAAACGGGGCCTCGACCAGATCGCTGCCTTCCGGCAGTTCAATGGGGGTCTGCTCCGCAACCGGCGCGGCTTCGCCGAGCGCCTCGGCCCGAGCGAACTCGCCGCGCCGCTCCCAGTCTTTGCGCTCCGTGGCGAACGCCGCTTCGCGCGTCTGCTGGAAGGCGGCTATGCTCTCCCGGTTTTCCTTCAGGAAGGCACGGTATTCTTTCAGGCGAAATGTTTCCTGATCGATCCGCAGCTCCCGGCGCCCGAGCGGGAAGTCGCGCCGCCATTCCGTCAGTTCTTCATGACTGACAGGGAAAAAGCGGATCTGGTCGAAGAAGCGCAACAGCCACGGCTTGCCTTCGGTGAACGCCTGCGTCTGGCGATAGGTGTTCCAGACCTGGATCGTCCGGCCGAACAGCTGATACCCGCCCGGACCTTCCATTCCGTAGATGCACATGTAGGCACCGCCGATCCCGACGACGTTCGGCGGCGTCCATGTCCGTGCCGGATTGTATTTCGTAGTCACGAGCCGATGGCGCGGATCGATCGGAGTCGCGACCGGCGCACCGAGGTAGACGTCACCAAGGCCCATCACGAGATAGCGGGCATCGAACACCACCCGCCGCACGTCCTCTATGCTGTCGAGGCCGTTGACGCGGCGGATGAATTCGATGTTGTCGGGGCACCACGGCGCATCGTCGCGAACCGACTGCATGTATTTTTCGATGGTTTGGTAGATCGCCGGGTCCTGCCAGCTGAGCGGCAGGTGCACGACGCGCGAGGCGATCTCGAAATCATCGAGCGATCCCAGCCGCTCCTCGGCCGCGACCAGTTGATCAAGCAGGTGCTTCTGCGCGATTTTGCGGCTGTCGAAGTGAATCTGCAGCGAGCGGATCCCGGGGGTCAGATCGATGATCCCGGGAAGCTGCATCCGTTCGAGCTCGAGCATCAGCGCGTGGACGCGCAACCGAAGCTCCAGGTCAAGCACGATAGGGCCATATTCGACCAGCAAGTGAGCATCGCCTTGCCTCCGGTACAGGGCCCGTGGGCGGTTTCCTGCGCCTTCGATTTCGTGCAGGATCGGGGAGCCGAGCGCAATGGCCTGTACCGGCTGCGGCGCAGGAGCGGTCAGTGTCTCCACCCGCTCATCCTGCTGCCGGAGGGCTGCGGCCGCCGCTGCATCGTCCACCAGCTCGAAACGGACGTGGTTGCCGGGGGCGAGTTGGCCGACTTTCCACAAGTCGGCTTCGATCACCACGAACGGGCAGACGAACCCGCCAAGGGAAGGTCCGTCCGGCCCGAGGATGATCGGCATGTCGCCGGTGAAGTCCACTGCCCCGACGGCATAGGCGTTGTCGTGAATGTTCGAGGGGTGCAGCCCCGCTTCTCCGCCGTCGCTGCGCGCCCAGCGCGGCTTTGGGCCGATCAGGCGAACGCCGGTGCGGCTCGAGTTGTAGTGAACCTCCCAGGCCGTTTCCCGGACCATGTCGATATCTTCGGTGGTGAAGAAGTCCGGCGCACCGTGCGGGCCGTAAAGGACCCGCAGCTTCCATTCCTTCGCGATTTCCGGCTTTCCACCCGAACTCAGCGGCTGGGTGGCGGCCTCGTGCGCGGGGGCCAGCAGGTGCAGCACGTCCCCTGCGGAAACAGCTCGCCCAGCGTGGCCGCCGAATTCCCCGAGTGTGAAGGCGCTGCGCGACCCGAGGTAGAGCGGCACGTCGAGACCACCCCCGATCAGCAGATATCCGCGCATCCCCGCACCCGTAACGCGGCCGATTTTCAGCGTAGCGCCGGCGGGAACGGTCACCGGCGCGTAGACGGGAACCGGTTCGCCATCCAGCTCGGCCGCGAACTCGGCGCCGGTGAGGCAGATTGTCACGGCGGCGTTGAACTGCAGGGTCGGGCCGGTGGCGGTAAATTCGAGGCCTGCTGCGTTCTTGTCGTTGCCCAGCAGGCGATTGCCGAGCCGAAAGGCGAGGGAATCCATCGGCCCCGAAGGCGGGACGCCGACATCCCAATAGCCGAGCCGCCCCGGATAATCCTGAACCGTCGTCGACGGGCCTCCGCTCAGAACCCGGATCGTCTGCGGCGACCAGTCGACCTCCGCCAGTGCGCGGGTCGAGACTTCGCCGGAAACAAACGGCGCGCTGCGCACCACTTGCCGCAGCCAGTCGAGGTTCGTCTCGATCCCCGCCAGCCGGGTGTCGTCGAGTGCCGCCTGCATCGCCGCGACCGCCGCTGCCCTGTCGGGTGCGGTGACGATCAGCTTCGCCAGCATCGGATCATAGAAGGCGCTGACTGCAGAGCCGGTAGCGACCCAGCTGTCGGCTCGCACGTTCGCTGGAAAGGAAACCTCGTTGAGAACGCCCGAACTCGGCCGGAAGTCCTGATCCGGGTCCTCGGCATAAAGCCGGACCTGGATCGATGCTCCTTTGGTCTGCCCGTTCCACTGATCGAGGAAGCGGAAGTCCCCGGCTGCGCCACGAACCATCCATTCGACCAGATCGACCCCGGTGACCTGCTCGGTCACCCCATGTTCTACCTGGAGACGGGTGTTCACTTCCAGGAAGAAGAAGTCGTCCCGCTCTGCATCATAAAGAAACTCGACCGTTCCCGCCGAACGATAGCGGGCTGCGGACGTCAGCGCGACGGCCGCTTCGATCAGCGCCGCGCGGGTTGCGGCCGGCAGGTGTGGAGCGGGCGTTTCCTCGACGACCTTCTGGTTGCGCCGCTGGAGGGAGCAATCCCGCTCGCCAAGAGCGATGACCTTGCCGTTTCCATCGCCGAACACCTGAACTTCGATATGCCGAGCGCGGGCGACAAAACGCTCAAGAAACACGCCGCTGTCGCTGAAGTTGCCTGCTGCCAGTCGCTCGACTGCGGCAAACGCATCGGCAATGGCTCCCTCGCTCTCGCAGACGCGCATGCCGATACCGCCGCCGCCCGCCGTCGCCTTGAGGATGACGGGAAACCCGATCTCCTGCGCGGCGTCGCACGCTTCGTCCGCGTTGCGGAGCAGGTCGGTCCCGGGGGCAAGCGGAACGCCGCTATCTCGGGCCAGGTCGCGTGCGGTATGCTTCAGGCCGAAGTCGCGGATGTTCTCGACCGTGGGCCCGATGAAGACGATCCCGGCGGCCGCGCAGGCGTTGGCGAAGCTCGTGTTCTCCGACAGGAATCCGTAGCCGGGATGAATTGCGTCGGCCCCGGTCTCACGCGCGGCGGCGAGGATTGCCTCGACGTTCAGGTAGCTTTCGGCCGCAGGGGCCGGGCCGATCCGCACTGCTTCATCGGCTTCGGCAACGTGCAGCGATCCGGCGTCGGCATCGCTGAACACCGCGACCGACCGGACGCCCATCCGGCGCAAGGTGCGGATTATTCGGCAGGCGATCGCGCCCCGGTTGGCGATCAGGACCTTCTTGAACATCGGTTATTCCGTCACGATCATCTGGACCGGCGTCGGATTGAAGCCGTTGCAGGGATTGTTGATCTGGGGGCAGTTGGAAACGACAACCACCACGTCCATTTCGGCGCGCAGCTCGACCCAAAGACCAGGGGCCGAAATGCCGTCCACGATGCCCAGCGCGCCGTCGGCTTCGACCGGCACGTTCATGAACCAGTTCACGTTGGAAACCATGTCGCGCTTGCCACGCCCGTAGCGGGCGTTACCGTCCAAGAAGTTATCAACGCAGCTGTGCTGTGCCTTCGTGTGATGCCCGTACCGCAAGGTATTGGATTCGCAGGAACAGGCACCGCCGATCGTATCATGATAGGCGACCGCCGATCCGGTGATCGTCATCATTGGATGGCCTTCGTTCGACAGCAGGACCGATCCTTCGCGCAGGAAGATGTTGCCTTGCGCGGCAATCGTGTCCTGCGCGCTGTAGCGTTCGGCATCGTCGGCGGCGCTGTAGACCAGGAAGTCCACGGCCTGGTTGCCTTCCAGGTCCACGATCCGAAGTTTCTGCCCTTTTGAAATCGTGCAGGTCCACGGCGCGCGCGCCGGTACGAATGCGTCCTGAACCGTGCTTTCAGGCATGGTGGCGAGCGTCTGGGTCATCGGCCGGATCTCCTCAGCGGCAGAAGTAATCTTCGGTGTTGAGGAAGGCCCGCTGGCCTTCCGGTGTGGCGTTGCGCACCGGATCGTCCGTCGGCGTCACCTCGCCGCGCCACGCGGTTACGCGGACCGGGGTGACAGTGTAGTCGGACCTGGCATCGAGCACGTGTGGGCAATTGGCAAAGACCACGATCAGGTCCATTTCCGCGCGCAGCGTGAGGCTGCGGCTAGCGGGGGCAGGAGCGCGGCCAAGCTCTGTTTCGCCGTCAGGGCCGACGCGCACGCCCTTGAACCAGTTGATGCAGGGGTGGATGTCCTTGGCGCCGAGCCCGAACTTCGCGACGGCAATCTTGAACCGGTCGCGCGCGTTCGGCGCTTCGCCGTAATTCGCGCCGCTACCGTATTTCGCGTCGTTGCCACGCTCGTTCGACGCACCGCAAAGGGCATCGTGACTGCCGGCCTCATCCTCAACGATGCTCATCATGACTCGGCCCATGTCGGACAGGAGAAGTTGTCCGGTACCGAGATAGGCGTTCCACTGAACCTTGAGGGTATCGGCCACGTTCAGTCGCTCGGTCGGTTGCTCGGCATTGAAAAGCAGCATGGAGACGCAGGCATCCCCTTCCAAATCCGTCAGGCGCAGACGTGCTCCGCGGCCGATCCGCTTCGCGGCATAGCCTCCGCCGGCGATCACTTCTTCCCAGACCATCGCTTCGGAGGGAACGCCGCCTGGCCGGTCGGCCGCCTCGCTGGCCGGCAAGGTCGGCATCGTTAGCACGTGGGTTCCGGCCATTGCCCGGGCATGATCCCGGGCGCCGTAGGGGTCGGCTGTCGAAAAGCTCATGGGTTCTGTTCCTCCGGATGGGGTTGGCCGTGGGAGTGGAGGGGCGGCAGCAAGGCTGTCGTGGTCACGAGCGCGAGCTGCTGGACCGCGCGGATCTTCCGCAGATTGTCGCACAACTGGTTCAGTCGCTCCGCCGGCCCTTGGACCAGCAGCACCTCGAGTGACTGGTCGCCTTCCAGGAACACGTGTTGCGAGGAGATCACCTCCTTCACGTAGCCCGCCTGAGCCTGGGCGAGGGAGTGGCGAACGCGGCCGCTGTCCGCGCGGTAGACGAGCGTGATCGTGCCCGCCAGCATTGCCTCCGGCCGCTCGGCGCGATGTTCGGCAAGCTGGTGGCGGATCAGTTCCGCAAGGAGTTGCGAGCGGCTAGGTAGCTCGCGTTCAGCCACCATCCTGTCGAGAGCCTCGGCAAGATCGGCGGGCAGGCTAATGCTGAGACGCGCCAGCTGCTGCGGTGCACAATCGGTCATACATCAGGCTTATTGGGTATTACTAAACTCGTCAACGGTAATACTGAAGTGGCCGAGGCCGCCGGGTTCTGCTCGTTTCCAAGGCACAGCGGCGGCGCATGCTCAAAAAATGGGCAGGCGGAGGATATTACGAATCTCGCAGTCCGTAATAAACGGTGGGCTTGCGAGCTCTCCCGAACTGGCACGATTGTTGCAGCGCGGAGGTCGGCGCAAAAAAGCGCGGAATGCGGAGGCACCCATGAAGCGACTGAATATTCTGTCCCTGGAACCGGCTGCACGTCCGTGGCGGCCAGCGCCGGGCAGGCACAGGGTGCTTGCTTCGAACGCCGAGCTCACCGCTAGCGGCCCCGGTTCCAGCGTTTCCCAGTACCGCTCCTCGGTTACATGACCGGAGGGGGACAACGCTTTCCGGCGCCGGCAGCGATGCATCTTGAACCCGGTGCTCTGTCTGTTCGCGTCGGCATCAACATCGGCAAGGTTCCGACTGACGCCCGCTTCGCGCCTGCGAGCCCGACATCGTGGACAGCGCTGTACGCGGCCGGACGGCGGCTTTCTGATCTGACGGAGATAAACATGCGCGATTTCATGCGAGCGCTACGAGCGCTCATCACTCTGGTTACCGCCGCGGTCCTGCTTTCGGCGTGCGGCCAGGGTTCGGCTGACGAGGCTGACGGCGGGAAGAAAGAGGAGTTCAACGTCGGCTGGTCGATCTACGCTGGCTGGATGCCGTGGGCTTATGCTCAGCAGGCCGGGATCGTCGACAAATGGGCCAGCAAATACGGGATTAAGATCAACCTCGTTCAGGTCAACGACTACGTCGAATCGATCAACCAGTACACCGCCGGCCAACTCGATGCCGTAAGCGCAACCAACATGGACGCCCTGACGATCCCCGCGGCGGCGGGCGTGGACACGACAGCCCTGCTGATCGGCGACTATTCGAACGGAAACGATGGCGTCGTCCTGAAGAACGGCACCTCGGTCGCGGACCTCAGGGGGCGGACAGTCAATCTCGTTGAACTGTCCGTGTCACACTACCTGCTGACGCGCGCGCTCGACTCTGCGGGGATGCAGCTTACGGACGTGAAGACGGTCAACACGTCGGATGCCGACATGACTGCGGCCTTCGGAACCCCGGAGGTCACTGCGGTTGCCGCATGGAACCCGCAGCTCTCAGCCATCAAGGCGATGCCCGGCGCGACCGAGGTCTTCAACTCGTCGCAGATCCCCAACGAGATTCTCGACCTGATGATCGTCAACACCGAGGTGTTGGCCGCTAACCCTGAACTCGGCAAGGCGCTGGCGGGCATCTGGTACGAGACGCTCGCGATCATGCAGCAGGATAACGAAGAAGGCAGGGCAGCCCGGGCCCAGATGGCACGGCTTGCCGGAACGACGCCTGAGAATTTCGAGAGCCAGCTCGCGACCACGTACCTCTATCACAATCCGGCAGACGCGGTTGCCTATAACCGCAGCCCCGAGATCGTCGCCAACACCGATCGTGTTCGCCGGTTCAGCTTTGACAAGGGCCTGTTCGGCCCGGGCGCGCAGTCGGTCGATGCCATCGGAATCCAGTTCCCGGGGCAGACTCTGGGCAATCCTGACAACGTGAGGCTGCGTTTCGACCCGACTTACATGGAAATGGCGGCCAGCGGGACACTCTGAACAGACAAGGGGCGGCGCAGGCCGCCCCTTGTCTGATGCCTCTCTGCTGCTCCCGAAAGGATGACCAACATGCCTCGCCAGCCATCGAAATCCGCCAGATGATCCGGCTGATCAACCTCCATCCGACCCGAGGGAGCGGGGTCCTGCTCGGTGTCCTGCCGCTGCTCCTGATCCTGCTGTTCTATACCGGCGCTTCGGCGGCGCGGCACGCTGAAAATACGAGTGACAAGCTGCTGCCGACATTCAGCCAGATGGTCGAATCCACCGGGGCGCTCGTGACCCGGACTGATCCTACCACCGGAGACATCCCGCTGGTCGCCGATACGAGTGCGAGCCTGACCCGCCTCGGGATCGGTCTTGCTATCGCCACTGGCTCGGCATTGGTCCTGGGACTGGTGATCGGTACTCTTCCGCTCATCCGCTCGACACTCGGCCCGCTCGTGGGCGTCATAGCGGTTATCCCCCCGATTGCCGTCCTGCCCATCCTGTTCATCACCTTCGGGCTGGGCGAGGCGTCGAAGATTGCGTTAGTCGTCATCGGCATAATGCCGGCGATGATCCGCGATCTTTCTGCCTTCATTGCCCAACTGCCACAGGAGCAGATCATCAAGGCGCAAACGCTGGGGGCGAACAGCTGGCAGGTGATGATGCGGGTTGCCCTGCCGCAGGCGTTGCCTCGCCTGATCAGCATTGTCAGGCTGCAACTCGGCGCCGCTTGGGTGTTTCTGATCGCGGCGGAGGCAATCGCGGCAGATGTGGGCCTTGGCTACCGGATATTCCTAGTCCGCCGATACATGTCGATGGACATCATCCTGCCTTATGTCGCCTGGATCTCGCTGCTCGCGATCATCATGGATTACGCGCTGGTGCGCCTGAGCCGCATAGCTTTCGCTTGGGCGCATGAGGGGGCACGCTGATGGCGCTCATGTCGTTCCGCAACGTTTGGGTGGAATACGGTGACAAGATCGTCCTGGAGCGTGTGAGCCTCGACATCCACGAAGGCTCGTTCGTTTCGATCATCGGGCCTTCGGGTGCGGGCAAGAGCACGTTTCTCCGCCTTGCGTTAGGGCAGGAAGGACCGACGAAAGGCGAGGTCCTGCTAGGCGGCGAACCTCTCAGGCCTGAGCCCGGGCCGGATCGCGGCGTCGTGTTCCAGCGCTATTCCGTGTTCCCGCACCTGACCGTGTTGCAGAATGTCCTGTTCGGAAGCGAATGCGCCCAAGCGCCCTTTCTCGGCAAACTGTTTGGCAGCAAACGGCGGCAGGCCCGAGAAGAATCGGCCGAGATGCTGGCCTCGGTCGGCCTCGGCGACAGCCTGAACGTTTATCCGGCTCAGCTCTCGGGCGGCATGCAGCAGCGGCTCGCAATTGCGCAGGCTTTGATCAAGCGCCCGCGCGTACTGCTGCTCGATGAACCGTTTGGCGCCCTCGATCCCGGCATCCGCATGGACATGCACGCGCTCGTCACCGATGTCTGGAAAGCGCACGGTCTGACGATCCTCATGGTCACTCATGATTTGAAAGAGGCGTTCGCGCTCGGCACGCGGGTCATGGCGTTCGACAAGCGGCGGCACGATCCGCAGGCGCCGCATCGGTTTGGCGCGACGGCGGTCTATGACGTCACTCTCGATCGGAAAGAGGGCGCGAACCGCCCGTCAGAATCCGTGCCCGACGCCGCCCTGCCAGCGCTCGGTAGCCGGTAGAAAAATTCCGGCCGCATACCCGTCCGTAAGCCAGCTTCGGTGCACTGGTGGCAAACTGCGCGGGCATGCAGCTGGTCGTGCGTTCTCAACGGTTTGCGCTTTGAGCGTGAGCCGGCTGAGATGCTGATGATCGCCTACGTGATGCAAGTCATCGACATCGGCCGCCTCGCCGAACTGCCCCGTTAAACTTGTCGGTGCGGCAGCTCGGGGATGCAGTTTTCTGGCCTTTATCGTCGCGGGTCGAGGAGAACCGGGTCCGCTCGGAGCGGCGCCCCTTGGTGACTGCCTTCGAGGATTGCTCGCTCCGGCTTCTTCCTGTCGCTGCGATTACCTGGGCGCAGCAGCGCGTCCCTCCAGCGCCGGCGGCGGTTCTCTTGACCGCGAGCCGATACGCGCAGGACCATCGGTGCTGCCGCTGGAGAGCGGATCACCGCGACGCTGGCGATCGGCTGAGGTTTGATTGTACCCGGAATCGTGGCCAGCGAAGAAGCCGTGGCCGGCGAAATAGGAGCGCCAGTCCGCGCCTTCCCGCACGAGAGGGAGGGGCCGGATCGCTCTCAACTGTACCCTTGAAGTACTTGTCCTAGGCTCTGACCATCCAGCTGCGTACTGTTCTCAGCCCAACCTAGGAAGGAGCAGATGCACAGCTCGACGTCATTACCCGGCTAGGGATGCCTTCCCTGAGGCCCGAGAACTGGTCCGCGGTAATCGGACATCGAGCGGCGTCAGCACGGGCGCTGATCAGTTCAAACAGGGAAGCCTTCTTGGCCTGCCTCTTCAGACCGCAGAAGAGATTGCCGAAGGAGCCGGTGCGGTTCCCGGTGCAGGTAGTGCCGCAATCGGCGCGTTCGGCACTCCTGCGAAACTCAGGAGCTCAGCAGGCTCTTTTTGAATAGTGCCTTGACCAGCCTGCTTTCGAGAACCCGCCCGACCACGTAGAGAGCGGCAAAGATCGCTGCCAAGACGTAGGCGGGAGTGGGCGAAGGTTCCTTGTCGTCGTCGTCAGAATCCTTCGAAGATTCTTTTTCGGGTGCAGGTGCTCCCAAAGCAACATCGATCGGGTGCATAGGGACCTCCAAATCCTTCTCGGCGGAATCTTCGAACGCGTTCGAAACTTCGGTTGACGGTGTCTCAAGCTCACCCAAGGCAATAGTCAACTGAGCCATTCCAAGGAACAGCAGGGGAGCTAAAAAGCAGAACAGCAGGATTCGGCTAGTTAGATGATAGTGCAGCACAGGCCCCGCCATGCCTTTCTCTATCTGCAAAACACCGCCGTCGAAAACAGACATCTTGTCTTGAGCCGCCTGATCCTTCTTGCGAAAAACCAGCGTGCTGTGTGTCCGTTCGAAGCTGGTGCCTGTTTGACGGAACAGCGGGTCGAGCTTGTCGAAAGCGTCGCTCGATTGCTCTGGAGCGAGCGCTAGGCTGCCCCTGATATGCCAGATCCAGTTGATGAAACGCGAGTTCACGGGGTTTTCTCCGGGAGAGCTTCTCAATGCCGGCTTGAGCTGCAAGGCCTGATCCGGGGCGCTCATGGCCACGCCGGTTGGGCATGACGAATGGATGGAAGGGAATTATGCCGGGGAGGCGCTCCCCTCACTCGGCCGGCACCGCGTCCGGCATCGCCACCGGCTGGCGAAATCGTTCCTTGAGCGTCTTCCAGCCCTCGGAGAAGGGGTAGATCATCGTTTCGCCGATTGACATCCGGCGTCCACCTTCCATCCCGAGCAGTTCCGCCTCGCCGTCGACGCACGTGCCGAACATGCGGTCTATGATGATCCAGGTGGTGGAATAATTGCTGCGGCTGGCTTCAAAATCCTGCGAGTGATGCACGCTGTGGTGTTCGGTGGTGTTGAACAGGAAGCGCCACCAGCGCGGCGTGTTGAAGCGGACATTGATGTGCTGGTATGTGCCAACCGCAAGGCCCAGGGTGCCGGCGAGCAGGGCGGCCCGAGGCATGAAATCGAAGAACCCGCCAACGCCGAGGCCGATCAGGAACAATTCGACCGGATTGCCGACGGCGCCTTTGTTGATATTCAATTGGGTGATGTAGTGATGCGGTGCGTGGGTCAGCCACAGCGGATACCAATTGTGCATGCCGCGATGCATCCAGTACTGGCCAAAATCGAAGATAAACGAGATCAGGAAAGCTTGCACCAGAAGCGGCAGGCCAATGAACCACGCAAGCTTGTCCCAGGTAAAGGCGTTCTGGACGGCTTCAATCATGACTCCGTCGCCGATGTAGCTGTCGACCATGCGGAGCAGCGTGTACCCGAGCCCGACATAGAACAGATCAGTGACCAGTTCCTTCCAGGTCAGGCGCCAGCTCTCGTGGCGCGGGGTCATCCATTCAAGTCCCAGGAGCAAAATCTTGAATGCGATGCCGATGCCGATGGCGGTCGATGCCTTGGCGACGGAATTGGGTGCGTAGTACCAGAACGCGATCAGCGCGAACAACACCGTGGGCTGAAACCAGGTAAAGATGAATTGCTTAACTGGACCACCTTCGACCTTCGGAATATTCTCCCAGCCCACAGTCACCGGCGCCTGTGTTCCGATCACCCTTTTGCCTACTCGAGTTCCGTTCATCACTGTCCCCGCTTGCCGACTTCTAGCTTTTAAGTGCCAGAAACCCGGCAGCGGCGGCATACGCCATTCGACGTATGCTTCCGCTATCGCTGGAAATGCCCCTGGAATGGAAACTGGCGTGCGCTCCATGTTTCGGCTCTCGCCCAAGGGTATGCTGGTGCCTGCCGCAGGCGAGGGCTGTCTCAGGCGACTGCCAGAAGGAGCTCTTCATTTCCTGGTGCGAAAGAGGCTTTGCAGTTCGATATCGGTTCGAAGGTCTCTTGCAATACGGATACTTCACTCAGCCCGCCCAGCTTGAATTGCCCGAGGCGCATGTCCTCGGGAGAACGCCAGTTCTTGGTAAGGTTAAGGGCGCGCAAGAACAGATCTCCATGCATTTCCAAAAGCGCGTGAGGGGCAAGAGTCATCGTTCGTCCATTATAGCAAGCGTCGACAAGGAGTCTGCGACCGATTGCTTCCATGATCTTGATCCTCGGCCCGGCTTGCTGGCCGGAATCATCCGGTACTCGGCATTTGTGCATTGCGGCAGTTCTATGGTTACAGGTTCGTCCGGCAAGATGCAGTTGGAATGGCGCCATTGGCGCCCCGCTGCAGCAGAGTGTTGAACCGTTCAAAGCAGAGCGAATGGGAGACAAAACGGACCAGCAGCGCCTTACCACGGGTGGTGGGACTGCGGCTCTGTCACCCAGATGCACGGGTTGGGAAGGAGGTGAGAGGGGATGAAAGCCTCATCCGAAGAAGCCGCTCCACGCCGTTCTGTTGTTCCAAGTTTGCACCCATGTCACGAATTGGGCGGAATGCGCAGTTTCAGTCCGTCGAGTTCATCGCTCATCCGGATCTGGCAGGACAGGCGGGAGCCTTTCTCCCGATGATCGCACCCATCCAGGAGACTGTCCTCGTCAGCCGACATTGCTGCCAGCTGCGAAAAGGAGGCCGTATCGATGACGACATGGCAAGTCCCGCAGGAGCAGCCGCCCCCGCACGAAGCCAGCAGCTCATCGAAGCCGTTGTCGCGGATAGCTTCCATAAGGGAACCTTCGGCTTGTACGCCGATTTCGCGCATCTCCCCTGCGGGGTTTTCAATTTTCAGCCTGATCATTTGAATAGCTCCGTAGCGCGCCTGAGCGGCGCGGAAGTTGCTTTGATTTCATCAAGATTCGGAAGCACCTGGATGCCTGACTCAGGATCTAAGGCTCGTTCGGCGCGAAGACCGGACGCTGGGTAGCCTGTCGCGCTTTGCATATTTCGATCACGGGCGTGGTCGGAAAAAGGAACTGTTCCGGATCGCAGCCGTCTGCGATCCGTGGCACACGATTCTGGCGTCACCCTCGCAACGTGTGCCGAAGATGCAATCCAACGGATTGATCGGTTCTCCGAAACCGTAACGTGTACCCCCTCATCATTTTCCCGATGGCGATTTCACCGCGGCCAGTGGGGTTTGCACGTTGGTAAGGTGTCCACGCTGGCTCTCCGTTGTCGATAACCGGCTGCCGAACCTTCGAAGTTGATCGACGCGTCGTACGGCGGCGGCACGCGGCGGAGTAAGTGTCCAAATGACGTATTTGCTCGGGAAAAAACTACTCGTGCGCCGCAGGTTAGCAGAAATCCGGCCGAAGCTGAGGGAGCTTTGGTTCGTCATCATCCCGAGATGATGCGCACCGCCAGAGCTGTCGCCGCTGCCCTGGTTTCGACCCCCAGTTTCCTGAACACCTGTTCCAAGTGCTTGTTCACTGTGCGCGGGCTGATCCCCAGGATTTCGCTGATGGTCCGATTGGACTTGCCGTAGCTGACCCAAAGTAGCACTTCAGCTTCCCGCCGGGTCAAACCGTTCTGCTTCTGCAGCAGAGCCAGGGTTGCGTCTTCGCGGATTTCGGCGATCCGGATCAACATCTCGTGCGGACGCTGACTCTCGATCAGGGTTAGCTCAATCTCGAAATCAGGAAACTCGGTGCGTAGAGATGTCCCTGGTCGTGCCGTTTCACTCAACAGCCGCTGCGTTGGCGTTTCCAGCAGATCAGGGAGGCGGCCGCTTTCCTGGCTCCAGTCGGGATCGACCTGCGAAAGCAGCTTGGCGGCTTGCGGCGTGCACCACACCAGGGCGCCATGTGGATCCAGGGCGATAAGAGGCCGCCCGGAGAGGTCGAGCGCCAACCGGGATCGGTGCGACAGACGCGCATTGGCCAAGTGGACGCGAATCCGCGCGAGGAGCTCCTCGATGATGATCGGCTTGCGCACATAATCCACGCCCCCGGTCTGGAGCGCAGCCACGACATGTTCGGGCTCGGCCAAGCCGGTCATGAAGATCACGGGGATGTGCGCACAGGCGGGATTACGCTTGATCAACTGAGTTGCTTCCAGTCCGCTCAGCCCGGGCATCACCGCGTCCATCAGGATAAGGTCGGGCGTAACATTCTGCAGGCGCTCAACAGCCGTTTCCCCGCTTCTGGACACAAGGACCGTCATGCCCTCGCGTTCGAGGGTATCAACGAGGAACCGGAGCGATTCCGGCGTGTCGTCGACGACGAGGATGCAATCCTTCTGGCGAGTCTCAGGAGGCACTGTTTTGCGATGCTCTGGAGATTGCTGCCAATGCTTCGAGATCGAAAGATTCGAGGCAGATGCGCATCTTTTCGACAACGTGGACTGCTTCGGGATGCTGCGTGGCGATCGCGTCTAGCTGACCTTCGATCCCGCGGACATAGCCGATCCGGGCTAGGCGTTCGATTTCGGCCAGATAGGGCTGCACCGATCGTGAAAGGGGCGGGGAGGGTTGAAGAGTGGCGGGTGCTTGAGGATAAGTGTTTCCCTGGGAGCCGGGACCCGTCCACTCGAGCTGGAGCTGGGCCGAAATCACGTCCAGCAGCGTGTTGAATTCGAAAGGCTTCATCAGGAACATGTCGTTCGCCGCTGCGCCGTCTCCGCCAGGGTGAAACTGATGCGCGTTTGCGGAGAGCATGACGATGCGCAGCGCCGGTCCGTGCTGCTGCCGCAGGATATCCGCCGTCTCCCATCCCGATTTGCCTGGCATCGAGATATCGAGCAGGACAAGGTCCGGCCGGACCTGGCTTGCGATTGCGACACTTTCATCACCGTCCCGCGCAGTCAAGACGTCAAAGCCCAGGGGAGCTAGGAGACTCCGCACCATGGCTACCTGCGCCGGATCGTCATCGACCAGCATGAGTATCCGCCGTCTTCCGGTATATCCGGTTACCACCTCGGCACGAGTGGAATCGGCCGGCTTTGAAGGCGGCTGAGACAACATGAGACGGACGGTAAATCGCGAGCCGCAGCCGGGTTCGCTCGCGACCTGAATATCGCCGCCCATGATGTGGACCAGGGCCTGCGTGATCGAAAGCCCTAGACCCACTCCACTTTGGCGGTGAACGGCGGCTTCGCTTCCGCGCTCGAATGGATCGAAGATGCGCTCGAGGTCGGCATCCGGGATGCCGATGCCGGTATCGGCCACTTCGAAGGTCGCCAAGTCATTTCGGTAATGAACCGTGAGGGTGACACTGCCGTGGTCGGAAAACTTGATCGCATTCGACAAGAGGTTGATCAGCACCTGGCGCAGCCGCTTCTGGTCAGCGCGCACAAATTCGGGCAGCGTTGGCGGGCATTTGAGCTGGAAATCGAGGCCTTTCGCCGCTGCAAGAGGTTCGAACATGTCGACCATCTGTGCGAGAAGCGCGGGAAACCGGACTATCTCGCGGTTGATGCGCAAGGAGCCGCTTTCGACCTGGGAGATGTCGAGCAGACCTTCGACAAGATTGGTGAGATGCTCCGAACTGCGCCGGATGATTTTTGCAGCCTGAACGGCATTGCTGCCGTTGCTGCGCTCAAGCAGTTGCGCGTAGCCGTAGATCGAGTTGAGCGGTGAGCGGATCTCGTGGCTCACGCTGGCCAGGAAGCGGCTTTTTGCCTCATTGGCCGCCTCCGCGACGACTTTGGCGCGCCTCAATTCAGCTTCCATCGCTTCGAGAGCAGCAATCCGTTCTTTCAGCATGGTCACGTAATCGCCGTTCGCGGCAGCGAAGTGTCGAGCCATGCTGCCGATGAATTCCAGTGCGCGCGGCGCATGTGTGAGCAGTCGAGGCAGCGCAATTTTTATCACAGCGGCAAACGTGATGATCCGGCATGGGAGGCAGCGGCGAAGCTGCCGAAAGCGGTGATGGCGAGTTTGGCGAGACGCGCATTGCGCGGTGTCGGCTGCCAATGGGGCGGCATCACCTTCAGGTGATCACGGATTCGGCTGAGCATGATTCCCTTCCTTTCGCGCTTGCAGCATTGCTGCTGAGCGCAGCGTTGTCCACCGGCAATTATTACCGTTGCCAAGTTGCGTAATATTCATATGATGGCTGTCTCGCGGGCTCGTCGTGTTCGATCGGGCTGTCGCGGCGTCGGAGAGGGCGTGCATTGAAGGCGATCGTTCAACGCCGCGCCGCGGCCGTTCGCGAGAGAGTCCGATGCCTCGAAGCCCGACCTACAATCCCGCATTTTCCGGCAATCCGCAGTCCGCAACGGCGCGCGCATATCCCAACGGCAATCCCGATCTCGGGTACAATCCTGCCGGCGCCCGCAACACGGATAGCGCCTTGCCGCTGCACCGCCCGCAAGCGGTGGTCCACAGCTACGCCTGTGAGGGTCCGGCACCCGGCAACCTGGCTTTCCGCTGGACCTACGGCTCCAACGTGGCCGCCAGGAACCGCGATCCGCGCGTTCAGGTGGTGCAGTATAACGAGGACACCTTTGTCCTGCGGCAGAATGTCTGCGTGCACTGGGAGGCGCCGTTCACCTACCTACTGTTCGGCAACGAAGGCGCGCTCCTGATCGATAGCGGCGCGACCGCGAACGCCGATCACTATCCGCTGCGCAAGACGGTCGACGCGATCATCACGCGTTGGGGGCAGGCGCGCGGGCGCAGCAAGGTTCCTCTCACGGTCGCGCTGACCTCTGGCGAGGACGTCGCTCAGAACCAGGGCGTGGTGCAGTTCGCCGGACGGCCGGATACGGTGATCGTTCCCAAGCCGCTCAGCGCGATGAAGGACTTCTACGGCCTGGTTGAAGGCTGGCCCGATGGCACGGGCACGATCGACCTTGGCGGCCGCCGGATCGAGGTGATTCCCACACCTGGCACGCATGAGGACGGCGTAAGTTTCTACGATCCTTACTGCGACTTCTTATTCACCGGCGATCTCCTGTTCCCCGGCAAGATCAACGTCAGCAACGACGGCGATTTCGTCACCTCGCTTGAACAGCTCAAGGCCTTTGCCGCGGGCAAGCCGGTTAAATGGGTGCTCGGGGGACACATCGACATGATGTTCGTCCCGGGAAAGTACTACGCCCGGTTCGCGACCTACAAACCATATGAGCGTCTGCTTGAGATGGAGCCCGCACTGATCGACGAGGCGCTTCGGTGTGCTCGCGAAGTTCGAGGCAGGGACATGATGCTCATCAGGCCTGACTTCGTGCTGTTCAACGGTGTCAGTCCCGATCAGCGGACGAAGGTCTGGCCCGAGGGCGTGCCTGACATCAACGCTCCGCGCCCCTTCTGACGCCGAGGATCAACCATGGACCGCCGCAGCTTCCTTGCCTACAACGCGCTGGCCGCCTTGCCGCTGTCCGGCGCCGGCCTCAGCCCGCTTGTTGGTACCGCTTCCGCTGCCATCGGCAGGCGGATCGACTTCAAGAGCAACCTGCCGGCACCGGGCAGTTTTCCGAAGAAGTGGATTGCCGGATCGCAATCCTGCATGGACAACACCGATCCACCTGTGCAGGTCCACTGGTACGATCCGCACACGGCGATCCTGCGGCAGAACAAGGCGTACAGCTACGAAGCGCCCTTCGCTCCGCTCTACTTCGGCAATGACCGCGTACTGCTGCTCGACGAAGGCTTTGTGCAGCTGCGCAACGACTGGGATTTGCGCGGGGTAGTGGACCAGTGCATCGAGGAGTGGTGCAGCCGCAACGGCCGAGACCCCGCCGACCTCGAACTGCTGGTCGCGTTCAGTCACCTGCATGCCGATCACTACGCGGCGGTAAACCAGTTCGCCGATCGGCCGAAGACACGTTACATGGGCCTGACCCATGACGAGATGGTCGGCTTCTGGGGCATGACCAATTTCCCGGAAGAGCGGGTGACGCTGGACCTGGGCGGGCGCGATATCCTGATCTGGGGTTCGCCCGGCCACGTCGTGTCGGAATTCACCTATTACGACAGCTATACCCAGATCCTGTACACCGGCGACATGTTCTACAGGGGGCGCTGTTATATCAGCTTCTGGCAGCCCTGGTTCGACAGCATGCAGCGGTTGATCGACTTTTGCGACACGCATTCGGTCACGCATGTGATGGGCTGCCACGTGGAGATCAGCAACGCCGGTGAGGACTATGCCTATGGCATGACCTACCAGCCCAACGAAGCGCCCGTCGAGATGACCGTGCAGCAGCTGCGCGAGGCGTTCGAGTACGCAAAGACGATCACCGAGCCGGGGATTTATTTCACCGGCACCGTTTTCCTCTGCAACCAGACGCGGGGGACGACCACGATCGACACCAACCCTTACCGTTACAGTTGACCGGCGAAGGCCGAGCACAGGAGAAAGCGCATGAAAAAACCCATCAGGCTGGCACTGACTTCGGTCGCACTCTGCGCATCGTTGCCTTCTCAGGCGTCGGAACTTTCTGCCGGAGAATTGACGGAGCGGGAAATCAGCGTGCCCGGTTTCGCCGATTTTCTGGCGATTGACGGGAACACGGTCTGGACCACCAACGACGGCCGCGTCGAGCAATGGTCACCCGAAGGCATGGTCGCCTCAACCGCGGTACCAAAGCCATGCGGCGCCATGACGGTCGCGTTCGGCTCACTGTGGGTGGCAAATTGCAGGGACGGCAACGTCTACCGGATCGATGTGGAGACAGCGCAGGTGCAAGCGATGATCCCGACCGGCATCGCCAATCCCAAGGGCGAGACGAACGTGGTTGCGGGCGCAGGCTCGATTTGGGTGCCCAGCGACGGGGCGGGCAAGGTCGTTCGCGTGGACCCGGCCACCAATGCGGTAACCCGGGCTGTCACCGTCGACCCCGGCACCTTCTATCTGGCCTTCGGCTTTGATGCGCTCTGGGCCGTGAGCAGCGACGAGCAATCGCTTCAGAAGATCGATCCGCAGACGGATTCGGTGACTGCTAGGGTCAAGCTCGGCAAGCAGCCGGGCTTCCTCGCCGCTGGGGAAGGGGCGGTGTGGGTGCAGGAGCAGGGCGACGGAACGGTCGCGCGGATCGATCCCTTCACGAACGAAGTGACGGGACGCACGAAGGTGGGAGAAACCCTGATGTACGGCGACATTGATGTTGGAGGCGGTGCGGTGTGGTTGCGCACGACCGAGGACCAGACCTTCGCAGCGATCGATCCTCAAACGATGGAGATCCTGGCGCGCGCCGGCAAGCCGTCCGGCAGTGGAGCGGTGCGCTATACGTCATCTGGCGTATGGACGACAGCGCACGATTTGCAGACGCTGTCGTGGTGGACCGGGACAGCGAAAAACGAAAACTAGAACCTCACGCCGACACGGGCAGGCAGATGCTGCGTCAGCAAAGAACCCCGGGGGTGTAATCGCTACAGTGGTTTCCCGTGTTGGCTATTATATAGCGCAAGTATATTAGTTATATCGTGATGATAGACGTAACTAAAAACAATTATGCATGGTTCATTTGATTGACATAATCCAAGGCTGCAGCGTGTTATTACTATTGACCAAGTTCGTAATATCTATACCGTAATCCTAGTTGCCCTGAGAGCGATGCTACGGTGAGGAGAGGATCTGCAATTTAAGCTGGGTTGCCGGCTTGATATGGAGATTTCTGATGCACCAGCCGCCGGCCAGAAGCGCTCTTGCGTCAGCCGATATGCAAGGAACGGGCCGGTTCGACGGAGCTGGCAAGCAAGGCGGCTTCGCGACCCGGACCATGAGCAAGCGGATGCCGGGCGCAGGTGTCGTGCCGTTCCGAGGGCTCGTTCCACAGGCCGCAAATCAATACCCCGTGACGTTTCCTGTCTCGGCTGTCGCCACCGTGACCAAGATACAGAGCCTCGGGCGGCTCTTCGGTTGGCAGGACGCCTGGCCGCTGAACACGCGCGAATTAACCGTCGCTCGGGCGCTGAACCAGCGGTCATCAGACAGCGCGGCAGCAGGCGGCTGTCGGATGGACTGCGGGCCCGTTCGAGCCGCCGATCGAGGCGAGCAAGACGAGGGGAGGCACATCGACGCCTGTGCACGACCGGGCTTGGGCCGGCGCAGGAAAACATCGGATCGCGCAGTTCGATGGATCTGACAGTTCGAGCAGCAACCGGGCCAGGCAACAAGCCGAGAAGCGGCGACTGGCAAGCGCATCGTACGAAAAACAAAGGCATTTCGGTTCCGGCAGCCACCCGAACATCGGAAGTCTCAACTAAAAAAGGGGGGTATGATATGACATGCTGCGCGAAACTACGGGCGGGTTTTCTCTCGGCGACGATGTTCACGGGCGTGGTCTTCGCCACGCAGGCATCGGCCCAGGAGACTCTGAATACCGAGATGGGTGCGGATACATCCAGTGCCATCATCTACGGCGACGCGATCCTCGTCACCGGCACGCGGCGCGCTACGACGATCATGGACACGCCCATCAACATCTCCGCGATCAGTGCGGAAGAACTGGAGCGTCAGCGGATCGACGACGTGCGCGATCTTGCTGATTTCACGCCGGGATTGACCATTTCGGACACGGGGCCGGGCACCACCGGATCCATCGTGCTGCGCGGCCTCAGCGCGTCGGATGTGGGCGACGGCGGCGCCAACTACGACGACTCGCTCGGGATATATCTGGGGGAGGTGCCGCTTTACTACGACTTCAAGCTGCTAGACATCGAACGGGTTGAGACGCTCCTCGGGCCGCAAGGGACGCTCTACGGTCTCGGCACACTGGCTGGCGCGATCCGCTACATTCCCAACCGGCCCGACGTGACCCACGTCGAAGGCGAGGTGCACGCCCGCGTGTACGCCAAGAGCCACAGCGATGACTATGGTTATCAGGCGGACGGCGTCATCAACCTGCCGATCGTCCGGGACTACATCGCCTTCCGCAGCGCGACAGGCTACTATTTCGATCCCGGCTTCATCGACTATCCGCTGCTGGTTCAGCAGCCCGGCGTCTCGCTCCCGCAGCCGGGCGGCCCTGACGGCGTGTCCGACGAAGATTATGCGGCGAATCTGACCTCGCGCGAGGATCTCAATTTCGAGAGGACCTTCACCACGCGCAACCAGCTGCTGTTCCAGACCAGCGAAGACTTGCAGGTGATGTTCAGCTATGCGTACCAGCGCACCAGGACCGATGGTGCCCAGTCCAACAGCGCCGGCGTGCTCGGTACAGGCAGGTATGAGAATGCCAGCCGCTACATCGAGCCGGTGGATCGCCGTGCGCACCTCGCCAGCATGGAAATCAACGCCAACATCGCCGACATTGTCGATCTCGTTTCGACGACGGCCTACACCGATGTCAGGAGCCAGGCGTTGAGCGACGTTACCGACCTGCTGCTCGACCTCGATTACGACTATGAGCTGTTCCCCGCCTTTTCGGCCTGGAACGAAAGCGACGTCCGGCGCAAGCAGGTCAACCAGGAAGTCCGCCTCGTCTCGCGCCATGGCGGCCCGTTCAACTGGGTTCTCGGCGGCTTCTACAATGAACAGAAGTACCAGAGCGACTACGCTGAACATGTCCCGAACCATCCCTGGGTCGAGTTCGGCACAAGCCCCAATCCCGAGGCGCTGGAGTATGTCAGCTATGTCACCTCGAAGGTGACCGAGAAGGCGATCTTCGGCGAAGCTACGTTCAGGGTGATCCCGGAATGGCAGGTCACGGCGGGCGCCCGCTACTTCAAGTATGATTCGGAGATTGCGGGCGCGGCTGCGCTGCCTTTGCTCGGCGATCCGCTCAGCCCCTATGATCTGCCTGGGAACGGCGGTGAGGCGGGCCAGGACGGCTGGGTGTGGAAATTCAATACATCCTACAACTTCACCCCGGACGTGATGGCCTATGCCACCTACAGCAAGGGTTACCGCATCGGTGGCCCGAACCGCGTCGCGCCGTGCACCCCCGATATCCCGCTTAACCCCGACGAATACCAGGGGCCGCAAGTCATCTGCGCGCTGCCGAACGAAATCCAGTACGGGCCGGACAGCACCGAGAACATCGAGCTCGGCGTTCGCGCCCAGCTGCTCGACCGCATGCTGAATGTCAGCTTTAACGTTTTCCATATTGACTGGGAGGGCATCCAGGTAGCCTCCGCCACCGTCTACGGCGTGACCGGGATCACGGTGAACGGCGGCGGCGCCAGGTCGAAGGGCTTCGAAACGTCATTCCAGTTGAGGCCTGTCCCCGAATTGTCGATCCAGGGCACTTATTCCTACACTGACGCGGAGCTGACTGACGATGCGCCCGGCATCATCGCCGTGAACGATCCGCCTGGCGTCTATCCCAGCAAGCCGATCCAGCTTGACGCGCTGGCGGGCGACCGCCTGCCCGGTTCGGCAAGGAATGCGGGTAGCCTCGGCGCGACGTACATCATGCCGGTAGGGGATGGCGACCTCGTCGCGAACTGGACTGCAACCTACCGCGGGAACGTGGTGTCAAGGCTCGGCTGGGACCGCGGCTACGGTGATAAGATCCCCGGTTTCGTGCTGCACCGCGCATCGCTCTCGTATGAAATGGACCGGTACGCCGTTAGTCTGTTCGCGAACAATATCTTCGACAAATATGCGGTAGTCTCGGTTGCTAACGATCGATCGCGTGTCGGCCTCAACGACGGTGTTGCCCTCCGCTACTACAGACAGGCCGTGGTCAATCCGCGTACGGTCGGCGTCGAAGTACGCTACAGGTACTGATCCGAATATCGCGGCTGGGGCGCTTGCCGGAAACGGTGGGCGCCTCAGTCCGCCGGCAAACCACCCCCAAGCCCAGTCGATGGTGCGTTTTCGCAGTCCAGGAGGTGTTCCCACCTGCGGCAAAGTCGCTTTAGCCAGCGTCCATGCCTTGTGCTCCGAGCCACGCGGCGACGTGGCGCAAATGCGCTTCGTGAGAGCGCCATTTTCCCACGGAATCGGCATTGAGCGGGCGCCGCACCTGCGCTGCGCTGGGCGTTGCCACTGCGGCGCTGTTCTCGTGAAAGGACAGGCAGGCCTCGTCCCATTCGAGGCCGCAATGCTCGAGCAATCGCCGGGTTTGTCCTTCCTGGTCAGCCACCAGCTGCTCATAGGACAACTGCAGCACGCGTCCCGGGAATAGGCTTTCCCATAGGGCCATGAGCCGGTCAAAACGCACATAGTAGCGCGCGATGTCCATCAAGTCGTAGGAATAGGCGTAATAAGCGGACTGGCTGGCGAATAGATTCTTGTAGTTGCTCCAAATCGTGTCCATCGGATTGCGTCGCAGACACACGATTGGGGCCATGGGCAATGCCCGGGCGATGTGGCCGACATAAAGGAAGTTGGCCGGCAGCTTGTCCGTGAACCGCGGGGTGCCCACAGGTTTGTGATGGCCGGCTTGGGCGAGATAAGATCCGCCGAGGACTGCGGGATCGATCGCGCCGCTCGCCATGACGGTAGCCGGATCGATGACCGTGCGCGACGACGTTCCCGCCAGCCGTTTGACCACCAGGGGCATCGCTTGCAGTTCCCCCGCGGATCCGACGTCGCGATGTGAGGACAGGATCCGGTCTACCAGGGTCGTGCCCGTTCGGGGCATGCCCACCACGAATATGGGGGAAGAAGTCGCCTTGCCCGCGCCGGAGGCCATGCATTGCGCTCGCGTGCCGAACCGCGCCTCAATTGCGTCGAAGATCGCCGCATCGTGGGCGAAGTTGTAACCGATCCGGCGCTTGTGGGTGGTGTTGGCCTGCGCCAGGTGCTGAAACGCTTCCTCCGGTTTCCCGATATCCTCCAGTTCCTTCGCCAGCGCATAACCGATCCGCAGCCTGTCGTCTGGACTGGTGGATACGCCAAGCGCAGCTTTCAATCTGCGGACGTGGTTGCTCTGGTCGGTCTGTCGGGAGAGAATGGCCAACGCATAATGCGCGCGGGCATTGCCCAGATCTTTAGTCAAAATATTTTCGTAGTGCGTGCGTGCTTTGTCCACGCGACCGGTAAACCCCTGTGCCGCAGCGAGATTGTAGCGGTATTCCAGGTTTGCCGGTTCAGCCGCCACCGCCGCGGAAAAAGGTGCGATCGATTGCTCATGGCGGCCCAGCCGGGCCAGCACGCATCCGATGGTGTCGAGCGTCAGCGGATCGTTGGGTGCCAGCGTCATTGCCCGTTCCGCTGCATCGGCAGCTTCGCCGTCACGGTGCAGCAGGATCAGCAGCCTGGCCAGTTGCGCCAGATACTCTGCCTTCGGCCCAAGCTCAACCGCTGCCTCGATCATTGGGACCGCTTTGGCGATCTGACCAGCTTCGGCTGCAGCGATCCCCAACAGGAAAAAACCCGCGGGTTGATCGGGATGGGCTAAGGCGAGCGCACGGGCCGCAGTTACGGCGGCAGACAGGTCACCGCGCTTTAGCGCTAGCCTCGCTTGCGCTTCCAGCGTCACCGCATGTCCATGATCATGCCGAACACGCGCCCGGCGATGGCAGCGGCGCCGCTGTGCCACCATCGGGCAGCGGCATTCCCGCCTCGGCGAAGTGCTCCGGTGCTAGATCGCTCGCCAGGGCGCGGGCTGTGACAAAAGCCATAGGCCCAGCATATGCCGGGTCTGCTGCCTTGGCAAACCTGATTTACGGGGGACCGGGCCGACCTTCCCGTGGCAGTCGAGCGTTACCATGTCCGCCGGTCCGGGAGGATAGAGCACGTAAGGGAGGTCTCGATTCCCTGTTCCTCGACTCCGGCCGCCGGGTTGAAGGACAGGGAACCGTGAGCCTTACCGGCTGTACGCGAACTGCGTCCGGGAACCGTTTGCCGCGACGACTGTGCGGGCTTCGATTTGATCACGGATGTCAGCGGCTACCGCAGCGCGGCACTCGCGCGCACGCTCGGCCAAGGCAAGATGCACGCTGGACAAGCGATCGCCGCAAACGGTGCGTGCCGCTTCATCCATCCGGATTGCAAGGCGCTGCTGCCCTTCGAGGGTCGAAAGATCGAGCCCGTCGAGGCGCAGTACTGTCTCGTCTTTGGCAAACGGATTGCTTGTGGCGGCAGCGGACACCGAAGTACCCAGGGCGCACGCGGCCAAGAACAAAAAGCCGGTTTTCATCATCATCTCCTGCATCTGCTTTGACTGCTCTACGGCAGTTTGCCAGCGCCATAGCACTGAATGCAGGAGTTGACAACGCTCGGGGGGGGGGGGTCCGCTTGGCTGAGTACAAGAGCGCTGGTTAGCGGACGCTGACCACCAGGGAGGCAAGATTGGTAGTCACGCCCAGCAGGCCAATGGGCAGGTCGATGCTGGTGACAGTCTGGCGTTGCGTTTCCGGATTCTGGAGCGAGACCTCGACCGTTCGCGCATAGGGGGGCGACCACTCGCGTACGAGTTCGACCGGCAGGTCGGCTTGCCAGGTGCGGTTACCCTCGACACGCACGGCGTGACCGTTGATCCCGACAGTCGAGGCCGAATTCTCCCGTTGGCCGGTGATCCGCAAGCAGCTTTGGGCGCCGCAATGGACCAGCCTTGCGTTTGCTTCGGGTGCTGCAATGGCCGGTGATGCAAGACTCCCGAGGACGACTGCGGCTATTCCTGCCGGTGCTAGCGTGCGAAAGTAATGCGTTCCAACGCGTTGTTGTTGTTTCGCGAGAAGGGGAGGCGCGCCGACCTGACGCACGCTCTGACCGCGTGTGAGGCTGTGCAATGGCTTCGCACTGCAGGTTGGCATTCTGCTCATTAAAGATCCTCCACACTGTGCCGCATGCGGCGCGAAGTATTTAACCCTCTCCTCGTGGATGCTGGAGTCGAACATGTAATAAAATCAACGAAGGCAGCTATAATAGCGCAGATTGTTGTTGGCGTCCTACGTTGATAGTTTGCTATTTATCCGGTACTTGGATGTCTCGGTGTGATTTCACGGTCTGACGCTTGCGAGAACATGTGGAAGCTACCGGCTGGAGATGAGTTGCGACTAGATTGAAAGCATCTATGTTTCCCATCAATTCGGTTGATGGGCAGAGCGCAACGGTCGATGCCGACGTCGAGTGTCGGCCAACCCGGCGGTGCGACCCTTTAGGACGTGGAAGTAGCACATGAGCGATCGTGCTCCGATCAGCGATAAGAAGTTCGCGAGTCGCGTGGACTGGAACCTGATGCGGACATTTGTCGATATCGTCCGTGCGGGAGGTATCGGAGCGGCTGCGCGGCAGCTGAATCGGCAGCAGCCCAGCATCAGCGCGGCGCTGAAGCGGCTTGAAGAGCATGTCGGGGCCACTCTTCTGCAACGCACCGCGACGGGTGTCGAAATGACCGCGGCTGGGAAGGCCATGATGGCGCTGTGCGAAGACATGCTCGAGTCCGCGCAGATGGTGCCGCATCAGATCGCGCAGGCGACCAAGCGTGTCGAAGGCGTCGTGCGCATCCAGGTTGTGTCGGGCCTTGTGTCGGCAGAGTTCGACGAGGCGATTGCGAGTTTCCACCGCCGCAATCCGGGCATCCAGATTGAGATACGCGTGTCGCCGTGGCGCCAGCTCCTGGATGCCCTGGAGCAGGGGGATATTGAGATCGGCGTCGGTTATGACAGCAGTGTCCGGGGAACCCTGTTGTATGAGCCAATGCTGGTGGAGTGCCAGCAGCTCTACTGCTCCCGCATCAGTCCTTATTTCGGTTATCGCGTGAGCCGGCTTCACGACCTCAAGGATGAGGGTTTCGTGCTCACCGGCGACGATGAGATCGAATTGATCACTCACCTGCGTCACCGGTATCGGCTGGGCACGCACGTGAGCGGCGTTGCGGAGGACATCAACGAGGCGCGGCGACTCATTGTCCATGGCGTCGGCATTGGCTTTCTTCCCACGGTTGTAGCCGAAGACGATGTGGCCAAGGGTCGGCTCTGGCCGCTGCTCCACGCCGATGTAGCGCCCAGCTACGATGTGTTTCTCCTGACCCGGTCCGAGCAGGCGCGGGATACAGCCACCCAGCTTTTCTGGGATGAAGTGGTCAGGCGGGTCCGTGCGCAGCGCAGGTCATAGCGTCTGTCTATGCCTTTCATCATATTTTTGTGTCTGCCGTTATAGCGCGCTGCGGCGCAGTCTGGCGGCGCTGAAGTGAGCTGCGGTGTGCAAATCGGTGAGAACGCCAGCCACCGCCTTGGGGCATCGGCCTTTTTGCCGGTTGGCTCGGCGCGAGAGCGCTTCGGCTGACTGTCTGGAGCATGTCGCCACGGGGGCAAGCAACAAGCCATGCCCATCCGCACAGGCGGTCGCTCACAGACATGAATTGCGTGATCAAACGATAGGTAATGCAATGCAAGACACCATGAAGAACAGGGTATTCAACCTGATACCCCCCGCGATGATCGTCCTGGTCCTGATCTTCTGGTCCTTCGGTCCGGCAGCCTTGCTCGATAATCCATGGACCCTCCCTGTCGTGTCCCCCCTCATAACGCTGGTCGTCCTCCTGCTCGAGCAGGTCCATGAGCGCCACCCCGGGTGGCGCATGAACAGGCGCGAGTTCTTTACCGACCTTTTCTACGTCGTCTTGAGCGCAACGGTTATTTCGTGGCTGACGCAACACCTGGCCGAGGACCCGTTGACTGCCGCCAAGGCTTGGCTCGGCATCAACACCGAGTGGGCCATGCACCTTCCATGGCTGGTTCAGGTCGCTCTGGTGATTTTCGTATTCGAGTTCGGTCAGTACTGGATGCACCGGTTGATGCATAACTCCTATCCGCTCTGGCTGACCCATGCTCCGCATCACCACATCACCCAGTTGAATGCGGCGAAAGGCGCGGTGGGCAATCCTATCGAGCTGTTCCTGATCAGCCTCAGCGTGATTGCCCTGTTCGATCTGGAGAAAACCGCGATCTTCGCCGCATTCAACACGTTGGGTGTCATCGCGACCTTCGCTCACGCCAATGTGCGCTCTGACCCGCCGCGCTGGTATTCGTTCTTCTTCACCACCATTCGGCACCATAGCCTTCATCACTCGACGGACTACGAAAGCACCCGCTGCAACTACGGCAATTCGCTGATCTTGCTGGATCGTATTTTTGGCACTTACCGCGATGGCGAGGCGTCCGTCGTGGGCCAGGATGACCGCAGGCGTCTGTCGATCTGGGAGCAGACGATGTTCCCGTTCCAGCCGATCGTCGATGCAATGAAGGCTCGGCGGGCGAAGGCCGGATACAGCGCTGAAACGCATGTGAGCAGCCGGTCGGAGCACGACAATGTCCCGGCCGATCCCGCCCCCGGATCCGCGGGAGGCACGGCGACGGCATGATCGCCGCCTGCGTCGGACAGAACCTTGCACCCCCGGGCGTGCTGTTCTGGGTGCCCTCCACTTGATCCAGCAAGTTGCCGCGACCCGCGGAGCTGCTTTCGTGCTAGTCTTCGCTCCGCCGGTTCTGCCCCGGCCCGACCGGCAGGCGCGAGACTGTGTGAAAGGCTTGATCGATCCATCATGAAAGGCCTGAACACGATGAAATTTCCCGCGCTGCGTACCTTGGGCAGGGTTGCGCTGGGCCATGCCGCAGTCCTGCTTGCGCATGCCCCGCTCTTCGCCATCCCGGCAAGCGCCCAGAGTGCTTCGCCTCCAGCGCTGTTCCAGGAAAAGTGGATCGACGGCACGCAAGCCCATGAGCCGCAGACTCAGGTTCAATCCCTTGATCCCGATACATTCGTCATCCGGCAATCGCTCAAGACCAATTTCGAGGCTCCATTCCTCTATCTGATCTTCGGGCGCGACAAGGCCCTGTTGTTCGACACCGGAGCCGAGGGCGGGCAGACAAGGCCCGTCGTCGACCGGATCGTCCAAGACTGGCTTGTCGCGCATGACCGCTCCAGCATTTCACTGATCGTTGCGCACAGTCACAGTCATGGGGACCACGTCGCGGGCGACATGGGGTTTCGGGACCGTCCCAACACCGTCGTCATCGGGCTCGAGCCTGCGGATGTCGCCGGGTTCTTCGGGATCGGGGCCTGGCCAGACGAGGTTGGGCGGTTCGATCTGGGCGGACGCGTTCTCCACATCGTTCCGACGCCGGGACACCAGTCTGCCTCGATCATGATATACGATACGAGACTGGAAATCCTTTTGTCCGGCGATGTTCTCTATCCCGGTCGTCTGTACGTACCAGTCAATTTCATGTCGGACGAACGCGCGAGCATCGACCGCCTCGCAGCTTTCGCCGCGACGCATCCTGTTCGCGCAGTGCTTGGTGCTCACATTGAGATGACCCGTACCGCCGGGCAGGACTATGGACATCAGGTGACCCCGCACCCCGACGAGCATCGGCTCGAACTGCCTGTCGAGAGTATCGGCGAATTGCAAGCTGGCTTGAAGGCGCCGCTCGATGTTCCCGAACGCCCCCAGGCCCATGATCATTTCATCATCTACCCGGTAGCTCGGCGGGCCAACTGATCGGCTTGATACCTAGCCCCGCGTATGCTGGTGCGGATCAGGCATCAGTAGGCGGGACGCGTTTGAACATGCTCCGCAAATGGCTTCACAGCGGGGCAGAAGAGACAGACCGTTGGGCGATCGTCAGTTGCATGCAAGAGAAGCAAGATCTTGCCGCGCCGCAATCGAAGGCACGCGCTTGCAAAGAATGCCAGTTGCCATCGCAACGTTTCTGACGCTTGCAACAAGCGAACGTATTCACGAGTGGGCCTTACAGGGCCGCTCGGCCGCAACCCTGGCCTGACCGCGCCGGGAAGTCGATGAAAGCTCAGGAGAATTCTCTCAATGTACCACCGCCTGCTCCAGTCTGTCGCACTCGTCACGGCACTTTTCGCAACTGCAGCGCAGGCCGAGACGGTTTATGTCACCGCCGATCGCATGCTGAATGTCGAGGAAGGGCGCTATATCCCCGATCCTCTCCTCACCGTCGTCGATGGCCGGGTTGCGAAAGTGGAGAGCGGCGGTTCCGCGCCCGCGGGAGCCGAAGTCATTGACCTCGACGGGTTCACCATGCTGCCGGGCCTGATCGACATGCACGTCCACCTCGACAGTCGCCCCGAAATCCGCGGCTATAACGCGCTGGCCTATTCGGACCGGTTCTGGTCGGCGATCGCGGCAGCCAATGCCCGCAGAATGCTGGGCGCGGGCTTTACGACCGTCCGTAACCTTGGCGCGGACGATTACAATGTCGTTGGGCTGGACCAGGCGATTGAGGAGGGCTGGCTGCAGGGGCCGCGGATCGTGAACGCGGCCCATGCCCTCGGCGCGACAGGCGGGCACTGCGACAGCACGTTCATGCCGCCGAGCTACGCCGAAGTCGGCGCGGCGGTAGGCGATGGGCCGGACGAGCTGCGCAAGCGGGTGCGCGAGCAGCGGAAGTACGGGGCGGAAGTGATCAAGGTTTGCGCCACCGGCGGAGTCTTCTCTCGCAATACCGAACCCGGCCAGCAGCAGCTTTCACAAGAAGAGCTGAACGCGGTGGTCGACGAGGCGCACCGCTGGGGGTTGCGCACCGCCGCCCATGCCCACGGCGCGGAAGGGATCAAGGCAGCGATCCGCGCCGGTTTCAACACCATCGAACATGCCAGCCTTGTTGACGATGAAGGAATAGCACTGGCGAAGAAGAACGGCACGTTCTTCAGCATGGACATCTTCAACACCGAATACACGCTGGCGATGGGTACGGAAAATGGTGTGCTTGAGGAGAACCTCGCGAAGGAGCGGATGGTCGGCACGACGCAACGCGCAAACTTCCGCAAGGCGCACGAAGCGGGCGTGAAGATGGTGTTCGGTTCCGACGCCGGGGTCATGCCGCACGAGAACGTGGGCGGGCAATTCCGGGTCATGGTCGAATACGGAATGACACCGCTGGAGGCGATCCGTGCGGCCACGCTCAACGCCGCCGAGGCACTGGGCCAGACAGGTCAGGTCGGGACGCTCCAGCCCGGAGCCTGGGCCGACATCATCGCGGTGGAAGGCGATCCGCTTTCCGACCCGGCCCAGCTCGCGGACGTCGATCACGTCGTCAAGGGCGGCGAGCTTATCCGCTAACGTTTCAGACCGGACATCATGACCATGCTTCGATCCCTTGCCGCCCTTCTGCTCACCACGGCCCTTGTTCCTCCCGCCCACGGGCAGGAGGGGGCCTATGGTGGAGTGACCGGCCCTGACAGAACGCTGGAGGCGATCGAGCCGGAGGACGAGCCGGTGACCACCGGCCTTGCCGGTGAGATTCCGACGGACATCGCGCGCTACCTGCTCGCCGGCGGCGCACGCGGAGCGCAGCTTTCGCCCGACGGGCAGATGGTGGCTTTCACCCGGGACATCACAGGCCAAGCGGAAATATGGACGGTTCCGGCAGCAGGCGGCCAGCCCCGGCAGGTCACGTTCCGCACCGGGGTGGATTCCCTCCGCTGGACCCCGGATGGAACTGGCCTGCTCTATTCTGCCGACCGCAACGGCAATGAACAGCCCGGCTATTTCATCATTTCCGCTGACGGGACGAAGGAAACCTCGATCCTTCCGGCGGCGAAGGGCGACTTTCGCATTTTCGGCGACTTCGCCCGGGACGGCAGCTTCATCTACTCATCGACTGCGCGCAACGGAAACGACTTCGATATCTACCGCGCAACCCCGAGCGGCGAAAGCAGGCTGATCTACGAAGGCCGCTTCGCTTTTTCCGCTCCCGCCGTGTCGCCCGACGGCAGGACGGCCGTGGTTACCGAAGCGGTAGGGGAGGACGCCGACAACCTCTACTTGCTGGACGTCGCCAGCGGCAAACTGACGCTTGTCTCGCAGCCGCAGCCCCGCGCCAGCCACAGCCTCGGCGGCTACGCCTGGGAAACGGATGGTGCAGGGTTCTACTTCTCCTCGAACGCAGGCCGCGAATTCGGCGCGTTGATGCGCCATGACCTGAACAGCGGCCGATCCGAAGTGGTCCGCGAGGCACAAGGCAACATCGGCAACGTCCGGCTCTGCGGACCGCACGGGCGCTATCTCGCCTGGACGATGGAAACGGACGGATTCAGCGCACTCAACCTGTGGGATCGCACCGGGAACGTGATGCTGCCCGTGCCGAAGCTCCCGGAAGGGGTGTATTCGCTGGATTGCGAGGGCGATCCGGTGCGGCTGGCGGTGAACGTGAACGGCTGGAACACGCCGGGCGATATCTGGGTGGTGGAACCCGGCAAGACGGAGGCGCGGCAGGTGTTCGCCGGCAGCCTTGCCGGGCTGGACCCGCAGCGCCTCGTCCGCCCGCAAGTGGTCCGTTATCCGGCGCGCGACGGCGTCATGCTGCAGGGCTTGCTTTATCGGCCCGAAAACGCCGGAATGGGCGAGAACGCGCCGCCGGTGGTGTTCATGGTCCATGGCGGGCCTTCGGGCCAGTCGGTGCCCGGTTTCAACCCGGTTGCGCAGTATCATGTGAACCGGGGCGTCGCGGTGTTCGAGCCGAACGTGCGCGGGTCTGTCGGGCTCGGCCGCAGCTATTCCGCGCTTGATGACCGGGAGAAGCGGCTCGACAGCGTGCGCGACCTTGTCGATCTTCTTGCCGCGCTCGACAAGGACGGACTGATCGATGCCGACCGGGCAGCCGTCGCGGGCGGATCCTACGGTGGCTACATGGTCAACGCGGTGCTCGCGGCTTACCCGGAAGCTTTCAAGGCCGGGGTGTCGCTTTATGGTGTCGCGGACTGGATCACAGGACTGGAGGTCGCCTCACCCGCGCTCAAGGCTTCGGACCGGATCGAGTACGGCGACATATCCGATCCACGCTGGCGCGCGTTCTACCAGGAGAATTCGCCCATTCGTCAGGCTGATCGAATTGCCGTGCCGGTGCTGTACTCGCACGGCGTGATGGACCCGCGCATCGACATTGCCGAAAGCGAAACCATGGTCCGCGCTTTGCGCGAACGCGGGATCGAGGCGCCCTTCATCCGCATTCCCGACGAAGGCCACGGCTGGCGCAAGCTTTCGAACAGGCTGTTCTACTATCGCCGGCAAGCGGAGTTCATCGAAGACCAGCTCGGCGTATTGCAGTAGGGCACCGCCGGATGGGGTGGACGCCTTCACGGCAACCATGTGCCAGCAGGCAGGATGGTCCGCAGGTGGCTGGAGCTGGGTAGGGAACCTTGTTCATTCCGCGGCGCAAGCAAGAACCCTTGGCGAGCGGGCGAGCGGGCGAGCGGGCCAGCGGTGCAGTGCCAAGGAGCAGGCACTGCCGAACGCTACCGCCGCCGCAATTTGGCCGCAGACTAGTCCAGCCGTTCGGCACCGGGCGCGAACACATAGCCTCTGCCGCGAACGGTCTTGAGCACTTGCGGCTTGGCAGGGTCTTCTTCCAGCTTGCGGCGCAAGCGCACGATGCGGCTGTCTACCGAGCGGTCGAACGCTTCCATTTCCGTGCTATGCGCGAGGTCAAGGATGCGGTCTCGGGTCAACACCTTGTTGGGGTGCTCCGCAAACGTGCGCAGCAGATCGTATTCCATCGCGGTGAGCGGGACTTCGGCGCCGTCCGGGCCAAACAACTTGCGCAACTCAACGTCCAGGATGCAGCGTCCGAAGCGAACGAGCCGCCCCATCGTGGAAGCGGGGGCCAGCCCCGCATTCGTACGTCGCAGCACGGAGCGTACGCGCGCCAGAAGTTCCCGCAAGTCGAAGGGTTTCACGATATAATCGTCGGCGCCGACCTCAAGCCCAACCACCCGGTCGAGCGTTTCCCCGTTGGCGGTGAGCAGCACAATGCCGAGCGGTCCTCGGGCCCGCAGGCGCCGCGCGATCGAAAGTCCGTCCTCCCCCGGCATGTTGACGTCAAGGAGGACCAGATCGACTGCGCGCTTCGACATCAGCCCGTCGAGCGCTGCCCCGCCGTCAGCCTCGCTGACGATATAGCTGTGGCGTTGCAGATACTCGCGAACCATGTCGCGCAGGTCGGGCTCATCGTCGACTACGACGATGTGGGCGGGTGAATGGTTCACTGCTCGCCCTCAGGCCGGTTCAGGTTCTGCGCGATGAAACTACGAAGGTCGGCCGGGGTAAACGGTTTCTCGAGACACGGGCGTCCGCTGCTTGTGAGGAACCGCGCCGCATTCGGCCCCAGGGTATCGCCGGTGATGTAGCCGAGCTTGCTCATGAGCTCCGGTCGCTCTGCGGCGATCCAAGCGTGGAGGGCAGGACCATCGATGTCCGGCATGCGAAGATCGGACAGCACAAGGTCGTAGTTTCCGGCGGCCAGCTGACGCTTGGCGTCGGCACCGCCTGCCGCAACGTGCACCCGGTAGCCCTGAGCTTCGAGCATCTCGGCGATCATGTCCGCGACATCGGCCTCGTCGTCTATCACGAGCGCCTGCGCCCGGACGGGCGGGGCGGCAAGTTCGGCGCTTTCCGCTCGAGGTGAATGAGCGACCATCTGGACCGACGGCAACGTCACGAGAAACCCCGCGCCCTCTTCCTTGTCGAGCAGTTCCAGCGTGCCGCCGTGCGCCTCCACGATGCCCAGAGAGAAGCTGAGTCCCAGGCCGGTGCCGGCTCCCTGAGGCTTGGTCGTGAAGAACGGCTCCATCACGCGGCGGCGAATTTCTTTGGGAATTCCGGGGCCGTTGTCGGTTACCTCGACTTCGACTGTCCCTGGTGAGGCTCCGCAGCGCGTGACAATGTGCAGCTGCCGGTCGCCGGCCCTGTCCTGCAGCGCCTGCTGGGCGTTGACGAGCAGATTGGCGAAGACCTGGTGGAGTTGGTCGGCGTCGGCGTCGAGCGGCGGGAGATCCGAACCGAGGTTGCTGTGAACCGCAATCCCGCCAGCGCGCATGCCATAGGCGGTAAGGTCCAGCGCGGCGCGTACAACGTCGTTGATCGCTACCCGGCCGCGTGTCGGCGGGCGCTGGCGCGCCATGGCAAGGAAGGTCTGAACGATCCTGGAGCAGCGCTCGGCCGCTCGCCGGATCTTGCCTGCGCGCTCGGACAGCCGCGTACCGGCCGCATCCTCTTCCAGCATGGTCGATTGGCCGACGACCACCGCAAGCGGGTTATTGAGCTCATGGCTGACGCCGGCGAGAAGGCTGCCGAGCGCGGTGAGCTTCTCCGACTGGTACAGCGCCTCACGCGACCGCGCGAGTTCGGCTTCGGCGTTCTTCTGTTCGGTGACATCGATGGCGAAGCCGCCGATGCGCCGCCCCTGCGCTCCCAGATCCACCGGAAAGCGGATGACCAGGGTCCAGCTTCCGTCCCCGGCGCCCACGAGGTGTTGCTCGGCTACTTGCGCGCCCCCCTCGGTCAAGGGAACGGCATCCTGATCGAAGATGGCCTTGCGCAGGTCCTCGCCCAGCAGCTTGTCCGCAGTCAGGCCGATTGCCTCGGCGGCCGGCCGACCGAATATGCGGTCCATGCCCGCGTTGGCCATGACGTAACGGCCCGCCTCGTCCCTGAGGTACATGCCGACAGGCGCATTCGCCATGAAGGCGGCGAGCAGCGCCTGGCTGTGACGCAGGTCGGTCTCTGCTCGCGCCCGCTCAAGCGTCGCCCAGGTCCGCTCCGCCACTTCCTCCATGAGGCGAACTTCGGCATCGGTCCAGTCGCGCGGCCGTTTCTCGTGGACCGAAAGCAAGGCGACAAGCCGGCCGCCCTTGATGAGCGGGACGGACACTGCCGCAGCGATGGCCATGACATCATAGGCCTTCCGTTCGCCAGGCATGATGCGTGTCTCGTCCGCAGCATTTTCCAGCCGGAAGGTATCGCCAGCGCGAAGACGCGTCACGTTCTCGTCACCGAAGGCGAGGAACGAGTGCCGCCCCTCGACACTGCGAACCGTTCCGTCGGTCCAGTTGTGCGCCACCTCGATCGTGTCGGGGTCGGCCGGGTCAATTTCCGCGTATCCAACGCGGCTGACGCCGAGATGCAGGCCCAGCATCTCGTTACTTGCGGCCAGCACTTCAGCGGGATCGGTCATGCGCCTTACCCGGTCGCCAAGCGCTAGCAGGAAGGCGCTCGTTCGTTCGGCTTCCAACTGGTCTGCGATGTCCGTGTTGGTGCCGAACCAGCGGACGACCCTGCCGCTTGAGCTGCGTTCGGGCTGCACGCGGGTGAGAAACGGGCGGTAGACGCCGTCAGCCCGGCGGAAGCGCAGCACCACTTCGAACGCGTCACCCGCCTTCAGCGCACGTGCGACCTGCGCCTGCGCCCGTTCGAAGTCATCCGGGTGAATAAACGCCACCCAGTCATCTCCCGGGGCCGCGCCGGAATAGTCGTACCAGCGCTTGTTGTACCAGTAGACCGCGCCGTGCTCATCCGCGATCCAGGCAAGCTGGGCCATGGTATCGGCGAGAAGCCGGAGCTGCGCCTCGCTTTCCCGCAGACGCGCTTCGGTGCGGCCGCGTTCGAGCGCACCCCACGTTCGCTCGGCCACTTCCTCCAGCAGGCGCAGTTCTCCATCGCTCCAGCGGCGGGGCCGGGTGTCCTGGACCGAGAGGAGCGCGGTCATGCGGCCGCCCTTGATCAGCGGTATGGTGACCGCGCCCTTGCACTCGATCTGCGCTGCGAACGTGCGTCCGTCGGGCCCCATTCGTGGGTCTGTCGAGGCATCCTCCGTCACGAAGGTCTGCCCTGCGAAGTGGGAGGCAAGTACCTCGGCGCCGAACATCGCGAGCGGGTATTTTCCGCCAGCATCAGGTACGTTGTCACCCCAAGCGTGCATTACCGTCATTGAAGTCTGCGCTTCGTCGATCTCGCCGTAGGTCACGCGCGCCAGGCCAAGCTGCTCGCCAAGCATCTCGGCCGTTGCGGTAAGGATGGTATCCGTGTTGGTCTCGCGGCGGGTGCGGTCACTCAGCTTCAAGAGGAAGGCCAAGGTCGCTTCGCTGTCGCGCAACCTTGCTGTCGTTCGCGCGCGCTCCAGCGCCGACCACGTGCGCTCAGCCACTTCCTCGATGAGACGCACCTCGGTGTCGGTCCACTTGCGCGGGCTCGATTTCTGAAGCGAGAACATCGCTCTGAGCCGACCGGCTTTTACCAGAGGAACGGTTACTGCCGCCTCGATCTGCATTTCCTCGAACGCGGGGCGATCCTGGGAACGCACCCGGGGATCGCGTCCGGCATCCTCGATGCGCTGCGTCTCGCCGCGGTAGAGCATCGCGACCACGTCGGGACCGAACGAACGCATCGTGCGGCGGCCCGCTCCCGGTTTGACGCTGCCATCGGTCCAGTCGCGTTCGATCACGAAATGTTGGCCGTCGGCCTCGACCTCGGCATAACCGGCCCGGCTGACGCCAAGGTAGGCGCCAAGGGCAGCGGCGGCTTCGCCGGGTATCTCTGCCGGATCGTCAAGCCGCCTTAGCCGGTCGCTCAGATCGAGCAGGAAGCCGCCGAGCGATTCGCCGCGGTCCGTCACTGCACAGGCTCCGTGGCCGGAGTTCGCCCTTCGATCCTCAGCCATGTCACGCCGCGCCCAGAGACCGCGCCCGATCGCGGTAAGCTGCCACAATTGCCACAAAAAGGGGAGGTCCGCGACATCAAATTGCGACGCGCGTGCACGTATCCGGTGGCCATCGAACCGGCCGGATTGGACCTGCAACGATGCACGACGGTGAGCCCGAAGAGGCTCCTTCAGAAACCGACGAGGACGACGCGATTCGGCGGCGCTTCGCGGAACTGATGCATCGCTTCTGGCGCCAGTCCAGCCAGCCTGAACCCACCGAAGAAGGTTGAATGCAATGCTCCCGAAGACGCTTCTCGTCGCAACCGCTGCCTTGCCTGCGATTCTGGCGGCCAACGCCGCACCAGCAGAAACCCGGATGCTGCCGGGCCTGTACGAAACGAGGACGAGCTCTCCCGGAAAGCCCGGCGGGACGAAGGCGCGCGATTGCCTGACTCCTGAGGACGTAAAGATCAGGACGATTGAGCGCCAGCTGGCCGAGGCCGTGAAGGACGGAAGCTGCAAGCTTGGGTCGCGCACCGTTGGCGGCGGCAAGTTCGCGGTCTCGGGCACCTGCAACAATGGCGGGATTCGATCGACCTTCAAGCAGACGGGCACTTACTCGCCGACGGCCATGAGCATGAACATGAGCATGACGATGGTTCCTGCCCCAGGCGCCAGGCCGATCAGCATGACCGTCGTCTCGACCTCCCGCCGCATTGCCCCGACGTGCCCCGCCGGCAGCGGCGACGCCTGATCACCAGCATCCCGGAGAACACTCATGACCCAGCACCGCCTGCATGCACTCGTCGGCGCGGCCTTGTTCCTCACCTTCTACGTGACCCCCGCGTCGGCCGAGACCTGCGCCCCGACAACCGCCGCAGCCGAAAAGCCGGCAAAGCCGAAGAAGAAGGGTTTCGGCCTCGGCGGCATCCTCAAGGCCGCCAAGCGCGCCGGTGTCGGCGATGTGCTCGCAGGAGGCAATCTCCTGGGTGACAGCACGGCGGCCCGAGTGGCCGGAGCGGTGGCCGGCACGGCCGTCACAGCGAGCGGCGATTCCGGTGCAAACGTTGCCGGCGCCGTTGCCGGGCTCGCGGGTCACGGCCGCACCGCCCGGATTGCCGGCGCCGTTACCGGCACAGCCGCCGAACTCGCCAACAGCGGTTCGCCCGACTCGAACCCGGCAGCGGACGCCGCAACCGCTTGTACGCCTGCCCCGGCCGAGGCGGCTGCGCCTGCCGATGCAAACTGGAACTGAGCGCACGCGCGCTCTCTCAAGGACCTTCCGATGACTTGCCCCAAATCCCGCCGCGCCGCCGTGGCGCTCCAGCTCCTGCTGCTTGCCGGCACCGCGCTGCCGCTCGCCGCAATAGCCGCCCCAGCCGCAGTGCAGGCCCAGGCTCAACCCTTTGCGGCGTGGAACGGCGTCTGGGCCCTGCAGGCTTTGCCGAACGGGCGCGCGCGGCACTATCTCGAGCTCAAGGTCGTAAAGGGGCAGGTGTCCGGCCTGATCTGGAGCGAGCGGGACGGCAAGATGGTCGACACGGACTGGATCGAGTTCGACATGACCAAGGCGGGTGAACACCGGCTGGTCGGCGTGGTCGGAGGGACCGGAGATTCTGGCGAACAAGGCGTCGAGTTGCTGCTTTCCGACAGTGGCTTTCTCACGCTGACCGCCTCCCGCTCCGGGGAGCAGTTCGCCGCATTTGCGGAGCGTACGACCGAGATCGGCGGGCCTGCCGCCCTGCGCCCGGCGATCGAGGTTGCCCGGGCGATGACGGGCAAGTGGAACACTCCGCTCGGCGACCTCACGATTACCGCACGGAACACCGAAACGTCGCTGGAAGGCTCCTTCACGCGGCCGGGCGGAGTCAGCGTTCTGCACGCCATGAGAGGATCTGCCCGGCCATCAGGCGAAACTCAGGATTGGCGCCGGAGCGGCACCGACGCCGATACGACCGGGTTCAACATCGTCCTGTCACCCGATGGCCAGACCTTCTACGCGTTCGGCAGTAAATCCAAGTCGATCGGCGGCGTTCAGTTCTGGCAAGCGACACGTGCCGAGGCCACCCCGCAGCCAACGCCCGCACCCACACCCACACCCACACCGGCACCGTCACCCGCGCCCCAACCGGTTCCCGCTCCCGCTCCCGACAGGACGGCCCAGGCGGGCATGTTCCACCAGCTGAAGAGCTTCGATGTACGGCTGGACGAGGCGCGCGCGGAGCGGGATGGGCGGGTGCATGTGTTCCTTACCGCCAGGAATCGCTCCGGAAGCGAGCGGCAGGTGGGTGCCGGCACGTTCGTCGCAGTGATGACGGATGCTGACGGCGTAGGCGTCCGCGAGAGCCAGGTCTGGCGTGCAGGCGGTGACGCGCCGGCGTCGTTCGGCCGGTCCCCGACGGTGCCGCCGGGCGGCGAGCTGAAGTTCCGCTTCGTGCTGGCTCCGCCGGTCGTCCACGCGCCGCTCCAGCGCGTTTCCATCCGCGAGAGCGACAACAAGGCCCTGTTCTTCTCGGTCGCCCAGGCCGATCCGGGCGCAAGCTCGGCCCCTGCGCCAGCCGCTGGGAGCGGCGCGTTCAAGGCGCTTTCCAAGTTCGACGTACGCATCGATCGCATCGCTGCGGCGCGCGACGGCAAGCTTGAGGCGTTCCTGACTCTCCGCAATCCGGGCACCGCGGTAGAGGCTACCTCGAAGGGCTGGATCAAGCTGTCGGCCGCCGATCCCGATGGAGCCAAGGCTACTTCCGTCTCCGCGCTGTATTCGGTGCGGGGTGAGCGCGGCGCCTACAACGAACTGCCCGCGCTGGTCTACGCAGAGCCAGGGCGCGAGATTCGCCTCCGCTACGTGTTTGACCAAGCCATTTCGGGCCCGATCACGATCAGCGACGGCACGGTTTCCCAGACATTCACCGCTGGCGGGTCAGCTGCCCGACGCGCCGAGTAGCACCATCGTCAAAGGACAGGACCATGATCAGCAAACGTTTCGCGGTTTATGCCGCAAGCTTCGCCGCGGTCGCAGCCGCTGCGCCTGCGCTCGCATCCCCACCCGATGCTCGCGCCCCGCTTGAGAGCGCAGGTGCGCCGGTTCAACGCGAACTTTCAGAGCAAGCAGACAGCCAAGGTGACACGGCGCAGGTCATGGCGGCGCTCCAAGCCTTCCAGGGCGATGGCCAGGCCGCGCCGAACCCGGAGGCACAGAAGGTTCTCGATGAGCTGACAAGCCTGATGGCGAGCCGGACCGATGCCGATGGGCAGGCCGCGGCGGAAATGATGCGCAAGTTCACGGGGCGCACCAACGCGCCCCGCCCATCTACCCCGAAGGAATAAGGAGGCCGCCATGTTGTTTCACTTGTCGATCGATGCCCGAAATCCCCGCCACGTCGCCGCCGTGCTTGCCGAGCTGTTCGGCAGCGGCGCAGTCCACCCGTTCCCGCCGGTCGCGGACGGCTCCTGGTTGGCCATGGCAGGCGATGACCGCAACACCATGATTGAAGTCTATCCGCAGGGTACCGTTCTCGAACAAGCAAGCGGAGATGCGGACGCGTTCGGCCGCAGCGTGCCGCAAGAACCGAACGGTCTGCGCCACGCCACCCACTTCGCGATGGCCACGCCGCTGACGGCGGAGCAGGTGCTCGAGGTCGCTCGGCGGGAGGGTTGGCCAGCCAAGTACCGCAAGCGCGGCGGCTTGTTCGGTGTCATCGAGATGTGGATCGAGGGCGAGCGCATGATCGAGGTGCTCACTCCGGAGATGCAGCAGGAATACCTCGCGACCATGTCGGTCCAGGGGTGGCAAACCGCCTTGCAGGCCGCTCCAGCCTGAGCCGAGTTCGGCGCGTCTGCCGGTGGAGGCCCAGCGGGTGAAAGCACGCGCGCTGAGTACCACCGGTGGCTGGTCAAGCGTACGACTTGCAAGCGCGGCGGCGGTCGGGAGAGGCGATGGCCGCAGGTCAGATGGTGGCGACCGTCAGGGAGCAGAGCAGGGCACATCATCGGCCAGCCAGTCGATTTCACCCGCAGTCGGGACCGTTGTGATCTTGTCGGTCTTCGTGTGCAGCGTGTCACCGGAAGGCCGTCTGGCTTCGAAGACACTCGACTTGCTGTTGTCGAAATCGCCTATGCTGTCGTTGGCCTGCTGGGCCTCCGCGGGAGAGATTTCTGCCTTGACGGTTCGCGTGCTCTGGATCGTGCGAACGGAACCGTCGCGGATAGTCCCGACCCGCCAGTAGGCGACGCCGCCGATCTCCTGCATCATGGGGCCGGTGTCGTGGTCCCAGCGAAGCCCCGGCGCCGCCTGCGGCAAAATAGTGGTCGTGGCCCGGCAGACGAAACTGTCGATGTCGTTCGCCCAGGGCGCCGTGCGGTCCTGCTTCGCCGGTCGCAACCGCTTGTCCGGCGGATAAAACCCTGCGGCGTGGAGCGTCAGCTCGTGCTGACCTTCCTCGTCCGCCTCCCAATCGAGATCCGCACTGCCGGAAACGGAGATTTCCAGCGCACCCCGTTCGGGTACCCAGCGCCACGATGCCTCATTTCCGACCAGCCAGCCTGAGCCGAACCCCTGCAGAAGCTGGTCTTCGGCCGAGGCTTTCGTCATCGCACCAAGGGTGGACTGGAGCGCGATGGCGGGCAGTCCGCGAAAGATCCAGCGCATCGTCACCTCGGCTGGCGCGTCGTAGCCTGCGGAGGCATCGATGTTCAGCACCTCGACCCGGCTCGGCGTCTCGAGCGGCCGGGGCGACAAGGCAAGCAGATCACTTCCCTGCACCGTGAGCGGCAGCACCTGACGGTAGCTGACCGCCGGCGCGATCCGCGGCCGCGGATCGGCCGAGAGCGTCCCGTCGAGCCAGTACCATTGGCCGTCCAGCTTCGCGCGAACGAGCACATGGTCGAACAGCGCAATGGTCGGAAGCCTGTCCTGCAGGCCGTCTCCGCCGGTCGATGCGGCAAGGACGGGCTGCGCCTCTATGCCCAGCCGATCGAGCAGGCCGAGCAGCATGGCGGTCTTCCCCTTGCAGTCGCCAAAGCGCCGCTGCCAGGTCTCGTCCGCTGTCGCAGGAGTGAGATTGGCGCCGTTCAACCCGATGTAGACGTAGCGGATATCGTCCTGAACCAGCGCGAGCGCCGCCTCTGCCCGGGCAAGATCGGTTTCATGGCTGGCGGCGATTTCCCGCGACCGGGCAACGAGCGCTGACTCGTCCTCAAGCATGCGGGCCTTGTCGAACAAGGCGTTCACCTGGCGGGAAGCGGTCTGCCAGTCCAGCAAGGTGCTCACTTCCACAAGCCGCGCGTAACCGTAGCGCTGCGGCGCGTCCTTGGGGAAGTTCACCGTCGTCGGGTTGGTCATCTCAAGCGCCAGCCAGTCCGCGCCGGCCTGCACCTCGTCGCTCACGTCCGGGGTGGACTTCCACCGCGGACCCGCCCCCTCATCCCAGGAAACCTTCAGACCGAACTTTCCGGAAAGCGCCTGGACCGGCGCCTGCATCAGGAAACTGCTTGCCCCGGACAAGGCGGGATCGCGTCCCTTGATCGAATAGGCGACATCGAGTGTATCGCCGACCTTGAGGCCGGGGACTTGCAGCTGCGCGATGTACACGCCGGACAGGATCGCGGCCTCGGCGTCGGTTTGCGGATTGGTGACGGTGAACGTGCTGTCCTTCAGCACGTCGATCGTCTCTTCGTTGCGAAGGATCTGGAGGCGATGAATGGCCAGCGTCGCAGATCCCGGCATCCACGGAATCGAGAGATTGCCGATTTGCAGCCCCTCCGGCTTCAGGATGCGGGCGCGCCAGGCCGTCAGCAGCTCATCGGCGTCTTTCCCTATGTGGCCTTGCAGGGACTGATGGATGTGCAGCGGCGTATTCGGATCGGCCAGATCCGAAGCATCCTCGCCCAGTGGTTCTGCCCATGCGGGATAGGCGGCAACCAGCGGCTCGGGGTTCGATGCCCCCAGCGCAGGCGGGGCAATCGCCGCCGCCGACAGCATCATCCCTGACAAGAGGCAACGCCCCAGACGCTCGATCTTCATGGCGACCCCTCCATCCCAGCCATGCAACTGTGCTGGTCGGGAGCTCATATTGCAACAGGTCATGATGAAGGGTGCCTGCGCCGCGTGCCCGGACAGGAGCGTTGTTCTTCCTCCCTGCGAAGGCAGGCAAGGTGCTGAGGGCCGCTCAAGCCAGCGCTGCGGCTGCCCGGGCTATGTCCCGCGCAGTCGTCAGGCGAGAAGAGAGTTGGAGCAACTGGAACCTGTCTCGATGACCGATCGGGTTCCAGTTCTCCTCAGGGTATCGCTACCCTTCGCGCTTACTGGTGGAAGTAGATGGCGCGTTCGTGGGAGAACGCCTTGAAGCCGAAGTATCCGTGATAGCTGCCCGTCCCGCTCTGGTTGACGCCGCCGAAGGGAAGCTGGTTTTCCAGATAGTGCGAGAACACGCCATTGATGGTCGCGCCGCCGGATGACGTCCGGCTCAGCACCTTCTGAACGTTGTCCTTGTTGCCGCTGTACATGTACAGCGCCAGCGGCTTGTCCCTGGCTTCGATGTAGCCGATCGCCTGATCGAGATTCTCGTAGGTCATCACCGGCAGGACGGGTGCGAAGATTTCTTCCTGCAGGATCTTCATCTGCGGCGTGACGTCCGTGAGCATGGTGGGGTGGATCGTCAGATCGTCCTCTTCCAGCTTGCCGCCTGCGGCCACCGTCGCGCCCTTGGAAACCGCGTCGTCGAACAGCTCCTTCACGCGGGCGAAGTTGCCCTTGTTCACGATCTGCGCGATGCTTTCCTTCTTGATGGAGCCATCTTCGGAATAGAGGTTCTTCGCGACGTTGGCCTTGAAGCCTTCGACGAGGCGGTCCTTCTGCTCCTCCCGCACGAAGACATAGTCCGGCGAGATGCAGGCCTGCCCGCCATTGAACTGCTTTGCGGAGGCAAGGTCGGCGGCGATCTTGTCGATATCCGCCCCTTCATCGACGATGACCGGGGACTTGCCGCCCAGTTCCAGCGTCACGGTGGCCAGGTGCTTTGCGGCTGCGGCCATCACGATCTTCCCGACCCGGGTGCTGCCGGTGAAGAAGATGTGGTTGAAGGGCAGTTCAAGCAAAGCCTGCGCGACGCTGACATCGCCTTCGAACAAGGCGACTTCGTTTTCATCGAAGGTCTCGCGGATGATCTTGCCGGCAATCGCAGCCGTTGCCGGGCACAAGTCGGTCAGCTTGATCATGCAGCAGTTACCCGCGGCGACCGCGGCCGCGACCGGACCGAAGGTCAGGCCGAGCGGGAAGTTCCACGGGCCGAGGATGAGGCACACGCCGCGCGCTTCGTAAACGATCTGCGCCTTGTCTTCCGGGTTGAGGGAGGGGGTGATCTCGGTCGGCTTCATCCACTCATCGAGATTGTCGATGTTGCGCTGGATGTTGGAGACGACGTTCATCACTTCCGTGACGCGGATTTCCTGCGCGGGCTTGCGTGTGTCTTCCAGCACGGCTGCGACGATATCGTCGGCATGCGCTTCGACAGAGGCCTTCAGTTTGGCAAGCTTTGCCTTGCGCTGTTCTGCCGTCGTGGCTTTCACGTCCCACTGGTTCTCCTGCTGCAAGGCGAACACGCGGGCGATTTCCTGAGAGACGTCTTGGGCTGTTTGCGTGGTGCTGGACATCAAGTGTTGTTCCGTTTCTGGGAGGACGTTGCTGAAGGCCTTTTAGGCTGCCCCGTCCCTGCAAGACAAGGCCTTGCCCCGCGGGGTCCCCCTCACCACCGCCGCGCTGGGGCGGCGTGTCGCAACAGTTTCGTTTCCCCCGGGGTCGGTTGCGGTGTTCCCTGCGGCATTACGCAAGCAACAGGAGCGGCAAGGGCGCTAATTCTCGTCCGGATGCTGCGCGTCCGAGCGCCTGCTGGCGTTCGTCCGGAACGTGGCCCAGTTGGTGGGATCGGGCAGTCCTTCGGGCATCTCGTCCGCCGGGTTGGGATCGATGCCGCTGCCTTGCCGGTGAAGATGCGCCTTCGCGATCATGTTGGCCGTGATCGGCGCAGTGATGAACAGGAACAGCGTGATCAGCAGTTCGTGTGCGGAAAACCGCCCCTCATACACCGGGAAGTACAGCATCGAGGCAATCAGGATGCTGCCCACTCCCAGCGTGGTAGCCTTGGTGGGGCCATGCAGGCGCGTCATCAGCGACGGCAGGCGGACAAGGCCCCATGACCCGATCAACGCGAACGCGCCGCCAACGGGGATCAGGATCGTGATCAGGATTTCAGCGACACGTTCCATCGGCCTACTCCACGATGTCGCCGCGAAGCAGGAACTTGGCGTAGGCCACCGTGCCGACGAAGCCGACCATGGCCATCAGCAACGCCGCTTCGAAATAGAACGTCGTCCGCTCATGGATGCCGATCAGGACGATCAGCGCGATGGCGTTGATCACCATCGTGTCGAGCGCCAGGATGCGGTCGCCCCGGGTAGGCCCAAGAAACAGCCGTACGGCGTTGAGCAGGATGGCGACCGAGATCATCACGAAGCCGGCGGAAATCGCGATGGCGATCATTGGTAAATCCTCAACAACCGCGCTTCGTAGCGGGATTTGATCCGCGCGATGTCGGCGTCCCGATCCGCCGTGTCGAGCGCGTGAACCAGGAGGGAGCGCCCATCGGCGGACACATCGGCGGAAACGGTCCCGGGGGTCAGGCTGATCGTGCCGGCCAGCGTCGTGATCGCTTCGGGCTGGCGGACGTCGAGCGGGATCACCAGCCAGCAGGAACGCAGATCGCGGTCGCGCCGGAACAGGATCAGCCATGCCACCTGGAAGTTGGCGATCACGATGTCCCATGCCACCACGGCAACGTAGTCGATCGTCGCCCATCCGAACCGCAGCCCCGGCTTGTTGCGCCAGTAGGACGCGGTGAACAGCGGCACCAGCAGGCCGACTACCAGCGCGACCAGTACCGCGCCGAACGACAGGTCGTTCAGCAGCAGCAGCCACACCACGATCAGCAGCACGCTGAGCCCGGGATGGGGGAAAAGACGTTGGGTCATCGGCCGCTCCCTTCCGGCCCGAGCACGGCCGCCACATAGGCTTCCGGCGCGAACAGTTGTTGCGCAGTGGCTTCGGCATACCGGGTCGCCGGGCCGGCGAACACCGTCAGCGCCGCCAGCAGGAAGAACACGCCCCAGGCAGGTATGGTTGCGGCCTTCCTCCAGCTGGAAGAGGCAAGCTCTTCCTCTGCGGTGGTTTTCCAGAACAGCATGGTGCCGGCCCAGGCCAGCCCGAACAGCGCAAGAAAGGTCCCTATGAGGATGGCGGCCCAGATCCAGGGCGCCGCCGCCGATCCTTCTGCCGCCGTCAGGATCAGCAGCTTCCCGATAAACCCGGAGAAGGGGGGGAGCCCCGCAAGTGCGATGGCGGACAGCAGGAAGAGCAGCGAAAGCTGCCCCATTCCCGCGAACGGACGGTCAGGCTCCAGACGGTCGTCCTCCCGCTTCCGCGCCCGGCCGATCGTATCGGCGACGAGGAACAGGAGCGCACCCGAAAGGGTGGAATGCGGAAGATAGTACAAGGCGGCCGCGGTGGCGTCCGGTTCGAACAAGGCAATGGCGGACAGCAGGGTACCGGTCGAGCCGATGACGCCGAAGGCGGCGAGCAGGCGCAGGCGCCGCGCCGCGAGCACCCCCAGAAAACCGGCGAGCAGGCTGAGAAGGGCAGCCGGCAGCATCCAGCCGGCCGGCGCCCACGCAACCGCGCCGGCGTTCTCCCCGAAAGCCAGCGTGGTGAGCCGCAGGATCGAATAGACGCCGACCTTGGTCAGGATCGCGAACAAGGCGGCCACCGGGGCGGAGGTATTGGCGTACGTCCGGGGCAGCCACAAGTGCAGCGGCAACAACGCGGCCTTGAGCGCGAACACCGCGATCAGAAGCTGCGCCCCGACCCGGATCAGGGGCTGGTCGCCCGGAGGGGCGGCGCCGATCCGCAGCGCGAGGTCGGCCATGTTCAGGGTTCCGGTGACGCCATACAGGATCCCGGCCGCGATCAGAAACAGGGTCGATCCGACCAGGTTCACGATCACATACTGCATGCCCGCCTGCAGCCGGGCACCGCCTTGCCCGTGCAGCATCAACCCGTACGAGGCAATCAGCAGCACTTCGAAGAACACGAACAGGTTGAACAAGTCCCCGGTCAGGAACGCGCCGTTGAGCCCGAGCAGCTGGAACTGGAACAGCGGGTGGAAATGCCAGCCGCGCCGATCCAGCCCGGTGAGCACGGCGTGCACCAGCACCCCGAGGGCGAGCAGGCCGGTAAGCAGCAGCATCATCGCCGAAAGCCGGTCCAGCACGATGACGACGCCGAACGGCGCCGCCCAGCCGCCAAGCGCATAAGTCCGGATCGTTCCGGTGGATGCCTCGGCAAACAGGGCAAGGGCGGCCGCGACTTGCACGATCGTGGAGCCGAGCGAGAGACCGCGGCCGAGCAGCGTGTGCCGGGCCGTGCGAAGCAGCGTCAGGGCGCCGATGATGGCCGGCACCAGGATCGGGGCGATGATGAGGTGCGTCAAACGTCACCCTCACTGTCAGAAGGCGTTTCCCCGGCGTCCGGAGTGCCGTTCACGTGGTCTGTCCCGGTTTCCAGGTAGGTGCGCAGGGCAAGGACGACGACAAGCGCGGTCATGCCGAAGGAAATGACGATCGCCGTCAGGACAAGCGCCTGCGGCAGCGGATCGGCGTATTCGGTTACTCCTTTCGCGTAGATCGGCGGCGCGTTGACGATCAACCGGCCCACCGAGAACAGGAACGCGTTGATCGCGTAGGAAAGCATCGCGATGCCCAGCACGACCGAGAACGTGCGGCCCCGCAGCGTCAGGTAGATTCCCGCCGCGGTCATCAGGCCGACTGCGCTGGCCACCAGAAACTCGAGACTCATAGGTTCGTTTCCGTCGTGCGGCTGGGGTCGATATCCATCGGATGCTCCACGTGTTCGATCTTTTCGGCGCGCTGGGCCACGTTGGAAAGCTGGGACAGTGCCAGCATGACCGCGCCGATCACCGTCAGGGCAACGCCGATGTCGAACAGCAGCGCCGTCGCCAGTTCGAATTCGCCGATAAGCGGTAGGTGGAAATAGCCGAAGGCGCTGGTGAGGAACGGTTCACCGAAGACGAGCGAGCCGAGACCCGTCGCAGCGGCGGTAAGGATGCCGAGAGTGATCAGGGCATGGCGTTCGATCCGGCGGCGCTTCTCGGCCCATTCGAACCCGGAGGCCATGTACTGGATCAGCATCGCGATGGAGAAGACCAGACCGGCGATGAAGCCGCCCCCCGGCAGGTTGTGGCCGCGCAGGAACAAGTAGAGCCCCACGACGATCGCCATCGGCAGGATCAGGCGGCTGCCGACAACCAGCATCATCGGGTGGCGTTCGGGAGAACGGATCAGGTCCGGCTTCCAGGCGAGCAGGCGCCGCCCCGAAGCGCCCCGCGCCGCCGTTTCCAGCAAGGCGAAAATCCCCAGCGCGGCGATGCCGAGGACGATGATCTCGCCGAACGTATCGAAACCGCGGAAATCGACCAGCGTCACGTTGACCACGTTGGTGCCGCCGCCGCCCGGTTTCGCCTGTGCCCAGTGGAACGCGGAGATCGGATCGTTCGGCTGCCGGGTCATCACCGCCCAGGAAAGCCAGCCGACGCCGCCGCCGCCAATCACGGCCAGAACGGCATCGCGGATGCGGCGCGTTCTTGAACTGGTGGGCCAGGCACGCTTCGGCAGGAGATTCAGGGCAAGGAGAAGCAGGAGGATCGTCACCACCTCGACCGAGATCTGAGTCAGCGCCAGATCGGGCGCGGAAAGATGGATGAAGCCCAGCGACACCACCAGGCCGACGACGCTGATGTACACCAGCGTCAGGAAACGGTGCTGCTGCGAGACCATCACGGCCACGGTGCCCCCGACCAGCGCCAGCCAGGCGATCACGTCGATAGAGGACGCCGGGATGGTATCGCGCGCGCCGGCTGCGTACTCGCCAGCGCTCATCCCCTCGATCCCGAGGCCGATCGCAACCAGGAAAAAGACGAACAGCGACCGCTGAAGGGAGCCGGTGTCGATTGCGTCGGTGATCGTGCGACTGGTCGTAACCAGCAACGCGGTAAACCGGTCGAACATGTTCTTCGCCACCGGCAGCGGCAAAGCGCGCCAGATCCGTTCGGCAGAGCCGTGACGCCAGAGGAGCAGCGCCCCGCCCAGCACGGCAACGATGCTCATTATCAAGGCGGGCGTGAAGCCGTGCCACATCTTCAGCGCGAAATAGGGCGGTTCCGCGCCGATCACCACGCCCGAGACTTCCTGCACCAGCGGCCCGGCGGTGGCAGCGGGAAACAGGCCGATCAGCACCACGAGCACGACCAGCACTGCCGGCGGACCCCACAAGCCGATGCCCGGGTCGTGCGGAGCCTTCGGATAATCGTCCCGCCGGGGCCCGAAATAGACGTGGGCGACGTAACGGAACGAATAAGCGGCCGAAAGCAGCGCCGCGACCGTCGCGATCACCGGCACCAGCCATTCCAGCCCGCCCCAGACCGTGTGCGTCGCTTCCTCCAGCATCATTTCCTTGGACAGGAAGCCGTTGAACGGCGGAAGCCCGGCCATCGACAGACCGGCGATCGTGCCAAGCGTGGCGGCAATCGGCATCAAGTGGACCAGCCCGCCAAGCCGCCGCGCGTCCCGCGTGCCGACTTCATGATCGACAATGCCGGCATTCATGAACAAGGCGGCCTTGAAGGTCGCGTGGTTGAGGATGTGGAACACGCCGACGACCGCCGCCATCGGCGTGCCGAAACCGAACAGCATCGTCAGCAGGCCGAGATGGCTGATCGTGGAGTAAGCCAGCAGCGCCTTCAGATCGTCCTTGAACAAGGCAATCGCGGCCCCGAGCAGCATCGTCACAAGGCCGGTGGTGGCAACAAGATAGAACCACAAGTCGGTGCCGGCCAGCACCGGCCAGAGGCGCGCCAGCAGGAAGACGCCCGCCTTCACCATCGTGGCGCTGTGGAGATAGGCGCTGACCGGGGTCGGCGCCGCCATCGCCTGCGGCAGCCAGAAGTGGAACGGGAACTGCGCCGACTTGGTGAAGCAGCCGATCAGGATCAGCACCAGCGCGACTGGGTAAAGCGGCGAGGTTTGGATCGCCTCCCGCGCGATCAGGATCTCGGTCAGCTGATAGGATCCGGCAATGTTGCCGAGCACCAGCATCCCCGCGATCAGCGCCAGTCCCCCGCCGCCCGTGACCGCGAGCGCCATGCGCGCGCCCTGCCGTCCTTCCGGCAAGTGCCGCCAGAACCCGATCAGCAGGAACGAGGAGAGACTGGTCATCTCCCAGAACACCAGAAGCAGGAGGATGTTGTCCGAAATGACGATGCCCAGCATCGCCCCCATGAACAGCATCAGGAACGCCAGGAACCGTGCGGAACAATCGGCGGCCGAAAGGTAGAACGTGGCGTAAATGATGATCAGCAGCCCGATGCCGAGGATCAGGCCCGCAAACATCAGCCCAAGCGGATCGAGGAAGTATTCGACGTTCAGGCCCAGTGCCGGAATCCATTCCAGCCGGGAACCGATCACCTGTCCGCCCAGAACCGCCGGTGCCTTGGAAACGAGCAGCAGCACGGCGGCAAGGGTGAACCCGCCGGCGATGATCGCCTGCGCGGTTCGCGTCCACCGGGCGGCCAGGCTCACGGCCAGGGCGCCCAGGAACGGCAGTACAGAGATCAGCAACAAGTCCAAGCAACCGCTCCGTTCAAGCCGCGAAGCGGCGCACCATCAGCAACGTCCAGATCCCTCATTCCGGAGGAACGATCATCGTGTCCGGGGTCACGCCCTCCAGCAGCGAAGCGGCGGTGCTGCCGATCGTCGCTTGCCTGAGGCCGCCCATCCCCTGCGTTCCGAACACCACGAGATCCGATCCTTCGCGCGCGATCTCGTCCCTCAGCACCGGACCCACATCGCCAAAGGCGAGCCGGATGTCCAGTCGGCTGCGCTCCTGATCGGAAAGCGGCTGCCGGTCGATGAAGGCCCTGAACTGCGTGTGCGCGGCACTTTCGGTTTCCTCCCGGACATAGGCGTCCCTTTGCCAGCTCTCGAATGGCACATGGTATGCGTGGAGGGCCAGCACTTTGCATCGGGGGAACAGCTGGAGGGCCGTGCGCAGCGCGTTTCCGGAGTGATCGGAGAAGTCCACCGCGCAAAGGATTGTCTCATAGCGGCGATGGGGGCGGTGCTTGGCGATCAGCACCGGTGCCCGCGAATGGCGGACGATGTGTTCGACCGCCGTTCCCAGCAGGTAGTCGCCGGGTGAATTGAACCGCGCCACCCCGGTCACGATCATGGCGGCATCGCGATCCCTGCCGACCTCTGCAATGGTTCGGGGCGCCGAACCGGCGGCGATGATGATCTCTGCCTCCGCTTCGGGAGAGGGAAGGGCGGCGCGAACCGCGTCCCGCAACCGGCCGGAGCTTTGTTCCGGATCGGCCTTCGGGTCCGCTACGTGGATCACCCCGACGGCCAGGCCCAGTTCGGCACCCAGCTGAAGCGCCCGATCGATCGCCCGGTCGCTTCGGGCGCTCAGGTCCGTTGCGGCCAAGACGATTTCCCGAGCCATGCTCTGCTCCTGATCCTCCCGTGCGGTCCGGCATCCTTCCTAACAGACCGGCACGGGGAGAGAAGGGGGCGCGGGCCGATTGCCTCATCCCGGGTCTGGGAGACCCACGGATTGACCGTCGCAGATTTCCAGCGCAGCAACCGGAAGCCCGGTCCAGAACGTCGCCACCAGCGCCGCCACCGCCAGCACAACGGAAGCCCGGCGAACGAACCGGAGCGTGTCCGAAGCCGCCCGCAGGCGCCGCACGAACCAGACGATCAACGCGCCGTGCGCAGCAAGCATCGCGATCCACACAGCCAGCAGCAGGATCCGGGTCAGCGCTGCTCCGTCTTCCGGCCGCGCGCCCAGTCCGCAGGCCAGACCATGACCGCCGTACAGCAGCAGGAACGTGAGCGACCACAGCCCGAACCCGGCCACCAGCCCAAGAGCTTCCCGATTGGTGGGAGCCGGGATCATGCGGCGCCCACCAGCGGCATCAGATGGATGACGGCCACGATGATCGCACCGCTGACGGCCGAATAGCTCCAGAACAACGAGGCATTGCGCACGTCCAGACTGCGCAGGGGCGAAACGAAGCCCCGGCGGCACCGGGCAAGCACGAACAGCGATCCCACCGTGCTGAGACCCGTGTGGAACGCGCCGTAAGCGGACAGCATCAGCACGGCGGCGCTGTAGGCATGTTCGGTCGGCGGAGGGGCAAGCCATATCGGCACCGCCAGCAGGCCGAACGTCGCCGCCACGCCGGATGCGGCCGCAAGCAGGAGCCAGGATGACCGGCTGCTTTCCCGTTCCTGCCGGTTCGCGGCAACGGCGCGGGATGCGGCAAACCCGCCAAGGCCAAGCGAAGCGAGCGTCAGCAGCGCGAGGATCGGAGCGGGTTCCAGAAAGCGCGGCGGCGGCCAGTTCGGCGCGATGGTCCACAGGAATATATAGCCGAACAGTAGGGAGGCGAAGAACGTGGCATCGAACACCAGCGTGAAGATCATCCCCCACCAGCCGGGCGCCTGCTCGACTGCCGGGTGGGGCAGAAGCGTGCGGCCAAAGCCGGCCTCGATCGGAGCCGGATCCTCCCGCAAGCCCGTTTCCCAAAGCCAGCGCAGCGCCATGAACAGCACCACCACCGCAAGGATTACAGATCCCACGTAAAAGCTGAACAGGAAGCACAAGGCGACCCCGACCAGCGGCAAGGCCGTCAGAAGCGGCAGGTAGCTGGGCGGGGGCAGCAGGATGATCTGCTCAGGCTCTCCGGTCACGCCGTCCACGCCCAGCGTGTCCCGGTAATCGCCGCGATGTCCCGCCAGATAGCCTTCCCCGGCGGCCAGGCACGCGGGCAGATCGGGGTCGTCGTGCAGCGGATCGCGCGATTCCACGTGAGCCAGGCTGGCGAAGTTGTAGGACGGAATGGGCGTCGCCATGCCCCATTCCAGCGTTCCCGCCTTCCAGGGATTCCGGTGCACGAACGGGGCAAAGCGCCACTGGACCAGCACATCGATCAGGACCAGCCCGAACCCGACCGCGGACATGAACCCGCCGATGGATGAGACGAGGTTCGGAAGCTCCCATCCAAGGCCTTCGGCATAAGTATAGACCCGGCGCGGCATTCCCAGCAGCCCGGTCAAGTGCATGATGAAGAAGGTCAGGTTGAAGCCGATGAACACCAGCCAGAAGGCGAGCACGCCCAGCCCCTTGTCGGACCGCCGCCCGGTGAACAGCGGCATCCAGTGATAGATGCCGGCTAGCACCGGAAACACGAACCCGCCGACCAGCACGTAATGCAGGTGGGCGACCACGAAGTGGGTATCGTGGACCTGCCAGTCGAACGGCACGATCGCCACCATCACCCCGGTCAGGCCGCCGGTCACGAAGATGAAGAAGAAGCCGTAGATCCACAGCATCGGCAGGGACAAGTCCGGGCGGCCTTTCAGCAGCGTGGTGAGCCAGGAGAATATCTGGATCGCGGTCGGCACCACCACCAGCAGGCTGGCGGCCGAAAAGAACGCCAGGCTGAGATCCGGAATCCCGGTGGTGAACATGTGGTGCACCCACAAGCCGAAGCTGATGAAGGCCTGCGCGATCAGCGCGGCGACGATCCAGTTGTATCCGACCAGCGGGCGCCGGGCGAACACCGGCAGGATGGTGGACACGATGCCCGCGCCGGGCAGGAAGATGATGTAGACTTCCGGATGGCCGAACAGCCAGAACAAGTGCTGCCACAGCAGCGGATCGCCCCCCTTGTCGGGATCGAAGAACGGCAGCCCGAACGCGCGTTCCACTTCCAGCATGATCGAGCCGAGGATCAGCGGCGGAAACCCGACCAGCATCATCGCCGAGGTAGCCCAGAGGTACCACGCCAGGATCGGCATCTTGGACAGCGCCATGCCCCCGGTGCGGACTTTCAGCACCGTCGCCATGAACTCGATCGCCGCGCAGGCGGCGGACACTTCCACCACCGTCACCCCCAGCAGCCAGACGTCCGCGTTGATGCCGGGCGAATAGGGTTTCGAGGACAGCGGCGTGTACATGAACCAGCCGCTGTCGGGCGCAACGCCGAACAGGAGGGCGGCAAGCAGGATCAGGCCGCCCGAAAGATAGCACCAGTATCCGAACGCGCTGAGCCGGGGGAAGGCAAGGTCCCGCGCGCCCAGCAGCTTGGGCAGCATATACAGCGCAAACCCTTCGATCAGCGGGATCGCGAACAGGAACATCATCACCGTGCCGTGCATGGTGAAGACTTGCGAGTACTGCCCCGGATCGAGGAACTGCGTGTTCGGTCCGGCCAGCTGGGCGCGGATCAGCATCGCCAGTATCCCGCCGATCAGGAAGAACCCGATCGCCGTCGCCATGAAGCGAATGCCGATGACCGAATGGTTCGTCGCAGCAAGAAACCCGAACCGCGTCTTCGGCGGCGAATAGAGCGGGTCCAGCTCGGAATGGAATTCCAGCGCCTTGTTGTGGCGTTCCTCGCTCATGTTATCCCCAGCCAGTCGAGCAGGTAGTCGCCCCATTCCTCAATCACGAGCGCCGCCGGCGCATCCCGCTGTTCCAGCACCGGCGCCCGCGCCGCCGCCCGGTCCGTCGCCGCCGTCAGCGCGGCCGCGTAGTCTTCAGGACGATGGGCAAGGGCTTCAAACCGCATGTGCGCATGCCCGATCCCGCAATATTCGGCGCACGTGGCAAGATACCGGCCCGGCCGGTCCGCCTTCAGCCGGATATGGTTCACCTTGCCCGGCACCGCGTCGATTTTTCCGCCCAGGCGCGGGATCCAGAAGCTGTGGATCACATCCTCGCTGGTGATCGCGATCGCGAACTCCTCGCCCGCGGGCACGTGGAGCACGTCGATCGTCCGCTCACCTCCGGGATAGTCGAAAGTCCAGAACCATTGATGAGCCTGCGCCCGGATCGCGTTCTCTTCCGGGCTGCGGGGGAGCAGTTCCCCGGGAAGGAAGCTGACCGCCATCAACGCCAGCAACGTGGCGATGGGAAACGCCAGTCCCCAGCCGATCAGGACCTTGCGCGTGGAAAAATTCCGCTCTTTCGCGGCGCTTCTCAAGGCGTAGATCGCTGTCCCCATCACCCCCAGCAGGATCACGAAAGCCCCTCCCAGCATCACCCACCAGAGGGTGGCAATCCGGCTCGCCGCCGGGCCTGCCGGATCGAGGGTGGACAGTTCCCCGGAACACGCGCCGAGAAGAAGCGTGGCGGCAATCGCACCGGCAAAGGACTTCGCGGGGCAACTCATGCGGCCCCGGTGCGTTGGCAGGTCATGGCAAAACTCGACGAAGCCCGGAATGTCGGTGTCGGCTCCCGCATCGCGCTGGCGGGCCATCCCATTCATGCAATGCTGGTCACCTTTCCGATCGCGCTGGTCGTCGCGACGCTGGGGGGCGACGTGCTCTGGTGGCTGACCGCCGACCCGTTCTTCGCGCGCGTCAGCCTCTGGACCAGTGGCTGGGGGTTCGGGCTGGGGGTACTTTCCGGCCTGGCCGGCACGGCTGAACTGCTCGCCGGTCCCGGTATTCGCCGAAGGCCCGAAAGCTGGACGCACGCGGTTGCGGCGATGATGCTGCTGGCGACGATCGGCGCCAACTGGGGAATGCGCTTGTTCGATGCGCAGGCCGCGGTCCTCCCGTGGGGCCTCGTCCTGTCGCTGGGCGGCCTCGTGTTCGTCGGCCTTGCGGGCTGGCAAGGCGGGAAGCTGGTGTTCGAACATCAGGTCGGCGTCATGATTGAGGGAGACGAGGAGGGGGAGGAGGAGCCGCAACCGGACTTGCCGGCCGTTCTAGGAACCCCGGCTCCATGAGCCAGTCGGGGAAGGCATCTTCCGAAATTGCCGGCTTCGACAGCACCAGCCACAGAACCACGGTTGCCGAGACGAGGATCGTCGCCGCAATCGCCTTGATCCGCAAGGTCGGGCCCTCGGCTTCCTCGTCGGCAAGGTGGGTCAGCACGTAGCCGTACTTGATGTGCGAGATGACGAGAATGCCGACCGCCATCAGCTTCAGAAACATCCACGGGTGAAGCGCATCCGATATGAACAGCAAGGCCCCGCCCGCGCCGATCGCGATGAAGGCGGCGGGGGAGATCACGCCCATATAGGCAAACCGGCTGGCCATGCGCACGCGGGCGAAGTCCTGGCGGTCCCGGACATTGCTGTGGCCCAGCAGCATTGCCGCCAGATACAGCAGGCCCGCGACCCAGACCGTGATGCCCATGATGTGCAGGAACTTGAGCCACAGCATCGGTCAGGCTGACGCCTCTCTCACCATCGGGCCGATCAGGCGGCGCAGCACCGCCCAGCCGGCAATGACGGTCAGCGGCAGGCTGCCCACCCACATGATCAATCCGGCAAGCTGCTGGTCCGCAACCGGCGCAAGACCGTAGACTTGCGTGGTCAGGAAGTGCGGACCATAAACCGCCTGCGGTGCAAAGGTCAGGATCGCGCCGAGCAGGCCCATCTGCATCACCATCGCGATCAGCGTGAAGAACGCGGCCGGTGCCGTCGTGTCGGACCGGTAGAGCACTCTCCAGAACAGCACGGACGATCCAAGCAGCGCGGCTTGTCCGACCCAGTAAGCCGCATCGCTCGACAACGCCCATGCGTAAAGCGACGGCACGTGCCAGGCCCAGAACACCGCGACGTTCAGCAGGAACGCGACCGACAGCGAGACGCGCGCCCGGTCGAGTCCCCACGTCCGGCTGCCGTCCCACGTCGCCAGGGCGAGCAGCGGGGTTGCCCCGAACACGATCAGCAGGTGGTGAACCGACCGCGCGGAAAACAAGCCCGCGCTCAGGGCGCAGATCGGCGACACATAGGCGACGGCCGCAAGGGCAAGGCCCAGCTGCACCCGCCCGGGCTGGGCGCGCATCAGCCAGGCGGCGGCTGCCAGCACGGCAAGCAGGATCGGATCCAGGTTCCAGGCGGAATGGATCGCATCGGGCAACGGCGCGGGGCCGCAGTAAGGAATCCCGGTAATGGCCGCCTCCCTGTTCTCGGGCCGAAGAACGACAGGCTGTCGCTAGCTGATTGCCCAACGCCCCCGGCGCGATACGGTTTCGCCAGCCTGTGTTCCTGCTTTCGAATTAAGCCGCGCCGCCGATCAGGTGGCCGCGGCGATGTAGCGGTTCACTTCCTCTTCCAGCACGTTCAGCGGCAAGGGCCCCTGGCCGAGCACGACCTCATGGAAATCGCGGATGTCGAAGCGCGGGCCGAGCTCGCGCCTGGCGCGGTCGCGCAGCTCCGCAATCTTGAGCTGTCCGACCATGTAGCTCGTCGCCTGCCCGGGATTGTTGATGTAGCGGTCGACTTCCTTGACGATGTCCCGCTCCGAATTCGGGGAGTTGGCGCGGAAGTAGTCGATCGCCTGCTCCCGCGACCAGCGCTTGGAATGAATGCCGGTGTCGAGCACCAGCCGGATCGCGCGCCACATCTGAAGCGACAGCATGCCGAAACGCTGTTCCGGGCTGGTATAGACGCCCATTTCGTCGGCCAGCCGCTCCGAATACAAGCCCCAGCCTTCGGTGTAGGCGCCATAGCCGCCGAACCGCCGGAACTTCGGGAGCCCCTCCAGTTCCTGCGCACGGGCAATCTGGAAGTGATGCCCCGGCGCGCCTTCGTGCGCGGCGATGCCATCGGTCTGGACCTTGTTCACCTGCGTCATGTCGGCCAGGTTGACGTAGAAGATCCCCGGCCGGGATCCATCGGGCGCGGGCCGGTTGTAGAAGGCAACCGGGGCGGTGTCCTGCCGGAATGGCTCGACCGCGCGGACTTCCAGCTTCGCTTCCGGCAGGCGGTGGAAGTATTCCGGCGACCGGGCCAGCACGGTGTCGATCAGGGTCCGCGCATCGGTAAGATACTGCTCCCGCCCGGCGTCGGTGTTCGGATACTTGTAGGCCGGATCAGTGCGCAACTGCCCGAACAGCTGCTCCAGCGTGCCGGAATAGCCCATCTCGCGCTTTACCGCTTCCATTTCCGCGCGGATGCTCGCGACTTGCTGCAGCCCGATCTGGTGGATCTGGTCGGCCGTCAGGTCGGTGGTGGTGTAGGCGCGCAGCCGGTCCGCGTAATAGGCTTCGCCCTCCGGCAGGCTCCACGCGCCGTCGTTGCCGGTCGCGCGGGGCTCAAGCCGGTCGATCCCGGCGACCAGCGTCTCCACCCCCCGGCGGAACGGCCCGGTCAGCGCGGCATGCCCGTCTTCCAGCAGGCGCGTCTTGATCTCGGCCGGAGCATCTAGCGCGGCGACCTTCTTCTGGAAATCGGCCCAGAGGGGATTGTCCGCTCCGCCTCCGAACGGTGCGCCTTCCAGGATGCTTTGCGCATCGGCCCGTGCCGGAGTGAACACCATCTTCGGCGGCACGATGCCCATTGCGGCCTGCTGCTCGATCCGTTCGACCACTTCGCGCATCACGCGCTCGCTGTCCTCCAGCCGCGCGACATAAGCTTCGGCATCGGCCACCGTGTCGACCCGGTGCTGGTTGATCAGGAACACCGGAATTTCACCAGCCGGCGTGCCGTTGGTCGAAACGGGAAAGCCGTATTCCCGGAAGCGATAGCTTTCGCGCTGCCGCTCGACATCGCGCTGGAACAGGCGATAGCTGAGCCGCGCCGCAGGGCCGAGACGCGCCGGATCGAATCCGGCGGTCAGCTCAGCCAGCTGGCGCTCGGCCAGCTGCATCTGCTTCTCGGTCGCGGCCAGCGTATAATCGCCGAGCTTGTCGTAATCCTGCTTGATCCCAAGACTGGTCAGCGCCTCGGGGTCGAGGGCGACCTGCTCATCGAACTTGGCGTCGAGGAAGGCCAGCAGGCGCGCGTCTTCGGCGGCCGTGTTCGTCGCGGGAGAGACCGTAGCGGGAGAGACCGGGGCGGGCAGGGCAGGGGCGGACGGGGCTACGGCAACCGGCGGCATGGCGGCCGCGCAGCCGCCGAGAAGGAGAAGCGGTGACAAGCGGAGAAGCATCGGCATTCCTTTGCATGATCGGGTCGGCGGCTCGGACGATCGGGACGAGCCGGAAAAGGGAAGGTCAGTTGGCGCGGCTGGCTTGCCGCACCTGCCGGAATTCGGACGTTTCGCGCCATTCCGGCCAGCGAGTGGAGTTGGCGAGATCGCGGCCCACCTGATAGGCGAGCGTCACGTCCTCCGCCGCGGCGGCAAAGTCGAGGTCCTCGCTCCACGCATCGCACGTCTGGTGGTAACACCGCATGTAGCCATCGAGCCAGGCCTGCCCCGCCTCACGTCCGCCTTGCTCCAGGTCGGGAACGCCGCTGATCGCCATGAACAGCAGCGTCGGCACGCCCCTTTTGGCGAGGGAGAAGTGGTCGGCGCGGTAGAACAGGCCGCGCTCCGGCAGCGTCTCGGGCGTCACCACCCGGTCCTGCGTCGCGGCGGCGCGCGCAAGATCGTCCTCAAGGCTGTTCTGGCCCTTGCCAACCAGCATCACGTCGCGCGCGGGTCCGCCGGTCTGGAGAATGTCCAGCGTGATGTTGGCCACGGTCTTGGCGGCGGGATAAACGGGATTGGTCGCGTACGTCTCGGAGCCGATCAGTCCGCGCTCCTCGCCGGTCCAGAAGCCGAACACGACGCTGCGTTCCGGCGCGGGTCCCCGCTTGAACGCGCGCGCGATGTCGAGCAGCCCGGCCATGCCCAGCGCGTCGTCGTTCGCGCCGGGGCGAATGGTCCGTCCCGCGGCATCGGGCACGCCGTGGCCGTAGGCGTCCCAGTGCGCGCCATACATCACCACTTCGTCAGGACGGACGGCACCGGGCAGCCGCGCCAGCACGTTTCGGCTCAGCAGCGCTTCATGCGTCACCGGCACGTTGGCCGAAAACGTGGCGGGCAGCGGCACCGGGCGGAATTCGGGGGAGCGGGCCCTGATCCGCTGTTCGGCCAGATCCAGCCCGGAAGCCGCGAACAGCCGGGCGGCGGCATCGCCGTGCAGCCAGCCTTGCAGGGCCAGCCTGTCGGACGCGTTGGCGACATCGTAATTCTCGCCGCCGGGCGCGGTGACCGTATCCCAGCCGTATCCGGCGCCGGGCGTGTCGTGGACGATCAGCGCCGCCACCGCGCCGCGCCGGGCGGCTTCCTCGAACTTGTAGGTCCAGCGGCCGTAATAGGTCATCGTCCGCCCGCCGAAGCGATCCGCTGCCGCTTCGCCCGCGGCCGCTTCGAAATCCGGATCGTTGACCAGGAAGACCGCGACCTTGCCCTTGAGGTCGACGTCCTTGAAATCGTCCCACTGGCGTTCCGGTGCGGTCACGCCGTAGCCGACGAACACCATCGGCGCGTTCGCGATCGTGACGCGATCAACCGGCCGCACCGTGCTGACGTAAAGCTCCTGCGCCTGGGTGAGCGGCAGGGGTTGCCCGCTGACGGTGCCCGCCATGGTGCCCGGTTCCAGCTGGGTGTGCACCATCGGCACGGCCTGCGTCCATTCGCCGTTCGGCCCGCCCGGTTCCAGCCCGATCGCCTTCAGCTCATCGACCAGCCAGTTGACCGTCATGGTTTCCCCGGCCGTTCCCGGCGCGCGCCCCTCGAACGCATCGGAAGCAAGCGTGCGCACGTCCTGCGACAAGCGCTGGGAAGAAATCGGAGAGGTATCGGCAACCGTGGAAGGAGTGGTCGCGCACGCGGCGAGGGTCAGCAAGGGAGCAAGCAGGATTTGTTTCATGTGAGACAGGTTAGGCCGACCTGCTTCTGCTCACAAGCCCGTCTCACAAGCCGGGTGGCGGCGCATCACGCACCCATCCGGCTTGCATCCCTCGATCTGGTTTCCGGCCCCCGGTGGACCGGCTCCACCTCCGGATCGTCCGGGCCGTTCAGGGCCGCTCTCCGCTCGAAAGCCTGGAGCTTGTTCCGCACGAGCGCGAGCGAGGGGCCGTGCAGGGCAGTTTCGGCCTGCTGCACCATCAGCCGCGCCTCCTGCGCCAGCAGCTGCTTGCGCCGGGCCGATGTCGCTCCCAGCAGGACGCCGTGAAGAACCTCGATGAAGATTTCCGCCGCGGTCTCGTTGGTCGCCGCCGCCGCGCGGACGCCGCCCAGGGATCGCCTGAGGAAGTGCTCGAAATCGTCCGCAATCGGCTCGACGCGGGCCGGGTCGTACCCCGACTGCTCCGGCCCCTCGTTCAGGCTGCGGTTGGCGAGCTTCGCCAGCGCGGCGCCCATCCAGTGCAGGCTGGTGATCGCGGTGAAGGGATCGTTGATCCCCGGCGAAAGCGCCCGAAGCGCAATCTCGACCAGCTCGTCCATCAGGAACTCGAGGTCCTGCGTGGGTGTGCGGGAATCGCCTAGCGAGAAGCACTGGAGAAGCCGCCGCTGCAGCGTCTCGTCCGGCTCCGCGCCCGCGACTTCGATCACGGGAAGGTGAGGGTGAATGAAATCGCCCGTGCGAACCCGCAGCGCCAGCCGTACATCTTCCTGACGGGCGATTGCGTCCAGCGTGGCGAAATCGATGATCTCGATGTAGCCGACGTCGCGGGCCGTGATCGGTTCTCCCCGGACGAGGTCGGGCGGCTCGTTCGACCCGCCTTCTGCCGGGAAGCGCCGTTCGATGTCCCGGATCAGCCGTCGGCCGATCCCGCCGACGACTGTGTTGATGCGGATGCTCGCGGGAATGTGGTGCAGGAAGTAGACGAGAACCGCCACGGCAAAGAGCAGGGACAAGCCGGACAGGGCCATCGACAGCTGCGGAACGAAGGCGCCCAGCGCTTCGGCACTTTCGCCCGGGGCCAGCGTGTCCTTGGGGTCGCGGACGACCCGCAGGACCAGAAGATTGTAGAGGAACGTGGCAATGAAGGTGCCCAGCGACAGCTGGTTGCCCCGGTCGTGCATGAAGTTGGTCAGCAAGCGGGGCCCGTAGCTTCCCGAAGCATAGGCGACCGCTGCGATCGTGATCGCGAAAACCGTGGAAGCAACGCCGATCATCGCGCTGGCGATCACGGTCAGCTGCGCCCGTGCGCCATCGGGGCGGGCCACCTCGAACCAGCCATAAGCTTCCAGCCATTCGGGCCCCCACACCCTGTCGAGGTGAATGGTCCCCCAAGCCAGCAGCATGGCCAGTACCGTGAGGATCGTGGGCAGGAACCAGTAGCTGGCCTTCAGGCTCAGCCATCGGGAGCGAATGCTGCTGTTCATGGGCGCTCAGCCCGGCTGCGGTGATCGGCCATGCGCATCATCGAATACTGCAACGCCGACTGGGGGCAGAAGTGCCAGACCGCGTCGGAAGGAAAGGAATGGCGGCGCGGGCGGAAATCCGGTGCGGAACTGCGCCGCGGCGGGATCATTGATCCTCCAATCCGCAAAAAAGGGAAACGTGTGCCCTCGCAATCCCATTCCTCGCCCAAATCCGTGCCGGACCTGCCGTGAACATTACGGTGGCGCAAGTCCGCGCAACGCTCGAAGGAATGGTTCGCGACTTCCTGGCGATGCTGCCGCTCGTGGCGGCGGGCGTGGTGGTCTTTCTCCTGTTCTGGCTCGCCGCCGGCGCTGTCAGCCAGCTGATCGCCCGCCGCGCGGCCAAACCGGACAGCCTTCCCGGGGCGGCGACGGCGATTGCCCGGCTCGTCTACATCCTGATGGTCAGCGCCGGCGTTCTGGCCGGCGTGACGGTCGCCTTTCCGACGATGACGCCCGCGCGCCTGATTTCACTGCTCGGCGTCGGCGGGATCGCCATCGGCTTTGCGTTCAAGGACGTGTTCCAGAATCTTCTCGCTGGCTTGCTGATCCTGCTGCGGCAGCCGTTCAGGGTCGGGGATGAGATCACCACCGGAGAGCACACCGGCACCGTCGAGGCGATCGAGACCCGGGCGACCTTCCTGCGGACCTACGACGGACGGCGCATCATCATCCCCAACAGCCAGGTCTATACCGAGCCGGTCGAAGTAATCACCGCCTACGAACTGCTGCGGTCGGAATACGATGTCGGGATCGGGTACGGCGATTCCATCGCAAAGGCGAAGGAGATTGCGCTGGCGGCGATGCGCGGCGTGGACGGCGTACTGGCGGATCCTGCGCCCGATGTCCTGACATGGGAACTGGCGGGATCGTCGGTGAACCTGCGCATACGCTGGTGGACGCTGCCCAAGCGCGGCGGGGTGGTGCAAACCCGCGACCGCGTTCTGCAGGCGGTAAAGGAAGCGCTGAGCGAGGCGGGGGTCGACCTTCCGTTCCCCACCCAGGTCGTGCTGTTCCACGATCAGACCGAAGAGACGGACGGGGATCGCACCCGCCAGCGCGAAGGCTGGCCGGCCGGCGAAAACCCGCCCGAACCGGGACGCTTCCGCGTCAGCCTGGAACGTCCTTCCGCCGCGCGCAAACAGTAGTCCGCTACTCCGCCGAAGCCGCCCCGCTGCCGAGAAACCCGGTCAGCCGTTCCAGCGAGTAAGGCTTCTGGAGCAGCTCGAACCCGTGGGAGCCTTCGGTCGCGAGCACGTGGCTGTACCCGCTGGTCAGCACGACTCTGAGCGTGGGATAACGTCGGCGCACTTCCTCGGCCAGCTCGATCCCGCTCATTCCCGGCATCACCACATCGGTGAACACCAGATCGAAATCGCCGCGCTTCTCCTCAAGGATCTTCAGCGCGGACTGGCCATCGGGCGCCAGCGTCGCGGTGTTGCCCAGTTCCTCGAGCAAGCCGACAGCGAAGCTTCCGACATCGACGTTGTCCTCCACCACGAGGATGGTCTGGTTCGGTACCCGTCCGGCTTCCGGCGCGGCGCTCTCGGGAGCCGCCGCCGGGCGGGCCTTGCTTTGCGGCAGGAACAGCGTGAACGTCGTGCCCTGGCCTTCCTCGCTCTCCACGTGGACATCGCCGCCGGATTGCTTGGCGAAGCCATAGACCTGGGACAGCCCCAGGCCGGTCCCGCGCCCCACTTCCTTGGTGGTGAAGAAGGGTTCGAATACGTGCGGCAGGGCATCCTCGGCTATTCCGGATCCGGTGTCCTTCACGGAAACGGCGATGAACTTGCCTTTCGCCGGGTGATGGCCCCGGATCGCGGGAATGCCGGTGACGGGCGAAACGGCGATCCGCAGCACGCCTTGTCCGTCCATCGCGTCCCGGGCGTTGATCGCCAGGTTGACGATTGCGGTCTCGAACTGGGCGACGTCCGCTTCCACGAAGCAGGATCCGCAACTGGCGTCGAGCTCGACCCGGATCCGCGCGCCCGAAAGGGTATCGACCATGTCGGCTATCCGGCCGGTCCGCTCGGCAATGTCGAACACTTCCGGCTGGAGCGACTGCCGCCGTGCGAACGCAAGCAGCTGGCCGGTCAGCTTGGCGGCCCGGTCCGCCGTGTCGGAAATCGCATCCAGATAGCGCGTCTTGCGTCCCTCGGAAAAACTCGGGCGGCGGAGCAAATCGACCGAGGAGCGGATGATTGTCAGCAGATTATTGAAATCGTGCGCGACGCCCCCGGTAAGCTGGCCGATCGCCTCCATCTTCTGAGACTGGCGCAGCGCTTCCTCGGTCTTGAGCAGTTCGCTGGACCGGGCGCGCACTTCTTCCTCAAGGTTGTCCTTGATGCGCCGCAGCTCGTCCTCGGCCGCCTTTCTCCGGGTGATGTCGACCAGTACGCCCAGCGCTCGCTCGGGATTGCCGTCCCGGTCGCGGATCACCTCGGCGCGAAGCAGGAACCAGCGCAGATCGTCCGGGGAACGATAGAACCGGAACTCCGATTCGAACGTCCTGTCGCCGCGGGCGAGGGCAACTTCACCTTCGATCCGAAGCCGCTCCCGGTCATCGGGATGATAGTGGGAGCGGACGTTCTCGATGTCCTCCAACTCGGCCTCGGGGATGCCCAGGAACGCAGCCAGTCCGGGAGACGGCGCCAATGTCTGGCCGGGCAGGCTCAGCTCCCAGATGGCCATTTCCGCTGCATCGAGGGCAAGGCGCAGACGAGCCTGGCTTTCCTCGAGCGCGGCCTGACGCGCGCGCCGGCTCGCAATGTCCCTGAAATAGACCGAAAGCCCGCCGGAGTGCGTGGGATGGATGTCGATCTCCACCCACTTGCCCAGGATCGGGGAGACGGTTTCCAGGTCCTGCGGCTCCCGTTGCTCCATCGCGGTCACGTGGGCCTGATAGGAGACGCTGCCGACCGCATCGGGAAACTCCTCCCAGATGACTTTGCCGATCAGCTCCTTGCGGCTCCGGCCCCATGCCTGCTCTGCCCGGCAATTGATGTACGTGAGGCGCCACTGGTCATCGACGGCGTAGAACGCGTCGGACAAGCTCTCCAGGATCTCGACCGTGTGGCGATGGATCGCGCGCCGTTCCTCTTCGGCTTCGTGCTGCGCGGTCCGGTCCCGAACGATCTTGATGTAGCCGATGTGCTGCCCTTCGTCCTCGAAGCGCATCAGCACTCCGGAAGCGAAAAACCGGGTCCCGTCCTTGCGCATGTGCCACCGCTCGTCCGCGGCGCGTCCTTCCCGGCAGGCGGTCAGGCGCTCAAGGTCATAGACATCGTTTGCCTGATCTTCCGGCGTAAAGATGATGCAGGAATCCTGCCCCCGCATTTCGGATTCGGACCAGCCGAACAACTGCTCCGCTCCGGCGCTCCAGTAGGCGACGCGCCCTTCCAGATCGGTGGTGAGCACCGCGTATTCGTCGGCGCTGTCCAGGACCAGCTGTGCAATGCGATCGGGGTTCACTCTCATGGGAACGGCAATGCGTTAGCGGTGGCTGGGGGCCACGCCGGGGAACGGGTTCGATTGGACACGTCCCCCAAACCTGCGGGGGGTGGGTGCGTTCCTGCTGGGCATCCAAGAAATGCGCACTCCGACAGCCGCCGGTTCCCGGACGCAGCAGGCCTGCGGCTTCGGCGGGCCGTTTGTCCGGGGCTCAGCAGCGACTGATCGGCTCTTCCGATTACTCTCAGAGGAACGATCAGTTTCCTCCATCTTTCCAGCCGCGCTAGCGCCGGTCCAGCGAAATGCCTGAATGAGGAGGGAATTGGCATGCACAAGAAATCCGTATCGATGCTGGCCATGCTGGCGGCCGCGATGGTCGCCAGCCCGGCGCACGCCCAGCAGCAGCCGGAAGAACAGATCATGGGGCAACTCCAGCCCCGGTCCATGTCCAACCAGGACTGGTGGCCAAACCGGCTGGACCTGAGCTCGCTGCGCCAGAGCGAAGCGGGAGCCAACCCCTACGGCGACGACTTCGATTACGCCGCCGAATTCGCCACGCTCGATCTCGAAGCGGTGAAGGCGGACTTGCGCAAGGTGCTCACCACCTCGCAGCCCTGGTGGCCCGCGGATTACGGGCATTATGGCCCGTTCTTCATCCGCATGGCCTGGCACAGCGCGGGCACGTACCGCGTCGCGGACGGGCGGGGCGGCTCCAACGGAGGCGAGCAGCGCTTCGAACCGCTCAATTCCTGGCCCGACAACGTCAGCCTGGACAAGGCCCGCCGCCTCGTGTGGCCGGTAAAGCAGAAGTACGGCCGCAAGCTGTCCTGGGGTGACCTGATGGTGCTGGCGGGCAACGTTGCGATGGAAGACATGGGCTTCAAGACCCTCGGCTTTGCCGGTGGGCGCGTCGATGCCTGGGAACCGGACCTCGTGTTCTGGGGCCCGGAAAAGAAGTGGCTCGCCGACGAACGGCGCGATGGAAAGGGCAAGCTCAAGGGGCCGCTCGCCGCGACCCAGATGGGCCTGATCTACGTCAACCCGGAAGGCCCGAACGGCAAGCCCGATCCGATCGCGGCCGCGGCCGACATCCGGCTCGCCTTCGGCAACATGGCCATGACCGATGAGGAAACCGTCGCCCTGATCGCTGGCGGCCACACCTTCGGCAAGGCCCACGGCGCCCACAAGCCCGAGGAATGCGTCGGCGTGGACCCGTCCGCCGTCGGCGTGGAGACGCAGGGCATCGGCTGGGCGAACAAGTGCGGCAAGGGCCATTCCGAAGACACGGTCAGCAGCGGCCTTGAAGGCGCCTGGACCTCCAGCCCGATCACCTTCACCACGCAGTATCTGGACAACCTGTTCAACTTCGACTGGGTCCAGACCCGCAGCCCGGCAGGCGCGATCCAGTGGGTGCCGAGCCAGAAGAGTGCTGCGATGCTGGTTCCCGACGCGCATGTGAAGGGCAAGCGGCACGCGCCGATCATGTTCACCACCGACCTTGCGCTGAAGGAAGACCCCGGATTCCGGGAAATTTCCCAGCGCTTCCAGAAGGACCCGAACCAGTTCGCCGATGCCTTCGCCCGCGCCTGGTTCAAGCTGACCCACCGCGACATGGGGCCGAGCGCGCGCTACCTCGGCGCGGAAGTGCCGCAGCAATCGTTCTCGTGGCAGGACCCGCTTCCCACGGCGGACTATGCGCAGATCGATGCCGGGGACGAAAGCCGCCTCAAGGCGCAGATCCTGGCGAGCGGCCTGACCGGCCCCGAATTGGTCAAGGCGGCATGGGCTTCGGCCTCGAACTTCCGCGGCACGGACATGCGCGGCGGGGCGAACGGCGCCCGCGTCCGGCTCGATCCGGCGAAGGGCTGGGCCGTCAACGATCCGGTGGAACTGCAAAAGGTGCTGGGCCGGCTGGAGCAGGTCCGCGCGGACTTCAACCGCTCCGCCACCGGCGGCAAGCAAGTCTCGCTGGCTGATCTGATCGTGCTCGGCGGGAATGCCGCGATCGAGCAGGCGGCGCAGAAGGCGGGCTACAGCGTCACGGTGCCGTTCACGCCGGGCCGCGTCGATGCCGCGCAGGACCAGATGGATGTCGCATCCTTCGAATACCTGCGCCCCCGGGCCGATGGCTTCCGCAACTACTACGGCGCGGACAGCGACCTTTCGCCGGCGGAAATGCTGATCGACAAGGCCGACATGCTGGGCCTCACCGTGCCGGAAATGACGGCGCTGGTCGGCGGCATGCGGGCGCTCGATGCCAACACCGGGCACGTGTCCCACGGGGTGTTCACCACCCGGCCGGGGACGCTCAGCAACGACTTCTTCGTCAACCTGCTCGACATGTCGACGCAGTGGTCGAAGTCGGCGACTGAAGGGCTGTACGAAGGCCGCGACCGGGCAACCGGGCAAGTGAAGTGGACGGCCACCCCGGTCGATCTGGTGTTCGGGTCGAATTCCGAACTGCGCGCCGTCTCGGAAGCCTATGCCTCGAACGATGGCGGGGAGATGTTCGTGAACGACTTCGTCAAGGCCTGGACCAAGGTGATGAACGCCGACCGGTTCTGAACCCAAACCATCCGGCGGCGGCACCCGTCCGCCGCCGGATACCTTTGAATTCCGCTCCCCCGCACCTAAGCTTGGGCCATGACTCAAACAGCAAACCTGTCCCTCGCGGGCACGACCGCCCTCGTCACCGGAGCAACCGACGGGCTGGGACGAGCCGCTGCCCGTGCACTCGCAGCCCAGGGCGCGCACGTGATCGTCCACGGCCGCAACCCGGCACGCGGAGAGGCGCTGGTGGACGAAATCACCCGCTCCGGCACAGGCTCCGCCTCCTTCCGGGCCGCCGACTTTTCCTCGCTCGAAGCCGTGCGCGCTTTCGCGGACCGGATCGCGAGCGACCACCCGAAGCTCGATCTGCTGGTCAACAACGCAGGCGTCGCCTTCCCGACCGGGGAGCCGCGCCACACCAGCGCCGACGGGCACGAACTGCAATTCGCGGTCAACTACCTCGCCGGCTGGGTGCTGGTGAACCGCCTGCGCCCGAACCTCGCAGCCGCCGCGCCGTCACGCGTGATCAACGTCTCCTCCATCGCGGCCGACCCGATCGACTTTGCCGATGTGATGCTGGAACAACCCGGCGCGCAGGATCGCGGCTATGGCCAGAGCAAGCTGGCGCAAGTCACCATGACGGTCGCGCTGGCCCCGGCGTTTGCACGGGACGGCATCACCATGGCCGCGATGCACCCGGCCACCTTGATGAACACCACGATGGTCAGCGACTTGCGCTACCCGCCGCAAACGAGCGTGGACGAAGGGCTTGAGCACCTGATGGCGCTGGTCACCGCGCCAACGCTGGAACCGGGCGCGTTCTACATAAAGGCAAAAACGGCCCGTCCCTACGATCCGCAGCCTTCCGATCCCGATGCACGGGACCGCCTGCTGGAACTCAGCGAACAGCTGACCGGAGTTTCTGCGGAATAGGCCCTTGAAAGTGGTGTCCGGGAAGCAGCGCGAGGCCTCCCGGACACGCTAGGCTGATCACGCCGCCTTGTGGTACTTCTCGCACCGCACGTCGAAGCGGTCGGCGTTCATCACCTTGACCCACGCCTTGACGAACTGCTCGACGAACATCCGCTCCGCATCGGCCGAGGCATAGACTTCCGCCAGCGCGCGCAATTGCGAATTCGCCCCGAACATCAGATCGGTGCGGGTCGCGGTCCACTTCTGCTCATCGGTCTTGCGGCAAGTGCCGACGAAGGTCTCGTCGCTCTTGTCGTCGACCTGCTTCCACGCCGTACCCATGTCGAGCAGGTTGACGAAGAAGTCGTTGGTCAGCTGCCCCACGCGATCGGTCAGCACGCCGTGCGGGGAATTGCCCTGGTTCGCGCCGAGCACGCGCAGGCCGCCGACCAGCACCGTCATTTCCGGTGCCGAAAGGCCAAGCAGCTGCGACCGGTCGATCAGCAGCTCCTCGGTCGGAACGTTGAAGCGAACCTGAAGGTAGTTGCGGAACCCGTCCGCGCGCGGCTCCATCGGCTCGAAGCTTTCCGCGTCGGTCAACTCGTCCGTGGTATCGCCGCGCCCGCCAAGGAACGGCACGTCGATGTCATGGCCGGCATCGCGTGCGGCCTTCTCCACCGCAGCCGTGCCGCCCAGAACGATCAGGTCGGCGATGGAAACGGCAGAATCGCCGCGAATTTCCTCCAGCGTCGACAGGACCCGGCTCAGCTCCGCAGGATCGTTGACGTCCCAGCTGCGCTGCGGGGCCAGCCGGATGCGCGCGCCGTTGGCGCCGCCGCGGTGGTCCGAATTCCGGTAGGTCGAGGCCGAAGCCCAGGCCGCCTTCACCAGTTCGCTGACGGTCAGCCCGCTGCTCAGGATCTTCTTTTTCAGATCGGCAACTTCGCGGTCGCTCGGCGTGTAACCGCGGGGAACGGGGTCCTGCCAGATCAGGTTTTCCTCCGGCACTTCCGGCCCGAGGTAGCGGATCTTCGGCCCCATGTCGCGGTGGGTCAGCTTGAACCAGGCGCGCGCGAAGGCATCGGCGAATTCGGCCGGGTTGCTGTAGAAGCGGTCGCAAATCTTGCGGAACTCCGGATCGACCTTCAACGCCATGTCGGCGGTGGTCATCATGGTCGGCAAGCGGCGGTTCGGGCTGTGCGCGCCCGGGGCCAAGTCTTCCGGCTTCTGGTCCACCGGCTGCCACTGCCAGGCACCGGCGGGGCTCTTCACCAGTTCGTATTCGTAATCCAGCAGCATGCGGAAATAGTTCATGCTCCACTGGATGGGGGTGGGCGTCCACGCGCCTTCCAGCCCGCTGGTGATCGTGTGATCGCCCATGCCGCTTTCGTGCCCGCTCTGCCAGCCAAGGCCCTGCTGGGCGACGTCCGCGCCTTCCGGCTCGGCCCCGACCTTGGAGGCATCGCCCGCGCCGTGGCACTTGCCGAAGGTGTGGCCGCCAGCGGTCAGGGCAACGGTTTCCTCATCGCTCATCGCCATGCGGTGGAAGGTTTCGCGGATGTCGCGCGCCGATCCGATCGGGTCTGGCTCACCGCCCGGACCTTCCGGATTGACGTAGATCAGGCCCATCTGGATCGCGGCGAGCGGGCTTTCCAGCGCCTTGCCGGACTCCTCGTCGATCCGCGTTTCGCCGAGCCATTCCTCCTCGCTGCCCCAGTAGACGCCGTGCTCCGGCTCATAGACGTCCCTGCGGCCGCCGCCGAACCCGAAGACCGGGCCGCCCATGGATTCGATGGCGACATTGCCGGCCATGATCAGCAAGTCGGCCCAGCTGAGGTTCCGGCCGTACTTCTGCTTGATCGGCCACAGCAGGCGGCGCGCCTTGTCGAGGTTTGCGTTATCCGGCCATGAATTGAGCGGGGCGAACCGCTGCTGGCCCGAACTGGCCCCGCCGCGCCCGTCGCCGGTGCGGTACGTGCCCGCGCTGTGCCAGGCCATGCGGATGAAGAAGGGGCCGTAATGCCCGTAGTCCGCCGGCCACCACGGCTGGCTGTCGGTCATCAGCGCGGTAAGATCGCGCTTCACCGCCGCGTAGTCGAGCGCGTTGAACGCCTCGGCGTAGTCGAAGTCATCCCCGTGCGGATCGGCGTTGGTGCCGTGCTGGGGCAGGATGTCGAGCGAAAGCTGGTTAGGCCACCAGTCCCGGTTGGTCCGGCCCACAAGGGTCCGCAGCGCCGCGCCTTCTTCCATCGGGCTGCCGTCCAGGGGATCGCCACCGGTCTTCATGTCCATGTCTTCGCTCCTTCGCCTTCGTCCCCGCGTCTGTGCGCGTGTCTGTCATCCAGGTCTGTTCGGCAACTTGCCAGCGCCTGTTCCAGTTCCCTCTTCCCAAGCGACGAACAGAGGCCGGGATGAGACAAGCCGCCGGCGCGGGTGATCGCTTCCGGATCGTGGCCACCCGTCGTCAGCTGATGCGGGGAAAGCGCCATCCGGTTCCTGCAGTCTCATGGTCTGCAGCGTCACGGCGCCGGCGCGACGCTTTCCCGCTCAACATACTCATAGGGCAGAACCCACGATTGTGCCGGCGCCGGCACATCCGTTCCGGCATGCTGGATCAGGTGGCTGGCCGCCCGATATCCCATTTCCCACACGTTCTGGTTGATGGTGGTAATGGCGGGGCGGGTAAAACGGGCAATCGGCGAATCGTCGAAGCCGACGACGGACAGTTGCTCCGGCACCTTGATGTCCAGCGCGGCGGCGGCGGCGATTACCCCGGCGGCCATCCGGTCGTTGGCGGCGAAGATCGCGGTGGGGCGGTCCTTCGTATCCAGCATGGCGCAGCCTTCGCGCATGCCGCCGTCGAAGCTGAAGTCCCCCTCCCTGACCCGGGGCGCGGCGGCGCCCGCTTCCTCCAGTGCGGCCTTCAGGCCCGCAGTCCGATCCTGCGCTCGAAGGTGATGCGCGGGTCCGGAAATGTGGCCGATGCGGGTGTGTCCCAGTCCCACCAGAACGCGGCCGATTTGCTCCGCTGCGGCGAAATCGTCGATCCACAGGGAGGTCGCGTGCGGAAACTCGGTGCCCGCCGCGATCCGCGCGAACGCGATGCGCCGCTCCCGCAGCAACTCCAGCAGCCAGGGCACATCGCAGACCGGCGGGCACAGGACCATGCCGTCGATCTCCAGGTTGTCCAGCAGCAGGGCCGCGCCGGTGCGGGCGTCGGGGGATTCGGTGTCCAGCCCCTCGATCGTCAGCTGGAACTGGGCCTTGCTGCAGGCGCGCAGCATCCCGGCAATGACTTCGGTCAGGAACGGCGGCATGTCGCGCAGGAACGGGTCCCCCGCTTCCGGTCCGGGCGGCATGCTGAACGCGAAGCAAAGGTTGTACGCCCGCTTGCCTCGCAGCGACTGGGCTGCCCGGCTCGGGCGGTAGTTCAGCTCCCGCATGCTCTTTTCCACGCGCTCGCGCGTTTCCGGGGTCACTTCCGTGCTGCCGTTGATCACGCGGGACACCGTCTTGAACGATGTGTTGGCGTGCCTGGCGATGTCGATGATCGTAACCCGGCTCAAACGGCTGTCCTCTCTGCCTCTCTCGCGGAGGGCTGCCGCCGGTTTTCCTACGGACGCAGCAGAAACACAAGAACGGCTGAAGTCATCGTCCTTCAAGGCGAAGAATTGGCGTTGCAGTTTCCGACAACGTTGTCATCATACCCCAGCCGCCGGACCGGGTGCCACGAGTCCGAGAGACGGCAGGGGAGGAAAAGAATGGCGAAATCGATGCTGGCGGCGCTCGCCGCTGTTACCGCGCTGGCGGGGGGCACGGCGCAGGCCCAGGTCGCCGAACTGGACGTCGGGAAGGCGGAAGGCGCAACCGTGGGGGGCGTTTCCTCGTGGAAAGGCATTCCCTTCGCGCAGCCGCCGGTCGGCGATCTTCGCTGGCGGGCGCCGCAGCCGGTGCAGCCGTGGACCGGCGTGCGCTCGGCGACCGAGTACTCCCACGATTGCATGCAGATCCCGTTCGCGCAGGACGCGGCCCCGCTGGGCACGCCGCCGGCGGAAGATTGCCTTTATCTCAACGTCTGGCGCCCGGCAGATGCGAAGCCGGGGGACAAGCTGCCGGTGATGCTGTGGATCTACGGCGGCGGGTATGTGAACGGCGGATCGTCGCCTGCGGTCTATGACGGGGCGGAGCTTGCACGGCAGGGCGTGGTCCTCGTCAGCTTCAACTACCGGCTGGGACGCTTCGGGTTCTTCGCGCACCCCGCGCTGACGCAGGCGAATGAGGATAACGGCCTGCTCGGCAACTACGGTTTCCTCGATCAGCTGGCGGCGCTCGACTGGGTGCAGCGGAACGTCGGCGCGTTCGGCGGTGATCCCGGCAACGTGACGATCTTCGGGGAAAGCGCCGGCGGCGGCTCGGTCAACATGATGATGACCTCGCCCATGGCACGGGGGGAATTCGCCAAGGCAATCGTGATGTCCGGCGGCGGCCGCTCGCGCGGGCGGGAATTGCCGCTCCATTCCGAAGCCGGACCGGACGCAGAGGACGCGGGCCTCGCCTTCGCGCAGTGGGCGGGGGTGGAAGGCACCGGGGCACAAGCGCTCGCCGCCTTGCGTGCGCTGCCGGCGGACAAGCTGGCGGCCGGTGTCGGACTTGCGCAGCGTCCGGTCGCACCCAGTTCCGGTCCGATGATCGACGGGATGGTGGTGCAGGCTCCCTCGGCGGTCGTCTATGGGGCTGGCAACGCGGCGGCAGTGCCGTTCATCGCCGGGGCCAACACGGCGGACATCGGCTTTGCCCCGCCGGTAGAAGGCGACGTGTTCGAAGCCCGGTTCGGCCCGCTGGCAGACCGGGCCCGCCAGGCTTATTCGGCGGTCTCGGCCGATCCCAAGGCGCTGGAAACCGCGATCAACGCCGACGCCGGAATGGTCGAGCCCGCCCGCCGCATGGTGCAGCAGATGACGCAGAGTGGACAGCCAGCCTGGCACTACCGCGCCGGCTATGTGCCGCAAGTCATGCGCAAGGAATGGCCCGGCCTCCCGCACGCAACGGAAATACCGTTCTTCTTCAAGACGATAGACGCGCGCTACCCCGGCCAGACCACACCGGAAGACCACGCCATGGCTGCCTTGATGAGCGCGTACTTCGTCAACTTCGCCAAACAAGGCAACCCGAATGGCCCCAGCCTGCCCAACTGGCCGAAGTACGATGACCAGACCCGCCCGGTGATGCTGTTCGGCATGACCGAAGCCGAAGGCGGAGCCGACCCATGGCGTGGACGGCTGGACGTCACCGAAGCCGCCAGCGACCGCCGCGAAACCAGCGTTGATTGACAAGGAAGCCTCGCATGCTGAACCGTTCCGCCCCGCGCTGGAAAGCGCGGTTCGCCGCTTTCCTCTTCACCACTGCCGTCTGCTCGGCCGCCGCGCACGCGCAGGCTCCCGAAGTGACCGATCCCGACGCGCGCGCCGCTGCCATCATCGACAGCATGACGGAAGAGGAACGGTTCGCCCTCCTTCGCAGCTTCATGCCGCTACCGTTCGGCGAGATACCGGAAGAAGTCCGCGACCAGCCCGCAATGGCGGCCTACATCCCGCCGATTGAGCGGCTTGGCATTCCCGCGATCCGCATGACGGATGCCAGTCTCGGGGTGACCAACCCGATGCAGCAGCGCAAGGGTGATGTCGCGACTGCCATGCCGTCTGGCCTTGCGCTGGCTGCCACGTTCAACCCGGCGCTCGCATACCAGGCCGGGCGGACGATCGGCGTGGAGGCGCGGGCAAAGGGCTTCAATGTCCTGCTCGGTGGCGGGGTGAACCTGGCACGCGACCCGCGCAACGGGCGCAATTTCGAATATCTGGGAGAAGATCCGCTGCTCGCCGGAACGCTCGCGGGTGAGGCAGTGCGCGGAACCCAGGCCGAAGGCGTGGTCTCGACCGTCAAGCATTTCGCGGTGAATGACCAGGAGACGCTGCGCAACACCGCGAATTCCGTGATAGCCGAACCGGCGCTGCGCATGTCCGACTTGCTGGCGTTCGAACTGGCGATCGAGCGGGGCCAGCCCGGCTCCGTTATGTGCGCATACAACCGGGTCAACGGCCCATGGGCGTGCGGCAGCGATACCCTGCTCAACCAGGTGCTGAAGCAGGAGTGGGGCTACAAGGGCTGGGTGATTTCCGATTGGGGTGCGGTCCACGCGGCCGATTACGCCGCCAAGGGGCTCGACCATCAGGCCGGGGCGCAGTTGGATGAGCAGGTGTGGTTCGACGAACCCTTGCGAAACTTGGTAGCAAGCGGCGAGGTTTCGCAGGACCGCATCAAGGACATGTCCCGCCGCATCCTGCGTTCGCTTTATGCGGTCGGCGCCGACCGGCCAATGCCGCCTGCGGGAATCGACTATGATGCCCATGGCGATGTCGCGCTCAAGGCCGCGGAACAGGGCACCGTCGTTCTGAAGAACGAAGGCCTGCTGCCGATCGCTGGACAGGCAAAGAAGATCCTGGTGGTCGGCGGCTATGCCCCACTGGGAGTCATGTCAGGTGGCGGATCGTCCCAGGTCACCCCTGTAGGCGGCCCTGCTGCGATGGTTCCGGTCGGCGGGGAAGGCTTTCTGGAAGCCTTCGGCAGCATGCTGATCGTGCCGTCATCTCCGCTGAAGGCTCTGCGGGAAGCTTTGCCCGATGCGCAGATCGCCTTTGACAGCGGATATTTTCCGGCAGCGACAGCGGCCCGCGCCGACGATTACGATCTGGTGATCGTCTTTGCTACGCAGTGGCAAATCGAGGCGCTCGACGCCGGATCGATGACCTTGCCGATGGGGCAGGACCGCCTGATCGAGGCAGTTGCCGCCGCCAATCCACGAACGGCCGTGGTGCTCGAGACCGGCAACCCCGTACGCATGCCGTGGCGGGACAAGGTCGGGGCTATCGTGGAGGCCTGGTATCCGGGGCAGCGCGGCGGGGAAGCGATCGCGAACGTGCTGACCGGCGCGGTCAATCCCTCAGGCCATTTGCCGATCAGCTTCCCGGTGGACGAAAGCCAGTTGCCCCGTCCGGAAATTCCCGGATTGGGAGAGCCCGCCGGCACCCGAGTGGACATCGACTACGATATCGAAGGCGCAGACGTGGGATACCGCTGGTACGCCCGGGAAGGGCTTCAACCGGCTTATCCGTTCGGTCACGGACTCAGCTACACGACATTCGCGCACGAAGGACTGGAGATCGTTCCGGGTGATACGCTGACCGCCCGGTTTACGGTCCGCAATACCGGCCAGCGGGCGGGCGCGGACGTGGCCCAGGTCTACCTCACCGATGCCGCCGGGAAGCCTCTGCGCCGCCTTGCCGGCTTTGCGCGCGTGGAACTGGCGCCGGGCGAAGCGAAGCAGGTGGAGGTGCCGCTTGAGTGGCGCGTCGTGGCTGACTGGGTAAACGGGGGTTGGCAAGTCGCGCCGGGAAGCTATCGCTTCATGCTCGCGGAAAACGCGCTCGCGGAAGGGCCGGCTGTCACGCTTGACCTTCAGCCGCGCCGGCTTGCCCCGTAACTGCATTTCTGGAACAGACAATGGCCCTTGCTCCCGACGTTTCGAGTTCGACCGACCCGGTTCCGCTGGAAGATGACGGTACAGAGGTAAATGCGCCCGGCCTGCAGCCGTTCGTGTTTGCGCTGTTCTTCATCTTTGGCGGGATCACGTCGCTGAACGACGTGATCATCCCGAAACTGAAGGAGCTGTTCACGCTCAATTACGCGCAGGCAATGCTGGTCCAGTCCGCCTTCTTCGCCGCGTACCTCGTCGTGTCCTTGCCCGGTGCGGCGCTGGTCAAGCGGATCGGCTACATGCGGGGCGCTGTCGTGGGTCTGCTCCTGATGATGGGGGGGTGCCTCCTTTTCATCCCGGCCTCGCAGACGGCTCAGTACCCCTTGTTCCTGTTTGCGCTGTTCGTGCTGGCGAGCGGGGTGACGATCGTCCAGGTGGTCGCCAATCCGCTGATCAGTCTCCTCGGCCCTGCGCGCACGGCGCACAGCCGGCTGACTTTTGCGCAAGCGTTCAACTCGCTCGGCACCACGGTCTTTCCCTACTTCGGTTCCATCCTGATCCTGGGCGGGCTGGCGAGCGTCACTGCGGCCGAGCTTTCCGGCCCGGCACTCGACGCTTACCGCACCGCCGAAAGCCAGGCGATCGTCAATGGCTACGTTGGCCTCGCCATCGCGCTGGTGATCGTGGCCGCCGCTGTCTGGCTGTTCCGGGACCGGCTGCACGGTGAAAACCATGAAGCCGGGGCCCTGCTTGGGGGGTTTGGCCTGCTGAAGCGCGCGCGGTTCGGCTATGGTGCCGCGTCGATCTTCCTCTACGTCGGTGCGGAGGTCGCGATCGGATCCCTGATCGTCAATTACCTGATGCAGAGCGATGTGCTGGGCCTGGGAGAGGAAGCGGCGGGCAAGCTGATCCCGCTCTACTGGGGCGGAGCGCTGGTCGGTCGGTTCATCGGATCCGGCGTGTTGCGCGTTATCAGCCCAGGCAAGGTTCTGGCCTTCAACGCGATCGGTGCCATCCTGCTGATCCTCATTTCCGCGAACACGAGCGGGGCGGTTTCCGGCTACAGCCTGCTGGCAATCGGGCTGATGAACTCCATCATGTTCCCGACCATCTTCTCGTTGGCGAGCGAGGGGCTCGGCGCGCGTGCGGCCGATGGTTCAGGCGTTATCTGCGTGGCCATCGTTGGCGGGGCGGTGATCCCGCCGCTGACCGGCTGGCTGGCGGACCTGACTGGAAGCCTGGGATTTGCGCTGGTGCTGCCGGCAGCGTGTTACGCAATCATCGCGGGGTTCGGTTTGTTCGCACGGAGGCCGGCGAAGGCAACTCCCCGAACAATGTGAAAAGCCCTCCCGCTGAAAGAACCGCATCCTTGCCACCTGAGCGCCGTCGGACCCCCTGACCCACAGCGCGATCGGGGCCGCGGCGGGCGGGAGATCGGCCGCTGAAGGGCGCAAGCGACAGGTTCAGCTCTGCTGTCCCCGACAAAACGGGACGAGACGCGTTGGCTTCGCGGCGAACGCGCGCAACTGGATGCGCCCGTCGCCGGTTGGTCTGGTGAAGGAGAATCACGATGACCGATCACAAGAAAAAAGGCGATTTCAACGGCGCAACCGGCAAGTCCGACGACATCGGCGGCAACAAGAAGGCCCACGCCAAGCCGGACAGCAACAGCCGCACCGCCCACAAGCAGAACGCCGGCGGCGGCAGCCGCAACGTCGGCGAAGACAGCTGAGCGGGAGACGCGCGATGAGTTCGCTCGATGAAGTGAAGCCGCCCCACCCGGCCCAGCAGCAGGATACGCCCGGGGTCACGCGGGATATGCATCCCCGCCCGGATCACGGCGAGGAAAGCTACCACGGAACTAACCGCCTGGAAGGCAAGAAGGCAGTGATTACCGGCGGCGATAGCGGGATCGGCCGCGCGGTGGCGATCGCTTTCGCGCGGGAAGGCGCCGACGTGCTGATCTCCTACTTGTGCGAGGACGAGGACGCGCAGGAAACGGCCAAGTGGATCGAGATGGCGGGCCGCAAGGCAGTGCTGGTCCCGGGCGACATTGGTTCACCGGAACATTGCCGTAAGGTGATCGACACCGCGGTCGAGGAATTCGGCCGCGTGGACATCCTGGTCAACAACGCAGCCCACCAGATGACCTTCCAGGAGTTGTCCGACATCCCGGACGAGGAATGGGACAGAACCTTCCGCACCAACATCCACGCGATGTTCTATCTCACCAAGGCCGCCGTGCCGCACATGGACGGCAAGGGTGCGATCATCAACACCACCTCGGTCAATGCCGACATGCCGAGCGAAACCCTGCTGGCCTACGCGACCACCAAGGGTGCGATCCAGAACTTCACCGGCGGACTGGCGCAGTTGCTGGCCGAAAAGAACATCCGCGTGAACTGCGTCGCGCCCGGGCCTGTGTGGACACCGCTGATCCCCGCGACGATGCCAGAGGAGAAGGTGAAGAACTTCGGAAAGAACTACCCGATGAAGCGTCCGGCGCAGCCGAAGGAGCTGGCCCCGGTTTACGTCATGCTGGCAACCGATGAGGCGAGCTACGTCTCGGGTGCCACGGTGGCGGTCACCGGAGGAAAACCGATCCTGTAAGCTTGATAAAAGTTGGGTCGGGGAACGAAGCGGGAGACGCTGGTTTTTTCCGACAAGCATCTCAAAAAACATCGGAAATTCATGACCCCGACCAACACTCTCGCCTCGCTCGATTCCCTACCTGCAGCCAAGGCCGAAGCAGAGCCGGGCCGGCGTTTTCGCGGGGCGGCGCGGGAGCCCTTGGCCGATCTGCTGCGGCTTCTCGATGCCGATGGTTACCGCTTCGTCACCGCCACCCCCGCCACCCACGCGCGAGTGGTCTCCCGGCCAGACCGCCAGCGGGCGGGCTCCATTCGCGACGTACTCGGCTGGAGCCTGCCGTTCGAGCGGGAGGTTCTGCCCGGTGCGATATTCGACCGCCTCGGCGCCGCCGGCGTGCTGTCAAAGCGCACCGACGGCTTGTTTGCGTCTTCCGTTCGGGTATCCTCGGTTCACGAGACGCTGTTCCTTCATTCGGCTTTCCCGACGGTGGACGAATTTTCCGTGTTCCTCGGGCCCGACAGCTACCGGTTCGCGGACCTGATCGCCGCATGCAAGGGGCGCCTGCCGCAAGGCGCGGCGGTGCTGGACTACGGTGCCGGCGGCGGTGTCGGCGGCATCACCGCCGCGCAGGATCTTGACGGTCCGCACCTGACGCTGGCGGACATCAACCCCGATGCCTTGCTGCTGTCCTCCCTCAACGCAGCTTTCGCCGGACTGCGCCATGCACCGGTGAAGGTAGAGAGCCCCGCCAGCGTTGAGGGCGCTTTCGACCTGATCGTGACGCATCCGCCGTTCATGATGGATGGCGACGGGCGTGCCTACCGCGATGGCGGCGACTTGTACGGCGGGCAACTGTCGCTCGACTGGACACTGGGGCTTCTCCCTAAGCTGAAGACGGGCGGGAAATTCATCATGCACACGGGCGTCTCGATCGTCGATGGCCGGGACGTGCTGCTGGAGCGGCTGGAACGCGATTTGCCCTCAAGCGGATTCGAGTGGGACTACCACGAACTGGACCCAGATATCTTCGGCGATGAGCTGGACAAGCCGCCTTACCGCAACGTCGAACGCATCGCTGCGGTCGGGCTTTGCGTCGAGCGCACCGGATAGCGGAACAGGAGATACCGGCATGAGCAAAGACACCGCACCCCGTTTCCTCCCTGTCACGCTGATGGGCCTTACGGCGGCCGGGCTGTCCGCCCTGTGGCTGAAATACCGCTCCGGCGAAGGTGAACTGGAGGAGCGGACCCGGCGCCGCCTAGCGAAGCTCCCTGTGTCGGAAATCCTGGTAAAGGCACGCGGCGCATGAAGATCCATCATCTCAACTGCGGCACGTTCTGCCCGGCAGGCGGCCGCTTGTTCGACGGGCGGAGCGACAGTCCGCTGGCTCACATGGTCTGCCACTGCCTGCTGATCGAAACCGACGCAGGGCTGGTGCTGGTCGATACCGGGTTCGGCACGCGCGACATCGCGGCGCGGCATCGCCGGCTGTCCGATTTCTTCCTGTATCTCAACAACCTCCAGCTTCGGCCCGAAGAAACCGCCGTGGCCCATGTTCGCCGGCTCGGCTTTCGGCCCGAGGACGTGCGGCACATCATCGTCTCCCACCTTGATTTCGATCACGCCGGCGGGCTGGAGGATTTCCCGAACGCGACCGTGCACCTGACAGCCCGGGAAAAGGAAGTCGCCGATCAGGGCGAAGGCGGCGCCTTCGTCGGCACTCGGCGCTACCGCCCCGGGCAGTGGGATGGGGTTTCCGACTGGAGCCTTTATCCCATGGGCGGAGGGGAGCGATGGTTCGGCTTCGACGCGGTGCGCGATCTTGCCGGATTGCCGCCGGAAATCCTGCTGATCCCGCTGACGGGGCACACCTGGGGCCACAGCGGCATCGCGATCCGCGAGGATGACGGCAGCTGGCTGCTCCATGCCGCCGATGCCTATTTCTATCGCGGAGAAGTGGGATCGGAACGGTACGATTGCCCGCCCTTGCTGCGCGGGTACCAGCGCCTGATGGAAGTGGATCGCCAAGCGCGGCTGCACAATCAGCACCGGCTGCGGCGTCTTTCGCTGGAGCACGCCGGAGAGGTGCGGATCATCTGTTCGCACGATCCGGTCGAGTACGCGATCTGCGCTGGCCACCCTCTTCACTGAGCTTGGAACCGGCCGCGGCGCGGCTCGTCTGGTGAACGTGGACGAAACTATCACCCACCTGGGCCTGCTGGAGGACGAGGCGATCGATCTCGACACCAGCGCCCTTTCGCTCGCCCTTCCGGACCACCCCGGAACGCGGCTCGATCCCTATCTCGACTTGCTGACCGACATGACGCGCGATCTTGTCCAGGCCGGGCGAACGGCGCTGAACTCGGTCGAGCAGGCTTTGGCGCTGCAGGCCGTCCTTGCCGGGGAATACAGGTTCGAGGGTGACCGTGACTTGTACGACCATCCCGACAACGCCGACCTGATCCGGGTGATCGATCGTCGTCGCGGGTTGCCGGTGAGCCTGGCGATCCTCTACGTTTCGGCTGCGCGCCGGCTGGGCTGGCAGGCGGACGTGCTCAACACGCCGGGACACGTGCTGGCCAGCATTGGACCGGAAACCGACCCGGTGCTGATCGACCCGTTCGACCGGGGGGAAATCGTCACGGCCGAAACGCTGAACTCGCTGCTGGAACGCATTCTCGATCCCGGCGCGCAAGTCAGTTCCGAACATATCGCCCCGATGTCGAACCGCGGCGTGCTGATCCGCTTGCTGCTGAACCAGGCCAGCCGGGCTGAACGCGGCGGCGATCAGGAACGCGCGCTGGAATTGTACGAACGCATGTCGGCCATCGCGCCCGACCATACGCTGCCGTGGTGGGAGCGGGCGCGGCTGGAAGTGATGCTCGGCGACTTCGCAGCCGCCCGATCAAGCCTCAGCGCAATGCTGGAGATCACCCGCGATGCAGATTTGCGCAGCCACATCTGCGGCGCGCTGGACAGTCTATCGGCTACCGGACGGTAGAAGTATCTGACACACGAACCTGATGGGGGAGGACATCCGCAATCCGGATTGTGCTGTCCCTACCAGATAGCCGGCAAAGAGCCGTCCGGGGTGCGGGGAAGCGGGGACGCTGCCGGCGGCGGCACGTCAGACGGCGCCCAGGGATCGTCAAGCTCCGGACGCGGCGCGGCACGCGGTTCAGGAGGCCTTTCAAAAGGCCGATCAAATTCGCGGCCAGCGCGTTCAGGACCATCAGCGCGAGGGGGAGGGGGCGGACGATAGGCCGGGACGTCGGAATAGCCGCGCGGCTCGACATCCGGCGTGTACGCCGGTTCGGCGTAAGCTATGTCCGGGTATTCGACCGGTCGATCGAGGGAAGCCGTCGGCCAGTCTTCAGCGACATCGTCCACCCACGCCGGCACCCCCGTGGGCTCTGGAGGCACAGGCGGCGCGTACTGCGGCACAGGCTCTGCGGCGACGTAATCCGCTGAGCCGCCTCCCAAGTGCCTCTCCAGCCACGGCTGGTCGGGGGGAGGCTTCGGTGTGGGGTTGGTGAACTGGCCGCCGATCGCGCCCAGCACCGTTCCGCAGGCCACCACGATCAACGTCAGCTTGGCCGCTCGTGTCATGCAGATTCAATGCCGCAGTCCCGGTAGCGTTCCGGTGCTCGCTGCCGCGCGTCCGCATGGGCCGAGTAGAACCGGCGCTGGGGCGACCCCGAAAGGCTCAGCCTTCCAGGGTTGTTTCGAGCGTGATCTCGCAATTCAGCAGCTTGGAGATCGGGCAGCCGGCCTTTGCGCCCTGCGCCAGTTTTTCGAACTCGGCCTGGTCGATCCCGGGAATGCGGGCGGTTAGCGAAAGCTCCGACTTCGTGACGGCGAAGCCATCGTCTTGCTGGTCCAGCGCAATCCGGCAGGTGGTTTCCAGGGTGCCATCGGAATGCCCAGCCTTGGCCAGCGCGAAGCTGGTCGCCATCGTGAAGCAGCTGGCGTGGGCGGCGGCGATCATTTCCTCCGGATTGGTGCCCGGCTTGCCTTCGAAGCGGGTGCCGAAGCCGTATGCGGCATCGAGCACGCCGGATTTCGTGCGGACGTGGCCTTTGCCGTCCTTGCCCAGGCCCTCATAGCGCGCAGTGGCGGTGTTGGTCGTCATCGAATTCTCCTTGGTGGCTTTTGTGCCAGCGCCTGAGCGGCCACGGGGTTCCATGCGGCAGGAACTCCGGCGCAGACACATTCGGCGCCTGATTAGGACGCCGGGACAATGCGTGGTACACCCGGGCCGCTGACGTCGAAATTTGCGACGGACTTCGGCGCATTGCGTTCTGCTTTCGGGCGGTGCCCTGACGACGACTTCCTTTCATCGGACGACTTGACGCACGACCCGCGACCGCACGTTGCGGCCGCGAAACTACTGTTTCTCGAAAGGAAGCACCCATGCCGATCGGCACAGTCAAATTCTTCAACGCGGACAAGGGCTATGGCTTCATCCAGCCCGAAGACGGCGGCGACGACAGCTTCGTCCACATCACCGCCGTTCAGGCGGCCGGAATGGCGACGCTCGAGCGTGAGCAGCGCGTCTCCTACGAAGTGGAGCGCGGCCGCAACGGCCGGGAATCAGCGATCAACCTCGCCAGCGCCTGAGTCCAGATTCCGGGCACGGTTCGCCGTGCCCGGATCCATTTTCGTGAGGTAAGACATGAGCCAATCGTTTGAATTCTACACCGCCCGCGCCGACGAATCCGCCGGCGAAGCGTCAGCGGCGAAGCTGACCAATGTCCGCGACCGCGCGCTCCGGTCGGAAGCCGCGTGGCGGCAGATGGCCGATCGCGCCTCGTCGATCGAGCAGGAGCGCGTGACCACCGCCCGCGAAAAGGAGGAACGCCGCGCGGCAGAGCAACTGGACAGCTGAACGTCCTACTTGCCGCCCTTTGCTGACCCGGCCCTAATGGACGGGCTGGGTGACGTCCGGCACGTTGTCTTTCCATTCGACCCGATAAAGGTCGAAGCGGCGGTCCTTGAGGTTCTGCACCGCCCCGCTTTGCCGCGCCGTCAGAAGCGCGCTGAGCGACAAGTCGGCAATCGCGATCGTTTCCGTATTCGGCGCCGTGTCGGCTGCCACGCCGTCACGGGCGAACGGAAAGTCGGACGGCGTCAGGATCGCGCTTTCGGCGTAGTGGATGTCCATGTTCTCCACGTTGGGGATGTTCCCCACTACGCCCGAAGTCACGACGTAGCACTGGTTCTCCACCGCTCGGGCTTGTGAGCAGTAGCGCACGCGCAGGTAACCCCGCCGCTCATCGGTGCAGAAGGGTACGAACAGGATCATCGCCCCTTGGTTGACCAGATGGCGGGCCAGTTCGGGAAATTCGCTATCGTAGCAGATCATCACCCCGATCGGGCCGCAGTCGGTCGGGATCGCGTCCGCGCCGTAGCCGCCCTTGATGTTCCACCAGCGCCGTTCCGACGGAGTGGGGTGGAGCTTTTCCTGCCGGTAGACCGCGCCGTCGCGCAGGAAGACATAGGCGATGTTGCGGATGTCCCCGTTCGGCATCCGGGTCGGGTGCGATCCGCCAACGATGTTGATGTTATAGCTGACAGCCAGCTTTTCCATGAACGCGACAAACCGCTCGGTATAGTCGGCCACTTTCTCGATCGCCTCGGCGGGCGGCAGCGGCTTGTCCGGGATCGACAGCAGTTCCAGCGTGAACAGTTCCGGGAAGGTGACGAAGTCCGCTTCGTAGTCCGAGGCAACATCGGTCCAGTATTCGACTTGCTGCTCGAACTCCTCGATCTGCGTGATCCGCCGCATCATGAACTGGACGGTGGCCACGCGCACGGATGCCGGAAGGCGCGCTCCGGGGCCGCGCCCGGACCGGTCGCTTTCATCGGGCGCAAGGGGGTTCTCCCAGAACATCAGCAGTGCGTGGCCGCCGCTGGCGCGGTCGGTCAGATCGTAGTTCTTCAGCACGCCGCGGGGTTGGTATCCCTGGTTGAGCTGGAAATTGATGACCTGGTCACGCACCTGCTTGTCCAGCACGGCATCGACATAAGCCTGCGGATCCGGAAAATTCTTCTGCCGCCGCTGGTATCCGGGCATCCGCCCGCCGAAAGCGATCCCCTTCAGTTCGAAGTGACGGCACAATTCCTGCCGCTTGCGGTAGAACCGCTGGCCGATGCGCAACCGTCGGCAATCGGGATCGACGCAGACTTCGATCCCATAGAGCACGTCTCCGTTCTCGTCATGGCGGGTGGCATAGCCTTGCCCGGTGATCTCAGCCCAGGTGTGCGGGGCGAACGCGACCTCGTGCGGGGCGATCATCGTCGCGCAATAGCCGACGATCGTGCCTTCGTACTCGGCCACGAACTGCCCGGCGGGAAAATGGTTGATCTGGCCGCGGATCTGGGCGGCGGTGTAAGCCTGCGGCTTGCCATAGACCTTGGCGGTGAGCCGGACGATCGCGGAAGCATCCGCGGGTTTCGCCTGGCGGATGACGAGCTTTGCCTGATTTGTGCGCATGCGGGGGCATATAGGGGCTGATTGCCCCAAGTCCACGCAAGGCGGCCGGGAAGGGTGCCGGGAAGGGCGGTGCGCCGATCAGCCCGGGTGCCAGACCGACCATTCCAGCGGAATGCGGATTTCCCCCTCCACCGGCTTCCACCCCGATGCCGCGATCACATCGTTGCTTTCCTTGGCCTTACGTCCAGGATCGAGAGACCATGTGATATGCCAGGTGCTGCCGTCCGGCCGGTCGGTGGAACCGTGGATCGCGACCACCATCGCTTCCACTCCCTCGCCGTCGTCCGCGCGGCCGACGAGCACGCAGTGATCGGTCTTCGGCGGCGAAGCGTTTCCGGGACCCGGCTTGAAGGTGACGTGATCGGCCACCGGGGTGGCGTAGCGCGGCGGAAACCGCTCCAGCAGCCGCGCGCGCTCGTCCCGCGGTAGCTTCCAGCCGCCGATCGGCTTGCCTGCCATCTCTTTCCTCCTTGCAATCTTTCCTGTCCGGCTTGTGCAATCCGAACGCATCCGCGACAGGAACGGCTCCCGCCGACAGGCATAGGTGTTATGCAAGACGGTATGCGGGAGCCTCAGGCAGGCATCCCGCGCGCGCTGGTGTCCCATCGGGAAAGAGCGCGACAGAAACGAACAAGGAGTCATCATGCTCGAACACATTCCCGCATGGCTCGGCAAGGCGTTGAAGAACCAGCGCGCCGGCCACGGCAAGCTCGCCATCGCCCGCCTCGGCTCGGAAGACCGGCTGCACGTGGGCGGCTTTGCGTTGTCTTCTCCGGCGTTCAAGGACGGGGAGGAACTGGACCCGTCCTTTACCGCCGATGAGGAAGACGCTGTGGCTCCCCCGCTGGAGTGGACCGCTCCGCCTGCAGGCGCGCAGGAAATGGTGCTGATCGTCGAAGACCCGGACGCGCCCGCGCCTGAACCGTTCTGTCATTGGCTGGTCTGGGGTCTGAGCCCGGGACGCGGCATGTTGCTGGAAGGGGAAACCCCGCCGCGGGTGGGCAAGAATTCCTTCCTCAATTCCGAGTGGCTGTTGCCCGATCCGCCGACGGGCCACGGCTCGCACGATTATGTGTTCCAGCTGTTCGCCATCGACAAGCCGCTGACCCTGATGCCGGGTGCCGGACGCGGAGATCTGCTCAAGGAAATCGAAGGCCACGTGGTCGCCGCGGCGGTGCTGACAGGCACCTACGAACGCCGTCCGGAAGAAGACGACCTCGAGGATGATTGATCAGCCCGGTTGACCGGGATCAAGGCGGAAGAATAGGTTTGGTTCGCATAGAACATCCGTGGCAAGAAACGCCCCAATAGTGCGCAAGGAAGCGCGCCCGGAAGAGGAAGACGATCACCCATGGCCAAAATCGTAGGCGGCATCGCCACATCCCATACCCCGACCATCGCCTTCGCCAAGGACGCGAAGAAGTTCGACGATCCGGTGTGGAAGCCGATCTTCGAAGGCTATGAGCCGGTGCAGGAGTGGTTCCGCGACAAGAAGCCGGACGTGCTGGTCTATATCTACAACGATCACATGACCGCCTTCTTCGAACACTACAGCCACTTCGCGCTGGGTGTGGGGGAAAGCTACGGTCCGGCGGACGAAGGCGGCGGCCCGCGCGATATCCCGGCAATCGCGGGAGATCCCAAGCTGGCGCAGCACATTGCCAAGGCCATGGTCGCCGATGAATTCGACTTGTCCTACTTTCAGGGCAAGAACCTGGACCACGGCGCGTTTTCGCCGCTGTCGGTGATGGTCGATCACGACGACAAGGGCTGGGCCACCAGGCTGCTGCCGATCGTCTGCGGCGTGCTGACCGTGCCGCTGCCGTCTGCCCGCCGGTTCTGGAAGTTCGGCAAGTCGCTGCGCCGGGCGATCCAGTCCTATCCGGAAGACATCAAGGTGGCGATCGCCGGCACGGGCGGGCTTTCGCACCAGGTCCACGGGGAAGGGTGCGGGTTCAACAATCCCGATTGGGACCATGAATTCATGGACCGGCTGGAAAAGGATCCGGAAAGCCTGCTCGATTACCCGATCGCGGAGCTGGCGAAGCGCGGCGGCTGGGAAGGGGCCGAGGTGGTGATGTGGCTGATGATGCGCGGCGCCTTGTCGGAAGACGTCGAAGTCACGCACAAGGCCTATTTCCTGCCGTCGATGACACCGATCGCGACGATGATCTTCGAAGAAAAGCCTGAGCAGCCCCCGCGCGAAAGCGACGAAGCCCTGCGCGAACGCATGGAATGGGACTGGAACGGCGCGGAAGATCTGGAAGGCACGTATCCCTTCACCATCGAACGGTCGGTCCAGGGCTTCCGGATGAACCACTTCCTCCACTCGCTGATCGATCCCAAGGTCCGCAAGAAGTTCAAGGAGGATGAGGAGGCCTGCCTGGCCGAAGCCGACCTGACCGACGAGGAACGCGACCTGATCCGCCGCCGCGACTGGATCGGGATGATCCACCACGGGGTGATCTTCTTCATGCTGGAAAAGCTGGGGGCGGTGACCGGCGTGGGCAACATCCACATCTACGCCGCGATGAAGGGGATGAGCGTGGAGGACTTCCAGAAGACCCGCAACGCCGCAATCACCTATGGTGTGGGCGGCAAGGGCGACTGATCGCTTGTGCTTCGGCGGCGGGGCCACCGCGTCACCCCGCCGACCCGCAGCGCCAGCCAGATCAGCACCGGCTGAAGCAGCATCCGCGGGATGTGATAGGCCATGCGCCAGCCGTGATCCGGGCGCGCCATGTCCAGCATCATGTGGTGGATGTTGGCGGGCCAGACGAACAGCGCGTAGAGCGCCAGTCCGATTCCGCCGGCCTTGCGCAAGTGCATCGACCACGGCTGCAGCAGCGCCGCCGCGCCGAGCAGCTCGGCCAGGCCCGTCAGGCGGATGACGGCTTCCGGCTCCGGCACCCATCCGGGGGTGATGCGCAGGAACGGATCGGGCATGATAAGGTGCAGAGCCCCGGCAGCAAGATAAAGCAGACCAAGCAGCCAGCGCAGGAAGACGAGGCCGGCGCGCCCACCTGCGCCTGGTTTCATGCGCCCGATTTCACAAGCGCTCCAGTGTCGCCGGGTCGCGCTCGCCTCCGCAAAACTCATCAAGGGCTTGGCCGAATGGGCTGGGTGCCGGCGTGACGGCTTCGAACAGCGTCATCGAGCTTTGGAATTTCAGCGCGTCGATTGACCCGAAAATGGCCTCGAGGTCGCGTTTCCCGGCCCATTCGAGCACCGCGCCGGTGCATTCGGCCAGCCGCGGAGCGAGCACGGGATGGGCGGAATAGGCCTGAGCTTCCGGACGATCCGCTATGGCGAAGAATTGCGCCGTTGAGCTGCGACCGAGCCCGGCAATCTGCGGGAACACAAACCACATCCAGTGGCTGCGCTTGTGCCCCTCGCGCAGTTCGGCCAGCGCCTTTGCGTAAGTGCCGTGGGCGTCCTGCGCCTCCATGAAGCGGTCAAGCCCGGGCACCGGCTGCTTTAACTCCCGTCCTTGTCGCTATCGTCCTTGTGGTACGGCTTGTCCTCGCGGTCCGTGCTGGCAAGATCCTCCAGCTCGTCCTCCGACATGGAATCGTACATGCTCTTGGACGCGCCTTTAAGATCCGAAACCTTGGTTTCGCCGCGCTTGGCTGACAAGGCGATGCCTGCCGCCATCTGCTGGGCCTTGGACTGGGCCGGCATCGCTCCGCCTCCTTCCAGCTTACTCGACGAGGGCGGGCTCGCTCTCATTGACGATCACGTCGCTGCCGCCTTCCGGTGTATCGACAACTTCGGGTGCGCCCTGGATTTCGGCCGCGTCGTCGCTCAGGATGATCCGCGCATCATCGGTCTCATCGTCGCGGATCTGGCTCGCAACGTTCCGGTGCTCCTCGGTGTCTCCCTGCGTGGCAGCCCCTGTCACCCAGATGATGGTGAGCGCTGCGATCGCCAGGAACAAGCCGATGGCCAGGATCCACCGCACGACATGGGGCGTAGAGGCAGCGCGCGCCGCGTCAGGCTGGACGTGGGTCTCGTGGCGCTCAGATTCCATGGATTATCGCTCCCGCAGCTTTCGTTCGCCCTTCCGGGCTGGTGCGAAAACTACGGTTTGGACCCGCGAATGTTCCGCCACGCGCCCAGCGTCAGTCGCGCAGAAGATCGTTGATCCCGGTCTTGGCCCGCGTCTGGGCATCGACCGTCTTGACGATCACCGCGCAATAGAGCGACGGCCCCGGGGAGCCGTCCGGCAGCGGCTTGCCGGGCAGCGTGCCCGGCACGACGACCGCATAAGGCGGAACCGCGCCCACATGGACCTCGCCCGTCGCGCGGTCGACGATCTTGGTCGATGCGCCCAGATAAACACCCATCGAAAGCACCGCCCCTTGGCCGACCCTCACACCCTCGGCCACTTCGGACCGGGCGCCGATGAAGGCTCCGTCCTCGATCACCACGGGTCCGGCTTGCAGCGGCTCAAGCACGCCGCCAATGCCGGCGCCGCCGGAGATGTGCACGTTCTTGCCGATTTGCGCGCAGCTGCCGACAGTGGCCCAGGTATCGACCATGGTTCCTTCATCGACATAGGCCCCGATGTTGACGAAGCTGGGCATCAGCACGACGCCGCGCCCGATGAAGCTGCCACGCCGCGCAACCGCGCCGGGCACCACGCGAAAACCCGCCTCGCGGAAGCGGTTTTCGCCCCAGCCGGCGAACTTTGACGACACCTTGTCGAACGCGGGCGCACCGGCCGATCCGCTTTCCACAACCCGGTTGTCGTGCAGGCGGAAGGACAAGAGCACGGCCTTCTTCAGCCACTGGTTGACCTTCCAGCCGCCTTGCCCGTCGGGTTCGGCCACCCGGGCGCTGCCGGAATCCAGCAGCTCCAGCGCCGCGTCCACCGGCTCGCGCACCTCGATGCTGCCGGGGTTAACCTGGTCGCGGGTTTCCCACGCGGCTTCGATTGCGGCTTCGAGATCCTGGCTGGTCATAGGTCTTCCAAGGCTGATGGGGCAGGCTGCGCGGGTAGCGCGAAGCGGCAGAGGCGGCAAGGGTGCGTGGAACACCGTACTCGACGGCGGTTAAGGTCTGCGTCAATTTCAGTACCTTATTTGCGCCAACTCTTGTGCGGCAGCAGTGACTGCCCCGTGCGTCAGAGGTTTCATGATCGAACTCGGTTCCCTTCGTTCACGCTTGTCCGGCACGGTGGCGCTGTTCCCGCTCGCGCTGCTGGCCGCTTGCGGCGGCGGCAGCGACGGCGGTCCGATCAGCACGCCCGTTCCGGCCCCGGCTCCATCCCCGACGCCTGTTCCTGCGCCTGCACCAACTCCGCCACCGACGCCCACGCCTGTGCCGACACCGACACCGACGCCTACGCCTACACCTACACCTACACCTACACCTACACCTACACCTACACCTACTCCCACTCCCACTCCTACTCCCACTCCCACTCCTACGACCCCGACGGACTACAACACCGCGGAATTCCGCCGGTCGGATGGTCCTGCGCAACATAACGCGACCGTCGCCTGGTCCAGCGGGTGGACCGGCCAGGACGTAACCGTCGCAGTGGTCGATACCGGGATCGACGTAGACAGCCCGGAATTCGCCGGCCGCCTGTCTCCCTTGTCGCGCGACATTTATTCGGATCAGAGCGGCCGCGGCCTCGATGCCACCGACGACCACGGCACCAACGTCGCGCTGGTCGCGGCCGCGGCCCGCAACGGTTCCGGCGTGCTGGGCATGGCCTGGCAATCGACCGTGCTTGCGCTGCGGGCGGATACTCCCGGCACCTGCGCCGCTGACCGGGCGAATCCCTCCGAGGAGGAGGACTGCGAGTTTACCGAGAGCGCAATCGCCAAGTCGGTGAACTATGCAGTTTCCAGCGGCGCGAAAGTGATCAACCTTTCGCTCGGCGGAGATGGAGGGGTCGGTACCCAGGTCGGCAGCGCGATCCGCAACGCGATCAACGCAGGGGCAGTGGTCGTTATTGCCTCAGGCAACGAAGGGACGGACACGCCCGGCGAGTTTGCGTCGTCGCTATACAATTACGCCGGACCGGGCGTGATCATCGTCGGTTCGGTGGATGAGAACGGGCAGATCTCCTCCTTCAGCAACAAGGCGCGAGGGTATGAAAATGTCTTCATCACTGCGCGCGGTGAGGATGTCTGCTGCGTCTATGAAGACGGCTCGATCTATATCAATGCGGAAGGGTACGCTTACGTCTTTTCCGGGACGAGCTTCTCCGCGCCGCAAGTTTCGGGCGCCGCGGCGCTGCTGGCGCAAGCCTTTCCGCGCCTGACCGGCCAGCAGATCGTCGAAATCCTGCTCGAATCCGCACGCGACGCGGGAGACGCCGGGGCCGATGCAATCTACGGGCGCGGTATCCTCGATCTGGCGCAGGCGTTTTCGCCGCTCGGAACAACGTCGCTGGCCGGAAGCACCACGGCGGTCCCGCTGACCGGCACAGTCGGCACCGGATCGGAAGCGATGGGCGATGCGCTGAGCGGTGCGTCGTTGCCCACGGTCGTGCTCGACAAGTACGCCCGGGCCTTTGACGTCGATTTCGGCCCAGCCATGCGCGGGGCGCAACAAAGGCAGCGGCTGGGTGCCGCCCTCGGCGGGCAGACGCGCCATGTCGCTTTTGGCAATCAGAACGCCTCGCTTGCCTTTACCATCGATGGCCGCGGACGCGCCGCCGCCGTCCCGCAGATCGATCGCCTCCGCCTGAACCGGGACGATGCGGAAGCCGCGCGCGTCCTCGCCGCCCGTGTGGCGCTGCGGGTCTCGCCCGAAACGAAGGTCGGGTTTGCATTCGCCGAAAGTGCGGACGGGCTGGTCGCCCAACTGCAAGGTCAGGACCGCCCGGCTTTCCTGATCGCCGGCAACGCGAGTGGGGATGACGGGATGGCCCGCAGCCGCGATGCCGCCTTTGCAGTCCGGCATCAGCTCGGATCGTGGGGCCTCAGTCTGAGCGCGGAAAGCGGGCGGACCTTCGACAGCGACGATCAGACAAACCTCCACGACCCGCTACGCGATTGGGAGCGGGACCCCGACCGTGACGCCGTACGCAGCTTCGCCTTTGGCCTGGACCGCGACCTCGGCGGCGTTCGAACCGCGCTCGGCCTGACGTGGATGGAGGAAAACGGAACCGTACTTGGCGCGCAGTTCCAGGACTCGCTGGGCATCGGCGGCGCGCGGACGCTGTTTGCCGACGCTCAGGCGAACTGGCGGTTTGCGGGCAACTGGCGGCTCGGCGGGGCGCTGCGGCAGGGATGGACAGTGGCGGCAAGCGGCGGATCGGTCGCCGATGGGTCCCATGTGACCAGCCGCGCATGGTCGGCTGATATCGAACGGCAGGGCCTGTTTTCCAGCCAGGATGCGATTGGCCTGCGGCTCAGCCAGCCGCTTCGGGTCGAAAGCGGCGGACTCAATCTTAGCCTGCCGGTGGCGTGGGATTACCGCACGCTAACGCCGACTTACGGCGTGCGCAGCCTTTCGCTTGCGCCGCAGGGGCGGGAGATCACCGGGGAACTGGGCTGGCGCGGTCCGTTGCTGGCCGGCTTCGGTTCTGCCAGCCTGTTCTACCGGCATGAGCCAGGGCATTATCAGCAGGCGCCGGACGATACCGGCGTGGCGCTGCGCTGGTTCGGGAGGTTCTGATCAGCGCATCAGCCCGCGGACGAAATCGATCAGGCCGGTCTGGCGGGCGCGGCGCATCCGTTCGGCTTCCAGGATCATCCGCACCTTGGTGAAGCACTCCTCGATATCGTCGTTGACCACGACGTAATCGTAAGCATCCCAGTGGCTGATTTCCGCGCGGGCGCGGGCCATCCGTCCCACGATCACGTCCTCTGCATCCGTGGCCCGGGCGCGCAGGCGCGCTTCCAATGCCTCGATGCTCGGCGGTAGCAGGAACACACGCACGACGTCGTGCTGCGCGCGCTGGTACAGCTGCTGCGTACCCTGCCAGTCGATATCGAAGATGTAATCGTCGCCCTGCTTCATTCCGTCGCGGATCTGGGCGCGGGGGGTGCCGTAGGAATGGCCGAACACCTCAGCATATTCCAGGAAAGCGTCGTCTTCCACCATCCGGTCGAACGTCGCACAGTCCACAAAGTGGTAGTCCCGCCCGTCGATTTCGCCCGGGCGCATCGGCCGGGTGGTGACCGAGACCGACATCCGCAGGTTCTCTTCCGCCTGCAGCAGCTTGCGCGCAATCGTGGTTTTCCCGGCGCCCGAAGGCGAGGAAAGAATGAACATGAGGCCCCGGCGGAGCAGCGGTTCGGGTCTGGTCATGCCCGCTGTTGCCGCAGGGGCGGGGGTCAGATCAAGGGGGCCGGCAAAAAAGGCCGGTCAGGCGTTCTTCGCCGTTTCCGCCAGCTCACGGTCGCCCTGCCGCTTTGCCTTGTGAGACTTAATGCTGCGATCGAAGATCGACTTGGCAAGGATGCCGCCACCGACGAGAACGGCACCGGGCACGGACTTGGTTGCCATCTTCGCCAGCGCGACCGTGGCCAGCTTGCTGGAGATGCTGCGCCCCTGGACGATCTTCTTCGCCCCGTGCTCGCTGTAGCGGCGCTTCAGCAGCGTCTTCTGCAAGGTCCCGCGTACGACGTAGGAACTTGCCCGCATGATGATGTCCGCAATCAGCAGGTTGGTCGCGGGATTCGTGCTCGGCCCCGGGACGCCGGGTTCGTTGCCCGGCTTCTTGTGCTTGTGCTTGATTTCCTCGGCAGCCTGCCTGTTCGATTCCTTGGCCACGTGATGCTCCTTCCCGCCGGGGCGGCGAAGGGCCGGCCGGCTGCTACTTCTTGCGCCCGAAATCGACTTCCACGACATTCGAGCCATCGTTCCTTTCCGCAACGGATGGGTCGGAAACCTGTTCCGCCCCGGTCCTGCGGACGTCGTTCTCCGCATCTTCGTGCCGCGCGGGTTCGATGTCGGTGGCAACGGCCTGGAACTGCAGTCCGAAATCCACTGCCGGATCGACGAAGGCGGTGATCGCGGAAAAGGGTATCTGCAGCTTGGACGGCATCTGGTTGAAGCTGAGCCCGACGGAGAACCCGTCTTCCGCGACGTTGAGATCCCAGAACTTGTTCTGCAGGACGATCGTCATCTCATCGGGAAAGCGTTCGCGCAGGTGCGGGGGAATCGAAACGCCCACCGCGCCAGTCTTGAAAGTGATGTAGAAGTGGTGGTTGCCCGGCAGGCTCCCGCCGCCGCGCTCTACTTCGCCCAGCACGCGGCCGACCACGGCGCGCAGCGCTTCCTGGACGATCTCGTCATAGGGGATCAGGCTGTCGGGCGTCTCGCTCATGCGCTGACAAGTGCCGTCCGGGCCGCGGCCGGTCAAGCGCAAACGCATTTTTCGCAAGCCGTTGATTCCCCCGGCCGCTTGCCTATAGGCGCTACGCATGCGCACCGGCCGGATTGCTCGCAAGACCAGTGAAACCGACATCCTTGTCGAGGTGAACCTCGATGGGACGGGCCGGTACGATATCGAAACCGGGATCGGCTTTCTCGATCACATGGTGGAACAGTTCTCCCGCCATTCGCTGATCGACGTCACGCTGAAGGTGAAGGGCGATCTGCACATCGATCAGCACCACACCACGGAAGACAGCGCGATCGCGCTGGGCCAGGCGCTGGACCAAGCACTGGGCGACAAGGCCGGGATCGGCCGCTACGGCAGCGCCTATTCCCCGATGGACGAAACGCTGGCCCGCGTCGCGCTGGACATTTCCGGGCGGCCCTACCTCGTGTGGAAGGCCCGTTTCACGCAGGAAAAGCTCGGCGCATGGGACACCGAACTGGTTGAACACTGGTTCCATTCCGTGGCGCAGGCTGCCGGGATCACGCTGCACGTCCAGCTGCTCTACGGTCAGAACAACCATCACGTCTGCGAAGCGATCTACAAGGGATTCGCCCGCGCGATGCGCACGGCGGTGGAACTGGACCCGCGCAAGGCAGGGGCCATTCCGTCCACCAAGGGACAGCTGGGCGGCTGATGTCCGAAGCAATCGCCCTGATCGATTACGGCGCGGGCAACCTCCATTCGGTCCACAACGCACTGAAGGCGGCCGGCGCGCAGCGCATCGCCGTCACCGCCGATCCGGAGATCGTTCGGGGGGCTGAGCGCATCGTACTGCCCGGCGTCGGATCGTTCCGCGCCTGCGCGCAAGGGCTGAAGGCGATTTCCGGCCTTGTCGAAGCGATGGAAGAGCGGGTGATGAAGGGCGGCGTGCCGTTCCTCGGCATCTGCGTCGGCATGCAGTTGCTGGCCGACCGGGGCTTCGAGCACGGCGCGACCGACGGGCTCGGCTGGATTTCGGGGGAGGTCCACCCGATTGAGCGGACCGACCCGGCAATCAAGGTGCCGCACATGGGCTGGAACGACGTCGCCCAGATGCCGCACCACGACGGGGCCGAACTGATCGAGCCGGGGGAAGCCTATTTCCTCCATTCCTATCATTTCGTGGCTGAAGACGGGCACGACGTGGCGGCAATGACCGACCACGGCGGCGGCCTTGTGGCCGCCGTGGCCCGCGACACCATGCTCGGCGTGCAGTTTCACCCGGAAAAAAGCCAGCGCTACGGCATCAGCCTGCTGGAGCGGTTCCTGGAGTGGAAGCCCTAGCTTGGGGAACCCGCGCCGCTGAATAGCCGTCTCCCCCCAAAGAAGGAGACGAAGCGGTCATGAGCTTTCCCGTTGACCGGCTGGTCATCACCCCGGACGCCATCGACATATCGAAAAGCCCGCTGGCCGGGACGATCGAAGCAGAAACCCGCGTGCTCGGCGCGTTCAATCCCGGGTTGACGGTGCTGCCCAGCGGCAACCTGCTGCTGATGGTCCGCGTAGCCGAAGGGCTGAAAAAGCCGATCCACGGAGGCAAGGTCCACGCGATCCGCTGGGATGCCGATGCGGGCTACACGCTCGACGCCTGGCCGCTGGAACTGGCCGACACCGCCGATCCGCGCCGGTTCGTGCTCCATTCGGCCGGATGGAAAGTGGTGGTGCCCACGTCGCTGTCCTGGCTCCTGCCGGTGGAACTGAGCGCCGATGGGCTCGATGTGGTCGCGATCCACTATGACAAGACCATCGCGCCTGAGGGCAGCTGGCAAAGCTTTGGCATCGAAGATCCGCGGATCAGTCGGATCGAGGGGCGGTACTGGATGACGACCGGCTCCGTCAGCCCGGAACGGCAATCGGTCACGCTCTATATGTCCGAAAATGGACTCGACTGGGACTTCCAGGGGATCGTGCTCGATCACCAGAACACCGACATGGCCCTGTTCGAAGGGCTGATCGATGGCAAGTACTGGGCGCAGACCCGGCCACTGGGCGAATCCTGGTACGCCTATTCGCCAGACTGTGAATACCGCCCCGGCCCGTCGATCAACCTCGCGGCCAGTCCGGATGCGCTCCACTGGCAGCCGTGCCTCCACCCCGGCATCCGCCCGCACGCCTTCACCAAGGATACGGCGCGGATCGGCGGCGGCACTCCGCCGATCATGACGGAGATCGCGGGCCAGCGCGGCTGGCTGACGCTGTGGCACGGGGCGGAGCCGCACGGGCTGGTCGGCATCTACCGCACGTACTGGTCGCTGCTCCATCCCGAACGGCCATGGGAATGCATCGCCACCCAGCATCCCCCGCTGATGGAGCCGAACCCGGACCTGACTCGCCCGCTGGACGACAGCGCGATCCTGTCCGGCATCGTCTTCACCACCGGTATCGTGGAGCGGGAGGATCACTTCATCGTCGCCAGCGGCGAAGCGGAGCTTGCCTGCCGGATCACGCACCTGCCGAAGGACGCTTTCAAGCCGGCCTGACCGCTGCTAGGCGCGGTGCCATGATCGTCTTTCCCGCCATCGACTTGAAAGCCGGCCAGGTGGTTCGCCTGGCCGAAGGGGACATGAACCGCGCCACCGTCTACGGGGATGACCCGGCGGCCCAGGCCGCGCTGTTTGCGCAGTCCGGGGCAAGCCATCTCCACGTGGTGGATCTCGACGGCGCGTTCGCTGGCGAAAGCCGCAACCGCGCCGCGGTGGAAGCAATCGTCGGCCGGTTCCCCGGCTCCATCCAGCTTGGCGGCGGGATTCGCGATGCCAAGGCGGTTGAAGGCTGGATCGCGCTGGGCGTCGCCCGGATCGTTATCGGCACTGCTGCGCTGACCGATCCGGAATTCGTCCGCGCCATGGCCCGCGCCTTTCCAAACCAGATCGTCGTTGCGGTCGATGCGCGCGATGGAATGGTCGCGACCGCGGGCTGGGCCGAAGTTTCCGACGTCCCCGTGGCGGAGATGGCCAAACGGTTCGAGGATGCAGGCGTTGCCGCGCTGCTGTTCACCGACATCGGCCGCGACGGGCTTCTGAAAGGCTGCAACGTCGAAGCGACGGTGGAGCTTGCCCGCAGCACCGACCTGCCGGTGATCGCCAGCGGCGGCGTGGCGTGGATCGCGGACATCGAACAGCTGGTGCCTCATGAGAAGGACGGCATCGAAGGAGTGATTACCGGCCGCGCGCTGTACGATGGACGGCTGGATCTGGCCGAAGCGCTGCAAGTCGCCGGGCGGGTCGCCCAGCCATGACCGTCCGCGTCCGCGTGATCCCCTGCCTCGATGTGGCCAACGGCCGCGTGGTGAAGGGCGTCAACTTCGTGGACCTGAAGGACGCAGGCGACCCGGTCGAACAAGCCCAGGCCTACGATGCCGCCGGGGCGGACGAATTGTGCTTCCTGGATATTTCCGCCAGCCATGAAGGGCGCGGGACCTTGCTCGACATCGTCCGGCGCACGGCGGCGGTGTGCTTCATGCCGCTGACGGTCGGCGGCGGGGTTCGCTCCGTGGGGGATGCCCGCGCGCTGCTTCTCGCGGGCGCGGACAAGGTCGCGGTCAACAGCGCGGCGGTTTCCCGGCCCGAAGTGGTGGCCGAAATCGCGGCGCGATTCGGCAACCAGTGCGTGGTCGCCTCGGTCGACGCGCGCCGCTCCGGCGAAGGATGGGAAATCTTCACCCACGGCGGCCGCCGCGCAACCGGGATCGACGCGGTCGAACATGCCGTGCGGCTGGCGGAACTGGGCGCGGGCGAATTGCTCGTCACCTCCATGGACGGCGACGGGACGAAAGCCGGATACGACCTGGCGCTCACCCGCGCGATTGCGGACCGGGTCAGCGTGCCCGTCGTCGCCAGCGGCGGGGTCGGCACCCTCGATCACCTGGTCGAAGGAGTGACGCAAGGCCATGCGAGCGCGGTGCTCGCTGCCTCGATCTTTCACTTCGGCACCCACAGCGTCGCCGAAGCCCACGCAGCCTTGAGAGCGGCCGGACTGCCCGCCCGAGGCTAATGACGGTTGAACGCGCCCGGGGCCCGGCGTACCGATACCCGCATGGACACGCTCTCCCGCCTCGAAACCACGATCGCCGAACGCCGCGCCGCCGCGCCGGAATCCAGCTACGTCGCCCAGCTTAACGCCCGCGGCCTGCCGGTAATCGCCCGCAAGCTGGGGGAGGAAGCGGTCGAAACGGTAATCGCCTCCCTTTCCGGCAACCGCGAGGAACTGATCGGTGAAGCGGCGGACGTCCTGTTCCACCTGATGGTCCTGCTGGGCGCGAAGGACATCCCGCTGGCCGATGTGCTGGCCGAACTCGACCGGCGCGAAGGTACATCCGGCCTCGCCGAAAAAGCCGCCCGGAAAAACACTTCAGGGGACGCATGATGGCAATCGACCCGGCTCAGCCCTACGATGACCAGAACATCTTCGCCAAGATCCTGCGCGGCGAAATACCGTGCAACAAGGCCTATGAGGATGAGTGGTCGCTCGCCTTCCACGACATTGCGCCGCAGGCGCCGCAGCACATCCTCGTGATCCCCAAGGGGTCTTACGTCAGCTGGGATGACTTCTCCCAGCGTGCCGGCGCGGATGAGATCGCCGGGTTTGTCCGCGCCGTCGGGAAGGTTGCGCGGGACAACGGGCTCGTCCAGCCCGGCTACCGCTTGCTGGCCAACGTCGGGAAGGACGCCGGGCAGGAAGTGCCGCACCTCCACGTGCACCTGTTTGGCGGAAAACCGCTCGGCCGGATGATCGCTGCCTGAGGACACTCCGGAGGCGTCCGTCGTTCGGGCGCCACCCGTCGGCCCGGCCGCGCTTGCCAGTGGTCTCTCCGCTCCGTTAAGAGTGCGCGCAATGACCACATCTCCCACGCCGCCGGGCGGATCGTTCGAAGGGCGGCTCCATCTCTTCCCGGTGCGCGTCTATTACGAAGACACCGATCTTTCGGGGATCGCTTATCACGCAGGCTATCTCCGCTGGTTTGAGCGGGGGCGGTCCGACATGCTGCGGCTGCTGGGCGTCGATCAGCGCGCCGCGATTGAAGACGGGGAAGGGCACTATGCGGTCGCGGACCTGGCGATCCGCTATCTTCGGCCCGCGCGGCTAGACGATGTGCTGATCGTGGAGACCTGCGCGCTCGAAATTCGCGCCGCCAGCATCCGCTTGCGGCAAACCGCCATGCGCGACGGGGAGCCAATTGCTTCTGCAGACGTGCGCGTCGGCTTCCTCGGACCGGACGGACGCCCGAAGCGGCAACCCGAAAGTTGGAGAAAGGCATTCCAGATACTCATTGCCCCGGATAAAGACTGCGCATGACTGTTCTTTCCTTGCTTGCCGCCGCAACCGCCACCCCGGGCCGGCTCGATCCCGTCGGACTGTTCCTCGATGCCGATATCGTCGTGCAGGTGGTCATGATCGGACTGCTTCTCGCCAGCATCTGGTCGTGGACGATCATCGTCAGCTTCTCGATGCGAATCGCCCAGCTTCGCCGCCGCTCGGGCGCGTTCGAAAAGGAATTCTGGCGGGCGGAGCACCCGGAAAAACTGATCGCGGGCAAGCGGCTCGACAATCCGTCTGCCCGAGTCGCCGCATCCGGCATCAGTGAGCTGGAGCGTTCGACCAAGGCAGTGAAGATCGACCGGGAGGCGACCCGGCACCGAGTCGCACTGGCGATGGAAGGGCAAGTCGCGATCGAGGCGGATACCTTGTCCGAACGGCTGAACTTCCTGGCGACGACCGGATCGGTCGCGCCGTTCGTCGGCTTGTTCGGCACCGTCTGGGGCATCATGAACAGCTTCTTCCAGATCGGGCAGCAGCAAAGCACGTCCCTTGCCGTGGTCGCGCCGGGCATTTCCGAAGCGCTGTTCGCCACCGCCATCGGCTTGTTCGCAGCCATTCCGGCGGTGATCGCCTACAACCGATTCAGCCACAGGGTGAACGCGTATGAGGCCCGTCTCCAGCGCTTCGCCGATCGGCTGAACGCGCAGATCAGCCGGGAACTGGAGGGGGCCTGATGGCCATGGGCCTGCACAATTCGTCGCGCCGGGGCCGCTCGTCCCGCCGCGCGCCGATGGCGGAAATCAACGTTACCCCGCTGGTCGATGTGATGCTGGTGCTGCTGATCATCTTCATGGTCGCAGCCCCGCTGCTCGCGTCGGGGGTTCCAGTGGAGCTGCCCGACAGCCGGGCAAACCCGATCGACCAGGAACCGGACCAGATCACCGTCTCGATCGATGCGGAAGGGTTCATCTTCATCGATGAGGATCAGGTCCCGGTCGGCGGATTTCCGCAAGCGCTCACCGCGATCCAGCCCGAAGGCGGCCAGATCCCGCTGGTTACGCTGCGCGCTGACCGCGCGCTCGATTACGGCCGCGTGATGGCGGTGATGGGTGAACTCAACCGCGCCGGGTTCAACAGCATAACGCTGGTCACAAACGGTTCATCGGAAGCCCCATAGCCCCTAGCCATGGCAGCGCTCGCAAATCTTCGCCGGGAAGAACGCTACGGGTTGGCCATCGCGGTTGCAGCGCATGTCGGCCTTGCGGGCGTGCTCCTGCTTCAGCCGTCGACGCCCGAACCGCCTGTTCCGCAGCAGGAACGGATGACCGTCAGCCTGGCGGACGAAGTCAGCCTCACTTCGACCGCGCCCGATCCGGTGGCAGAGCCTCCGGCGGCGGTCGCCCCGATCCTCGCGCCAGAACCCGCTCCGCCCGCTCCAGCGCCCGTTGCACAGCCGGAACCCGCCCCGGTGCCGGAAGTCAGCCCACCGACGCCGAGAGCGCCGCCTCCGCCGCCCCCTCCGAGGCCGCGCGCCAGTCCCAGACCCGCGCCGCGCCCCAGTCCCACGGCCGCACCCCGGCCGCAGCCGACCGCAAAGCCCAGCGCCGCGCCGCGCGCAGCGGCTCCGGCAAGGCAGACTCCCGCCCGCTCGCAAGCGCAGCCCGCTCCGAAACCGACGACGGGCGGCGGCAGTCGGATCGGGGATGATTTTCTGGCAGGCGTGGGCGCAAGTGAGCGAGCCGAGGCACAGGGCACTCCGGCTTCGGAAATCGGTCCTTCGGAGCGCGCATCGCTTGGCCAGGCGATCAGCCGTCAGTTGAAGCCGCACTGGGCGCCGCCAGACGGCGTGGACGTGGAAAAGCTGGTCACGGTGGTGCGGTTCCGGCTCAACCGGGATGGCAGCCTCAGCGGCGCGCCCCAGATCGTGCGGACCACCGGCGTCACCGATAGCAATCGGGCCCAGAAAGACCGGTACGAAGAACAGGCCGTTCGCGCCGTGCGCCTTGCCGCGCCGTTCAACTTGCCCGAACAGTATTACGACGGCTGGAAGGTCGTGAACTCAAATTTCGATTACAGGCTCTCCCAATGACCCGATCTCTCTTTCTCGCTTCCCTGCTTTCCACCGCGCTGCTGGCGGCCACGCCCGCCGCCGCGCAGCTGGCGCCGGAGGCTCCTCCACCGACCGCCCCGGCTGCCGAGCTTGAAGAGGAAGGGCTGTCGGTCACCGTCTCGGCGGAAGGCAACTGGCAGGATATCGGCATCGCGATCCCCGCCTTCGCCACCAACCGCGATCAGCCGACCCCAGCCAATGCGCAGGGAACCGCCGCGCTGGGCCAGGAAATCGCCCAGGTCATCTACAACGACTTGCGGTTCAACGGCTTGTTTCAACCGGTCGGGCCCGACAACCTGCCGCGCCCCGCCTATGACCAGATCACGTCGCCTGCGTGGGGATCGTGGGGTGCGCGTTCCGCTGAAATGCTGGTCCACGGCTATGTCCGTCCCGGGGCGAACGGCAACCTGACGGTCGGCTGCTATCTCTACGACGTTCGGCTGCAGGAAGAGCTGGTCCGGCAGGGCTGGGAGTTTGCCCCTACCGAGTGGCGCCGGGCCGCGCACAAGTGCGCCGACCTGGTCTATTCGCGCTTGTCCGGGGAAAGCCCGTTCTTCGACAGCAAGATCGCCTACATCGCGGAGACCGGCCCGAAAGACCGGCGCGTGAAGCGGCTGGCGATCATGGATTCGGACGGAGCCAACCACCGCTTCATCACCAACGGCCAGGCAACCGCGCTGACCCCGCGCTATTCGCCCGACTACAGCCAGATCGTCTATCTGAGCTATGTCGACGGCAATCCAAGCATCTACATCTACGATATCGGCACGGGCAAGCAGCAGCTCGTCACGCGGAGTGAGAACCCGACGCTCGCTCCCCGCTGGTCACCGGATGGGCGCTACATCCTCTATTCGATGGCGGTGGCGGGGAACACGGACATCTACCGCGTGCCGGTCGGCGGCGGGCGTAGCGTGCGGCTGACCGACAGTCCGGGGATCGACATCGGCGGGTCCTACTCCCCCGATGGATCGCAGATCGTGTTCGAAAGCGACCGGTCCGGCAGCCAGCAGATCTACGTGATGGGCGCCGATGGATCGGGCCAGCGGCGCTTGAGCTTCTTCGGCGGCCGCGCGGCTACTCCGGAATGGAGCCCGCGCGGAGACCAGATCGCCTTCACGCACGTCGCCGGAAACCTCCGAGTCGCGGTGATGAACCCGAACGGCCGCGGAATGCGTCACCTGACCGACGGCTGGCAGGACGAAGCGCCGACCTGGGCACCCAACGGCCGCATTGTCCAGTTCTTCCGGACCCAGCCCAATTCAGGTGAAACATCCCTGTGGCAAGTCGATCTGACCGGCAGCAACTTGCGCCGCCTGCCGACCCCGGTGGGCGCATCGGACCCGGCGTGGGGACCGGTTTTGCCCTGAATGCGTTGAGCATTGACTGGAAAGGTCACGGGACGGGAAGTCGGACCAGAACTTTGACGAGGAGGAGGAAGATATGAAAAGACTTGCTGTTACCGTTACGGCCGTGAGCCTGCTTGCCTTGGGCGCATGCTCCAAGAAAGCCCCGGAGCAACTGCCGCCGCCTCCCGCTGCTCCGGTTCAGACCGCTGCCCCGGTTGCCGCCGCGCCGCAGGCTCCCGGCATGGCTCCCGGCTCGCAGGGGCACTTCCGCCAGGCGATGAGCGGGCGGGACGTGATCTACTTCGACACCGACCAGTACAACGTCGATGCCGAAGACGCGGCCGCGCTGCGCCAGCAGGCGCAGTATTTGCTGCAGTACCCGAACGCCCGCGCCCGGCTGGAAGGCCACGCCGATGAACGCGGCACGCGCGAATACAACCTCGCTCTTGGGGAACGCCGGGCCAACGCGGCGAAGAACTACCTGATCGGGCTGGGCATTCCGGCGACCCGGCTGACCACGATCAGCTACGGCAAGGAACGCCCGGATGCGCTGGGCTCCAACGAATCGTCCTGGGCGCGCAACCGCCGCGCGGTGACGGTGGTCGTCGAGTAGTTACTGGAGCGTAAAGAACGCCGGGAACGCCGGCAGCTTGGCCGACACGATGGGTGCGGCGATCTCGGTCGCCGCGCCCGCTTCGTTCCATGCGGGGGTTGCCCCCTCGGTGCCGAAAACGGATACGAACGCCATCATCGCACAGACGGAGAGCACGGCGGAGAGAGTCAGCTGCTTGCTCATGGGAGTTCTCGATTTGCGTTGCGCGCCAGATAATCCCTTGGGCGGCGTTTGCAAAGCAGCCAATCTTTACCCGCTTGTCCGAATTGTATCGGAACTTCCCTTTTCAGCGCCGTGTGTGATCTCTACATCGGCACGAATGACCCGGATATTCCTGTCATGAGCCGCTCCGGCCGTTCCATGGACTGGGGCTTTCCCCGCTGGCGTGGATACGAATCCGGGCGCGAGGCAGCCAACGTGCGCCTGTGCGACCGGCACGGCTGCACCGATGTGGGCAATTGCCCCGCACCCAAGGCGCCGAACAGCCCGGAACGTTGGCATTTCTGCCAGAAGCACGCCGCCGAATACAATTCGAGGTGGGACTATTTCGCGGGCCTTGAAAAGGCCGAGGCGCAAGCTCGCGAAAAGGCGGAGCGGAACGAGAACGCCGGTTATGCCGAAGCATCGCACTATGGCTGGGCGGGGCCGGGCGACGGCAATCGCAGCGCCGATGAAATGCGCGCGCTTGGCGTGTTCGACCTGGAATCCGACGTGGACTTCGAAACGATCAAGAAGGCCTGGCGCGCCAAGGCGAAGGAACTCCACCCCGACGTGCGCCCGAACGATGCCGAAGCGGCCAAGGCGTTCCAGGCCTACCAGGTGGCCTACGAAGTCCTCCGCCAGGCTGAGGAACGGCGCACCTGGAAGGGCTGAAGCAGCCCGGCTAGACTGCCGCGAGAGCTTGATCGAAATCGGCGATCAGGTCACCCGCGTCCTCGATCCCGATGGAGATCCTCACGAGGTTGTCCGTAATCCCCAGCGCCCGCTTGCGCTCCGCCGGGACTGACAAGTGCGTCATTGCCGCCGGATGGCTGGCGAGCGTTTCGGTTCCGCCAAGGCTGACTGCCAGCTTGGCGACGCACAGCGAGTCGAGGAACCGGAACGACTCCGCCTCCCCGCCTTTCACGAACAGGGAGAACGTGCTGCCCGCTCCGGTGCAATGGCGGCGGAAGATGTCCTGCTGGTGCGAATCCTCGATCATCCCGAGATAGCCGAGCCCGTCCACCTTCGGGTGGTCCTTCAGGAAAGCGCAGACCGCCGCGGCGTTGCGCCCGGCCTTTTCCATCCGAATTTCCAGCGTTTCCAGGCTGCGCAGCAGCATCCACGCGGTGTTGGGATCGCAGATCGTGCCCATCGTGTTCCGCAAAGCGCGGATCGGGTCCATCATCGCCTTGCTGCCGGAAAGCCCGCCGGCGACGAGATCCGAATGCCCGCCGGCATACTTGGTCAGCGAATAGACCACGATGTCCGCCCCGTGCTTCAGCGGCCTTTGCCACAAGGGCCCAAGGAACGTATTGTCGATCGCGACCGGCGGCCTGGCTTCCTCGCCTTCGAAGGCGGCATCGCGCGCGGCGGCGACTGCCTCGATATCGACCAGCGCGTTGGTGGGATTGGCCGGGCTTTCCAGATAGACCAGCGCCAGCTTGCCGCCCTGCCGCGCCGCCTGCTCCTTCGCCCGGGCGATGACCGAGTCGATTTCCTCCCGCGAAGCCCCGGCCGGGAAATCGAGATAGGTGACGCCGTACTTGCCCAGAACCTTCCCGATGAACCCTTCGGTCGCCGCGTAAAGCGGACCGGAATGAACCACCACGTCGCCCGCGCTGCACCAGGCCAGCAGCAGCGTGGCGATGGCGGACATTCCGGATGAGAACACCAGCGCGTCCTCCGCGCCGTCCCAGATGCCGAGCCGGTCCTCGAGAATTTCCTGGTTGGGCCCGTTGAACCGGGAATAGACCAGCCCTTCGGCGCCGCCTTCGCGCACTCCCGTGATCCGCTCAAAATGCCGCTTGCCGGCTTCCGCGCTTTCGAAGGCGAAGGTGCTGGTCAGGAAGATCGGCGGCTTCAGCGATCCTTCCGACAAGGCAGGATCGTAGCCAAAGCCCATCATCAGTGTGGAGGGCTTCAGCTCCCGCCCGCCAAGCGTGGTCACTTCGGGCTTTGGCTTGCGCCGCGGAGTCGGCGTGTCGATCGGATCGGTCATGGTTGCGAGTGTAACCGCTGACCGCCTGCGAGGCGAGATGCTTCAGACAAGTGCCACCGATTGGCAGCGCCTGCCCGCTGGCGCGCGTGCCGTGTCCGGCGGCGGGGCTTGCCGCTCTCTTCCGTTTCTTCCAGATGGTCCTCTCACGTACGAAGGCGTCTATAATGACGTCATCGGTTTTGGGATGGAGCAGCGGATATTGGGCTCGCGCACAAATGGGGCGGCGGAAACAAGCGGCACGAGGCTCAGACGGATCCATCGCGATCAGCTCCGACTAGGCATGCATATCCACGCCTTCGACGGGTCGTGGTTCAGGCACCCGTTCTGGAAGCGCGGTTTTCTGCTCCAGCGGGAAAGCGATCTGGCGAAGGTGCTTGCCAGCAATGTCGAAACGCTCCTGATCGACACGTCGAAAGGCTGCGACTTGCCGCGCCCGGCGGAAGCGGAAGCGGTACCGGCGACCTTGCCCGACGGGGTGCGCGCGCAGGACGAGAAAACCGCCGCGGCGATGCAGGTCCTGGACCGTTCCAGGGAGGCAATGCGGGAAATTCTCGACCCGGCGCGGCTTGGGAAGGCGATCCAGTCCACCGCCGTCCTGTCCGTCGTCGAAGACGTCGCTACCTCGATCGAGGGCAATCGCGATGCTCTTCTCACGGTCCTGCGACTCAAGGCGAGGGACGAGTACACCTATCTTCATTCCGTTGCCGTCTGTGCGCTGATGATCAATCTCGCGCGTCAGCTTGGGCTCGACAGGCAAACGTCGGCAGATCTGGGGATGGCGGGCCTGCTGCATGACATCGGCAAGCTGCTGATCCCCACGGCCGTGCTCCACAAGCCGGGCCGGTTGACCGATGAGGAGTTCGCGCTGGCGCAAACCCATGTGATGGAGGGTTGTCGGCTGCTGCGCGGGATGGACAACCTTCCGGCGGTCGCGCTGGACGTGTGCCAGCACCACCACGAAAAGATTGACGGGACGGGCTATCCTTACGGGCTCCAGGCAGAGCAGATCAGCCGGGAGGCACGGATGGGAGCGATTTGCGACGTCTACGACGCCGTGACATCCATTCGCCCATACAAGGAAGCCTGGCCGCCGGTGGAAGCGATTACCCGCATGCGGCAATGGACCGGGCATTTCGACCCGCAGCTCCTGTTCGCGTTCATGCTGAGCATCGGCGTGTTCCCGGTCGGCCTCGTCGTTCAGCTGCGCAAGGACCGGCTCGGCGTCGTCATTGAGGGCGGCCGGTACGGAACAAGCCCGAAGGTCCTGGCCTTCTATTCAACCCGCGAGCGGACGTTTACCCGCACCGAACTCATCGTCGCGGGGGGCGGTCGCTCGGGCGATATCCTCGCCGAGGCTGACCCGGCTGCCTGGGGCATCGAGCAAGAGAAGATCGACAGCCTCGTGAAGATGGGAGCCCAGTGGGTATAGGATCGGCAGATCAGGCGGCCTCCGGCGCTCAATCTGCACGCCGCTGTTCGCCTCCTGCCCGGACCGTACGCAGGATCTGCCTGACGAGCGGCCCAGCGCGCAAGCAGCGTGTCGTAAACCTGTACCAGAGGCTGTTTCCTACAGCGCCCGACCACGCCAGACCGGGAAAGGCTCTTTTCCATCGTCGGTTTTCCGCCCCAACTGCTGCGCAATATTCATCCACTCACGCGAACGAACATTTCTTTTTCGCGGAAACGCCTCAGGTGTCGCGCTGAACGGGAAAACCCGCGGAAATCCGGGCTGAACAGGCTGCAGAACTCGTCAGTCCCGACTGTCAACCTGTGTCAGGTGTGTAAACCTCAGCCGCATTTTTCCGGCTCGGCAGGGTCCTAGAAAATCCCGCCGCCCAGCATCAGCCGGATCGTGGCAAGCACGAACACGATCAGGCAGAAGTTACGCCCCCCGTTGCGGGATGACATCGCGCCAATGACGGTGCCCACCAGCGCGATCGGCAGGACGAACCAGTTGCCCCAGCCCAGCAGAGGAAGGGTGGCTGGGATCGCCAGCAGCAGGGCGACCACGCCAATCACTATCGAAAGCAGGTTCAGCATGGCCGCGAATATGCAACGTGCGGTCCGCCGGGGCAACCGGCTGTCCGCTGGCATCCCCGGTGTAAACCGTCCATTCACGGCGCAAGGGAGAAACACGGGCCATGAACCACGACATTTCGCTTTCCCGCCGGGCGCTGCTGCGCAACGGAGCCGCGCTGGGCGCAGGCGCCGCCCTGACTGCGCTGCCGTTCGGCGCCCCGCTGCTCGCGCAAGGTACGGACGCGTGGCCTCGGGTCGAGGCGCTGATCGCGCAATATGTCGACACGCGCCGGGTGGCCAACATGGTCGCCGCGCTGGGGCAGGGGCAGCAGGACCCTGTGTTCCTTGCCCGCGGCACGGACGGATTGGGCTCGCAGCGCTTGTCGGACGCGGACAGCCTCTACCGCATCTATTCGATGACCAAGCCGATTACCGGAATGGCGGCGATGATGCTGGTGGACGAAGGCAAGCTCGGCCTCGACCAGCCGCTGGCCGAGATCCTGCCGCAGTTCGGCGCGATGCAGGTGCAGACGGTCTATGACGGGCCAATCACGCCGGACAATCTGGCGCCCGCCGTCCGCCCGATCACGATCCGCATGCTGCTGACCCACACTTCGGGCCTTGGTTACGGCATCGTGCAAAGCGGACCGATCGCGCAGGCCTATCTTCAGCGCGGCCTCGTGCCCGGCGTCGTCAGCCGGATCGAGGTGCCGGGCCTGTTCCGCGGCAAGCCGATCCGCAGCCTGTCCGCCTTCGTCGATGGACTGGCGCAGCTGCCGCTTGTTTATCAGCCGGGCACGCGCTGGTCCTATTCGGTCGGGTTGGACGTGATGGGCCGGGTGATCGAGGTCGTCTCCGGCCAGAGCTTCGACGCATTCCTGCAACAGCGCATATTCGATCCGGTCGGTATGCCCAGCACGTTCTTCCAGGTACCTGAACGCGAGGTCTACCGGCTGACCACCAACTACCTCGTCGCCGGGAAGCTGCTGCTGCCGATTGACTTGCCGCAGAACTCGATCTTCCTCGACCCGCCACCGTTTCCGTTCGGCGGATCGGGGCTGGTCAGCTCCCCGCGCGATTACGACCGCTTCCTGCAGATGCTCGCCGGGTACGGCGAAATCGAAGGACGCCGGGTGATGAGCGAGGCAGCGGTCCGGCTCGGCACGTCGAACCTCCTGCCGGATACGCTCGATCCGGCCGATCCGTTTGCGCGCGATTTCGCATTCGGCGCAGGCGGACGCGTCGGTCGGGGCGCGGCCGAAGGGATTTACGGCTGGTTCGGCGCGGCCGGAACGGCGGGGCTGGTCGATATGCGGAACGGCCTGCGCCACAGCCTGTTCACCCAATACATGCCCAGCACCGCTTATCCCGTGCCCGAACAGTTCACCGCCGCCGTCGCCGCTGACGCAGCTGCAAGGGCGAACGCATGAGCAGGCCGGTCCCGTTTACCGGCAGCCGGATCGACCGCGCGGACCACCTCCGCGCCGATCCCGAGGCGCTGGCCTTGTTGCTGAAGCAGGACGCGCTGCTGCTGAAACTGGACGGCCTGCTGCCAGAGCTGGATTCAGCGGGCGGGCTGGTCTGGGCGCCGCTGGATGAGGCTTCCCGCACAGCAGAACTCGTGTTTCTCGGCCTACGGGACGGCACGCCCGCGTTCGCGGCCGTACCGACTGTGGGCGATGCCGATCCGGCTTACGCCCGCAGCCGAACCTGGGAAGCAATCGCCCTTCTGCCGGACGAAGATCTCGCGGTGTTCGGCGGGGTCCGCAGCTTGCTCGATTGGCATGCCCGCTACCGCTTCTGCGCCGTGTGCGGCGGCGACACCGTACCCGCGAAAGGCGGCTGGCAGCGCAACTGCGCCAGCGCCGACTGCGGCGGACAGCATTTCCCGCGCGTGGACCCCGTGACCATCATGCTGGTCGAACACGAGGCCGACGGGGAGCGACGCTTGCTGCTGGGGCGCCAGCCACGCTTTCCGCCGCGCCGGTACTCCGCGCTCGCCGGGTTTGTCGAACCGGGCGAATCGATCGAGGAAGCCGTCGCGCGTGAGGTGGAGGAGGAAGCGGGCGTCCGCGTGGGCGATGTCACGTACATCGCCAGCCAGCCTTGGCCATTCCCCGCGCAGCTGATGATTGGCTGCTACGCCAAGGCCCGCAGCGATGCGCTGACGATCGACCGTACCGAACTGGAAGATGCGCGCTGGTTTACGCGCGCTGAAGTGGCGGATGCCTTGGCAAAGGGGGAGGAAAGCGACACCTTCATTCCCCCGCCGCGCCAGGCAATCGCTCGTCACTTGCTGGAATGGTGGATGGAGAACTGATGGATCAGGACGTAACTCAGCCGAAGACCCCGGTCGTCATCGACATCTGGTCGGACGTGATGTGCCCGTGGTGCGCCATCGGCTATGCGCAACTGGAAACGGCGCTGCGGCAGCTGGAAGGCGAGATCGACGCGAACATCCGCTGGATGCCGTTTGAGCTTAATCCCGATGCGCCGGCCGAAGGCAAGTCACAGGCAAAGCATGTGGCGGAGGTTTACGGCCGATCGCTTGACGAGGTCGCGCAGATGCGCGCCCAGATCGAAGAGTCCGCCAGGCGGGTCGGTTTTTCGATGGATTACGAAGGGGAGGGCGAACCGCCCGAGCCGATGATGTGGAACACCTTCGACGCGCACAAGCTGCTGCGCTGGGGCTTGGCGCAGGCCGGTCCGGAAGCGCAGACCAGACTGGAAAAGGCACTGTTCCGCGCCCACTTCAGCCAGCGGCGCAATGTCAGCGACCGCGGTGTACTGCTGGACATCGCGGCGAGTGAGGGATTGGATCGCGAGAGTGCGGCCGAAGCGCTGGACGATCCGGCGCTCGCGACGGCAGTAAGACTGGAGCAGAAACGCGGGGTGGACAGCGGCATTCGCTCAGTCCCGAGCTTTGTCGTCAACGGGCGCTACCTGATCCAGGGTGCACGCGAGCCGGAAGCCTACATTGCCGCCTTGCGGGAAGTCGCTGCCGCGTAAGCGGCCACGATCGCGCGATCAAGGAAAGCAAGCTCCTGCCGATCGGATCGGCAGGAGCCAAAGCATTTACTGGGAAGGGCTGGAACCCGCGCCCTTGTCGTTCAGGTGCGCGGCCGTTTTTGCACCCTTGCGTGCGTCTTCGGCGGGATTGTCGCCGCCGGTCGCGCGCTCGACCTCCTGGCCGGTCAGCGTGCCTTCGGCTCGCTTCTGCTCGGCACGAGTGCCGACATCGCGGCTGATTTGTCCCCCGGCGCGGCCTTGCTGCGAGACCATGCCGCCTTCGGTGAGTTCATCGATCAGTTCGTTGTCGGGATGGCGGGATTGACGTTCTGGCATGGAAATTCTCCTTTCCCCACCAACGGTTTGCCCCCGTCTCGCGTTCCGTCACACGTGCTTCAGACCAAGCCGAGACGGTGCAGCTTTGCGAGCAACAGGCCCGGCAGCGGTTCGTCGGCCATTTCTTCGGCAGTCAGATCGCGCGGGGCGTCGTGATCCTCAAGGTAACGCCAGCCCTGGTGGGCCCGCTTGGGCCGGGATTCGACCAACACCAGGCGCGGGGCAAGGCGAATGGTCCAGCGCCCATCATCCCGCTGATCGAATCCGAGGATCGGCGTGCGCGCGACCAGTGCATGGCTGACGATCCAGTAAAGCGATCCCCCGGCCATCTCCTCGTGTCGTTTCGGCAAATAGCGGGTGGAGGTGCTCGCCTCCTCCTGTCCTTCGATGCGCTGGCGCAGGGCTGCGACGCTGGAGGCGCGAAAGGCGATCTTGGTCATGTGCAGGGGCATGGAAGGAAGATAGGAACCTCTTCCTAGCCGACCAGTCCCGTCGCCACCGCCAGCCCCAGAAACGCAAGGAATCCCATCGAATCCGTCGTCATTGTGACAAAGATCGAGGAGGAGATCGCCGGATCGACGCGCAGCCGCTCCAGCGTCAGGGGGACCAGCACGCCCGCAATCCCGGCGATCAGGATGTTGGCCATCATCGCCAGCCCGATGACCATGCCGAGGTGCCAGGCAAGATCGACGGGACCGCCGTTCTGCCACACGCCAAAAATCAGGCTGACCGCGACGGCGATCACCACCGCGATACTGATCCCGTTGAGCAGCGCGATTGAAAGCTCGCGCCGCACTGCGCGCCAGGTGTTGCTGGCGGTCAGCTGGTTGGTGGCCAGCGCACGCACGGTGACCGCCAGCGTCTGGGTACCCGCGTTGCCGCCGATCCCGGCAACGATCGGCATCAGCACCGCCAGCGCCACCATCTGCGCGATCACGTCTTCGAACCGTGAGATGATGAACGAGGCGACCGAGGCAGTGGCGAGATTGGCGATCAGCCAGCGGACCCGCGCAGCATAAGCTTCGCGGATCGGCTCGTTGATATCGCCTTCGCCGGCACCGGACAGCAGCAGCGCGTCCTCGCCCGCTTCTTCGGAGATGATGTGGACGATGTCGTCCACCGTCAGCTGACCGACCAGCCGCCCGCTTCCGTCCACGACCGCAGCGGAAATGAGCGCGTACTTCTGGAAGCGAAGCGCCACTTCCTCCTGGTCCATGTTGACCGGGATCAGCGTCTGGTCGCGCTTCATCACGTCCGTCAGCTTCACATGGCGCGGCGCACGCAGGATCCAGGACAGCTGGCAGCTGCCCACTGGGCGGTGGGTGTGATCGACGATGAACACTTCCCAGAAATCGGTCGGCAGCTCATCGCGTTCGCGCATGTAGTCGATCAGGTCGCCAACCGTCATGTGTTCCGGTACCGCGACCAGCTCCCGCTGCATCAGGCGTCCGGCACTTTCTTCCGGGAAGGACAGCGCGTTTTCGATGACCGCGCGATCTTCGGGATCGAGCGCATCGAGCACGGCGCGCTGATCGGCCGGCTCCATGTCCTCGATCAGCTGGACGGCGTCGTCCGTGTCGAGTTGTTCGGCGATCTCCGCGACGGCCGAGGCGGGCAGGGCCTCAAGCATGTCGTCGCGAACGTAATCGTTCAGCTCGGCGATGACCTCGCCGCTCAGGAGGTCGGTAATGGCCCGGGCCAGCAGCTTTCGCCGCTCCGGATTGAGCAGCTCGAACAAGTCGGCGATGTCGGCCGGATGCAGCGGCTCGACCAACTCGTAGACCAGGGTGTCGTCGCCTTCGTCCAGCGCTGCGCGGACGCTGTCGACGTAATCGGCCTTCAGGCGGTTTTCCTCGTCGAACTCTGCCTGTTCGGCCGGTTCGGCGGGAGGCGCCACCAGCTCGGGCAGGTCTTTGAGTTCGGGATCGGCCATCGGCGGCTGTCCTATTCTGGTGCGCTGCAAAAGCAAGGCGTCAGCGCTGCCGTACGTGACTTTGCGCGCACGCTTCCTATATCGGCCGCTTGCAACCCGAAGGAGATGGCCGATGGCTGAAAAGCTCACCCTTACGCTCGACACCAACAACGAACAGGGCGGCGACGTCGTGATCCGGCTGCGGTCCGATCTCGCGCCGGAACACGTCCAGCGCATTACCGAATTGGCGCAGGAAGGTTTCTACGACGGCGTGGTGTTCCACCGCGTGATCCCCGGCTTCATGGCTCAGGGCGGCGATCCGACGGGAACCGGAATGGGCGGATCGCAAAAGCCGGACCTCAAGGCCGAATTCAACACAGCCCCGCACGTGCGCGGCGTCTGCTCGATGGCGCGGTCGCAGAACCCGAACAGCGCGAACAGCCAGTTCTTCATCTGCTTCGACGATGCCCGTTTCCTCGACCGGCAGTACACCGTCTGGGGCGAGGTGGAGAGCGGGATGGAGCATGTCGACGCGCTGCCCAAGGGTGAACCGCCGGCCAATCCCGGCAAGATCGTGAAGGCGACTGTCAGCTGATTTTTAGGGGCGCTTCGGCGCCCCTTTTTATGCCCGGTGCGGAACTCTTTGCGGCCGCTCACGCTCAAGGGAAAACAAGGAGTTTACCAATGGCTGAAGACCGCAAGGCGACATTGTACCGGATGATCCTGCCCGATCACACGTGCCCGTTCGGGGTGCGCGCCAAGAACATGCTGGAGCAGGCTGGCTACCAAGTGGACGACCGGATCCTGCACTCCCGCGAGGAGACGAACGCCTACCAGCAGAAGGAAGGGGTCTCGACCACGCCGCAAGTTTTCATCGGTGGAGAGCGGATCGGCGGAAGCGAAGAACTGGAGCGCTATCTGGCGAACCACTGAGCCTAGCCCCGCTGGCACGGTTCGGCCAGTAGTTCCGCCAGGAACAGTATGCCTGGTCCGGGTCCGCTTAGGCGGTGGCCCGAACCAGGCATGCTTGTGAGATCAGGGGCTTACGGGAACATTGTCGTCGTCATCGTCGATCTTGTCGGCGATGAAGATGCCTGCTGTGATCAGCACGAGACTGCCGACTACCAGCATGGCTCCCATTCCCTGCTCGGCGATTTCCTCAGCCGAGACGACCTGCGCCGCTGCGCTCTGCGTCATTACAGGCGCAATTGCCAGCGATGCGGCCGCGGCCGCGAGTCCAAGTTTCCTGGTCTTTTGCATCATACACTCCCTCATGTCCGTCTTATCGGCGCGTCTGCTTAGCTTTTAAGTTGCGAAGCGTGAAGTGCGGATGCGCAAGACAGGGAAGAATTGCAGCTCTACAGGTGTGCGCTGACCAACCAGTCATGGAACATCCGCACCGGCCGCTGCTCCAGGTCGACCGGGCGGCAGACGAACCAGTAGCTGTAAGGGCTGGCGATCTCGGTCCCGGCAAACAGCTTGGCCAGCCGGGGATCGTTGTTCCGCTTCAGGTGATCGTCGTGCATGACCGCGATACCGAGTCCTTGCGCCGCCGCTTCCAGGATGAGCTGGCCGGAATCGTAGTGGTCCAGCGGTGGCAGCAGCGCGGTGAAGCCCAAGGCCCTTTTCCACGCATCGAAACTCAGCGGCATGTCCGTGTGGGCCAGGAACGTTTGCCCCTCCAGGGCATCGAACGCCGGCTCCGTGCCGATTTCCGCCGCAATATCCCGGCTGCAGATCGCGTGCAGGGTATTTTCGTCAAGACGTACCGAGTGCAAGCCTTGGTTTGGCTCCGTCATCAGCAGGATAGCGGCATCAAGCGTATCGCCCACCCGATCGATCAGGTGCGGCCCGGTGTCGACATCGATATGAAGCCGGGGGTGCAGCTTGCGCAGTTCCGGCAAGCGCGGGAACAGGCGCTGGGTTCCAAACAGCGGCAGCACGCCAAGGCGCAGGCGCAGGAGCTGAAGATTTTCGGACTGGCCTTCCACCGCCACGGCCAAGGCTTCGAGATGCGGGGCCACCGCATCGTAGAAGGCGCGACCTTCATCGGTCAGCCGCATCGCCTGCTGGGAGCGGGAGAACAGCTTTTTTCCGGTGAAGTCTTCCAGATTCGCCACTCGGCGGGACAACGCCGACGGGCTTAGGCCGAGCTCCGCCGCCGCCGCCCGGGCAGAGCCGAGCCGGACGATCCGGACAAACGCTTCGAGCGCGCGGAGAGGTGGCAGACGACGCATGGTGGTAACTTCGAACTTGTTTACGGGGAACCTGCATTGAGGGATCGCGTCCCGCCTTCAGTGTCTCCCTGGGTGTTGCTGCGATGCAATATAGGAATTCCGACGGCGTTGTCAGTCCCGCTCTTCTAATTCCTCGGGGACAGGTGCGTGAAGCCGGAGCCGGGTGACATGAGTCTCGTCTCCGGCGGTCACTTCGATCCTCCAGCCGGTCGGGTGGTTCAGCATCGTACCGGGCTGCGGCACTTCCTCCGCCAGCACGAACGCGAGCCCGCCCAGCGTGTCGACGGCTTCCGCGATTTCCGCCAGCCGAGGGTCGCCGACAATCGTCGCCACGTCGTCCAGCTCAGCGCGTGCGTCCGCGTCCCACACGCCTTCGCTGACGCGAATCACCAGCTCGGCTGGAGCGTCGTCGTGTTCGTCCTCGATATTGCCGACGATTTCCTCGACCAGATCCTCGATCGTGATGATCCCGTCGGTGCCGGAATACTCGTCAACCACCACGGCCAGGTGCGTGCGGTGCGCGCGCATGTCGGCAAGAACGTCCAGCGCGCCGCGTGCCTGCGGGACATAGAGCGGCTGTCGCATCAGCAGGGTCCAGTCGGCCGGGGCCTTGCTGCCCCTGGCGAGGAACGGGAAGATGTCCTTGATGTGGACCATACCGACCACATGGTCGAGCGTTTCGCGGAAGACCGGGAGGCGCGAATGGCCATGCTCGGCAAAGGCACCCACCAGCTCGTCCCAGCTTGCGTCGTCGCGGATGGCGATGATCTGGCTGCGCGGGATTGCAATGTCGTCGGCATCGTGATCGCTGAAATGGAGCAGGTTACGGAGCATCGTCAGCTCGACCGGGGACAGATCGCCTTTGATCCCCTCGTCCGGTCGGGCAGGATGCTCCTCGTGCTCGTCGATCGCTTCCTCGATCTGCGCGCGCAGCGAAGTTTCACCCTCATCGCCGCCTACCAGGCGGCGAAGCGTCTTCCATAGACTGGGGCGACTGTCCGAATCTCCCGAGCCGGGATCGTCCGTCCTGGTACTGTCGGGCATTGCCCTCGTGCTCTCCCTGTTAACCTGTCTCAAGCGTCTCGGGGGCCATATGGGTCCCCGATCCCGAGAAGCGCAAGCGCCTTCGTCTCAAGTTCTTCCATCGCATCCGCATCACCGGGCGAAATCTCGTGATCGTGGCCCGCGAGGTGCAGCAGCCCGTGAACGATCAGGTGGGTCGCGTGCTCGTCCAGCGACACGCCCTTTTCAGCCGCTTCGCGCGCGCAGGTTTCCTGCGCGAGCGCGACATCGCCGAGCAGGATCGGCGGCCCGTCAGGCGCGATGCCAAGCAGATCGGCGCGGTCCAGCATCGGAAAGGACAAGACGTTGGTCGGCTTGTCCCGCTGGCGCCATTCGCGGTTCAGCTGGTGGATCTCCTCGTCAGACGTGAACAGCAGACTGGCCGAAAGCCGCGGGTTGGCAAGCTCTGGCGCAACCTGCGCGGCTGCATCCGCCGCACGTTCCGCCAGCACGTTCCACTCGCCTGCGGGCCAGGGGTGCTCAATGTCGATATCCAGTTCCACGCTCGTCCTCGTCATCCCGTGCAAGGGGAGACTCGCCCATCCTGCACGTGCGGATCTACTCCGCCTTGCCCTCGTACGCTTCGACGATCCGACCGACGATCGGGTGACGGACGACGTCGGCGGCGGTGAATCGGGCGACGCCGATGCCCTCCACCCCTTCAAGCCGGCCGACCGCATCGTGCAGGCCTGACTGCGTCATGCCGCCGGGGATATCGACCTGCTTCGGATCGCCGCAAACCACCATTCGGCTGTTCTGGCCGAACCGCGTGAGGAACATCTTCATCTGCTCACGCGTGGTGTTCTGCGCTTCGTCCAGGATCACGAAGGCATCAGCCAGCGTCCGCCCGCGCATGAAGGCGATCGGCGCGATCTCGATCTCCCCGCTGGCGAGCCGCCGGTCGACTTGTTCGGGCGGCATGCAATCGTACAGCGCGTCGTACAGCGGGCGCAGGTACGGATCGACCTTCTCCTTCATGTCACCGGGAAGGAAGCCCAGCCGCTCCCCCGCCTCGACCGCCGGGCGCGACAGAATCAGGCGCTGCACGCTGCCGGTGATCAGCTGGCTGACGGCCTGCGCCACCGCGAGGTAGGTCTTGCCCGTTCCCGCCGGACCAAGCGCGAAGATGATGTCCTTGCTCGTCAACTGGCGCATGTAATCGACTTGCGCGCCGGAACGGGGGGCAATTGTCTTGCGCCGCGTGCGGATCATGATCGGCGGCGAATCGGTGCGGCCGGAAATGATCCCCTCGAGCGTCGGCTCGCTGGACATCGCGATCAGCGCCTCGATGGCGCCGGCGTCGATCTCCTGGCCGGTCAGCAGCCGCTCGTGCATGGCTTTCAGCACTTCGCGGGTGCGGGCGACATCGTCTTCCGGGCCTTCGATCAGGATCTTGTTCCCGCGGGCGCCGATGTAGACGCCAAGCCGGTTTTCGATCTGGACCAGATTGGCGTCGAATTCCCCGAACAAGGCGCCGAGCACGGCTTGTTCAGCAAACTCTACCTCGGCCCGGGCGCGCCGGGAGGAGGATCGGCGATCCTCCGGGTGGTCCAGCGCATCGCGCCGGACATCGCGGGTCGCCGACTGGGGGTCGGCGCGGTCGGGTTTACGGGGCATGCGCTCCTTTCGAATAGGTCATCCGAAGATAAGCGCGAGGTGACGCGAGACAAGCGCAGGATGATCAACCGGCGGTGGAAAATGTCTCAGGCGTGCGCGAATTCGGCCAACCGGCCAGCCAGCGAATTTGGCCCCGCTTCGATCAGGTCCGTCCGGACCATGTCGCCGATCGCCGCTTCCCCTTCGAAATACACCGATTGCAGCCACGGCGATTTGCCGAGCCACTGGCCCGGCTTCTTGCCCTTCCGCTCAACCAGCACATCGCAAGTCCGGCCGACGCTCGCGCGGTTGAACGCGAGCGAGTGGCGGCCCAGTGCGGCCTGCAGGCGCTGCAGACGGTCTTCCATCATGTCGCGCGGCACGTGCCCGTCCATCGCCGCCGCCGGGGTGCCGGGGCGGGGGGAGTACATGAAGCTGTACGCCTGCGCGTAACCGACCGCATCGACCAGCATGAGCGTCTGGGTGAATTCCTCTTCGGTCTCACCCGGAAATCCGACGATGAAATCGCCCGACAGCGCGATGTCTGGCCGTGCGGCGCGGAACCGGTCGAGCAGCTTGAGATAGCTTTCCGCCGTGTGGCTGCGGTTCATGGCCTTCAGCACCCGGTCCGATCCGCTCTGCACCGGCAGGTGGAGATAGGGCATCAGCTTCTCGATTTCGCCATGCGCGGCAATCAGGCCGTCGGTCACGTCATTCGGATGGCTGGTGGTGTAACGGATGCGCTGCAAGTCGGGCAGCTTGGCGAGATCGCGGATCAATCCATCCAGCCCGACGCGGCGGCCGCGTGCGTCCTCACCTTCCCAGGCGTTGACGTTCTGGCCCAGCAGGGTGATTTCCCGGGCACCGCTTTCCACCAGTCGTTCCGCCTCGCTGACCAGATCGGCGAACGGGCGGGAGATTTCCGCGCCCCGCGTGTAGGGGACCACGCAATAGGTGCAGAACTTGTCGCACCCTTCCTGCACCGTGAGGAACGCGCTCGGCCCCACTTTGCGCCGAGCCGGCAGTGCGGCAAACTTTGCGTCCGCAGGCATATCGGTGTCGGTCGCGCGTTGCCCCTGCGTCGCGCGCTCGATCATGTCCGGCAGCCGGTGGTAGGCCTGCGGGCCGACGACGATGCCGACGCCGGGGGCACGAGCCATGATCTCCTCGCCTTCGGCCTGCGCGACGCAGCCGGCAACCGCGATCATCGGCGGAGTGTCCCCGCCTGCCTTCATCAGGCGCCCGATGTCGGAATAGACCTTTTCGGCTGCCTTCTCACGGATGTGGCACGTGTTCAGCACGACCAGGTCCGCGTCCTCGCCTTCCGGCGCTGCGGACAAGCCCTTGTCGGCGAGCAGTTCACCGATCCGCTCTCCGTCATAGACGTTCATCTGGCAGCCGAAGCTCTTGACCCGAAAGGTCCTGGGGGAACCGCTTTGTCGCATGGCGCGCCTTTACGGGATTTGCTCCGCGGAATCAAAGACCCCGCTCGCGGTCAGGCCAGCGCGTGCTCGATCGCCTCGCGCGCAGCGGCGGCGATCGTCTTGCGGCTCGCCAGCGCCGGACCCGACAAGGGTTCAAGGAAGTGTACCGTCAGCCGAACAGGGCGTCTGCGGGAGAGGATCCGGCGCGCATTGGCGATCCCGGGTTCCCCGTCAACCCAGGCGATCTCCTGCACGTCCTCATAAGCGAGCAGGACCGGCTGGACCGAAGTTCCCTGCGGCAGTGGATCGATCGCGGCCAGCAGGGAACTGCGGAATGGCAGCAGTGCATCCCCTGTCGTGCCTTCGGGAAAGATTACCAGCGGACGCGTGCCGAATGCTGCGCGGACTTGCTCCACTTGCTCCCCCACGGTGCCCCGGCGGCTGCGGGCGATGAACACCGTCCGGTTCTGTTCGCACAGCCACTTGAGAACCGGCTGCCCGGCCAGGCCTTCGTGCGCGATGAACACGGCGCGGACCGTCGCGGCCAGTGCGGGAATGTCCAGCCAGCTGACGTGGTTGGCGAGTAGCAACGATCGGGGGCAGGGGGTGCCTTCCACGCGCAGCCGCAAACCCGCGATCCGCCCCAGCCCGGCGAGGAACACCGGCGGCACCAGATCGGGTTTCCTGAATGCGCGCGCGACGAGGTGCGCCGAAACGCAAAGCGCCAGCCATCCCCCCATTGCGATCACGCGCGAGGACAGCCGGACAGCGGGGGACAGTTCAGTCCTCCCGGTCGATGCGGACGCCGTAGAGCTCCATCCGGTGGTCGACGAGGCGGTAGCCGAGCTTCTCCGCGATCTGCCGCTGGAGTGCTTCCAGTTCCGGATCGACGAACTCAACCACCTTGCCGCTTTCCACGTCGATCAGGTGATCGTGGTGTGCCTCCGGCGCGGCTTCGTAGCGGGAACGGCCGTCGCCGAAATCGTGGCGGTCGAGAATGCCTGCTTCCTCGAACAAGCGGACGGTGCGGTAGACAGTAGCAATCGAGATCTTGGGGTCGATGGCGGACGCCCGCTCATGCAGGGCTTCCACATCGGGATGGTCGTCGCTCTCCGACAGGACGCGGGCAATTACCCGACGCTGGTCGGTTATCCGAAGGCCCCGCTCGGCGCAGAGCGCTTCGAGATCGATGGCTTGATGCAATGGTCACCCCGAAATAGCAAAACGCCCCGCCACTATGGGCGGGGCGCTACATCTTTTCAACTCCGGGAGAAGGATCAGGCGACGGCCTTTTTCGGACGTCCGCGCTTTTGGCCGGGTTTGCGGCCCAGTCCGATCTTCTTGGCCAGATCGCGGCGCTTCTCGGCGTAGTCCGGCGCGACCATCGGATAATCCGCAGGCAGGTTCCAGCGCGCACGGTATTCGGCCGGGGTCATGCCGTGGTCCGTCATGATGTGACGCTTCAGCATCTTCATCTTCTTGCCGTCTTCAAGGCAAACGAGATGATCGTTCTTGACCGAAGACCGAACGGACACGGCGGGTTCCGGTCGTTCTTCTTCTGGTTCATTCGTTCCGAGGCCTGAAAGAGCGCCGTAGACGTTGCTGATCAGTGAAGGCACATCTTCCACCGCGACATTGTTATTGCTCACGTGTGCAGCAACGATATCCGAGGTGAGGGTAATGAGCGTTTCGGTCATATCCGCTTCTATAGTTGTCATGGGAAGCTCTTCTTATCTTTCCGTAACAGAGTAGGGTGGGGGGGTATTCTTTCGCTCTTAAAGGCGATGTGGCCCCTTGGGGCACTTTTACAAGGAGCACAAGCCGCATGTGGGAAATAAAGACGATCCGAATCGGAAATTTCCGATGCTGCAGCGGTTTACGCGCGACGGGAAAAGGTGATTGCGTCGATGCGGGGGGCCATACCATTCCGATAGTAACCACGACGTCTGCCTACAGGCATGAATCGTGCGTTGCGGTATAAAGCTTCCGCTCGATTGCCTTCCCGCATTTCAAGGAACAACTTTGTCGCCCCGCGCGCGTGGGCGCTGGCAATGAAGCGGTTGAGAAGGGCCGATCCAATTCCGCGGCCCCGATACTCCGGGTGGACGGCCAGCAGGAGCAGTTCTTCTTCATCCGCCGCCCCGCGCGACAGCGCAAAGCCCACGGTTGTCTCACCGCGTTTCGGGGCATTCCCATCAAACCCGCCAAGCAGGTAGAAGGTGTTGGGCATGATCAACGCATCGGCCACCTGGGGACGCGTCCATGCCTCGCCATAGGTGGGGTCAAAGGCGGTTTCCATTACCCCCATAATCCGGTCGACGTCGCCGTTCATGAGGCGGCCGGAAGCTTTGCGTCGGGCGCGCGTCCGTAAAGCGGCGCCGGGTTCTGAAGCAGAACGGAAGAAGAAAGCAGGGGGACGTACCGCGCGTCGGGCAGCAGGGGTACTGCGCTGCCCGATCCGCGACGGGCGACAAGCGCTTCGGCCTCGCTTCCGGCAACCCGATGGTGGCGGGCAACGTCGGCGGCGGCCTGCGGCGGGAGGGAAGCAAGCTCGCCTTGCGGCAGGCCGTCCGGTCCGAAGTCCTGCAGAAACCATTCGCCATGCCCGCCGGTCATTGCGACGCTGACCGCTTCCGGATGAGCTTCCCGCGCCATGGCGGCGATCAGGGCAAGGGTCGGGTAGCCGAGCGTTTCGGCCTTCCAGACAAGTGCCAGCGCCCGCGCGGCGGCCAGTCCGATCCGAACTCCGGTAAAGCTGCCGGGGCCAAGCGAGACGATTACCCGGTCCGCACGGCCCTTGTCCGGCAGTTCGGCAATCATCGGCACCAGCCGTTCCGCATGGCCGCGGCCCAGCCGTTCACACCGGCCATCGATCAGCTCACCATTGCTGAACAAGGCGGCCGAACAGTTCTCTGTCGCGCAGTCGATCGCCAGAACGCGCATCGGGGGCCCTACAGAATGCGGTTGAAGGCGTCGAAGTCAGGTCGGGGACTGCGGGCGAACAGGCTTTCCGGATCGCCGTAGCCGATCGAACAGATGAAGTTCGATTTCCACTTCGGCTCGTCGGCAAAGAAGTCCTTGTCCAGTGCCGCGTTGTCGAAGCCCGACATCGGGCCGCAGTCGAGTCCGACGGCGCGCGCAGCCATGATCAGGTACGCGCCCTGCAGCGTCGAGTTGCGGAAGGCGGAAACTTCTCGCAAGTCGGCGTTTCCTGCAAACCAGCTCTTTGCGTCGGCGTGGGGGAACAGCCACGGAAGCTGTTCGTGAAAGTCTGTGTCCATTGCCACGATCACGCAGACGGGCGCACCCGTGATCTTGGGCCGGTTCGCTTCCGATGCATGGGCGGCCAGCCGTTCCTTCGCCTGCGCGCTCTTGCACCAGATCAGCCGGGCGGGAAGCTGGTTGGCCGAAGTCGGCGCCATCTTCACAAGATCCCAGATCTGCCGGACCTGTTCGTCGCTTACATCCTTGTCGAGCCAGGCATTGTACGTGCGCGCTTCGTGAAACAACTGGTCGAGCGCAGTCGGGGGCAAGGTATCGGACAAGGAAGACTCCGGGGCTCGGGTTAGGTCAGGCAGCGCGGACTTCGGTCACTTCGGGCACGTAATGCTTCAGCAGCCCTTCGATCCCGTGCTTGAGCGTCGCGGACGAACTGGGGCAGCCGGAACACGCGCCCTGCATCGTCAGGTAGACTACACCATCACGAAAACCCCGATAGCGGATGTCGCCGCCGTCGCCGGCCACTGCCGGACGGACGCGGGTTTCGATCAGATCCTTGATCTGATCGACGATTTCGGCGTCGGCCGGGTCGTCTCCCATCTCTTCATCCTCCGGCGGGACGGCGATGCCTCCGGCGCTGGCGGTGAACAGCGGCGCTTGGCTGACGAAATGATCGAGCAGCACCGCGACGACTTGCGGCTTCAGCATGGACCAGTCGACCCCAGGCGCGGCGGTGACCGAGACGAAGTCGCGGCCGAAGAACACGCCGGTCACTCCACCGGTATCGAACAGCGCCTCCGCCAGGGGAGAAGCTTCGGCGTCTTCGGGCGAAGTGAATTCGCGCGTGCCGGCAGCCATGACTTCCTGCCCGGGCAGGAATTTCAGTGTCGCCGGGTTCGGCGTCGTTTCGGTTTCTATGAACATGGTGCCGATCTAGTGAGCTTGTGCCGTCTGGACAAGGCGGGGGACGACAAGGCGTGGGGCTACAAGGCCCGGGCCCTAAACCATTCACTCCTCCTTCATGGCATGTCGGTTTATGAGACGGCATGAACCGATATTCGCGCATTGCCCGCGCTCTGGCTCCGCTTGTCCTGATAGCTCCGCTGCCGCTGCAGGCCCAGCCGGCGCCGCCAGCCTCCACCGCCCCGGTCGCGATCCCGCTGTCTGCGGCCCGCTATCTCCAGCCGAACGATCCCTGGATCTATCGCGGGACGGATATCCCCGTGGATCGGGAATGGCTGTTCGGGGAGATGCCCAACGGCTTGCGTTACGCCGTGCGCCACGCCGAAGTACCGCCGGGCCAGGTCTCGATCCGCATCCGCGTCGATGCCGGGTCGCTGCACGAAAGGGATACCGAGCGCGGCTTTGCTCATTTGATCGAGCATCTGACCTTCCGGGAATCGAAGTACCTGGAGAACGGGCAGGCAATTCCGGTCTGGCAAAGGCTGGGCGCGAGCTTCGGCAGCGACACCAATGCCGAGACGAGCCCGACGCACACGGTCTACAAGCTCGATTTGCCGAACGCCCGGCCGGAGGCGCTGGAAGAAAGCGTCAAGCTTCTGTCCGGCATGGTCCGCGAACCGGCGCTGAGCACGGGCAATCTTGCGCTGGACGTGCCGATCGTCCTGGCCGAACGGCGGGAAAGCGCCGGGCCCGGCGCGCGCGTTTCCGAAGCCTCGCGCGAATTGTTCTATGAGGGGCAGCGCCTCGCCGACCGGTCTCCGATCGGGGACGTCGAGACGCTGCAGAACGCCACCGCAAAGGCCGTGCGCGCCTTTCATGACCGCTGGTACCGGCCCGAAAACACCGTGATCGTCGCCGCGGGCGATGCCGATCCGCAGGTGCTGGCCGCGCTGGTCGAAAAGTACTTCGCCGACTGGAAGGGCGAGGGCAAGCGTACGCCGGAGCCGGACTTCGGGGCCCCCAAGGCGCCGCCGGGCGCCGATCCCGCGAACCCGGTAGGCCGCAGCGCAGTGGTGGTGGAACCGAGCCTGCCGCGCGGGGTCACCTATGCGATCCTGCGCCCGTGGGCGCAAGTGGATGACAACCTGGAATACAACCGCGGCTTGCTGATCGATGCCGTGGCCGAGGCGATCGTCAACCGGCGGCTGGAAAACCAGGCGCGGAACGGCGCCAGCTATCTTTTCGCTGGGGTGGAGGGGAACAAGATCAGCCGCTCGGCCGATGCGACCTACGTCGCCGTCACGCCGCTGACCGATGACTGGGAATCGGCGCTGAAGGACGTGCGCGGCGTGATTGCCGATGCGCTCGCCAAGCCGCCAAGTCAGGAGGAGATCGACCGGCAGCTGGCCGAGTTCGACGTCGTGTTCGCCAATAACGTTGAGCAGCAGGCGATCCAGGCGGGTGCGCGGCTGGCGGACGATATCGTCAACGCGGTCGATATTCGTGAAGCCGTGGCTGCGCCCGAGACGATCCTGCAGGTGTTCCGCGAAATGCGCGGGCGCTTCACCCCGAATGAAGTCTTCGCTCACACCAAGCGCCTGTTTTCCGGCACCGTGATCCGTACGCTGCTGCTGACGCCGAACGAAGGCGAGGCAACTGCGGCGCAAGTGACCCAGGCGATGCAGGCTCCGGTCGCGGCGAGCACCGACGTCCGCCAGCAGAACGCCGCGCTGACCTTTGATCAACTGCCGCCCATCGGCGAGGCTGCACCCCCCGCTCAGCGCACGCCGCTGGGCGTGTTGGGCGTCGAGCAGCTGACCTTCGCCAACGGGGTGAAGGCGCTGGTGTGGAAGACGGACAACGAACCGGGCAGGGCCACGGTGCGAGTCCGGTTCGGCAGCGGTTTCCGCGGCTTTTCGGATACCGAGGCCCCGTACATCCAGCTTGGCCAGGCCGCACTTGCCAGCCAGGGCTTTGGCCCGGTGGGGCAGAACGATCTCGACCAGCTCGCCTCCGGGCGCAAGCTGGGGTTCGATTTCCAGGTCGAGGACGGCGCCTTCACCCTCACCGGCCGCACCCGGCCCGAGGACGTGGCCGACCAGCTTTACCTGTTCGCGGCCAAGCTGGCGATGCCCCGCTGGGACGCAGCCCCGGTCGAACGGGCGAAGGCGGCGGCGCTGATGTCGTATGGCACGTTCGGCGCCAGTCCCAACGGCATCCTGTCGCGCGACCTGCAATGGCTGCTGCGCGACCGGGACCCGCGCTACCAGACCCCCGGGCCCGATGACCTGCAGGCCGTCACGGCCGAGGGTTTTCGCGAAGTGTGGGAGCCGCTGCTGAAGCAGGGGCCGCTGGAAGTAACCGTCTTCGGCGATATTGATCGCGAAGCGACGGTCGCCGCCTTGTCGCGCACCTTCGGCGCGCTTTCCCCGCGCGATCCGATCCCGGCCTCCGCCCTAGCGCGCGGCATGATGTCGCCCGAGCCGAACCGGGATCCCGTGGTCATCACTCACCAGGGTGAGGCGGATCAGGCCGCCGCTGTCATGGCCTGGCCGACCGGCGGCGGGTCGCAGAACCTGCCCGAATCCCGCAAGCTGGAGGTCCTGAGCCAGGTGTTCGCCAATCGTCTGCTGGACGCGATGCGGGAACAAGCCGGCGCCAGCTATGCGCCGCAAGTCGCCTCCAACTGGCCGCTGGATGTTGATACCGGCGGATCGATCATGGCGGTCGCGCAGCTGCCCCCCGCGGCAGTGCCCGCGTTCTTCAAGCAAGCGGAAGCGATTGCCGCCGATCTTGCCGCCAACGGACCGACGGAAGACGAACTGGCTCGAGTGACCGAACCGTTCAAGCAGCTGATCAGCCGCCTGGCGACCGGGCACACGTACTGGATGAACCAGCTCGACGGGGCGACGATCGACCCCAACCGGGTAACGATGCTGCCAAGCCTGATGCGGGACTACACGCAGACGACCCCGCAGGAGATGCAGGCGCTGGCCGCGAAGTACCTCGGCTCGCATCCCGGGTTCCACCTCGCGATACTGCCGGAGAATGCCCCCCAAGCGGCGGCAAAGCGTTAACGGATGTAACCTTTGCATTGGCTGCGGGGCGGGCGTAGAGGCCCCGACTTCTCATGAATTGGCAATTGGTTGTTGGAATTCGACGTGGCACAGAACTGGACGGTTGAGAGCTGGAAGACTTGCGAAGCCAGGCACCTGCCGCAGTACGAGGACGCAGCGACGCTGAGCGAGGCCGAGGCGACCCTCACCTCGTTCCCGCCGCTGGTGTTCGCGGGTGAAGCGCGGGAGCTGAAGGCACAGCTGGCGGAAGTGTCCGCCGGCCGCGGTTTTCTGCTGCAGGGCGGCGATTGCGCGGAAAGCTTCGCCGAGTTCCACCCGAACAACATTCGCGATACCTTCCGCGTGCTGCTGCAGATGGCGGTCGTGCTGACCTTCGCCAGCAAGCAGCCGGTGATCAAGCTGGGCCGCATGGCGGGCCAGTTTGCCAAGCCGCGCAGCGCGCCCACGGAAACGCAAGGCAGCACCACGTTGCCAAGCTACCTTGGCGATATCGTCAACGGGATCGACTTCGCGGAAGGATCGCGGACCAACGATCCCATGCGGATGATCCGCGCATACAGCCAGTCGGCTGCAACGCTGAACCTGCTGCGCGCGTTCGCCAGCGGCGGCTATGCGAACCTGCGGCAAGTCCACCAGTGGACGCTCGATTTCATGGGCCGCAGCCCATGGGCCGACAAGTTCAAGGACGTGGCCGACCGGATTGGCGAGTCGCTCGACTTCATGCAGGCGTGCGGGATTGATCCGTCCACCGTGCCGCAGCTGAAGACCACCAACTTCTACACCAGCCACGAAGCGCTGCTGCTGCCTTACGAACAGGCGCTGACCCGGCAGGATTCCCTGACCGGTGACTGGTACGATACCAGCGCCCACTTCCTTTGGGTGGGCGACCGCACCCGCTTCGATGGCAGCGCGCACATTGAATTCCTCCGCGGCCTCGGCAACCCGCTGGGGATGAAATGCGGGCCGAGCCTTGAGCCCGACGCCCTGCTGCGCCTGCTCGACACGCTCAATCCGGGACGCGAGCCCGGGCGGATCACGCTGATCAGCCGCTTCGGCCACGACAAGGTCGAAGCCGGCCTGCCGCGGCTGGTCCGGGCGGTGAAGCGGGAAGGGCACCCGGTCGTCTGGTCATGCGATCCGATGCACGGCAACGTCGTGAAGTCGGAAAGCGGCTACAAGACTCGTCCGTTCGACCGGATCCTGAACGAGGTGCGCGGCTTCTTTGCGGTGCACCGTGCGGAAGGAACCCACGCGGGCGGCATTCACATCGAAATGACCGGGCAGGACGTAACCGAATGCGTCGGCGGTGCGGTGGCGATCACCGATGAAGCGCTGGCGGACCGGTACCACACGCATTGCGATCCCCGGCTCAACGCTGCGCAGTCGCTGGAGCTCGCCTTCCTGCTGGCCGAGATGCTGAACCTTGAGGCGAACGGGCGGCAGAAGAACGCCGCCTGATCGGGTGCGACTGATATTTGTCAGGTTCCGGGGATAAACCGGGACTGCCGAACGTTTCTTCTCGCGCCCCTTCCGCTTCAGGGAAGGGCGCGAGGAGGTGACCTTGCCCAAAGCCCAGGCCCGGCAGCGCGCGACCGGCGCATCGCCACTAGCCCGCCAGTACGCCGATACCCGGCGCCTGACCGTATCGCTTGTTGCGCCGCTTTCCGAAGCCGACGCCACCCTCCAGTCGATGGAGGATGCCTCACCGGCGAAGTGGCACCTGGCGCACACCACCTGGTTTTTCGAGACCTTCCTGCTGCGCGATCACAAGGCGGGCTATTCGCTGTATCGTGAAGACTGGCCCTTCCTGTTCAATTCCTATTACGAAGCCGAGGGGGCGCGGCTGGCCCGAAGCCGCCGCGGCATGCTGTCACGGCCCACGCTGGCCGAGATCCTGGACTGGCGGGCCCATGTCGATGCCGCGATGGAGCCGCTGCTGGACGATCCCGATCACGCCGACCTGATCGCGCTCGGCCTCGCGCATGAGCAGCAGCATTGCGAATTGCTGCTGACCGACATCAAGCACGCGCTGTTCCAGAACCCACTCGGGCCGGCGATGTGGGCGAAACCGACGTGCCGCGGGATGGGCTGCCCGCCCAAGGAGCGCGGCTGGCTGACTTACCCCGGCGGAATTGCGAAAGTCGGCCATTCCGGTGAAGGTTTCGCGTTCGACAACGAAGGCCCCGAACACCGCGTCCTGCTGGAACCCTTCGCGCTGGCGGACACGCTGATGACCAACCGGGAGTGGGGCGATTTCATCGCCGACGGAGGCTACCGGGACCCTTCACTGTGGCTTTCCGATGGCTGGGCCTGGGTGCAGCAGGATGGGGTCGAAGCCCCCCTGTATTGGCGGGAAGGCGAACAATTCAGCCACTCCGGGTGGGAAACCCGCGTGGATCATGAGCCGGTGTGCCACATCTCGTACTATGAGGCCGATGCCTTCGCCACGTGGGCCGGGGCGCGGCTGCCGACCGAATTCGAGTGGGAAGTCATTGCCCGAAGCCATGATCCCGAAGAAGGCAACCAGCTCGACGAGGAAAGCGATCTCATGCCGGTCGGCGGAAGCGATGTGTTCGGCGATTGCTGGCAATTCACTCGCTCGGCCTATTTGCCGTACCCCCGCTACAGCCCGCCTGAAGGCGCGGTGGGGGAATACAACGGGAAGTTCATGTCCGGCCAGTGCGTGCTGCGCGGGGCGAGCTGCGCCACGATGCGCGGCCATTCGCGCGCCAGCTACCGCAATTTCTTCTACCCCCACCAGCGCTGGCAATTCACCGGCCTGCGGCTGGCGAAGGATCTGTGATGGTGCGGGAAGGAATTGCGCTGGTCGACCGGGACGAAGACGGCGTGGACCGCGCCTTTCGGGCTGACGTGCTCGCCGGTCTGGCCCAGCCGCAGAAGGCCGTGCCAGCGCGCTGGTTCTATGACGAACAGGGATCGGAGCTGTTCGAACAGATCACCGACCTGCCCGAATACTACCCCACCCGTGCCGAGACGGAGATCCTGGACGAGCGGGGGGAGGAGCTTTCCGCCCTGATCGGGCAGGGGCGGGCAGTGGTCGAATTCGGCTCAGGCTCCTCTACCAAGACCCCGCTGCTGCTGCAGGCGATCGCTCCTGCGGCTTATGTTCCGCTGGATATCTCGGGCGATTTCCTGCGTGCGTCCGCCGCGGATCTTGCCTGCAAGTTTCCCGGCTTGCCGGTTCACCCGCTGGAGGCCGACTTCATGAAGCCGGTCGAATTGCCGCAAGCCGTGGCCGGCGTGCCCAAGCTGGGGTTCTTCCCGGGATCGACCATCGGCAACATGGTCGCCCGCACGGCGATCGACTTGCTGCGCTCCATGCGGCAGACGCTGGGCAGCGACGCGATGCTGCTGATCGGGATGGACCTGATCAAGGATGTCGCGGTGCTGGAAGCCGCGTATGATGACGCGCAAGGCGTCACCGCCGAATTCAACTTCAACCTCATTCACCGGATCAACCGGGAGCTTGGCGGGACCGTTCCGCTGGAAGCGTTCCGGCACGAAGCGCGCTGGAACGATATCCATGCCCGGATCGAAATGCACCTCGTCGCCCGTGAGCCAGTGTCCTTCACGGTTTCGGACCAGCGTTTCACGATGGATGCGGGCGAATCGATCCACACGGAAAACAGCCACAAGTTCGATTTGCGCAGCAGTTTCCTTCTGCTGCTGGCGGGGGGCTGGACTCCACGCCAGCGCTGGACGGACCGCGCGGGACGGTTTTCCCTGATCCTCGCAGAAGCGAGCACCCCCCGGACCGCACCTTAAGTCGCGCGCGGTCATCGCAAAGCAGCCGTCGGGGGACTATATAGCCGCCATGGATTTCTCCCCGGTTTGGGATCAGCTAGGCCAGAGCGTGGCCGCAGTGCCGCAATCGACCCTGCTGATGGCAGCGGTCGCCGCGATGCTGCTTGGCATGCTCGGCTCGTTCGTGCTGCGACAAATACCGTCCCTTGGCCGATTGATGCGAACGACGAGCACGCTCGGGCTGATGGGCATTCTGGTGTTGGTGGTCTTGCAGCTTTCCCGAATGGACCCGCGCTTCGACATGGCGGTGCCCGCCCTCGGCTTGCCGGAACAAGTGGTGGAAGGGGACGAAACCCGCGTGCCGCTGGCCCGGGACGGCCATTTCTGGCTTCAGGCGGAAGTGAACGGGCACCCGGCCAATTTCCTAGTCGATACCGGCGCAACGCTGACTGCAATCTCCAACGAAACTGCGTTTCAGGCAGGGGTGGAGCCGCGCCGCGCGGGCCTCCCGATCCGGATGCAGACGGCCAACGGGCCCGTCAGCGCGGAACTTGCCACGATCGACGACCTGCGGTTCGGCAACGTTACCGCGCACGGGCTGGACGCAATCATCGCGCCGGGCCTTGGCCCTACGAACGTGCTGGGAATGAACCTGTTGTCCCGCCTCGCATCGTGGCGCGTGGAAAACAACGTGCTGATCCTGGTCCCGCACGATCCGCAGGCAGTCACGTCCTGAAGAAGATTCCCTTGCCGGGCAGCCTTTCCCGGTCGTGGGGAAGCGACAAGTCGATCTCCGGTCCTGCGGCTACAATCCGATGCTTGTCCGCCAGCGCGTAGTAGCCGGACTTGATCTGGTCGAACTTCACCGTGCCGGCGATCCCCGGCCACTGGTACAATTCCCGCAAGTAGTTCGAAAGCGCAGGGTAATCCGCAATGCGCCGGATGTTGCACTTGAAGGCGCCGTAATAAGCCACGTCGAACCGCACCAGGGTGGTGAACAGCCGCCAATCGGCTTCGGTGCAGTATCCCCCGGCAAGATAGCGGCTGGATGTGAGGTGCGCCTCTATCCGGTCCAGCATCGCGAACAGGCCGTGCACCGCTTCGTCGTACGCGTCTTGTGTCGTGGCGAACCCGGCACGGTAGACCCCGTTGTTGACCGCCGGGTAAATCCGCTCGTTCCAGCGGTCGATCTCAGGCCGCAACGGTTCCGGGTAGAGGTCCAGCCGGTTTCCGGTAATCCCGTCGAACGCGGTGTTCAGGATGCGGATGATCTCGGCGGATTCGTTGTTGACGATTTTCCGCTGCTGCTTGTCCCACAATGTGGGGACGGTAACCTTGCCGGTGTAGCCGGGGTTGTTTTCTACGTAGAGCCGGTACAGCGGATAGCCGCTATCGCCAGCAGTATCGGATGATCCATCTGACGGGCCATCGGGGCCTTCATCGAACACCCAGCCTTCGGGCGGCTGGCCCGGCCTTGCGGCGGAGACGGAGATGACGTCCTCCAGCCCTTTCAACGCCCGGACTGCCAGCGCGCGCGAGGCCCAAGGGCAGACATACGCCACCCACAAGTGGTAACGCCCCGGCTCGGCAGGAAACTCGGAGGAGGAATCGGGGGAGATCGTGCCGTGGAAGGCACTGTCGATCCGGCGGAAGCGTCCGTCGGGGCCGATTTCCTCGGCAGCGGGGAGGGTATCGACCCACTTGCCGTCAACCAGTCCGGCCATGTCGAGCATCTCCCTATGCGCAACGAAGCCCTGAGGCTTCCCCCAAGGCTGTCAGGCCGTCACTGGGCCACGCGGATTGTTGGAAGCTGGCCAGCCGGAAGGCCGGGGTAAAGGGCGACGCCGCGGCGCCGCCCTTCGTTCATCAGTAGTAGCCGAATTCTTCGCGCTCAAGGATGCCGCTGTTGTTGGCGTCCCAGGTGCTCCATTCGTCGTCGCTGAACCACTCATTGGAATCGACGAAACCATCGGTGTTATCGTCCCAATCGCCGAACAGGCCCGCGCCGTTCTGGAAGCCGGCGTTCGTCCAGCCGGTGTTGAATTCGTTCTCGTTCAGCTGGCCATCAGCGTCCGTGTCCCACTCGGTCATGCCGCGTTCGCGCCAGGCGGTGTATTCGGTCTGATTGAACATGCCGTCGTTATCGGTATCCCACGCCGTCGCCCCGACGGGCGTCACGGCCGGAGCTACCGGTTCAACGACTTCCGTTTCGGCGACTTCGGGTTCGGATCCGCACGCCGAGAGAAGCAAGGCACTTGCGGCTGCAGTGGCGGTCAATAGTAGTTTCAAGAATTCCTCCTGTCGCATCCTGAGATCAGTCAACGTTGGAAAAACCAACGCGTTCCACAGTCCAATAGGCGAACTGCGGCTAAGTTCCCGAACCGCTATCCCCCAACAGTTCTTCAGCGCATGGGCATGTCTCCAACAGTCGGATCAGACCACGCTCTTCGCGGCTGAGCCACTTTGTCTTGCGCGGCAGTTTCAGGGCGGCGCGCCACTCCTCCTGCCCCTGCACCAGTCCGACCACGGATGGATGGACATAGCTTTTGCGGGCAATCGCGGGCGTGTTGCCAAGATGGGCGCTTACTTCCTCCATCAGGGCCTTGATCGTGACCGGCTCATCCGCCTCCGCCAGGATACAGAAGGCCAGCGCGCTGGCGTGCCAGGTGCGGAAGTTCTTGGCCGTGAAATGCTCCCCCATCGTCTCGCCCAGGTAGGCGTTGACCTCGCTGGAGCCGATCGGATGCACTTCGCCATCGTCGCCGATGTATTGGAACAAGTGCTGTCCGGGCAGGTCCTCCATCTTGCGAACGAAGTGGATCAGCCGCTGATCGGTGATTGCGACCTCGCGCAGCTTGCCCGATTTCGCCTTGAACCGCAGGCTCAGCGTCTTGCCGGAAATGCTGACATGCCGCCGCCGCAGCGTGGTCGCGCCGAAGCTCTTGTTCTTCCGTGCGTAGCTTTCATTCCCGATGCGAATGGCGCCGAGATCCAGCAAGCGGACCACGTTGGCGATGGCCCTTTCACGGGTAAGCTTGCGGGAGGCGAGGTCCTGCTCCACCCGCTTGCGGATCCTCGGCAGGCGCTTGCCGAATTCGACGCATGCATCGAACTTCTCGCATTCCTTCAGAATGCGGAATTCAGGATGATAGCGGTATTGCTTGCGCCCCCGGTCGTCGATCCCGGTGGCAAGCAGGTGGCCATTGGGATCGGGGCAGTACCAGGCGCCGGTGTAGGCCGGCGGCAAGGCGACCGCGTTCAGCCGGGCGACCTCGTCCGCGTCCTTGATCCTCGCGCCTTGGGCGTCGTAATAGACCCAACCCTTGCCGGACTTTTTACGGGTGATGCCCGGGTCGTGATCATGAACGAACACGAGGCTGGAGGACTTGATCATGGGCCCGCTGAACGGTCGCGAGTGCTTGCGGTTCCTGCGTCGAGCAGTCATGAAACCGGCAATCTTGTTACCCTTGCGAAGGAGAGCGCCGATGTCCGATGTCTACACCCCGCCCGAAGTCTGGGATTTCGATCCGGAAAACGGCGGGCAGTTCGCCGGCATCAACCGCCCGACCGCCGGCGCACGCCAGCAGCACGATTTGCCCGTGGGGGATCATCCCTTTCAGCTCTACTCGCTCGGTACGCCGAATGGGGTGAAGGCGACGATCCTGTTTGAGGAACTGCTTGAAGCCGGTTATTCGGACGCGGAATACGACGCGTGGATGATCAAGATCTTCGAAGGCGACCAGTTCGGGTCCGGCTTCGTGGATCTCAATCCCAATTCCAAGATTCCTGCGCTGCTGGACCGTTCGGGCGACAAACCGTTCCGCGTCTTCGAAAGCGGAGCGATCCTGATCCATCTGGCGGAAAAGTTCGATTACCTGCTGCCAAAGGAGAATCAAGCCCGCGCCGAAACGCTCAGCTGGCTGATGTGGCAGATGGGCAGCGCGCCTTCGATCGGCGGCGGGTTCGGTCACTTCTACGTCTACGCGCCGGAACGGTACAAGTACCCGATCGATCGCTACTCGATGGAAACGAAGCGATTGTACTCGGTCGCCGACATGCAACTCGGCAAGACCCGGTTTTTGGCCGGGGATGACTACACCATCGCCGATATTGCTGCCTACACCTGGCTCGGCAATCTCTACCACGGCGCCTACAACGGATCGGACAAGTTCCTGTCCCTGCAGGAATATGAGAACGTCGGACGCTGGGTAAGGGAAATCGACGCGCGCCCCGGCGTGATCCGCGGCCGCCTGGTGAACACGAAGGCGATGCCGGAACGGCATTCCGCGGCGGATTTCGAGAAAGTCCAGGAAAAGGACCTGTTCAACCCGGTCCGCAAACGCGCCGACGTTTGAATGCCTTGCACGCAGGGGAGTGCCCGGTTAAGGGCGCCCCTGCGTCGCACAGCGCACTGCTGGGGTGTAGCCAAGCGGTAAGGCACCGGTTTTTGGTACCGGCATGCGCAGGTTCGAATCCTGCCACCCCAGCCAGTTCCTTCTTCATCACTATTCGTAACCGCCCGGATGCTCGAAGAGCGCCTTTGCAGGGCAGGGATGCGGGCAGTTTCGCGCCCTCTTGTGTGGCGGCTTGGGGCAAGATGCTTTACCGCTCTGCGTAGGGGAGGGGAGAAGCAGACGTTGCTCGTCAGGCGACGAATGGAATGGCTTGAACTGGTCGCTTCTCGATCGGCAAGCGGCCTGTTGGCCCGGGGGCGATCGGTTCGGCGGCGAGACGTTCCCGCGCCGGGACCGCGATCTGAACCTACCTGCCAGCCTAAGACAGCCGAGCCGCCCTCAGTGTTTTGCTCCCGGCTTCAGGTGGAGCAACCCGGCAATGATCGAACCTGCCACAAAACCGGCTATCCCGGAGCATATGGCCGTCACGAGCCACTCCCAGGTCGCACCGCCGCCGATCGCAGCGGCGGCGCGGTGAATCGCCTCTTCGGGGCCGTGCAGACCAAAGACAGCAAGGCCGTGGATCAGAATGCCGCCGCCGACCCAGAGCATGGCAGCCGTCCCGACCAGCGTCAGTACCTTGAGCAGCACAGGCATGGACTGGACCACGGCGCGGCCCACCGCTGCGCTCGATCCGCCTCTCCCCACCATGTGCAGCCCGACGTCATCCATCTTCACGATGACGCCGACCACGCCATAAACCGCTATCGTGACGGCCAGGCCCACCAGCGCCAAGGCGCTGGCTTGCTCCACGATGCCGCTACCCGTCAGTTCATTGAGCGTGATGACCATGATCTCGGCAGACAGGATGAAGTCTGTGCGGATCGCACTGCTGACCTGACGTGCTTCCAGTTCGGCCGGGTCGCTGATCTGTGCGACTTCCTTGATGTTCGACTTGCCCTTCAGCGACTTGATGATCTTCTCCGCACCTTCAAAACTGAGATACAGGCCGCCCAGCATCAGGATCGGCGTCAGCGCCCAGGGCGCGAAGGCACTCAGCAGAAGAGCCACGGGCAGAATGAAAAGCAGCTTGTTGCGGAGCGAGCCGACCGCGATCTTCGCGATGATCGGCAGCTCCCGCTCCGGCGGTAAACCGACGACATAGCCGGGGGTTACCGCCGCGTCGTCGATCACGACTCCGGCAGTTTTGGCGCCAGCCTTGCCGGCCGCAGCAGCGACATCATCTGCCGAAGCCGCCGCAAGGCGGGCGATCGCTGCCACGTCATCCAGTAATGCAACCAAGCCGCCGGCCATCTGAAACTCCTGAGTTCGATTGCCGCTCCCTACTGAATGGGCTGGTCGCGTCCAGCAGGTCAGTTCATCTATTATCGTCCAAGCGCCGGCCCAGGCCGACATCGCGACCTCACTATCGTGCTTCCATGCGAAACCGGCTGGTCGACAAACGCCAGCTTGCGGTTCGGCGCGCATCTGGCATTAGGTCCGCTGGCAGGGCGCCTGACAGGCGCTGGACGAGGCTTTGCACCGGATCAAATGAGCGACAGCGCGTTCAGTAAAGGCGAGTGGACCAGCGCGGACGGGCTGACGCTGCACTACCGGGATTACGCGGGACGCGACGACCGTCCGCCGATCCTGTGCATCCCTGGCCTTACGCGCAACGCGCGCGACTTCGAGCCGGTGGCCGAGGCATTCGGCGGGGAATGGCGCGTGATCGCTCCCGATCTGCGGGGGCGGGGGCAAAGCGATTATGCCCGCGATCCGTCAAGCTACAGCCCGGAACACTACGTTGCCGACCTTGAAGCGTTGTTCGAGCAGGCCGAACTGGGGCCGGTGGTCGCGATCGGCACCTCGCTTGGCGGGATCGTCGCGATGCTGCTGGCGCAAAGGGCGCCTGACCGTTTTGCCGGCGTGGCGCTGAACGATATCGGTCCGCAGGTCGAATCGGCGGGACTGCGCCGCGTGCGGGAGCATGTGGGGCAGGGCGGCAGCTTCCCCACATGGATGCACGCCGCGCGCGCCTTGCGCGAACAAGCGGGCGCGGCCTATCCCGGGTATGAGATTTCCGACTGGCTGCGCTTGTCCAAGCGGCTGATGTGCGTCGGCGGAAACGGGCGCATCGCGTTCGATTACGACATGAAGATCGCGGAACCTTTCGCGCTGACCGGCGCGGAGGCTCCGGGCGACATGTGGGCGGCCTATCGCTTCCTCGCCGGGCGCCCGGTGCTGGTCATGCGGGGCGAGCTGTCCGACATCCTTTCGGCCGAAACGCTTGCGCGGATGGGCCGTGAACTTCCCGAGGCGGAGGTCGTCACGATCCCGGCGACCGGCCACGTGCCGACGCTGGAGGAGCCGGAGGCACAGACGGCAATCGCGCGATTACTGGCGAAAGTGGCATGAGCAAACGCGTACAACTGCCGGGTCTCCCGCGCATTCTCCACGTCCATTCCTCGCTGGACAGTGACGCCTACCGGCGCACCGTCCGGCTGATCCGCGCCTTCGGGAACGCAGCCCGGCACGCCGTCGTGGTGGCAGAGCGCGGAGACCCGGCAGAGGATGAGCGGCTGACCGCGCTGGCGAACGCGGACTTTCCTCCGTTCCCGCGGCTGACGGGCTGGCCCGCTCCCGCCCGGCTGAAGAGCCTGGCCGCCGCGATGCAGCGTTACGATCTCGTGTGCACGTATGGGTGGGGCGCGATGGACGCGGCGATGGCGCACACCCTGTTTGCCGACGTGTTCCAGCTTTCCCCGCTGATCCACCATGAAGACGGCTTCGATGAGGACGAGGCCCGGCGGCTGAAGCGGCGGCGCAACATCTATCGCCGGATCGCGCTGGGGCGCACGGCTGCGCTGGTCGTCCCTTCGCACGATCTGGAGCGGATTGCGCTCGACGTCTGGCAGCAGCCGCGCAGCCGCGTGCAGCGGATCGCGCCCGGGGTGCCGGTGGCCGCGTTCGGCAAGAAACCGCGCCGCGACACGCTGCCGATGCTGGTCAAGCACAAGGACGAGTTCTGGATCGGCACGCACGGACCGCTGAAACCCTCGGCCAACATCCCCGCGCTGGTCCGCCTGACCGCCGCGCTGCCGGAGGAATGGAACGGCGTCGCCTTTGGCGAAGGATCGGCCAGGTCCGCGATCCTGGCGGAGGCCGAGCGGCTGGAAGTGGAGCACCGGGTCCACCTTCCCGGCCCTGCCGAGCCGGAGCGGACGCTGGGCTTGCTGGATATTTTCGCGGTCACGTCAGACAGCGGGCAAGCGCCGGTATCCGTGCTGCAGGCAATGGCAGCCGGATTGCCGATCGTCGCGCCCGCCCGCGGCGATATCGCGGACTTCGTGGCCGAGGAGAACGCGCCGTTCATCGTGCCTGCCGGGGATGAAGCCGCGCTGACGGATGCCGCGACCCGGCTTTCGGTGGATTCTGCGCTGCGCCAGCGGGTCGGGGAAGCCAACCGGGCAAAAGCGCGCGAACACTACGACGAATCCCGGATGATTGCCCGCTACAAGGCGCTCTACTGGGGCGTGATGAATCGGCGCAAGGCGGGCCCGGCGGGATAGGCGCACCGCGGCCGGTCCTTCACTGCGCGTTCACGTGGCAGGCTTCACTTGCTCACGTTGAACCCAAGACGGATTGAATTGACCGGGCCATACGCTAAACAGCCGCCCGCATCAGCCCCTATCGAGAAAGCGCCCGAGTGGCCCTGACACCCACGTCTTCCCAGACCCGCACCGAAAAGCTGGCCCAGCGCAACGCGGCCGAGCAGGACATGCTCCTGCGCGAGGTGGACGACGCCGTCCGCCAGGATCACTACGCCCACGCTGCCAAGCGGTACGGCATCATCATCATCGCGGTGGTGGTCCTGGCCCTGCTGGCGTTCGGCGGGTGGCTGTGGTGGCGGTCCCACCAGAACGCAGAACTGGAAGCCAGTTCGGAACAGCTGGTGCTGGCGATGGACCAGCTCCAGGCCGGCAACGGCCAGGCCGCGCTTGAGCGGCTGGAGCCGGTGGCGGAGGACGGTTCCCCCGGAGCGCAGGCCGCGGCGACGATGCTGCGCGCCGGTGTCCTGCTGGGTCAGGACAACCGGGACGAGGCGGTCCAATTGTTCGAATCGGTCGCGGCCGATGACGATGCACCCGAAGCGTTCCGCAACATCGCGACCATCCGCGCGGTCTCGGCCAGCTACGACACGCTTGAGCCGGAACAAGTGATCGAACGGCTCAAGCCGCTCGCCACCCCGGGCAATCCATGGTTCGGCAGCGCGGGCGAACTCGTTGCGCTGGCATACCTGCAGCAAGGCAAGGAAGAACTTGCCGGACCGCTGCTGGTGGAAATTGCGCGGGACGATGAGCTGCCCCAGTCGCTGCGTTCGCGCACTCGCCAGCTGGCGGGCGTGCTCGGCTACGATGCGGTCGAGGATGTCGATGAAACCCTGCGCGAGTTGCGCAACGAAGACGGTGCGGCCGTTCCCGGGGCCGCAGCCGCACAGTAATGGACCGTTCGATGATACCAGCTTCCCGTAACCGGCGCGTGGCGCGCCGCTTGCTCCTTCCCGTGATGCTGGCCGCGCTGACCGCTTCCGGTTGCGCGGGGCTGGGCAAGAAGGACAAGCCGCAGACCCCTACGGTGGGCGAGCGGACGCCGATCCTGTCGCACATCGCCACCAAAGTGACGGTGGACCCGGCGCTGGCGAACGTCGCCGTGACGCTTCCGGCCGCCCAGCTGAACGAAGAATGGGCACAGGCTGGCGGCAACGCGGCCAAGAACCCGGGACACGTTGCGCTGTCCTCCGCACCTTCGCAGGTGTGGAGCGCGCAGATCGCCGGCACCAGCAAGAAGCGCCGCCTCGCCGCGGCTCCCGTCGTCGGCGGGGGCAAGCTGTTCGCGGTCGGGACCGACGGCGTGGTCCATGCTTTCGATGCCGCCACCGGAGCGGTGACCTGGACGCACCGGATGGATGTATCGGGCGATCTTCAATCGGCGGTGTTCGGCGGCGGGGCAAGCTACTTCGATGGGCGCGTCTACGTCACCAACGGCGCGGGCGAAGTTGCCGCCCTCGATGCCCAGACGGGTAGCGAGATCTGGAAAGTCACGCCCGCCGGTCCGCTGCGCGGCGCGCCGACGGTCGCGTTCAACACGGTGTTCGTGATGACGCAGGACAACCAGATCCACGCGCTGAACATTACCAATGGCGCGCCCGTATGGCAGGATTTCGCGTCCACCGGACAGGCCGGCGTGTTTGGCGTTGCCGCTCCGGCGGCGGGGCAAGGCACGGTGATTGCGGGCTACAGCACCGGGGAACTGGTCGCCTACCGGTACGAGAACGGCCGCAACTTGTGGTCGGACGCGCTGGCGCGGACCTCCATCTCCACGGCGGTCGGCACGTTGACCGATGTCGATGCCGATCCGATCATCGACAACGGCAAGGTTTACGCACTGGGCCAGGGCGGCCGCATGGCGGCGTATGACCTGACCACCGGACAGCGGGTGTGGGAACTGACGCTGGCAGGGATCTCGACCCCGACCATTGCCGGGAACTGGATCTTCACCTTGACCGATGAGGCGAAGCTCTACGCGATTGACCGGAACACCGGCCGGGTCCGCTGGGAAACCCAACTGCCGCGCTATCGCAACGAGAAGAAGAAGAGCGATCCGATCTTCTGGAGCGGGCCCCTGCTGGCGGGCAACCGCCTGTGGATGGCGAACACCGATGGCCAACTCTACCTTGCCGATGCCGGCACTGGCTCGGCCAGCCCCTACACCGATATCAAGGCCGGTGTTTCTCTGCCGCCGCTGGCTGCCAACCAGATGCTCTACATCCTCGACGACAGCGGCCGGATCACCGCCTGGCGGTGATCTTCGGCCGAAAGCCGTCGCTCGGCCAAGACGATCCCGCAGCCGGCAGGCACCGGCTGCGGACTCTCAGAAGCTGTCTTCGTAAGCCCGCGTGACGTCGCCGTTCCATTCCCCGTGGAACTTGTCGAGCAGGCGCTGCGCGGGAACCTTGCCGCTGTCGATGATCTCTTCCAGCGGGGCAAGATAGCCGGTTTCGTTGTCTCCGCTGGCGCCCAGCCGGGCGCGGGCGGACAAGCCGGACCGGGCAATGGAAAGCACCTCGCGGGCAATGTCGCGCAAGGTTCCGCCGCCGGGGATCGGCGCGTCGAGCGCGAGGCGGGGCACCGCGGTGCGCAAGCTTTCCCGCTCTTCCATCGTCCAGTGCTTCACCAGATCCCACGCGCCATCGAGCGCGGCCTGATCGTACAGCAAGCCGACCCAGAAGGCGGGCAGAGCGCAGATCCGGTTCCACGGACCGCCATCGGCGCCGCGCATTTCCAGAAAGCTTTTCAGCCGCACTTCGGGAAACGCGGTGGACAAGTGGTCCACCCAGTCGCTTTCGCGCGGAAGCTCACCCGGCAGGACCGACAACTCGCCTTTGAGGAAGTCGCGGAAGCTCAGCCCGGCGGCGTCGATGTAATTCCCGTCGCGGAAGACGAAGTACATCGGCACGTCGAGCATATAGTCGACGTAGCGTTCGTACCCGAAGCCGTCCTCGAACACGAACGGCAGCATTCCGGTGCGATGCGGGTCGGTGTCCGACCAGATATGGCTGCGATAGGACAGGAATCCGTTCGGCTTGCCTTCGGTGAACGGTGAATTGGCGAACAGCGCAGTTGCCAGCGGCTGGAGCGCGAGGCTGGTGCGGAACTTGTGCGCCATGTCGGCCTCGGACGCGTAATCGAGGTTCACCTGGATCGTGCAGGTCCGCAGCATCATGTCGAGGCCAAGCGTCCCGACCCGGGGCATGTGCCGCAGCATGATGCCATAGCGCCCCTTGGGCATGATCGGCAGGTCTTCGCGGGTCTTGTCGGGCCACATGCCCAGACCCAGGAAGCCGACGCCGCAGCTTTCCCCGATCGCCTTCACCTGATCGAGGTGGCGCCCGGTTTCCGCGCACGTCTCGTGCAGCGTTTCCAGCGGTGCGCCGGACAATTCCAGCTGGCCGGCAGGCTCAAGACTGACGGTGCCGTCCTGCCCGCTCATCGCGATGACCTTGCCGCCTTCCTCGACCGGCTCCCAGCCGAATTCCTTCAGCTGCAGCAGCAGGTCGCGGATTCCGCCGGGTTCGTCATAGGAGGGGGCGTGGAAATCGCGCCGCGCGAAGACGAGCTTTTCGTGCTCGGTGCCGATCCGCCATGCCTCTCGCGGCTTTTCGCCGCGCTGCATGACGGCCGCCAGCTGATCGCGGCTTTCGATGAACGGATCGTCCTCTTGCCCCGAGGCCTTGCGCGTGCTCATGTTCGCGCCGTTAGGAGAGTCAGGGGCCGGGCGCCAGTGCAAAGTGCGCCAGTCCCTGTCAGGCCACCAGTCGCGTCACCAGTCGCCGCCCGTCGCCATCCACACCGCGATCCCCGCAATCGTCGCCGTCTCCCCGCGCAGGATTCGGGGTCCAAGCGAGATCGGATGGGCGGAAGAAAGCGCGCGGATCGATTCCCGCTCCGCATCGTCGAACCCGCCTTCCGGTCCGGTCAGCAGCGCGGCGGGGCCGGGATGGGCGGCAAACGAGCGGGAGGCCGGTTCCCCGCCTGTCTCGTCGGCGAAGAACAAGGCGCGCGATGCCTCCCAGTCGCGCAGCAACGCGTCCAGCTTCACCGGCGGGGTGAGTTCGGGCAGCGCCGTGCGGGCGCATTGCTCGGCCGCTTCGGTCACGAGAGTCCGCGCCCGGTCCAGGTTCAGCTTGTCGGCCACGCAGCGGCGGGTCAGCACGGGCTGAATACGGCGGACCCCCAGTTCGGTCGCCTTTTCCAGCACCAGGTCGAACCGGTCCTTTTTCAGCAGCGCGGCGCAGAGGGTGAAATCGGGCACTTGTTCCCGCTCGCGCAACTGCGCGCGGACGTGCAGCGTCAGGTCGCGCTTGCCGGTTTCGGCCACTTCGGCCGCCCATTCCCCGGTCATGTCGTCGCACAAGACCACGGCAAAACCGGCGCTCGCCCGCATGACCTTCAGCAGATAGTGCGCCTGCGTCCCCTCGATCGGCACGGCGGCATCCGGGGCAAGCGGACCGGGGACGAACAGGCGCGGCGCGCTGCGCGGGGGCCAGGCGGGAGTGGCGGGCATGGCTAGGCAGTAGGCCCGCAGCGGGTTAGGACGCAAGCATGTCCGCCGATAGCATCGTCCCCGACAGCCAGCACCGCGGGCTGATCGCCCGCCTGCCGCAAGGCATCCGCGACTACGCGCTGCTCGCCCGGTTCGATCGGCCGATCGGCTGGTGGCTGCTGTTCTGGCCCTGCGCCTGGGGCGTGTGGCTGACCGGAGCGGGCCTGCAGATCGAGCTTGTCCTGTGGCTGCTGATCGGCGCGGTCGCGATGCGCGGCGCCGGCTGCGTCTACAACGACATCGTCGATGCCGATCTTGACCGGCAAGTCGCCCGCACGGCCCAGCGCCCGGTGGCGAGCGGGCGAGTGAGCAAGAAAGCTGCGTGGGCCTGGCTGCTGGTGCTGTGCGCCGTCGGCCTGATCGTCCTGCTGCAACTGCGCTGGCAGGCGCAGTTCGTCGCGCTGGGGAGCCTCGGCCTCGTTGCCGCCTATCCGTTCATGAAACGGATTACGTGGTGGCCGCAGGCATGGCTGGGGCTCGTGTTCACTTGGGGAGCGCCGGTCGGCTGGGTCGCCTTGCGATCGGACCGGCTTGAGGTAATGGCCGCACTGTATGCGGGCGCGTTCTTCTGGTGCGTCGGGTATGACACGATCTACGCGCTGCAGGACCGGGAAGACGACGCACTGGTCGGCATCCGTTCCAGCGCCTTGCGGCTAGGCAGCCGCGTGAAGCACGGGGTAATCGCGTTCTACGCGCTGGCGCTTGGCTGCTGGGCGCTTGCCTTCTGGCTGATGCGCGGAGACTTGCTGGCCGTGCTGGCGCTGATCCCGGCGGCAATTCACCTCGGCTGGCAGGTCTTCACCCTCGATCCCGCCGATCCGGCCAATCCGCTCGACCGGTTCCGCTCCAACCGCCTTGCCGGGCTGCTGGTCGCCGCCGCCTGCCTGGTAGTCGGGAACGCCTGACCCTCAGACCGGGTGCGACAAGTCCGACGGGGCATCCTCGGGCGCAAAGGCCCGGATGGCGAGCGCGTGGACTCGCTGGCCGGGAATATCGCCCAGCGCCGCGTTGACCATCCGCTGGCGGGCAAGGCGGCTCTGCCCCGAAAAGTGCGGGCTCACGATCTCTACCGTGAAATGCGATTCGCCGGTGCCGTCATCCCCGGAATGGCCGTGGTGCCGCGCGCTGTCGTTGATCACGTTGAGGTGGCTCGGTTCGAAGTTCTTTTGCAACAGGTCGCGCATTTCGCGTTCGAGTTCTCCAGCCATCGTCTTCTCCGGGGTTTTCAAAGGGCGCTATCGACCCCATCCTAATGGCGGTGAAGCAACAGAAGTTCCACGGACGATTTGAGAACACGGGGCGGGAGTGCGAGGCGCCGCGTTGCGAAGGGGCAGGAGAGTTCCGCGCCCCCGGCCGGCGCTCGCCCGGATTCGACGGACCGGGGGAGTGGCGCTGGTTCTGCCTCGACCATGTGCGCGAATTCAACGCCGGCTACGACTGGTTCGAAGGGATGAGCGCGGAAGAAATTCTCGACGCGCAATCGCCGGTCTCCGGCTGGCGCACCGACACCCGCGCCTTTCGCCCCGATGCCGGGGTGGACGGAGCGCCGCGCTGGGCCGACTTCGACGATCCGCTCGATGCGATCGGCGCGCGGGCGGGCGATATCCGCCGGCAGGCGAGGGGGCAGAACGAGCACTATGCCCGCTTCACCCCGAAAGAGCGTGAGGCGCTGAACGTGATGGGCTTGCCCGCTAACGCCGACCGGGCAGGGCTGCGCCGCCGCTATTCGGAACTGGTGCGCCAGTATCACCCGGATCGCAACGGGGGCGACCGCAGCCAGGAAGGGCGGCTGCAGCGCGTGGTCGAAGCCTACCAGTTGCTGCGCCGCGCCGGGGCTTTTGCCTGACGGACCGGCGGGACACGAAGCGCCCATTGCCGGTTGCAGGCCTTGGCCCGTGCGTCTAGGCAAGGCCCGATGAACGAGATGACTGCCAACCCCGCCGCCTCCGGCACCGTTCTGTCCGCGCCCGACATCCAGCTCGATGTGCGCGAGACTTTCGGGATCGACATCGACATGAAGGTCCCGGCCTTCTCGCAAGGCGATGAACGGGTGCCCGATACGGATCCCAACTACGTGTTCGATCCGGACACAACGCTCGCGATCCTCGCCGGGTTCGCCTTCAACCGCCGCGTCATGGTGCAGGGCTACCACGGCACCGGCAAGTCCACGCATATCGAACAAGTCGCCGCGCGGCTGAACTGGCCGACGATTCGCATCAACCTCGATGCGCATATCAGCCGGATCGATCTGGTCGGGCGCGATGCGATCGTGCTGCGCGACGGGTTGCAGGTGACGGAATTTCGCGAAGGCTTGCTGCCTTGGGCGCTGCAGCACCCGGTGGCGCTGGTGTTCGACGAATACGACGCCGGCCGTCCGGACGTGATGTTCGTGATTCAGCGCGTGCTGGAAGCCGAAGGCAAGCTGACCCTGCTGGATCAGAACCGGGTGATTCGCCCGAACCCGTTCTTCCGCTTGTTCGCCACCGCCAACACGGTCGGGCTGGGGGACACCAGCGGATTGTATCACGGTACGCAGGCGATCAACCAGGGCCAGATGGACCGCTGGAACGTCGTGGTCGGCCTCAACTACCTGCCCGCAAAAACGGAACAGGAAATCGTCGCGGCCAAGACGAAGATCGACAAGAAGACCGTGGCCGACATGATCCGCGTGGCCGACTTGTCGCGCCAGGGCTTCATGAACGGGGACGTGTCGACGGTGATGAGTCCGCGCACGGTCATCACCTGGGCCCAGAACACCGAGATCTTCGGGGACAAGGGCTTCGCCTTCCGCCTCAGCTTCCTCAACAAGTGCGATGAGGCTGAGCGGATGCTGGTGGCCGAATACTACCAGCGCGTGTTCGGTGAAGAATTGCCCGAAAGCGTCGTCGCGAAAGCCTGACGCCGCGCCGCTCCCGAACCTAGGAGCCGCCTAGACCAGCCGATATTGAAGCCAGACAAAAAAGAAGCCCCGCGCAAGCGGGGCTTCCTTTCACGTCGGCATCGCCGGTTTAGCGGCAGTTGTTCTGGCCCTGGGCCACCTTCTTGCCCAGCAGCGCGCCGCCTGCCGCACCGAGCACGGTGCCAAGAGTGCGGTCGCCCCGCGTGTCGACTTCGCGGCCGAGAAGGGCGCCAGCGGCTCCGCCGATGATCAAGCCGGTGGTGCCATCCTTCCGGCGGCAATTGTACCGCTGGTTCTGGCCGTTCCAGTTGCGGGCGCCGCGATAGTCGCGGTCCTCATAGGACGACCTGGAGTAACGGTCCCGATCACGGTAATCCCGGTCGCGGTAATCACGATCGCGGCGGTCGCGCCAGCGGTTGTCGCGGTCGCCGTATCCGAGGACATTCGACTGCTGAGCTGCGACGTGAGCCGGCGTTCCGTGCCCGGTGTCGAAAGCGACCGCCGGAGTGGCAATGCCTGCCCCGGACACTGCGGCAGCCAGAAAAATTCCCTTCATCATGGTCTTCATGTTTCGTCTCCACCAACCCTGTTGCATTCATGTGTAGGGCGGGAAAACTGAACCATCGGCAACCGAAACGTCAGTGTCGAAAAAATTTTGCAGCATCGGGTGCAGGCTCCTCTCCCACGTCGACAGGCCGCCGCACGTGGCGCCATCCTGCCCGCGTTCGCCTGCCGCTGATCGCCGACCGCCGGTGTCCGCAGCGAAGATCGGAACAATCCTTTTCCTCTCAGCCGCTTAGATGAAGCCGACGGCGAAATGGAAACCATGCCCCACCTGGCAAACACCGGCGCGTTGCGCATCCAGGTGCAGGCAAGCGCCTCCGATCCTTGAACTCCACCCATGGGATGAACAGAAAAATTTTTGTCGCCGCTCTTCCCGCACAGCTTCAGGGTGCGGATCGCGGTGTCAGGTCTTGCGGTTTGTCACCGCGCAAGACATCGACAACCAAGCTTCTTGCGAATGGGGAGTTCGGCACCGGGAATCAGTATCCCGGCCACTTCCTGCTCGTTGAGGGATGGATTGGGGCCCGAACCGGAAGGGGGCCGCGTCAGTGACGCCGCCTTCCCGAGATGGCCGGCACTGCCTCAATGCCACTGCACCCTTCGCGCCCGACCAAGGAACGCGGCCCAAATGCGTTGCGCCGGCCGCTGGGCGGCCGGCGCAAGCAGGCAATTCTTCAGATCTGGTTCTTCAACCGGGCGTGGGCTTGGTTACTCAGAAGGAGGGGTGACCGGCTCCCCTTCCGCATCGGGGATATTGGCATCGACATCCATCGTCGGAACTTCGACTGTCCTCGTGCCGGAGGAGACATCGACATCGACCGGCTCCACGTCGTATTCAGGCATTGAGCCTGCATCCACGTCAATCTCGGGCGCAGCGCCTTCTTCCGTCTGGTCCACATCGCAAGCCGAAAGCCCAAGCGCGAGGCCACCTGCAGCCAGCAGGGCAAACATGTTTCTCATCATAGTCTCCAGCAGTTCTGCCGATACTCTCCGGCATGTGGGAACGTGTCATCAACAACAACGATGATGCTTTGACGCTGTTCCCTTCGTCGGAGACACGCCGAACCGGCGCATCGGTTTGCCGGGTAACCAGCCTCAGCCTGGGTCGTCCGGGTACAGGGCCCGGACGAAATACAGCCCTTCCGGCGGCGCGTTGAGGCCCAGTGCCTGCCGGTCTCGTGCCGCCAGCGCTTCGCCCACCTGCTCCTCCCGCCAGCGCCCAAGCCCCACCAGCGCAAGGCAGCCGACCATCGAGCGGACCTGGTGGTGCAGGAAACTGCGCGCTTCGGCCTCGATCGCTACGACGTCTCCTTCGCGCCGCACGGACAGCCGGTCCAGCGTCTTGACCGGATCGTTGGCCTGACAGTGGGCCGATCGGAAGGTGGTGAAATCGTGACGCCCGACCAGCGCCTGCGCGGCGCGGTGCATCGCGTCCGCATCCAGCGGCCGGGCCACCTGCCACGCGCGTCCGCGTTCCAGCGTCAGCGGGGCGCGGCGGTTGGCGATGCGGTATTCGTAAGCCCGGCCGATGCAGGAAAACCGGGCGTGCCAGTTATCCGGCTTCTCCTCGCAAGCGAGCACCGCGACCGGGGCGGGGCGCAAGTGCGCATTGATCGCTTCCATAAGGCGGAATGGAGCAATGGATTTCGCGGTCTCCAGATGGCTGCGCATCGCCAGCGCATGAACCCCGGCATCGGTACGCCCGGCGCTGTGCAGCGTGATGCGTTCCCCCGTCACCGCCCCGGCCGCTTCCTCGACAGCCTGCTGTATGCTGGGCCCGTGCGCCTGCCGCTGCAGCCCCATGAACGGGCCGCCATCGAATTCCAGCGTCAGGGCGAAGCGAGTCACTAGCGCATCACCGCAGGACCGTGCCCACGGCCACGCTTTTCCCTCGCAGGAACGCATCGGTTTCCATCGCGGGTTTTCCGGCGCGCTGGATGCGGGTCGGCCGGATCGCGGCGTTGCCGCAGCCGATGGTCAGCTTGTCGTCGAGCACGCAGCCCGGCGCGCCGTTCATCCCGATGACATGGGCTTCCAGCACCTTGATCCGTTCCCCCTCAAGATCGAACCATGCACCGGGGAAGGGGGCAAAGGCCCGCACCTCCCGCTCGATCAGCAAGGCAGGCCTGGCAAAGTCGATCCGCGCTTCCTTCTTGTCGAGCTTGGCGGCGTAGGTGGCGGCAAGATCGTTCTGGGCAGTTGGGCGAACCCGGTCGAGATCGGCCAGCGTCTCGACCATCAGCCTTGCGCCAAGCTGCGCCAGTTCCTGCGTCAGTTCGCCGGCCGTCTTCTGCTCGATCGGCACGCGCGCGCTCGCCAGCATCGGTCCGGTGTCGAGCCCTTGCTCCATCTGCATGATCGTGACGCCCGTCACCGGAACGCCGGCCAGGATCGCTCGCTGGATCGGCGCGGCGCCGCGCCACTGGGGCAGCAGCGAAGCATGGACGTTGAGGCACCCGTGCTTCGGTGCTTCCAGTACCGCTTTCGGCAGGATCAGGCCGTACGCGGCGACCACCGCTACATCCGCCCCAAAGGCGCGGAATTCCGCCTGCGCGGCTTCGTCCTTCAACGACACCGGACAGCGCACTTCGATCCCGCGCTTTTCCGCCTCGACCTGCACAGGGGAGGGCTGCAACTTCTTGCCCCGCCCGGCGGGCCGCGGCGGCTGCGAGTAGGCGGCGACCACATCGTGCCCCGCGTCCGCCAGCGCCTTGAGAACCGGCACGGCGAAATCCGGCGTGCCCATGAAAACCACCCGCATCGTTGCTATATTCCCCACAGGCCTGAGCATTCTGGCCTGCCTTACTTCAGCCGGCCGGAAAGAAAAGGACGCAGGGCTTCGACAGGCCCGGCGCGGATGGATAGGAAACCTCCATGTCATCGCAGGAAATCGACACCTTGAGCTCGGCTTTGGCGCGTCTGCCCGGGCTTGGCCCCCGCTCCGCCCGGCGGGCGGTGCTGTGGCTCGTCAAGCGGCGCGAAACCGCGCTCGTCCAGTTGCTCGAGGCGCTGGATTCGGTGCGGGAAAAGCTGGTCGAATGCCCGTCCTGCGGCAACGTCGACACGCAGACACCGTGCAGCATCTGCGCCGATCCGCGCCGCGAATCGCGGCAGCTGTGCGTGGTGGAGGATGTCGCCGACTTGTGGGCACTTGACCGCGCGCGGCTGTTCGCCGGGCGCTACCACGTGCTGGGCGGGCACTTGTCCGCGCTCGAAGGCATCCGGCCGGAAGACCTCTCCATCGCTTCGCTGATCGATCGGGTGGCAGCGGGCGGGATCGACGAGGTGGTGCTGGCGATGAACGCCACCCTCGAAGGCCAGACGACCGCTCACTACATCGCGGAACGGCTGGAGGGATACCCCATCCGCATCACCCAGCTCGCCCACGGCCTGCCGGTCGGCGGGGAACTGGATTACCTCGACGAAGGAACGCTGGCCCAGGCGCTGCGCGCAAGGCGCCCGGTAGGGTAGGATTCTCCCGCGTTCACTTGCCGTTAGCGCGCGATATGCTTATCTCTCGCCCCATGGCTATTCGTGAAATCCTCGAAGTTCCGGACTCCCGGCTGAAGACCGTCTCCACCCCCGTCGAAACCTTCGACGCGGAACTGAAGACGCTGGTCGATGACATGTTCGAAACGATGTACGCTGCGCACGGCATCGGTCTCGCCGCGATCCAGGTCGGCGTGCCGAAGCGCGTGCTGGTGATCGACTTGCAGGAACCCGATCCCGACGCGGACCCGGAAGACTGCGGCGACCATGGCTGCGGCCACGATCACCGCCCGGTGATCAGGAACCCGCGCGTGTTCGTGAACCCCGAAATCCTCGATCCCGGCGCGGACCTTTGCACCTATCAGGAAGGCTGCCTGTCGATCCCCGAGATCTACGGCGATGTCGATCGCCCGGCCACGTGCCGCGTGCGCTGGCAGGATCTGGAAGGCAACGTCCATGAAGAAGCGATGGAGGGTCTGATGGCCACCTGCATCCAGCATGAGATGGACCATCTCGAAGGCATTCTGTTCATCGACCACCTGAGCCGGCTCAAGCGCACGATGGCACTGAAAAAGCTGGACAAGTTGCGCAAGGCTGCCTGACGGGAAAGCCGCCGGAACCGGTCTTTTCCGGCTTCCGGAAACAAGCCGCGCATAGGCTCTGGCGTTCTGTCCGCGTTTGCGTAGTCTGCGCGCATGGACCCAGCCCTTCTGACTGTATTTGCCCTGATGATCGGCCTCGCCCTCGGCGGGGCTGCCGGCTGGTTCATCGGCTATCGCGAATGCGCCGGATGGAAGGCGCGGCACGACCAGCGCGACGGCGAGGCCAAGGCGCTGGATGACAAGTTCCGCGACGCGATCCGCGATCTCGCCACCGCGACCGAGCGGGCGGAGCGAGTCGATGCCATCGCCCGCGATCTTGAACAGGTGCGCCGCTCGCGGGAAGAGCTCGCAACGGAACTTGCCGGATTGCGGGAAAAAACCGCCAACTTCGAAGAGCAGAAACGCTTGCTGATCGACGCGCGCGGCGAATTGCTGAAGGAATTTCAGAACACCGGCACCGCCGTGCTGACCAAGGCGCAGGAAGCCTTCCTGGAACGGGCCAACGAACGGCTCGGCCATTCGGAAAAAGCCAACAAGGAAGCGATCACCGCGCTGCTTCAGCCGGTCGATGAACGGCTCAAGCGCTACGAAGAACAAGTCGAACTGCTGGAAAAACAGCGCGTCGATGCCTTCGGCAAGCTGCACGGCCTGATCGATACGATGCGGCAGGGGCAGGAGGATGTCCGGCGCGAAGCCGCTCGCCTCGGCAACAGCCTGACCAACGGACCCAAGGCGCGGGGCCGCTGGGGCGAACAGCAGCTGCGCAACGTGCTGGAACAGTGCGGGCTGGCCGAACACACCGACTTCGTGATGGAACGCTCGATCGATACGGAGGATGGCCGCCTGCGGCCTGACGCGATCGTCAACGTGCCGGGGCACAAGAAGCTGATCATCGATGCCAAGGTTTCCCTCAACGCCTATCAGGAAGCGTTCGAGGCCGACACGGACGAAGCGCGGACCCGGGCGCTGGATGCCCATGCCAAATCGATGCGCAACCACGTCCAGCAACTCGGCACCAAAAGCTATCAGAGCCAGTTCGAGGATGCGCCCGATTACGTGGTGATGTTCGTCCCCGGCGAACACTTCGTCGCCGCCGCGCTGGAACACGATCCCAAGCTGTGGGACTTCGCCTTCGATCGGCGCGTGCTGCTGGCGACCCCGACCAATCTGGTCGCCATCGCCCGCACGGTTGCGCAAGTCTGGCGGCAGGATGCGCTGGCGCAGGAAGCGCGCGAGATCGGCCGGATGGCGGGCGAAGTGTACGATCGCATCGCGACCGCGGGGGAGCACCTGAAGCGCGTCGGGTCCGGACTGGAAAGCGCGGTCAACAACTACAACAAGTTCGTCGGCAGCTATGAACGCAACGTCCTGTCGTCCGCCCGGCGCTTGCGCGACAAGGGGATCGAGACCGGCAAGCGCGATGCGGAAGACGTCGCCAAGGTGGAAACCTTGCCGCGCTACACGTCCGGCGACATCGAAGAACCAACCACCCCGCGCCTGGTCGCGGGCGCGAAAGAGAATGCGGCGTAAACGAATGAGGAAGACCCTGGCTTGCCTGCTGCTGATGGCGCTTGCCGCCTGCGACCGGGAAACCGCGCCGGCCGACGAAGTGGCGACGAAGGCAAAGGAAATCGTCGAGCTGGCCGAACCGAAACCCGCTCCGGTCTCCGCCGGGCGTTTTGCGCCGCAGAATACCTGCGGTTCGGTTGAGGGGGCGCAGGCCTTCCGCGCCCGCCTGGCCGAAGTGGTCAGGACGCGCGATGTCGAAGGGCTGATCGCCCTTGCTGCCAGCGACGTAAAGCTCGACTTCGGCGACGGGGCCGGAACCGATGAGTTGCGCAAGCGCCTGACCAGCGATGAGTGGAACTTGTGGCAGGAACTGGACGAGCTGATGACGCTTGGCTGTTCCGCCAACGCCCAGGGCGGGATCACCATCCCGTGGTACTTCGATCAGGATATTCCCGGGGCCGCCTCAGGGACGGCCATGCTGGTGACCGGGCAGAACATCCCGGTCCTCGCCGCGCCCGATCCGCAGGCGCCCCGGATCGATACCGTTTCCTGGGACGTGGTGCGGGTGGACGCGTGGAAGCCGGACCAGCCTTACCAGCAAGTCCGGATCCGCAACCGGCTTGAGGCCGAAGCCGATGAAAGGGAGCGAGTCCGGGATGCGGAGACGACCGGCTATATCGCGACCGACCAGCTGCGCAGTCTGCTGGACTATCGCCTGATCGCCTCCCACCGGAACGGCAAGTGGAGCATCACCAGCTTCGTCGCCGGCGACTGAAGCGGCTGCAAACCACGTGGAATCCCCAACTGACTTGGAAATCGCGCTAAATTAAACGGTTAGGGCGCCGAATCTGCATCAGATCGCGCTCGGCTGGGGAAATGCGCTGCATGTGAACGGTATCTCTGGCTGCTTCGGCGTGGCGGACGGTCCGCTGGATCGGACGGCGGGCCTGTGATGCCGGGAGTGCATGCCCGTTTGACGCCGCGTTTCGCCCGGCTCTCGTTTCGCAACGCGCGGGCGGTCTGTCGCCGGCTGCTCCATGACCGTTCCGGTGCATCCGCCGTGTTCGTCGCGCTTGTCCTGCCGGTGATGATCGGGTTCGCCGGGCTCGGCATCGATATCGGCTATTCCTATCTTGCGCGGCGAAGCTTGCAAGGCGCGGCAGATTCCGCCGCCTTCAGTGCCGCAACCGCACTGGCGGCCGGAGAATCGGGCATCGCCGCGCAAGCCCGCGCCGTCACCGCGCAGCATGGATTCGAGGATGGAGAAGGAAACGTCGTGGTCCGCGTCGCGACCCCGCCTACCAGCGGGCCGAGTGCCGGCATGTCGCAAGCAGTGGAAGTGGTGATCGAGCAGCCGGGGCGGCGCTTCTTTTCCGGCTTGTTCGTCTCGGAAGATCCGTTGCTGGCCGCCCGCGCCGTCGCCCGGGTGGGCCGGGCAGCCAAGGCCTGCGTGATGGCGCTCGATCCGGAGGGGAATCCCGCCATCGAACACGCGAACGGTGCGACGCTGGTGCTCAGCGGATGCGCGCTGTGGGCCAATTCCAGTGCGGCGGAAGCGGTGCAGATCCGGGGCGGCGCCCGGCTGGCCGCCGAAAGCGTCGGCGTGGTGGGCGGCTACAGCGTGACGCAAGGGGCGCACGTCACGGCCGAGGACGGCATCCACTCGGGGGAAGCCCCGGTTGGCGATCCGTACGCGGACATGCCGGTGCCGTCCTACAGCGGCTGCACCTACAACGCCGCGAATCTTTCCTCCGGGACGTATGGCGGTAGCTCCCTGCCGACGGTATTCTGCAACGGATTGCGGATCGCCAATGGCGCGACCGTCCACTTCGAACCCGGAATCTACTTCATCGACCGCGGAACGCTGGAAGTGGCCGGCGGCTCGCGGGTGACCGGCACCGGGGTGACATTCGTCCTCACCAGCAGCACCGGCACCGACTACGCGACCGTCCGGTTCGATAACGGGTCGCGGATCGACCTGACGGCCCCCGACAGCGGGCCGACCGCCGGGGTAGTGCTCTATCAGGACCGAAGCGCGCCCTCGACCGGTACCAACGTGCTCGAAGGCGGGTCGCAGCAGACGCTGCGCGGGGCGGTCTACCTGCCGAACCAGATGCTGCGCTTCGCGAACGGCGCCTCGACCAGCAGCGGCTGCACCCAGATCATCGCTGGTCGGATCGCCTTTCAGGGCGGGTCGCGCGTGGGGATGAATTGCGGCGGCACCCCGATCCGCAAGGTGCGCGGGGTCAAGCTGATCGAATAGCGCTTGGACGCCGCTTTCCTACACGCCGGCGCGGCGGCAAATCGGGGGTGTTCTTTTCATCGTCTTTTCTCGGATGGTCCCCGTCCATCGCTCCTCCCCGATGTTCGGGGCAGACGAAGGGGCAGCATCATTCATGCTCATGCACGAAAGAATATTTTAATTTCTCACATCGGCCGTGATGTCATTCAGGGCAGCTGAAAGCCGCAGGAAACCTTGGTTCGTGGCTGGATGACGCGCTTCGGCAATGTGTCAGGTGTGTCACCCTCACGCACGCTCAAAGGCTCGCCAGCACCTCGTAGGCCAGCACCGCTCCGGCGATGGCTGCGTTGAGGCTGTCGGCGCGCCCTTTCATCGGCATCGTCACTCGCAGGTCGCAGGCGGCCTCGTACTCTTCGGGCAGTCCGCGCGATTCGTTGCCGACCAGCAGGAAGCAGGGTGCTTGATACGGTGCGCCGCGATAAGGCACCGCGTCGCGCAGGGATGCGGCGACAAGCTGGCCTTCGCTGCGCCCGTCGGGGCCGCGCAGCCATGGCAGGAACTCGCTCCAGGTCGCTTGCGCGATGCTCTGCGTGAACACCGCCCCCATGCTGGCGCGCACAGCCTCGACTGAAAACGGATCGGCGCACTCGTCGATCAGGATCAACCCGCCGGCGCCGACTGCATCTCCCGTGCGCAGCATGGTGCCAAGGTTTCCGGGATCGCGCAGCGCCTGCGCCACCAGCCAGATCGGCGCGGCCGAACGGTCGATGGTGGAAAGCGCGGTGTCGAATTCCGCGAACACTCCAGCAACGGCCTGCGGGTTGTCCTTCCCGGTAATCTTGGAAAGAATGTCGGGCGTGGTCTCGACCACTTCGCCGCCGGCGCGTTCCACCGTTTCAATCAGGGATGTCAGCAGCGGGTGCTCCTCCCGCCCGCTGGCCATGACCAGCATCTCGGGCGTCCGGCCGCTTTCGCGCGCGTCGGTCAGCAGCCGCAGCCCTTCGGCCAGGAAGCGCCGCTCCCGCTTGCGGTGCTTCTTGTCCCGCAGAGAACGCAGCAGCTTGACGGTGGGATTGGAAAAGCCCGTGATCTCGCGGCGCATCGGCGCGTCAGTCTTCGCCGAATCCGCTGGTGACCAGCTCGGATAATTCGTCCAGACGCGCTTCTGCTTCCTCGCCCGAGACCGCGATCTCGATCGTGTCGCCCTTGGCCGCACCTAGCATCATCAGGCCCAGGATCGATCCTCCGGCAGCTTTCATCCCGTCCTTGGCGACCAGCACTTCCACGCCTTCCATGACGCTGACGGCGTTCACGAACTTGGCACTGGCCCGGGCGTGAAGCCCGCGCTGGTTGACGATCTCAAGTCTCCGGCGCGCAGTATCCAAGCCGCCTCTCCCTGTTTTGTTTGCCGCAACTTCCAAACCGCCGAACGTCCACCCGGCTCCAGAGTTGCTTCAGGCTTCCTGCCCCAGGAACTCGGAAGCGATCGTTATGTAGTTGCGTCCCGCATCGCGCGCCGCGGCGACTGCGGCAGTGAGTGCCATGGTCTTGCGGGCCCCGGCAAGGCGGATCAGCATCGGCAGGTTGATCCCGGCGATCACTTCGACTTCGCCAGCCCGCATCAGGGAAATGGCAAGGTTCGAAGGCGTGCCGCCGAACAAGTCGGTCAGGATCACCGCGCCGCTGCCCGTGTTCACCGCGCGGATGGCGGCAGCGATTTCCTTGCGCCGCGCTTCCATGTCGTCCTGCGGCCCGATGCAGACCGTCGCGACCGCATCCTGCTGGCCGACGACATGCTCCATCGCATGAACGAACTCCTCAGCCAGACGGCCGTGAGTTACCAGAATCATTCCGATCATCGAGATGCGATACCCAGAAGATGAGCCGCCGCTTCGCGGAGTGCGTATGACATGGTCACGGCTGGTGCGGCTCTTCGATCAATTCGGCAGCCCGGGATCCCAGGTTGCGGTGCAGCACAGTGGGCGAAAAACCGGCATCGCGCAAGGCTTGCGCGTTGCGTTCCGCCACATAGACCGACCGGTGGCGCCCGCCGGTACAGCCAAAGGCGATGTTCGCATAGTTCTTGCCCTGGGCGGAATAGCGCGGGAGCAAGTCCAGCAACAAGGCGCGGATTTGTTCGAAGCTGCTTTCGAACCCGGGATCGGCCGCGATGTGTCGGCCCACCGCCTCGTCCTGGCCGGTAAGCGGGCGCAGGTCCGGATCCCAGTGGGGGTTATCGAGATAGCGCATGTCGAACACCAGGTCGGCGACGGGCGGCATGCCGCGCGCGAAGCCGAAGCTCGTCACGCTGACGGTCATTTCGCCCGGTCCGCGGCGCGAAAACTGCTGCCGGATGGTCTGCTGCAACTCGTGGGTCGAGAAGTGGCTGGTGTCGATCAGGATGTCGGCCCAGTTCCGCAAGGGCTCCAGCAACTGCCGTTCGGCTGCGATGCCGAAGGGAACCGGCATGTCCTGTGCCAGGTGATGGCGTCGGCGCGTCTCGTTGAAACGTCGTTCCAGTTCCGGATCGGAGCAATCTAGGAACATCGTGCTGATCACCAGATCGCGGCGATGCCCAAGATGCTTGACGCGCGCGATCACGTCTTCGGGGGCAAAGCCGCGGGTGCGGCAATCGAACCCGATCGCAAGGGAGGCATTGTCGCCGTCGGCGTTCCTCAGTTCCGGCCTGATCAGCCGGCCGAGAAAGCGGATCGGGAAGTTGTCGATCGCCTCCCAGCCAAGGTCTTCCAGTTCCCGCAGCGCGGTTGTCTTTCCGGCACCAAGCATGCCGGTGACGAGCAGAATGCGTTGCCGATCATCGCTCGATTCGCTGGGCATGGGGGCTCTTTGCGCCTGCGGGACGAAAATGTGAAGGCGTTGGGGCTGATTCTCCTCAGGCTTTACCTTCAGTCCGGGATGTCGGGTGGGCAATGCAGGCGCAAGGCCCACTCGGCCCGCAACGGCAAGGCGCCCGCATCCGGGTACAGGCGGAGCATTGGCACGCAAGCACCGCACAGCGCGATTGCGTCCGCGGTCTCGACATGGCGGGGAGCGCAAGGATCGAGGCGCAGCACCAGCGCCACGGGTGCCTCCGTCGTGGGCAAATCGATCAGCCCGACGTTGCGAATTTCCAGCTTTCCGGAAATGTTCGGCGGCGGAAAGGCCCAAAGCTGGCCGGATTTGTGAGCAAGGGTTACTCCGTCATCGCCGATCAGCGTGGCTCCGCGATCAATCAGCGCCAGCGCGAGAGCGGACTTGCCGCTGCCGGGCGCGCCCTCGATCAGCAGCGCCCGCCCGCCGATTGCGACCGCGGTAGCCTGGTGGATTACCCCGCTCACGCCGCGGGCAATTCCAGCGCCAGGCATGCACCGGACCGGCCGTCCGGCCGGTCCTGCGCAATGAGCGAACCGTCGTGCGCTTCCGCGATAGACCGGCCGATGGCGAGGCCAAGCCCGCTATGGTTGCCGAAGCTTTCCGTCTCCGGGCGGACCGAATGGAAGCGGGTAAACACCTTCTCCCGCTCTTTTTGGGGAATTCCCGGGCCTTCGTCGCAGGCCGTCAACCTGATGCTCTTGCCTCTTTGCTCAAGGGCCAGTTGGATTACCCCGCCCGGCGGCGAAAACGAAACGGCGTTGTCGAGCAGGTTGTCGATCACCCGCTCAAGCCGCAGCGGCACCCCGGCGACGATGAACTTTCCCTCCCCGCAACGAAGCATGACCCGCCGGTCAAGGTTCTGACCGCGGCCTTCGCGTGCCTGGATCACGTTTTCAGCGAGCGCCGCCATATCGACCGGCTCGAACTTCGCCCGGGAAAGCTCCGCGTCGATCCGGCTGGCTTCGGATATTTCGCTCACCAGACGGTCGATCCGCCGAACGTCATGAGCGGCGACTTCGATTAGCTGGTCGCGCAGGTGAGGATCGTTCACACGAGTAAGCGTCTCCACCGCGCTGCGCAGGGATGCCAGCGGATTCTTGATTTCGTGCGCAACGTCGGCGGCGAAGCTTTCCACCGCGTCGATCCGGACACGCAAGGCGCTGGTCATGTCGGACACCGCGCGGGCGAGCACGCCGATTTCATCTCCCCGGTCGTTCATCCGCGGGACTTCCACCTCGCGGTCCCGGCCCAGCCGTACGCGTACCGTTGCCCGCACCAGCTTGCGCAGCGGCTCGATGATGGTGCGCGCCAGATACAGCGAGAGCACGATCGAAACCGCCAGGGAGAAGGCGAAGATGGTGAATAGCGTTTGCCGGGCGGAGCGCACCGCCAGCGTAATGTCGCGCGCATTGCGGGTGGTCAGGAGACTGGAGCCCTTCACCCCCACCGGAGCAGCGGCGGTGATGACGGGCGTCCGGTCGGGGGCATACCGCAAGGTGATCTGCGTCAGCCCCTGCCTTCGGGCGCGAGTCAGTTCGGGCCAGTATTCGGCACGCTGGGAGTCCAGGTCGCGGTATAGGGGAAGCGGCGGCGCGCCGACCGTGAAGTCCACGACCCGGTCCAGCGTTCGGGCAAGCTTGTGGCGGAAAGGTTCGGTTCCCGGATCGACCAGGGTGTACGATGGCCTTGCCAGCGCGAAGTTGTCTGCCCACAGGCGTCCTTCGGCATCGTACATCCGCAGACGCATGCGCTGCTCCTTGCCGATCTGAACCAGCAGGGCTTCCTGGCGGGACCGGCTCGCCCCGGCGAGTGCTTCGGCGGTGATCTGCGCTTCGATCCGCGCCATCTTGAAGCGTTCGTGGAGCAACTGGCGACGATAAGTGTCCAGAAAGAACAAGCTGCCGCCAAGCAAAGCCAGCGGGATCAGGTTGACCGCAAGAATGCGGGTGGTGAGTGAGGCCCGAGGCGGCTTGGGGTCCTGCCTGAGCCAGCGCGGCCAAGCCGCTGCCTCAACCATCGGAGAAGCTGTAGCCGGCGCCGTACAGGGTCTCTATCGCGGAAAACTCCGGATCGATTACGCGAAACTTGCGCCGCAGCCGCTTGATATGGCTGTCGACCGTCCGATCATCGACAAAGGTATCGTCGGGATAGGCCGCGTCCATCAACTGGTTCCGGCTTTTGATCACCCCCGGCCGCTGGGCCAGCGCCTCCAGGATCAGGAACTCGGTCACGGTAAGGGACACCGCCTTTCCGTTCCATGTCACCTGATGACGGGTGGGGTCCATCTTCAGCCCTCCGCGCTGAAGCTGTTCCGGCTGGACATCTCCGGCTTCCTCCGGCTGCGGGTCGTCCGTTGGAGCGGCGCGGCGCAGGATTGCCCGAATGCGCGCGAGTAGCAGGCGCTGGCTGAACGGTTTGGCGATGTAATCGTCCGCTCCCATCGCCAGGCCGGCTTCCTCGTCCTCTTCCTCGTCCTTGCTGGTGAGGAAGATCACCGGCAGATCGGAGGACTGCCGCAACTGCCGCAGCAATTCCATCCCGTCCATCTGGGGCATCTTGATGTCGAACACCGCGAGATCGGGTGGATTGTCCTGCAAGCCCTTCAGCGCGGCTCCGCCATCGGCATAGACCCGCGTCGCAAAGCCTTCGGCCTGCAGCGCGATGGAAAGCGTAGTGAGGATGTTCCGATCGTCGTCGACGAGCGCGATCGTAACCGGCGCGTTGAAAGTATCGGATGTTTGCTGGGGCGAATCCATGAGGAGCGTTTCTATCTTTGGTTAGGCACGTGCGGTATCCCTTTCACCATTCGGCGGCAATGGACGCATCCCGGCAGCATCGCCGCGGTAAAATACTGGCTAAAAAAGAAGAAATGACGTTTCCGAACGGCGGATTTTGATCCATAGCGGTGGAAATTGACGGACGGGCCAGTGCGGACTATGCGCAAAGCCTACGTTCCCGCCAAAACTGCAGCAGCCTGCCAAGGCTCTAGGGAGAACTTTGTGACGACTTCGCTTTCCTTTCCGCTCGACAAGCAAGGCATTAAGACCAGTGCTGTCATTCACGCCAATCTGGGCCAGGCGGCGCTGGTTGAGCATGCCGTTGCCAACGATGAGGGGCAGCTCGCGAAGGATGGACCGCTGGTGGTCCAGACCGGCCGGCACACCGGGCGTTCGGCCAAGGACAAGTTCATCGTGCGCGATGAGCAGACCGAGGACACGGTAGCCTGGGGCAAGGTCAACGTGCCGATGAGCACGGAGCATTTCGCCAATCTCAAGCAGGACTTCCTCGAAGCGCTCGGCGGGAAGGAACGGCTCTATGTCGCCGATCTGTTCGGCGGCTCCCAGCCCGAACACCGCGTCAACGTGCGCGTGATCAACGAACTTGCCTGGCACAACCTGTTCATCCGCACCCTGCTGGTCCGCCCGACGCGGAATGAACTGGAAGCCTTTGCACCCGAGTACACGATCATCGACCTGCCCAGCTTCCGCGCCGATCCGGAACGGCACGGCTGCCGCAGCGAAACCGTGATCGCGGTCAACTTCAGTGAAAAGCTGATCCTGATTGGCGGCACGAAGTATGCCGGCGAAATGAAGAAGAGCGTTTTCGGCATCCTCAACTACCTGCTGCCCCCGCAGGGCGTGATGCCGATGCACTGTTCCGCCAACGTCGGCCCCGACGGCAAGACCGCGGTGTTCTTCGGCTTGTCCGGCACCGGCAAGACGACCTTGTCCGCCGATGCCAACCGTACGCTGATCGGCGACGATGAACATGGCTGGTCGGACACCGCCGTGTTCAACTTCGAAGGCGGCTGCTACGCCAAGATGATCCGTCTTTCGGCCGAGGCTGAGCCGGAAATCTATGCCACGACCAAGCGGTTCGGCACCGTGCTGGAAAACGTGGTGATGGATCCGGACACGCGGGAGCTGGATTTCGACGACGCGTCGCTGGCCGAAAATTCGCGCGGGGCTTACCCGCTCGAGTTCATTCCGAACACGTCGGAACACAATCTCGGACCGGTACCGTCCAACGTCATCATGCTCACGGCCGATGCCTTCGGCGTGCTGCCTCCGATCGCGCGGCTGACGCCGGAGCAGGCGATGTACCACTTCCTTTCGGGATACACCGCCAAGGTCGCTGGTACCGAAATCGGCGTGACCGAGCCGGAAGCGACCTTTTCCACCTGCTTCGGCGCGCCGTTCATGCCACGTCACCCGTCGGTCTACGGCAACCTGCTGAAGGAACGGATCGCCAAGGGCGGCGTCCAGTGCTGGCTGCTCAACACCGGGTGGACCGGCGGCAAGTACGGCGTGGGCAAGCGGATGCCGATCAAGGCAACTCGCAGCCTGCTGAACGCTGCGCTGGATGGATCGCTGAACGACGCCGAATTCCGCAAGGATCCGAACTTCGGATTTGAGGTGCCGGTGCACGTCGATGGCGTTGAGGACAGCATTCTCGATCCGCGTTCGACCTGGACGGACAAGGATGAGTACGACCGGGCCGCGCAGAAGCTGGTCCAGCTGTTTGTCGACAACTTCGCGCAGTTCGAAGCGCACGTCGACAAGAGCGTGATGGAAGCCGCTCCGCAAGCTGCCTAAGGAACGAGGCCAGGCGGTTCCGTGCAGGGACCGCCTGGCCGCTCCTTCCTGATCAACCTGTGTTCTAGTCGAACAGAGACAAGTCGATCGATTCCGCTAGCGCCCCATAGCCGGCGTCGTTTCCATGCAGATGATCTCCGATGTGGAACGCGTCCGCCATTCGTGCCGGATCGGCCGGATCTGCAAGCGCGGTGGCGAAATCCAGCACTCCGTCGAATTCTCCGCCATGGAGGATCCACTCGTTGATCGCCGTGCGGGCCGCTTCGCCTTCGGGCGACCAGTAGCTTGCCCCCTTGTAAGGCGCGATGGTCGCACCGATGACCTTGACCCCGCGACCATGGGCCCGGGCGATCAGCTGGCGATAGCCATCGATTACGTCATCGGCGGTAACGGTGCCTCCGGGCAAGGCGGCGAACAGGCCGGGCCGCTGCCCAAAGGCCATTCCCAGGTCGTTCACACCTTCGAATACAATAACCGTGCGGATACCGGGCAGAGAAAGTACGTCCCGGTCGAACCGGGCGAGGGCGCTCTCACCCATCCCGTCGTGCAGCACCCGGTTTCCGCTGATACCCTGATTGGCCACGCCCCACACGCGCCCGCCGCGCGCGTTCAGCCGCTCAGCAAGGACATCGGGCCAGCGGCGGTCGGCTTCGGGCGTGGAGCCCACGCCATCGGTGATGGAATCGCCGAAAGTAGCCAGCGTGGCTGATCCGGTTGGTGCATCCACCTCGATCCCGGCCAGGAAGGCGCGCATCGACGCTGTGCTTTGCGGTGGGAAGGGCGCGGCGGAGAAATCACCCGGCGCCGAGATCTCCAGCGGCTCAAGGCCGACGGCATGGCAAGTGCAGGGGCCGGTCTCTCCCGGAAGGTAGAGTGTGACAGCCATCTTCGCCAGCGCCGGCACGGCGAGGTTCACCGCGTCGCTCAGCAACGGCGCACCCGATGGGATCGTTGCGCTGGCATTCCCGCCGAACGTCAGCACCCGGCTGGTTCCGGGGATTTCCTGCCCGTCCGCGCCCAGCAACGCGACTCGCGCCGCACCGATCTGCAGCGGGTTCTCGCCATAGGCGTTCGTCAGTCGCACGCGCACGGCTTCACCCCCGGCGGATACACGCAGGATCTGGCGCAGGGTCTGGTTTTCGAAGCTGGGGGTTGCCGCCATCGGCCCCATCGCGGGAGTAGGCGGAACCGGGGATGCCGCCCAACTGGTAATCCATTCCGCGTGCGCCGCACCCGGGGCAAGGCCCAAACCGATGGACAGCGCCAGCAGCGCCAGTTTGCCGTGTTTCATCTTTCCCTCCCGCTGGCGGGCTTCGGCCCAGCCTTGTGCGGCACAGAGTGCGGGAGGGTTGCGGTCAGATCAAGCCGGCTGCCACTTTTACGGGCCGATGTCCTCCACCTTGGCAATACGGCGGTCGGCGGTGCCGCGGCCGAAGCCGAGCTTTTCGGCTACCGGACCGTTCCAGTCGTAGATATCCTGCACGAAGCGGATCTCTCCGGAAGCATCGAGGTGGGTCGGATGGTACATTAGGCGCACCGGTATCGGGTCCGGCAGCCGGAGGTATGTCTCGCCCCCTTCCTGGCGGGCGTCCTGCCACTTGCCGGTGATGCCCGTGTCCCGCGCAATCATCGAAGCGAATTCGAGGGCATTCTCCACCCGGATACACCCGTGGCTGAGCTGCCGTACGTCCTCGCTGAACAGCGATTTTGCCGCGGTATCGTGCAGATAGATCGCATGGTCGTTATCGAGATCGAACTTCACCATTCCCAAGGCGTTGTCGGGCCCGGGGAGCTGAACCACCCAGCCGTCCCGCCTGACCATGTTCTTGCTGCGCAGATAGCTGGCGCTCTTGTTGGCCAGTCCCTCATCCCGCTCGATCGACTTGGGCACGGTCCAGTTGGGATTCGCCACCAGACGATAGAAGCTGGTGCCCAGTTGCGGAGTTTCCCAGCCGGGTTGGCCGACGATCACATCGCGGCGATCGGCAAGCTGTCCGTCGCGGACATACTCCAGCTTCGCCGCCGCCGTGTTCACGTCAATCCGGGTCGATGGCGCGTTGCGTTCGAGCCAGCGGCGCCGTTCCAGCGCGACGGCGGCGGCGCGGGCGCGGTCGTCTGCCCCGGTGTTCAGCGCTTGGACCGTTTCGGGCCCGATCACGCCATCGACATGGATGCCGCGGTCTTCCTGGAGCTTGCGAATCGCCTGCTCTACCCGGCTGTCGTACGCACCCGATCCGTCTTGCGCAGAATAACCGGCCCGATTGAGATATCCGTCGCGCGCCAGCACCCGGGCGATCTGCGGCAGACGAGAATCGGTATCGCCCTGGCGGATCAGGTCCCCGCCTGGAACGGTGATGTTGCGCTCACTGTCGGCTACCTGTTGCATCCGCAGATAAGCGTCGGACAGCGCCTTGTACTCCCGGTCCTGCGGGGCGAGGCTGGCGAGCCACTGGCCCACGCGCCCGTTCTGCAAGGCACTGGACAAACCGGAAGCCACGTTGGAGTCAGGACGCGGAACGGAGTAGATGTCGTGCAGGTCGGCGGGATCGACCAGCCCGCGTCCCAAGGCAGCAGCATAGGCCAGCGCGGCGTTGGTCAGCGCGGCTTCGCGTTCGGCGGGCGAGTTGCCCTGCACATCGAGGAATGCGACTTGATCGAGGCCGTGTCGCGCGCGGTCAGAAAGGGCCTGCCTCAGTTCCTGCTCTGCCTCGCCCGACCACACGGCACTCCATCCCGCCTGTTCATAGAAGCTTTGGGCGGAGGAACTGCCGACCGCCGACTTGAGATCAGCCTGCGGCACCTGCTCGATAGAGGTGCTGACTCCAGCGCGCGGCGCAATTGCCGAGGAGTTCTGCCGCGTCGCTGCCGTGGCATCGTCCGTCGGGCTGTCGCACGCCGCAAGCAGCAGCAAGGGAAGGGCGGCAGCGCAAGCCGTCCGCTTGAGGATCGTAGAGGGCGTCAGGCCAAGGCCGCGAGCGCGCATTTCCTCTGGAATTGCAAATGGTTGGGTCATGATCAGACCCAATGCTCACAGCTTCACTCCGTTCCTTGGAAACGGCTTCAGTACGGATCGGCGCGTGCCCTTCTGCCTTTCAGGGACGGCCTTTGCCAGCCGCTCGCCTACAAGGTAAGGCGGCGGGCATGGACGTCGTGCTTTCGCTGCTCATGCTCACCTCCCTCGCGCTGATCGCCGGGGCGATCTGGCTGTGGCGGAAGCAAGGCGTGAACCGGCAGGTCTGGCTGATGATCCTGCTGGCGATGGTGATGCTGATCAACGTTGCGCTGTGGACGGTGCCCAATTCATCCGGCCTGGCGCCGATAGGGCAGGAACTGCAGCAGTAGAGTAGCCGAAAGCGGGCAATGACCGAAGGCCCGGGCGCGATCGTCGCGCACCCGGGCCTCTTTTCATCGCGCGAAAGTCACTTGATCGGGCATTCGGGGGAGAGGCGGTAGTCGAGGTAGCCGTCGACCGCCTGCATCAGTTCATGGGTTTCGTTCTCGAAGAAGTGATTGGCCTTCGGGATTTCCTTGTGGTCGATCGTGATGTGCTTCTGGGTGCGCAGCTTGTCGACCAGCTTCTGCACCGCCTGTGGCTGGACGACCGTATCGGCCTGACCCTGGATGATGATGCCGGACGCGGGGCAGGGGGCAAGGAACGAAAAATCGTACATGTTCGCCGGCGGGCAGATCGAGATGAACCCACGGATCTCCGGACGACGCATCAGCAGCTGCATCCCGATCAGGGCGCCGAAGCTGACGCCTGCGATCCAGGTGGTCTGCGCTTCGGAATGGATCGACTGCACCCAGTCCAGCGCGGCGGCGGCGTCCGACAATTCGCCAACTCCGTTGTCGAAGCTGCCCTGGCTGCGGCCGACGCCGCGGAAGTTGAACCGCAAGGTGGCGAAACCGCGGTCCGAGAAGGTCTTGTAAAGACGCTGCACGATGCGATCATTCATCGTGCCGCCGCCTTGGGAGTGCGGGTGGAGGATCATCGCCACGGGGGCGCGGGGGCGAATTGCCGGGGCAAAACGACCTTCAAGTCGGCCTTCGGGGCCGGGAAAGATAACAGCGGGCATGGGCTTGCTCTCGAATGCAGGTATGCAGGCACCGGTGGCGCCCGAAAGTATCGCGCTATATAGGCGCACGCTGGCTTTTCGCAATTCTTTCACGTCTGGCACCTGCATTTGCGCATTTATCTTGATCACGCCGCGACCACGCCGCTGCGGCCCGAGGCTGCCGAAGCAATGGCGCGGGGATTCGCGCTTTGGGCCAATCCGTCCAGTCCTCATGCCGAAGGCCGCGCCGCCCGCCATGCGTTTGAGGATGCGCGAGCGCGCGTGAAGGCGGCCCTCGACTGGGACGGCGAGGTGATCTTCACCAGCGGCGCCAGCGAAGCTGCCGCTATCGCGCTGGGTCAGAGCCGAGGCGAAGGGCGGCTGGTCAGCGCGGTTGAGCACGAAGCGGTACTGAGAGCCGCACCAACTGCACGCATCCTGCCCGTGCGCGGGGACGGAGCGGTCGATGTGTCGGCGGCGGAACAAGCGCTTGCGGACGCGCAGAAGCCTCTGGTCGCGGTCCAGACGGTCAACTCGGAAACCGGAAACCGGCAGGACGTCCCCGCCATTGCCGAGCTGGTTCGCGGCGTGGGCGGCCTGCTGGTGTGCGACGCTTCGCAAGGAGCGGGCAAGCTTCCGCTGCCTGGGGAAGCCGATATGGCGATCATCTCGGCGCACAAGCTTGGCGGGCCGGTCGGGATTGGAGCCCTGCTGGTAAGGGACTACGCGATGCTTGCGCCCACCGGCGGGCAGGAGCGGGGCTACCGCCGGGGCACGGAGAGCCTGCCCGGCGCGCTGGGGTTCGCGGCAGCGCTGGAAGCCTGCGACGATCCGTATCTCGACCCTTCCGTGCTGGAGCCGCTCGAAGCTTTTGTGGGCGAGGTGCGTGCCATGGGCGGAGAGTGGCTGTCCGATAGGCTGGCCGATCCCACGCCCTTCATCCGCGCCATCGCCATGCCGCACTTGTCCGGCGCGGCGCAGCTGATGCGCTTTGACATGGCGGGCCATGCCGTCAGCCAGGGCAGTGCCTGCTCCTCCGGCAGCCTCCGGACAAGCCATGTGCTTGAAGCGATGAACGTGGAGCCGGACACCGCCTCCCGCACGATCCGGGTCAGCTTCGGCTGGACCACCACGCGGGCGGACGTCGAACGCTTTTGCGAGGCCTGGCTGGCCATGGCGCGCAAGGCGCAGGATCAAGCTGCATGATCTACCTCGATTACCAGGCGACCACCCCGCTCGCCCCCGAAGCGCGGGAGGAGATGCTGCGCTGGCTCGATGGGCCGGGTGGAACCGGGTTCGGCAATCCGCACTCGCCGCACCGGCTGGGACGGCAGGCCGATGCGGCGGTGGAGCTGGCGCGGGAGCGGGTCGCCGCCATGTTTCCGGCTGGAGGACACGTGACCTTCACCTCCGGCGCCACCGAGGCGATCAACCTCGCGTTGCGGGGCAGCGAACCGGCACGGGCGGGGCGGCCGGTCGCCGTGTCCGCGATCGAGCATTCGGCCGTATTCAACACAGCCGAAGCGCTTTCCGGCGGGGCTCACGTCCTGCCGGTGGACGGCGACGGACTGGTGAATCCGCAGGTTGCGTTTCCGGCAGGCGTGGGCGTGGTCTCGGTGATGCAGGTGAACAACGAGGTCGGCACGATCCAGCCGGTTGCCGAGCTTTACGGCCGAACAAGGGCGCAAGGCGCGCTGTTCGTGTGCGATGCGGTGCAGGCGGCTGGCAAGATGCCGATCGCTCCGGCGGACATGATCGCAATCTCGGCCCACAAGTTCCACGGCCCCAAGGGGATCGGCGCGCTGTGGGTCCGCGACGGACTGGAGCTTCAGCCGATCGTCACCGGGGGCGGCCAGGAAGGGGGCTTGCGCTCCGGGACCGTCAGCCCGGCCCTGTGCGCCGGGATGGGCGCTGCGGCCCAGCTGGCGCTGGAACGGATGGAGGAGGACGCCGCCCACGTGGAAAAGCTGTGGAACTGCGCCCGGGAGCTTTTCTCCGACTGGCAGATCAACGGCAGCAAGCGGCGGCGCTGGCATGGCAACCTGAATCTCCGGCGTGAGGGGCTGGACGTCGCGCGGCTGATGTCCGACGTGCGCCAGGTGTGTTTTTCAGCCGGCTCGGCTTGCGCCAGCGAGTCGGGCAAGCCCAGCCGCGTCCTCGGCGCGATCGGACTGAGCCCGGAACAGGCGCGCGGATCGATACGGTTGGGCTTCGGGCGCTACACCCGGCAAGAGGAGCTTGAAGAAGCGGCCCAATTGATTAACTCTGCTGCAATGCAGCAAGGATGGACCAATTAAAGTCACTTTCATCACCCGCGACGGCCAGAGGGTCGAAGCCGAGGCGGAGCCCGGCGCCAACCTGCTCGAGATTGCCCAAGCAGCCGGGATGCCGCTGGAAGGCACGTGCGAAGGACAGATGGCCTGTTCTACCTGCCACGTGATTGTGGCTCCCGAATGGTTTCCCCTCCTGCCCGAAGCGAGCGAGGAAGAGGAAGACATGCTCGACCTCGCCGCCGAGGTTGCGCGGACCAGCCGCTTGTCCTGCCAGATTGCCGTCAGCGAAACACTGGACGGGATCGAGGTGCGGATTCCCGGCGCAAGCCACGATGCGCAGGCGTTTTAGAGGGTTGTGCTGAATAAGGTTTCGGGAGCCCCTGGTTAGAGGGCTCCCGACAGAGAAGAAGTTACGCCGGTTCGGACACTTTCGCGTCCTGCAGCGACCGGATGATGGCGTCGGAGAATGCGGGAATGTCATCCGGCTTGCGGCTGGTGATGAACTGGCTGTCGACCGCTACTTCCTGATCCACCACGTTCGCCCCGGCGTTCTTGAGGTCGGTGCGGATCGAAGGCCAGCCAGTCAGGGTCTTGCCCTTGGCAACCCCGGCTTCGATCAGCAGCCACGGCCCGTGGCAAATTGCGGCGACCGTCTTGCCGGCATTGGCGAAGTCCTTGACGATCCCGACCGCATTCTCGTCCATCCGCAGCTTGTCGGGATTCATTTGTCCGCCGGGCAGGACCAGGGCATCGAAATCCGCGGCGCTCACTTGGTCGACCGTCTTGTCGACCTTCACCGTGTCGCCCCAGTGATCGTGCTGCCAGCCCTTGATCTCGCCGTCCTGGGGGCTGACGATCACCGTCTCGAATCCGGCTTTCTCCAGCCGCTCTTTCGGGCCGGTCAGTTCGGATTGCTCAAAGCCGTCGGTGGCGAGGATCATTACGCGTTTTGCCATGGGTTACTCCTTGATATTCGGGGGTTGCGTTTGAATCTAGAACGAAACGGGAATATGACGCGTTCCGCCCTGTTCCGTGGGCCGTGGCAATGGTAGGGCAGGGCGCGCGCTGCCGGGTTTTCGTGCAATCGGGCGCTGGCCGGGGGGTCGGCCGGGCACCGCTTCGCCGGGTAACCGGAGGGGCCAACTGGATGGGAATGAATGGCAATCACTCTGGACGATAAGGATTCGTTTGACGCGATTGCGGACGCGCCGTTCGACAGTGCGTTGTCCGAACGATACCTGATTTACGCGCTGTCCACGATCACCGCGCGGTCCTTGCCGGACTTGCGTGACGGGCTGAAGCCGGTTCATCGCCGCCTGCTTTGGGCGATGCGGCAGTTGCGGCTGGACCCGGCATCCGCATTCAAGAAATCGGCCCGCGTCGTCGGCGACGTGATCGGCAAGTATCACCCGCACGGCGACGTTGCGGTGTACGACGCGATGGTTCGCCTCGCGCAGGATTTCACCCTGCGGTATCCGCTGGTGGAAGGTCAGGGCAACTTCGGCAACATCGACGGCGATAACGCCGCTGCGTACCGCTACACCGAATGCCGCCTGACGCGGACTGCCCTGATCCTGATGGAGGGTCTTGACGAAGGGACAGTCGATTTCCTCCCGACCTACAACGGCGAGGAGCAGGAGCCGGAAATCTTCCCCGGCTTGTTCCCGAACCTGCTGGCCAACGGGGCGAGCGGGATCGCGGTCGGCATGGCGACCAGCATCCCGAGCCACAACGCGGCCGAGGTGATCGACGCCGCGCTGGAACTGATCGACAACCCCGAAGCCAGCCACGAACGGTTGATGGAGCTGTTCCACGGGCCGGACTTCGCCACCGGCGGCCTGGTAGTCGACTCTCCGGAATCGATCGCGAAAGCCTATGAAACCGGGCGCGGATCGTTTCGCGTGCGCGGACGCTTCTTCGCGGCCGAAGCAAAGTCGGAAAAGGACCGCGACGCTGGGATTGAGCGGCTGGGCAGCGGGCAGTACCAGCTCGTCGTCTCCGAAATCCCGTACATGGTCCAGAAGGGCAAGCTGATCGAGCAGATCGCCGCCGCGATCGCCGACCGGAAGCTGCCGATCCTGGAAGACGTGCGCGACGAGAGCGACGAACAGCTGCGGATCGTGCTGGTGCCGAAGAACCGCAACGTCGATCCCGAGCTGCTGAAGGAAAGCCTTTACAAGCTGACCGACCTCGAAAGCCGGTTCGGGCTCAACCTCAACGTGCTCGACGCCACCCGCACCCCGATGGTGATGGGCCTGAAGGAACTGCTGGAGCACTGGCTGCTGAGCCAGATTGATATTCTTCAGCGCCGCAGCCGCCACCGGCTGGACAAGATCGACCAGCGGCTTGAGCTGGTCGAAGGCTACATCATTGCCTACCTCAACCTTGACCGGGTGATCGAGATCATCCGCACGGAGGATGAGCCGAAGCCGGTGATGATTGCCGAATTCGAGCTGACCGATCGTCAGGCCGAGGCCATCCTCAACATGCGTCTGCGTTCCCTGCGCAAGCTTGAGGAAATGGAGCTGCGCAAGGAACGCGACGAGCTGCTGAACGAACGGGAAGGGCTGGAAAAGCTGCTCGACTCCCCCGCACGCCAGCGCACGCGTCTGAAGCGTGACCTGACGAGCCTTCGCAAGCAGTACGGGCTCGACACGCCCATCGGCCGCCGCCGCACGACCATTGCCGAAGCGCAGCCGGCGGTGGAGTTCAGCCTGGATGCGATGATCGAGAAGGAGCCGGTGACGGTGATCCTGTCCCAACGCGGCTGGATCAAGGCAGCCCGGGGCCACGTGCCGCTGGATGGCGATTTCAAGTTCAAGGAAGGCGACGGGCCCGCCTTTGCGATCCATGCGCAGACGACGGACAAGCTGCTGCTGGGGAGCGACGATGGGCGGTTCTACACCCTTGGGGCCGACAAACTGCCGAATTCTCGCGGGTTCGGGGAGCCGATCCGCAACACGCTGGATATAGATGCAGAAGCGCAGATCGTCGCGCTGCTGGTTTATCGGCCGGGCAAGCAGCTGCTGCTCGCCAGCAGCGCCGGGCGGGGGTTTGCGGCGATCAGCGACGAACTTACCAGCGAAACCCGCAAGGGACGGCAGGTGGTCAACTGCAAGCCGGGGGTGAAGCTCGTGGTCGCGCGGGAGATCGCCGAAAGTCACGATCACGTGGCCGTGGTGGGCGACAACCGCAAGTTGCTGATCTTCAGTCTGGAAGAGCTTCCGGTGATGACTCGCGGACAAGGCACTCAGCTTCAGCGCTACCGCGATGGCGGGTTGTCGGATGCGATCACGCTGAAGCTTGAAGATGGGCTGAGCTGGGCGATGGGCGGCGAATCCGGGCGCACCCGGATCGAGCCGGACGTGTGGCAGTGGAAGGTTGCGCGCGGCGCATCCGGCCGCTTGCCGCCGCGCGGATTTCCCAAGGACAACAAGTTCTAAAGAAAAAGGGCCGGGCGCAAGGAGCGTCCGGCCCTTTTGGGTTCGTTATGCTGGATCGATCAGCCGCCGGCGGACGCTGCCGCTTCGATCTGGGCCAGGTTGGCGCGGACCATCGGAGCGCCGTTGGCGTCAACCGCGAAGTACTGCTTCGGCAGGGTCAGCGGGCCACTGGCGCGTTCGAGGACGATGTTCTCGCCGTCGATCATCTTGATGGTGCCGAGCGGCTGGGCATCGGCGGTCATCACTTCAGCCCCGGCGACAAGCGCCGCGTCCAGCCGCGCCTTCTGCGCCGCCATCTGCTGTTCGAACTTCGCGTCGAGTTCGGTCTTGGTGATGTTCAGCGTCGGACCCTGGTCGCTCGTTCCGAAAGCATTGGCGGGAAGCGGGATCGAATTGACCCCGGTGTTCACCACCACGCCGCTGTCCATCACGCTCTCGACCGTGCCGATCACGGCGCCGTCGGAACCGTAGACCGTCGCTCCCGTCGTCACGTCGGCTGCAGCCGCGGCGGGCACAGCCGCCGCCGCGTCTTGCGCCTGGGCGTTCACGGATACTGCAGCCAGCGCCGCAGCGGCGGAAATTGCGAGAAACTTCATTACCTTCCGGTCTCCTTCGAGTGAGCGGAAGAGTCCATCACGAAAAGGCAACGCTTGCGCCGCCGCCCCAGTCAGACCCTCCTCCGTTGAACACGACTTTTGCAGGGTGACCGCAAGTCGCAACCGCATTCACGACGAGCCGAGCCTCAGACTCCGTGAAGCGTTCTAATCGGCGTATGTTGCGGGACCTTTCAGCTGTTTTCCTTCAGGATTTCGCCCAGCATTGCCTCTACGCGGGTCCGCCCCGGGAAGCCTTCCGCGATCCAGCGCTGTTCGACTGCACGCAGCGTCCGGGCGACATCCGGCCCGGCCTTAATGCCGCGAGCCACGATTTCGCCGCCCTTCAGCGGCAGGGCGGGTACCTCCCAATCGCGAAGCGGCGCGATCTCGGACCCTGCCAGCAGCAGCCGGTCGGTGGCTGCCTCCCGGCCGATGTCATAGGCAAGAGCGCGGGCATCTCCCGGCCGCTCCTGCCGTTCAGCAGCGCTGACCAGCCGCTTCTTCTGCGCGGTTGAAAGGCGCAGGCGGGCGGCGACTTGCTCCGCAATCCGGCGATCGGGCGGTAACAGCGCAGCCAGGCGGCGGATCGCGGAAGGGGCAGTGCCCTGCTTCCGTTCCTGCAGCACCACGGCTTTCAGAGCGGTCAGCCCGTGTGAGTCGACTTCAGGCAGGACGACGGCCAGAACGCCGCGTGTGTCCATCCGCGCCGCCGTGGCGCAGGGGTCCGGCAAGCCGAGAAGGGCGAGCAGCTCCATCGCCACGCGTTCGCGGCTGAGGCCTTTCAGCATTGGCGCGAGTTCTGAGCAGGCATCCTCCGCCTGCCGATCAAGATCGGCGCCGAGCCGCGCCTGGAAGCGGTAGTAGCGCAGGATGCGCAAATGATCTTCGCGGATACGCTGGTGGGCATCGCCGATGAAGCGCACGCGGCGGCACGCAAGGTCATCCAGTCCGCCGAAGTAATCGAACACCTCAAGCGTCACCGGATCGGCGTACAGCGCGTTGATGGTGAAATCGCGCCGCGCGGCATCCTCTCGCCAGTCGGTGGCGAAGGCGACCGTCGCGCGCCGGCCGTCGGTCGAAACGTCACGCCTGAGGGTGGTTACTTCCACCGGACCTTGCGGGAGCACGGCGGTCACTGTCCCGTGATCGATCCCGGTCGGCACGGTGCGGATGCCCGCGTCCTTCAGCCGTGCGATCACTTCGTCCGGGTGAAGCGGCGTCGCGCAATCCACATCCTTGGCGTTGCTCCCGATCAGCGCGTCGCGCACCGCACCGCCGACCCAGCGGGCGTTTCCGGGCCCGAGCGCGGCGGCAAGGCGCGCCAGATCCTCACGCGCAGGCCATTCGGCATCCGCCAGCGAAGCAAGGGGCAGCGGCGAGAGCGGCTCAGTCATCAAGGATATCCTGCCAGGCGATCCGGCGCGAAAGGTTGGCGATGATCGCCGCAGTCACGCCCCAGATGCGGTGCCCCTGCCAGTCGATCTCGATGTAGGGGCGAATGCTCCCGCGCCAGGATGCCTGCTTCTGCACGTGGTTGACGGGGTCGAAGACGAAGCGAAGCGGGGCCTCGAACCACCCGGCAACTTCGTGCGGATCGGGCCGGATCGTCAGGTCCTGCGGCACGAGGCCGAGCACCGGGGTGACGTCATAGCCGGTCGCGGTGACGAAGCGGTCGCTCGCCCCGATGACCCGCACGGCGGCGGGCGGGATCCCAAGTTCCTCGTCCGCCTCGCGCAAGGCGGCAGCGACGGCGTCCTCCCCGGGATCGAGCTTTCCGCCGGGAAACGCGACTTGCCCGGGATGGGATCGCATCGTCTCCGGCCGGTGGGTCAGGATCACGCCGGGTTCGCGCCGGTCGGTCACCGGGATCAGCACTGCGGCCGGGCGTAGCTCCGGCGGGGCGAAGCCGGCATCGCTGCGCAAGTCCGGCAATTCGATCCCGTGGCCTTCGTCGAACAAGCGGGCAAGTCGGTCGAACAGCGCGCTCAAGGAAACCTCAGCGCCCTCGCCACGGGCCAAGCATGCCTTGGCGGGGGAGGATCGCCGGATTGTCGCTGCGCGCCAGCAGTCGCGCCGGATCCCACGGGCCGGGAAGCGTCCAGCCGCCGGTATGTTCGGCGGAGAAGCCCCAGCGGCCGTAATAGGATTCGTCCCCGATCAGCACTTGCGGCAGAGGCGCGCGGGGGTCAATTGCGGAAAGGCTGGCGATCATCAGCGCCTTGCCGAAGCCTTCGCCCTGCCGTTCCGGCAGAACAGCGAGCGGCCCCACCATCAGCAGCGGGTGCGCGCGGCCCGCCGGATCGGTCAGCGCCACCGGCCAGACCTGGATCGTGGCGACCAGCAAGTCTTCTTCGTCCATCGCCGCAAGGCTGAGGCCCGGCAGCCAGTCCGTTCCCTCGCGCAGCCGGTAGGCGGTACGCTGGTGCCGGTCAGGGCCGAAGGCGCGGTCCAGCGCCTCCTCGATCATCGCGGGCTCGACATTTTCGAGCGGAATCAGGCTGGGAAGGGCGTCGCTCATCGCCGCCGAGCCGGTAGGCAAGGCCGGGCGGTGTGGCAACATCTTTGCGCCGCTATTCTCCGGGAGTGAGGTGCAGCAGCCGCCCGCCGTCTCCATCCTCGATCACATAGAGGGAGCCGTCCGGCGCCTCCAGCACGTCGCGCAGGCGGTTGCCGAACTCGTAACGCGCTTCCTCCGTCCCGTTGTCACCCGACAGCGATACCCGGACCAGCGACATCGTGGTCAAGCTGGCGATCAGGGCCTGGTTCCGCCACTCGGGCCACAGCTTGCCGCTGTAGAACAGGAAATCGCCGGGCCCGATCACCGGAGTCCAGCCGATCGCCGGAGCGTGAAATTCAGGCCGTGTCGCGTGATCGGGAATCGGCGATCCGTTATAGTTGACCCCGTTGGACACGATCGGCCAGCCGTAGTTGTTGCCCGGCACGATCCGGTTGATCTCATCCCCGCCGCGCGGACCGTGTTCAAGATCCCACAGCTGGCCTTCCTGATCGAACTGCAAGCCCAGCACGTTGCGGTGGCCGTAGGACCAGATCTGGTCCGCCGGGCTGCCGCGGTCGGCAAGCGGGTTGCCCGGCGCGGGAGTTCCGTCCGGCAGCAGGCGGACGATGGTGCCAAGGGTGTTGGACACGTCCTGCGCCGGCTCCCCCTTCTGCCGATCGCCCGAAGAGACGAACAGGAACTGCCCGTCTGGTGAGAATTCCAGCCGGTGCGAATAGTGGCCGCTGCCCGTAACCTTGGGAGTCTGGCGCCAGATTACCTCCAGCCCTTCGATCCGGCAGGTACCCGGCTGGTCGCAATTCAGCGTGCCGCGCCCGACGGCTGCACCGCGCGTGTTGCCGTCGCCCGGCTCCGCCCAGCTGAGATAGACCCCGCGGCTGGCGGCGTAATCGGGCGCGAAGGCGATGTCGCCCAGGCCGCCTTGCCCGCCGTAATCGACTTCCGGCAGGCCGGTGACGGTTCCGATCTCCCCGGTGCCGGGTTGGACGAATCTCATCGTCCCGGGTTTCTCGGTAATGAAGATGCGGCCGGTTCCGGGCTCGGTCGCGAGGGCCCACGGCTCATTGAAAACACCCAGCGAAGAGACCATGAAGGGGGCGCCGGCGGGCGCTTCAATCGGCTGTCCCGCGACGGTGTTCACCCCCGATGCGGGCGCGGGGCTCGGCGTGTCGGTGCCGGGCGACGCGGTCCCGCAACTTGCAAACATGAGCGCGGCCGGAAACAGGACCGCCGCAGATGGAAACAGCGTACGCATGCTCTTTGGAACCCCATCGCCTGAATTCGGTGCCACGGGCGATCGGCTGATCGTCGGTGTCGACGAAGTCGGCCGCGGCCCACTGGCTGGACCCGTTGTTGCGGCTGCGGTGCTGTTGTGCAAGCCGCGACCGTCGGGACTGGACGATTCCAAGAAGCTCACCGCCAACAGGCGTGCCTTGCTGGATGAGCGGATACGCCGCCGATGCGCCTACGGGATCGGCGTGATTTCGGCCGAGGACATCGATCGGGTCAACATCTTCCGCGCAACGATGCTGGCCATGACCGTGGCGGTGGACAACTTGTGCCGGGCGCTCGGCTGCGATCCGCATGAGGTGCTGGTCGACGGCAACCTCACGCCGCACGGGCGCTGCGCGGAATGGCGCTGGGCCGCGCGCCCGATCGTAGGCGGGGACGGACGGGAGCCGTGCATCTCCGCCGCCTCCATCATCGCGAAGGAATACCGGGACCGGATGATGCGTGAATACGCGCGGGAGCATCCGCAATACGGCTGGCACCGAAATGCCGGGTACGGCACGCCCGAACACCTCGATGCCCTGCGGCGGCACGGGCCGTCTCCGCTCCACCGCCGCAGTTTTGCACCGGTCGCGCAGGCGCAGCTGCTTTGAATCTTTGGCAGGCTGGCGGTGCAAGGTGGAAGACCCTGTGTAACTGAGTCTCCCCGGTCACACTGAACGGCTAAGGCGCTTCCCGTGCACTCTTTGCTTGACGCGGAGTCCGCGGGGACTCACCCTGTGGAAAAGCACGGGGATAACCATGGGTAAAACGATGACCAAGCTCCGGACGCCCGCGCGTCCGGCGATCAGCAAGGCCGCGCTGCCGACCGGGCAGATCCTGCCCGGCGACTGCATCGAGGCGATGCGCACGCTGCCCGCGTCCTCGATCGACCTCATTTTCGCCGATCCGCCGTACAACCTTCAGCTTGGCGGCGATCTCAACCGGCCGGACGGCAGCCACGTCGATGCGGTGACCGACGACTGGGACCGGTTCGACAGCTTCGCCACGTACGATACCTTCACGCGGGAGTGGCTGGCCGAAGCGCGCCGCGTGCTGAAGCCGGACGGCGGGCTGTGGGTGATCGGCAGCTATCACAACATCTTTCGCGTGGGCGCGACGCTGCAGGACCTCGGTTTCTGGATCCTCAACGATATCGTCTGGCGCAAGTCCAACCCGATGCCGAACTTTCGCGGCACCCGCTTCACCAACGCGCACGAAACGCTGATCTGGGCGAGCATGGGGGAAAAGGCGAAGTACCACTTCAACTACCGCGCCATGAAGACGCTGAACGACGAACTGCAGATGCGGTCCGACTGGCTGATCCCGATTTGCAGCGGGCAGGAACGGCTGAAGGACGGCGGACAGAAGCTGCATCCGACCCAGAAACCCGAAGGCTTGCTGTATCGCGTCCTGCTGGCCACTACCGAGCCGGGGGACGTGGTGCTCGATCCCTTCTTCGGCACCGGCACGACCGGCGCAGTGGCGAAAAGGCTCGGCCGCCAATGGATCGGGTGTGAACGGGAGCCGGCCTACCGTGACGGCGCGCTGCGGCGGATCGAGGACACCCTGCCGCTGGACGAAAGCGCGATCACCACGATGCAGAGCCGCAAGGACGCCCCGCGGGTGGCGTTCGGTTCGCTGGTCGAAGCGGGGCTGATCGCGCCCGGAACGCAGTTGTTCGACAAGCAGCGCCGCTGGAGCGCAACCGTGCGGGCTGATGGGTCAATCCAGAGCGGGCGGGAAACCGGATCGATTCACGGCGTGGGCAAGGCGCTGCAAGGTGCGCCGAGCTGCAATGGGTGGACCTTCTGGCACCTTAGTCGCGAAGGCGCTCCCCAGCCGCTCGATGCCGTGCGGCAGGTGTACTTGCTTGGGATAGAGGACTGACCGGAAGGCCTGATGGACCGGCTCTACATCCGTCCGATCGGCTGTGTCGCCAGTCCGCAGAGCGTGGACGGCGATGCGGTCCGGCTGGCTGGCGGGCGGGTCTATGCCCACCGGTTCGCGGTGATCCTGCGCCGGGACGGCGAAATCGTGCAGCGCGACCTCGTCACCCCAGCCACAATCGACATGGCGCTGGCGCGTCTGCCTGATGCGCTTGGCCCCGAAGCCGAGGAGCAATGGGCGAACCTGCGCCTGGCTCACCCACCGCTGAAGCTGCCCGGCGGCCGCAGCCTGCCGCTCGACCAGCCGCAGGTGATGGGTATCCTCAACCTGACGCCGGACAGTTTTTCCGACGGTGGCCGGTTCACGGCCTCCGATGCGGCGCAGTCGCACGCGGAAACAATGATGCAGGCGGGCGCGGCGATCATCGACATCGGCGGGGAATCCACCCGGCCCGGCGCCTTGCCGGTGCCGGAGGATGAGGAAGCAGCGCGCGTCGTCCCGGCGATCGAACGCTGCGCGGAGCTGGGTGCCATCGTCAGCGTGGATACCCGGCGCGCGGCAGTAATGAACGCGGCAGTTGCGGCGGGGGCGGCGATCCTCAACGACGTATCCGCCTTGCGCGACCCGGCCAGCCTGGAATTCGCAGCCTCGTGCGATGCCCCGGTCGTGCTGATGCATGCGCCCGGCGAAGGCGAGGATCTCCACGCGAGCGGCGGTTATCGCGATCCCGTGCTGGATGTGTTCGACGCCTTGCGCGCAGCGCGGGACCGTGCGGTGAAGGCGGGTATTGCCCGGGAACGGATCGTCCTCGATCCGGGCATCGGGTTCGGCAAGTCACTGGCGGATAATCTCGCGCTGATGAACGCGCTGGCGCTGTTCCACGCACTGGGCCAGCCGTTGCTGCTTGGCGCAAGTCGCAAGCGGACTATCGCGGCGCTGTCCGGCGAGGCCCCGGCGGACCGCAGGCTCGGTGGCTCGCTGGCGCTGGCTATGGCGGGATTCGGAGCAGGCGTGCAGCTGGTGCGGGTGCACGATGTGTTCGAAACCGTGCAGGCGCGCGATGTCTGGCGAGGCTTGCGCGATGCGGCTCTTGCGGAATTTTCCGAAAACAGCGACTAGTCGGGGACAGCTTGCCCGACCGCTCTGCGGGGACTTGAGCGGCAGGCGTTGGAGCGATAGAGATTGTTCATGCAAACTGTCGAACACGATAAACCGGTGGCGCCCGCAAACGATATGAAGGCGGCGGAAAGCACCTACAGCAGCTTCATTGTCTGGCTGAAGTGGTCGGTCCCGATCATTGCGGTGATCGCCTTCATCGTCCTCCTGCTCATCGCCTGACGGGCAGAAGGGGGAGACGATGCGGATCGCGGTGTTGAAGGAAGACGCCGCGAACGAACGCCGCGTCGCCGCCACCCCCGAAACGATCCGGAAGTTTGCCGCGCTCGGCGCAAGCCTTTGCGTGGAAGAAGGGGCGGGCAGGCACGCATCCATCCCCGATGCCGCCTACACGGAAGCCGGGGCCGAAGTCGCCCCGCGGCCGCAAGCTGTCGCCGGGGCCGACATCGTGCTCGCCGTCCAAGCGCCCGATCCGACCGCGCTCGTGGGCGCGAAGCCCGGCGCCTGGGTCGCCGCGACGTTCGATCCCTTCGGCCAGCCGGAGAAGGTCCGGGCCTATGCCGCTGCCGGGCTTGAAGCGCTATCGCTCGAATTCATGCCGCGCATTACCCGCGCGCAATCGATGGACGTATTGTCCAGCCAGTCGAACCTTGCCGGGTACAAGGCGGTGTTGGCCGCTGCCGACGCCTATGGCCGCGCCTTCCCGATGATGATGACTGCGGCGGGCACGATCACCGCGGCGCGGGTGTTCGTCATGGGAGTCGGCGTCGCCGGCCTGCAGGCGATCGCCACCGCACGGCGGCTGGGGGCGCAAGTCTCGGCCACGGATGTCCGCTCCGCCACGAAAGAGCAGATCCAGTCGCTCGGCGCGAAGGCAGTGTTCGTGGAGGACGTCGCCGGGATCGAAGGCGAGGGCAGCGGCGGCTACGCCACGGAAATGAGCGAGGAATACCAGCGTGCGCAGGCCGACCTGGTTTCCAGCCACATCGCCAGGCAGGACATCGTCATCACCACCGCGCTGATCCCCGGCCGCGCGGCCCCCCGGCTGATCACCGACGCGCAGATCGCCACGATGAAGCCCGGCAGCGTGATCTTCGATCTTGCGGTGGCGCAGGGCGGCAACGTCGAAGGCTCGGTGTCCGATCAACTGGTCGAGCGGCACGGGGTAACCATCATGGGCTATTCCAACACGCCCAGCCACCTTGCCGCCGATGCCTCGGCGCTGTTTGCGCGCAATCTCTACAATTTCCTGTCCGCCTTCTGGGACGCGGAGCAGCAACGCCCGGTGCTGGATGAGGAGATCGGCAACGCTGTCCGGCTGACGCAGGGCGGGCGCGTAGTGAACGAGAGGCTGCCAAGTTAGCCTGAAACGACAAGAGGGAGCGGCCGGTGGATTTCATTTCGATCCTTTCGATCTTCGTGCTGGCCTGTTTCGTCGGATACTACGTCGTCTGGTCGGTCACTCCGGCCTTGCACACGCCGCTGATGGCGGTGACCAATGCGATTTCCAGCGTAATTATCGTCGGGGCGCTGATCGCCGGCGCGGCGGCGGGAAGTCCGGCGGCAAAATGGCTCGGCCTGCTGGCGGTCCTGCTGGCGAGCGTGAACATCTTCGGCGGCTTCGCGGTGACTGCACGCATGCTGGCGATGTACCGCAAGAAGGAACGCCGCCCCGCTCCCACGCGGGAAGGGAGGTAATCCGCGATGGTGCTGCCTTACGCCGAGCCGACCGACCTTTCGATTGCCGCCGACGCGGTGCGTGCGGTCGAACCCTGGGTCGCCGTTGCCTACCTGATCGCGGGTGTGCTGTTCATCCTTGCGCTGCGCGGGCTTTCCTCGCCCGCTACCAGCCGCGCGGGCAATCGCTACGGCATGGCGGGCATGCTGATTGCGGTGGTGACCACGCTCATCACGCACGAACTGGCGAACCTTGGGGAGATCGTGATCGCCATCGCAATCGGCGGCGCGATCGGCTTCGTCATCGCCCGGCGCATTTCGATGACGGCCATGCCGCAGCTGGTCGCCGCATTCCACAGCCTCGTCGGACTGGCAGCGGTGCTGGTGGCGGTCGCGGCCTTCCTCAATCCGAGTGCGTTCGGGATTCTCGGGCTCGACGGTAACATCCTGGCCGTGACGCGGGTGGAGATGGCCCTGGGCGCGGCGATCGGCGCAATCACCTTTTCGGGATCGGTGATCGCGTTCGCCAAGCTGAACGGCAGCATGTCCGGCGCGCCGATCCTGCTGCCGATGCGGCACGCGATCAACCTCGGCATCCTTCTTGCCATTATCGCGCTGACGGCCGCCTTCGCTGTTGCGACCGAGGCCGGACCGGGGGAAGGCGCGCTGTTCTGGATCATCGTCGCGCTTGCGTTCGTGGTGGGATTCCTGCTGATCATTCCGATCGGCGGGGCCGACATGCCGGTCGTCGTCTCGATGCTGAACAGCTATTCCGGCTGGGCGGCGGCGGCGATGGGTTTCACGCTGCACAATTCCGCCATGATCATCACCGGCGCGCTGGTCGGCAGTTCCGGCGCGATCCTTTCCTACATCATGTGCCGGGCGATGAACCGCAGCTTCGTATCGGTCATTGCCGGCGGCTTTGGTGCGGAAGCCGCCGCGGGGCCGGCAGGCGCGGCAAGGATCGACCGTCCGTGGAAGCGTGGCAGCGCGGACGATGCGGCCTTCCTGCTGAAGGAAGCGAACCAGGTCATCGTCATCCCCGGCTACGGCATGGCGGTGGCCCAGGCCCAGCACGTGCTGCGGGAGATGGGCGATACGCTGAAAGAGCAGGGCGTCGCGGTCAAATACGCGATCCACCCGGTTGCGGGGCGCATGCCCGGACACATGAACGTGCTGCTGGCCGAAGCCAACGTGCCGTATGACGATGTGTTCGAGCTGGAGGACATCAACCACGAATTCGCCCAGACCGACGTCGCCTTCGTGATCGGGGCCAACGACGTGGTCAATCCGGCGGCGAAGACCGATCGTTCAAGTCCGATCTACGGCATGCCGGTGTTCGATGTGGGCAAGGCCAAGACGGTGATGTTCATCAAGCGGTCGATGGGCGGTGCGGGGTATTCCGGGGTGGACAACGAGGTGTTCTACATGGACCGCACGATGATGCTGCTGGGGGATGCCAAGAAGATGGTGGAGGAAATCAACAAGGCGCTGCACGATTGATCCTGCGCCTGCTGTTCCGCCCTCCTGCGCCGGTAGTCGCGTCGACTGCCGGAACCCTTTGCGATAGCCCGATGTTCCTCTCCTGATATCGCCGTTCCGTCATCCCGGCGGGACCGACAGCAAGGAACACAGGATTTGCGTAGACTCGGGTTGATCGGAGGAATGAGCTGGGTTTCCACCCGGACGTACTACACCCACCTCAACGCTATCGTCCAAAAGCGGACCGATCCGCGCCGCAGCGCGTCGTTGCTGATCGAAAGCCTCGATTTCGGGTTGCTTTACCGGATGCAGACCGCGGAGGAGTGGGAACGCGCCGCCCAGGTGCTGACCGATTCCGCCCGCAGGCTGGAAAGCGGAGGGGCCGAGGCGCTGATCATCTGCGCCAATTCGATGCACCGCGTGTACGATCAGGTGGCGAGCAGCGTCAGAATACCGATCCTCCATATCGCCGAATGCGTCGGCCAGCGAATGGCGCAGGATAAGGTGAAGACCGCGGCGCTGATCGGTTCGCGCAACGTGATGACCGAAAGCTTCTACCGCCGCCGCCTCGTCGCGCACGGAGTGGATCTTCTGCCGCCCGATCTCGAAAACGTCGAAGTGCTTGACCGCATCATCTACGGCGAACTGATGCTCGGCAAGGCCACTCGCGACGCCGAGCGGGAACTGAAGACGATGCTCACCAACAAGGAACGGGACGGCGCCCGGGCGATCGTGCTTGCCAATACCGAACTGGAAGCGGTGGTGAACGTCGATGCCAACGTGCTGCCGATCTACGACAGCACGCGGATCCACGCGGAAGCAGCCGCCGAGTGGATGCTGGAGGATGAGCTTCCCCGACAGCCGGTGGAGCCCGAACCCGTCGCAGAGCCCGAGCCGGCCGAAGCGGCCGCTGCCGAACCCGTCGCCGATGCGGAACCCGCGCCAGCAGGCAACACGATCCGGGTCATGCCAAGGGACGACGCGGAAGCACCGGTGGCCGAATAGCACCTCCTCGTTGCCAATTTGCGCAGTCCTTCCTAGCTAGGCCGTCATGAGCCGCGCCCCTTATGCCGCCGATCCGGAGCGTTCCCGTGGGCGCGAGTTTCCCGAGCAGCGCGATGGCGCGCGCGGACCGCGCAGCGAATTTCAGCGCGACCGGGACCGGATCATCCACTCGATCGCGTTCCGCCGCCTAGCCGGCAAGACACAGGTGTTCATCGCCCCCGACGGCGATCACTACCGCGTTCGGCTGACTCACAGCCTGGAAGTGGCCCAGATCGGGCGAGTGATCGCCCGCTCGCTGGGCCTGGATGAGGATCTGACGGAGGCCTTGTGCCTGGCGCACGATATCGGCCACCCCCCGTTCGGCCATGCGGGAGAGGAAGCGCTCCACCGGTCGATGGAAACGGTCGGCGGCTTCCGCCACAACGAACAGTCGGTGCGCACGCTGATGCGGCTGGACAGCCCCTATGCCGCCAATCCAGGGCTGAATCTCAGCTGGGAAATGCTCGAAGGGCTGGCAAAGCACAACGGACCGGTGACCGATCCCGGCTGGGCTCTGGCGGAACTCGACAGCGCCTTTCCGCTCGATCTTGCCGGCTGGCCTTCGCTCGAAGCGCAAGTGGCGGCGCTGGCGGACGACATCGCTTACGACAACCACGATATTGACGATGGAGTGCGCGGGGGTTTCCTCGATCTCGATCAGTTGCTGACGCTCGACTTCCTGGCCGATCAGTGGCGCGCGGTCGAACGCCGGTTTCCGCATGCACCGCAGCCGGCGCGTCTGCGCGAACTTGTCCGCACCCAGATCGGGTTGATGGTGAACGATCTGCTCGAACAGACCCGGGCGAACGTCCGCGACATCGGGTCAGTGGAGGACATCCGTGCCCATGACGCTCCGATTGCGGCATTCTCCCCGGAGATGGCTGCGCAGGAGCGGCGGCTGAAGAAATTCCTCTACGCAAACCTCTATTACCACCCGGAGCAGATCGGCACCGCCGACCGCGCACGGGACGTGGTGGCGAGGTTATATGCCGCCTATTGCGAGGACCCCGACCGGCTGCCCGAAAGCTGGCGCGCGGCCCTGCCGGACGCGGATCCCGCGCGCGGCCGCCGCATTGCCGACTTCATCGGCGGGATGACGGACCGCTACGCGATGGACCGCTATGCCGAGGTCTTCGGCAAGGCGCCGGAGGGATTGTCGAATGTCTGAATTCCTGAAGAAGCAATCTGCCCCCGCCGCCCTGCGCAACCGCGGGCCGATCGCGGACGTGCTGGCGGACGAACTGCCGGACAGCGGCACCGTGCTGGAAATCGCCAGTGGGACGGGCGAGCACGCCATGTCCTTTGCTGAGCGGTTTTCCCGCCTTACCTGGCAGCCGAGCGATCCCGATCCGGTTGCGCGGGCATCCATAGCGGCCTGGCAGGCCGAAAGCGGGCTGGGCAACCTGCGCGTTCCCCTCCCGCTCGATGCTTCGGGCGCCGAGTGGCCGCTGACGCGCGCGGAGGCGATCGTTTGCATCAACATGGTGCACATCAGCCCGTGGACCGCCACCCTTGGGCTGTTCGCCGGAGCGGAGCGGCTGCTGCCCGAAGGGGCGCCGCTGATCCTCTACGGACCTTATGTCGAGGACGACGTGGAAACCGCGCCCTCCAATCTCGACTTCGATCGCTCGCTCAAGGCGCGCAACCCAGCCTGGGGTCTGCGGCATCTGGCGCGCCTGGATGACGTGGCAGACCAGCAGGGTTTTGGCCGGACACGCCGCGTGGCAATGCCGGCCAACAACCTCGTGCTCGTCTATCGCAGGACGGGATAGGTCGCCCCCTAGGTCATACCGCCCGGTCGGCGGCCTCCCCGACGGATTCGATATCCCGGCCCACGCCCTTTACGGTGTTGCACGCCGTGGCGGTGAAGGCGACGGCTCCGGCCATCAGTGCGATCAGTACTTTGCGTGTCATGTTCGTCCTTTCGTTCGTGATGAACGATCGGCGGAAAAACCCGCCATCTCGTTTCAGGTTCCTTCCACCCGCGCCACATCGCGGTTGCTGGGGCGGGCCAGACGATGCTCCCGCCACGCAATCACCAGTCCGGCTGCGACGATCAACGGGACCCCCACCCACGTGGAAGTGGGCGGCAGCATGTTCCAGATCGTCCAGCCGTACAGCGTAGCCCAGAACAGCGAAGAGTAGTCCATCACGATCACGCTGGCGACCTTCCCGACGCGCAAGGCGGACGTCAGCAGCAACTGGCCCGCGCCCCCGACAATCCCGATCCCGATGAGCAGTGCCCATTCGCCGGCATCATGGCTGGTCGACACGAATGGCAGCGCCAGCACCGTCGTTGCGGTGCTGATCGCGGCGAACCAGAACACGATGGTCAGCGGCTTGTCCGTGCGATTGAGATCCGCGATCTGGATCGAGATGAGCGCGACCATGAATGCACCGCTCAGCGCCGCGGCCGCGCCGAACAGCGGAATGTGCCCGCCGCCGGGCTGGGCAATCACCAGCACCCCCGCAAACCCTAGCGCAACCGCGCCCCAGCGGTAGACCCCCACCTTTTCTCCCAGCAGCAGCGTGGAAAGGATCACCGCCCAGATAGGAGCGGTGAAACCCATGGTCGTCGCCTCGGCGAGCGGCAGCAGCAGGAGTCCCCCGAAATTGAGGATCATCCCCACCATGCCATAGAGGGCGCGTTTGGCATGGGTGCGCGGGCGATCGGTCCGGAGCATGGCAAGCCCGCCGGTCGCCATCACCCAGCCGAGCGCGATCGGGATTGTCACAAACTGGCGCCAGAACAGGATCTCCAGCAAGTGGACCCCGCGTTCTCCGGCCAGCTTCACCAGCGCGGACATCGTGGCCAGGGCGGCGATCGCGGCCAGTCGGATGCCGAGGGCGAGCAGGGGCCGGTGTTTGGGTTCGCTCGCATCCATTCCTTGTGCGCATGAGACAGGCGGCGCGCTCGATCAAGCCTTGTACGGCTGCCGTCTGCGAAGCATAGGCGCCCGCGTGTTTGTCGAACCCGATTTCCTGCGCTTCGCCGGCCCGGCCACGCTCGCCGGCGTGTGGGGCGGCGCGCTGCTGCTGCTCGCAGCTGTCGCCCTGGTGGCGGAACGCCGCCGGTTAAAGCGCACGCGGATCGATGCTGTCGGCTGGATGCCCTGGACCGCGATCTTCTTCGTTTCGGGCTTTATGGGTTTCATCTTGCTGGGGGTTGCGGTGCAGGGCTGGCGGGCCGGATAAACGCAAGACGGTTGGCTTGGCTGCAAGCGGGGCCTAGAGCGGCGCAACCGGCAAGGGGATGAAGGTGCAGCAAAACGACCGCTCGGGACTGCTTTTCGCGTTGGCCGGATTCTGCACGCTCTCGATCGGCGACGCGATCGTCAAGGGCATGACCGGGATGTGGTCGCCCGCCGCGATGGCGGCGACGCGCTATGTCCTTGCAGCGGCCGGCCTGTCCGCCTTTCTAGTGGCGCAGCAGGGTATTGGCGCGCTACGGATGCCGAAGCCGGGTTTGCAATGGGTTCGCGGCCTTGCCGTCAGTGTCGCGTCCATCGCGATGTTCCTGGCGGTGTGGCTCATGCCGCTGGCGGAAGCGACCACCATCACCTTCACCCAGCCGATGATCACGGCGATCCTTGCGGCTATCTTCCTCAACGAACGGCTGCGATTGCCCACGATTGTCGCAACGCTTGTGGCGTTTTGCGGGGTTGTCCTCGTGCTGCGTCCGAATTTCGAGGCTGTCGGCCTCGGCGCGCTGCTGCCGCTGATCGCGGCCGCAGGCATGGCCATGCTGATGATCGCGAACCGCGCAGTTGCCGGGGCCGCGGGCGTGCTGGCGATGCAGGTCTATGTCGCACTGACGGCCTCCGTCCTACTGGTTATTGCCAGCGTTGCCGGACACCTGAGCGGAGTGGACGCGCTGCGACTTCACTGGCCGGAATGGAGCGTCCTGGCGCGCCTCGCCTTCATCGCGGTCAGCGCCACCGTGGCGCATTACCTGATCTATATGGGGACGGTGCGCGCGGGTGCGGCCACCGTGGCGCCGATGACCTATGGCCAGCTGCTGGTAGCCGTGGTGATCGGCTGGTGGTTCTTCGGCAACACGATCGACCTCGTGACAATGCTGGGCGCTGCGATCATCATCGGAGCGGGGCTGTACTTGTGGTGGCAAGGCCGGGTGAAGGAACCGCCCGAGAACCCGTGAACCTGGAAGAACCGCCTCGCTGCTGGCTCTGCGAACGCCCGCTGGGGCGCAAGGTGCAGCTGCACCACACGGTACCCAAGGCGAAGGGCGGGCGCGAGACGGTTCCCCTGCACCCGATCTGCCACAGGACGATCCACGCCAACTTCACCAACGCAGAACTGGCTCGCCTCGGGTCCAGCCGGGCGGCGCTGCTGGAGCGCGAGCCGGTTGCGAAGTTCGTGCGCTGGGTTGCTGACAAGCCGCCTGATTTCCACGCCCCGACGCGGTCGAAACGCTGAAGCTCACGGGGCCGATCGGCCGCCCAACGGTGTGCTGGCAACCATCAACGAAAAAGGGCGCCGCAACGGGCGCCCTTTTCCGAAAATCACAGGAAGACTTCAGCCCTCGACGTGCTCCGCCAGAACCGTCAGTCCGTTGTCGCCCACTTCGGCAAAGCCGCCGCGGACTTCGATCAGCTCGGGCGCGCCGCCGGCGGTGCGATAGACCTGCACCGCGCCATCGCGGATGGTGGACATGAAAGGCGCGTGGCCTTCCAATACGCCGAACTCACCTTCAGTCCCCGGGACTACGACCATGTGGACGCTTTCCGAGCGGACCAGCTTGGCCGGCGTGACGAGTTCGAAATGCAGCATGGTTAATTCCCGTCGATAGCCGCGTCGAAATCGCGTGCGGCCTTGGCAAATTTGTCACGGCAGCCGGTGTTGCAGAACCCGACTACCTTTCCCCGATAGAGGGTCAGGCTGTCAGGAGACACCGGCTTGCCCGACCAGGGGCACACGTCGTTGACGCAGTCCGCAAGGTCGGGTGTTGCCATCCCTTGATCAGCTTTCTTCGGCCATCTTCTGGGCCTTGGCGACCGCTTCCTCGATGCCGCCGACCATGTAGAACGCGGATTCCGGCAGGTGATCGTACTCACCGTCAACCACGGCCTTGAACGACTTCACCGTATCTTCCAGCTGGACGAACTTGCCGGGGATGCCGGTGAAGACTTCGGCCACGTGGAACGGCTGCGACAGGAAGCGCTGGATCTTGCGGGCGCGGGCGACAGTCAGTTTGTCCTCTTCCGACAACTCGTCCATCCCGAGGATCGCGATGATGTCCTGCAGCGACTTGTACTTCTGCAGGGTTTCCTGGACGCGGCGGGCCGTCTGGTAGTGCACATCGCCCACGACGCGCGGCTCAAGCACGCGGCTGGTCGAATCCAGCGGGTCCACCGCGGGATAGATGCCGAGTTCGGAGATCGCGCGCGACAAGGTGGTCGTCGCGTCGAGGTGGGCAAACGAGGTTGCCGGTGCCGGGTCGGTCAAGTCGTCCGCGGGAACGTAGATCGCCTGGACCGAGGTGATCGAGCCCTTGGTGGTGGAGGTGATGCGTTCCTGCAGCGCGCCCATGTCGGTGGACAGGGTCGGCTGGTAGCCCACGGCCGAAGGAATACGGCCAAGCAGCGCCGACACTTCCGACCCGGCTTGCGTGAAGCGGAAGATGTTGTCGACGAAGAACAGCACGTCCTGCCCTTCCTGGTCGCGGAAGTATTCGGCCATCGTCAGGCCGGACAGCGCAACGCGGCTGCGGGCGCCCGGCGGCTCGTTCATCTGGCCGAACACCAGCGCCACCTTCGATCCCTCGGACGTGGCATTGCCGTCGGCGTCCTTGGCGATGACGCCGGCGTCGAGGAATTCATGGTAAAGGTCGTTACCCTCGCGGGTGCGCTCACCCACGCCGGCAAAAACGGACACGCCGCCATGGCCTTTGGCGATGTTGTTGATCAGTTCCTGGATCAGCACGGTCTTGCCGACGCCGGCGCCGCCGAACAGGCCGATCTTGCCGCCCTTCGCGTAGGGAGCCAGCAAGTCGATGACCTTGATGCCGGTGATGAGGATCGCCGCTTCGGTGCTCTGCTCAATGAATGGGGGAGCTTCGGCGTGGATCGGGGCGCGCAGTTCCGCGTTGACGGGGCCGCGCTCGTCGATCGGCTCACCGATGACGTTGAGAATGCGGCCAAGCGTCTTCGGGCCGACCGGCACCGAGATCTGGCTCCCGGTGTTGATCACGGTCTGGCCGCGGGTCAGACCATCGGTCGAATCCATCGCGATCGTGCGGACGGTGCTCTCACCAAGGTGGGCGGCGACTTCCAGCACCAGCCGGTTGCCGTTGTTGTCGGTTTCCAGCGCGGTGAGGATCGGCGGCAGTTCGCCCTGGAAGGCGACATCGACGACGGCGCCGATGACCTGGGCGATGGTGCCGTTGGTGGTCTGGTTCAATACTGCGGCGGTGGCCATGATTGATGTCCTAGTTGATTAGGCCGCGTCGGCGGCGGCGCAGGTTTTTTCAGGGTCGTCGAGGGTCCACACGCCGTCTTCGGGAACGAGCGTGGCGGTGTTGCGGCGGTATTCGTCTTCGCCGAGGCCGTAGTTGCAGGTGAAGCCTTCTTCACCGAAACCAAGCGACTTGCACAGCGCTGTGCTCACTTCCGGCGCCTCGGGACAGGCTTCCGCAAAAGCGGTCGTGAAAACCGCCTCGTCCGGAGGAGACAGCTTGGGCGCTGCCGGAGCGGTGGCCACGGGCGTTACCGCGACGGGTTCAGGTGTTTCCTGCGCTTCGCTGCAAGCGGCCAGCACTGCAAGCATTCCACAGGCGAACAGCATTTTCATTGGACTTCAGCTCCGGTCTTTTCGTCTTGCTCGGGCGCGCGCGCCGAGCGTCATCAATGTGCCGTTACAGCGCTTCCGCGCCCGGATTATCGTTACCGCTAAAGCGCTTCCGCGCCCGCGATGATCTCAATCAGTTCGGTGGTGATCGCGGCCTGGCGGCTGCGGTTGTACTGGATGGTCAGCTTGTTGATCAGATCACCGGCGTTGCGGGTTGCGTTGTCCATCGCCGTCATCGAGGCGCCTTGCTCGCTGGCCTGGTTTTCCAGCAAAGCGCCGAAGATCTGCGTCTTGAGATAGCGCGGGAGCAATTCCTCGAGGATTTCCTCCTCGCCTGGCTCATAATCGACCACCGCGCCACTTTCGGCCACAGGCGTTTCGGGAGCAGGGACCGGGATGATCTGCTGCGTCGTCGGAACTTGCGTCAACGCGGACTTGAAGCGGCTGAAGAACAAGTGGGCGACGTCGAACCTGCCGGCTGCGTACATATCGATCAGTTCATTCGCGATCCGCTCTGCTTCGGCATAGCCAGGTTCGCGCACATCGGTGGTGTCGAACATCTGCCCAATCGCGTTCGGATAGGCGCGGCGGATCACCGGGCGGCCCTTGCGGCCGACCAGGTAGAATTCGACCGTCTTGCCGGCCTTTTCGAGCTCACGCGCCTTGGTCAGCGCCGCACGCACGATGTTGGAGTTGAACGCACCCGCCAGCCCCTTGTCGGAATTGGCGACGACCAGCAGATGCCGCTGGGCGTTCCCGGTGCCGCGCAGCAGCATCGGTGCGTTGTCCTGCCCGGCAATCCGCCCGGCCAGGCTGGCCATCACAGTTGCCAGCCGATCGGCATACGGCCGCGCAGCCTCGGCGGCAGCCTGCGCCTTGCGCAGCTTTGCCGCGGCGACCATCTGCTTGGCCTTGGTGATCTTCTGGGTCGACTTGACCGAGTTGATCCGACCCTTGAGTTCCTTGAGGCTTGCCAATTCCGTTCCCCGATGCCCGTGTCCGGGCTGAGCCTGTCGAAACCCCCGCCGCCCTCCATCAGGGCGAGCGGGGGCACGTTTGGTTTAAGCGAAGCGCCGGCCGAACGCGTCGAGCGCCGCGACAGTCCGCTGCTTGGCCTCGTCGCCGAAATCCTTGGTCTCGCGGATCAGCGCGAGGACTTCAGGATGTTCGACCCGCATGTAGGCGAGCATTTCAGCTTCGTATTCGGTCACCCGGGTCGCCGGGATCGCATCGAGATAGCCGTTGGTGCCGGCGAAGATCGACACGGTCTGCTCTTCGAACGGCAGCGGCGAGAACTGGGGCTGCTTCAGCAGTTCCGTCAGGCGCGCACCGCGGTTGAGCAGGCGCTGCGTCGCGGCGTCGAGATCGGAGCCGAACTGCGCAAACGCCGCCATTTCGCGGTACTGCGCCAGCTCCAGCTTGATCGAGCCGGACACCTTCTTCATCGCCTTCGTCTGCGCGGCCGAGCCCACGCGGCTGACCGACAGGCCGACGTTGATCGCCGGACGCACGCCCTGGTAGAACAGGTTCGTTTCCAGGAAGATCTGTCCGTCGGTGATGGAGATGACGTTGGTCGGGATGTAGGCCGAAACGTCGCCGGCCTGCGTCTCGATGATCGGCAGCGCGGTCAGCGACCCGGCGCCCATCTCGTCGTTCATCTTCGCCGCGCGCTCAAGCAGGCGGCTGTGGAGGTAGAACACGTCGCCCGGATACGCTTCGCGGCCCGGCGGGCGGCGCAGCAGCAGCGACATCTGGCGGTAGGCGACGGCCTGCTTGGACAAGTCGTCGTACACGATCACGGCGTGCATGCCGTTGTCGCGGAAGAACTCACCCATTGCGCAGCCGGTGTAGGGCGCGAGGTACTGCAGCGGAGCAGGTTCCGAAGCGGTCGCGGCGACGACGATGGAATATTCCATCGCGCCGTTCTCTTCCAGCTGGCGGACGATCTGCGCCACGGTCGAGCGCTTCTGGCCGACCGCGACATAGATGCAGTAAAGCTTCTTGCCTTCGTCATCGCCCGCATTGGGGCCCTTCTGGTTGATGAAGGTATCGATCGCGACGGCGGACTTGCCGGTCTGACGGTCACCGATGATCAGCTCACGCTGGCCGCGGCCAATCGGCACGAGCGCGTCGATGGCCTTGAGGCCGGTCTGCACCGGCTCGTGCACCGACTTGCGCGGGATGATGCCGGGAGCCTTGACTTCGACCCGGCGGCGTTCGGCCCCGACGATCGGACCCTTGCCGTCGATCGGGTTGCCCAGTGCATCGACTACGCGACCGAGCAGGCCCTTGCCGACCGGCACGTCCACGATGGTGCCGGTGCGCCGGACGGTGTCGCCTTCCTTGATCTCGGCGTCGGAGCCGAACACCACGACGCCGACGTTGTCGGCTTCGAGGTTCAGCGCCATGCCTTGGACGCCGTGGGCGAATTCGACCATTTCGCCGGCCTGGACCTTGTCCAGCCCGTGGATGCGGGCGATGCCGTCACCCACCGAAAGCACGGTGCCGACTTCGCTGACTTGAGCTTCGGTGCCGAAATTGGCGATCTGGTCCTTGATGACCCGGGAGATTTCTGCGGCGCGGATATCCATGTTCAGCCTTTCATCGAAGCCTGAGGCTTCAGCCCTTCATAGCTTGAGCGAGAGTATTGAGACGGGTGCGGATCGACGTGTCGATACGCTTGGAACCGATAGTGACGACCAGCCCACCGAGAAGATCGGGATCGACGCTGGCCCGCAGCTTGACGTTGCGGCCTTCCCGCGCCTTGAGCTTAGCCTGCAGCGTAACGAGCTGCTCTTCCGTCAGCAGGTGGGCGCTGGTCACTTCTGCAGTGACCTCACCCCGTTGGGCGGCGGCAATCGTGGCGAACGCGCGAATCATCGCCGGCAGTTCACCCATGCGGCGGTTGTGCGCCAGCACGCCCAGGAAATTGCGGGTCAGCGGCGTCAGGGCAAGGTAGTCGGACATGCCGTTCATCACCTTGCCAAGTTGTTCACGGCTGATCTCGGGGTTGCGGATCAAGGCGCGCAGCTCCGCCGAATCGGCGAGCGCCTCCCGCAGCCTGTCGAGATCGGCTTCGGCAGCTGTCACCATGCCCGCCTCGCTCGCGAGATCGAACAGGGCTGCTGCATAACGCCCTGCAAGGCTGGCCTGAATACCGGCGGAAAGCTCCACGCGCGCGTCCTCTATGGGTCCGAAGGAACGGAAAAAAATTGGGCCTGGCCAATGGGAACAAAGCCCCGGCAAGGCTGGCGCGCGCCTAGCACCGTGGTTGCGGCAATGCAAGGCATGGTGCCCGCGCGCGGTCCGGCTGATGTCTCCAGCATGAAGGCAGGCACTCGGCGGACGCGTTCGGCCAGACGATGAGCACGCTCTTACAAGGCAGGTGGCGTTTCCCCACCCTGCGCGTTTCCGGACGCGGGCTCTGACGGGGCCGCGGGTAAAGCTGCGCAGGTATAGGCCAACCGTTCGTTCGGGCGATCGGGCAGGAGGGAAAGCACCGCGTTCTGGCTGGTGCCAAGCGCACCCGCCGCCGCCGCGCCCGCGCGGCATTCGGGTGCTTCATAGCCCTCACGCGCCTGACGGATGCGCTGCATCCGTTCACGACTCAGGAGATAGCGGTCGACCCGATACTCCCCAGTTTGGGGATCGAACCGCTGGACGGATACCGCATCCTCGGATTCCGGTACCATCACGCGCAGCCAGTCATCGCCCGAACGCCCGAACTGTGTCGCGCTATCGGCGCAGCCTTCCGCGCTCCAGTCGAGCGTGAGCGATTCGTCCGCTTCCGAGATGATCCGGCTGCGCGCGAGGTCGAGAGTGCAGGCAAGCGCCCCAGTCCCCGCGGGCTCGATGACCCCGCTCGTAACGCTTTCCCTCTCGACCATCTCGCGGCGGAGCACGTGTTCGAGCCGTTCGGCGACCGCGCCGAAATCCGGCCGGGACAGCCAGGCATATCCGGCACCGAGAATCGCGAGTGCGGCCAGACCGCCAGCAGCCATTGCCGGGGTGCGCGCCTCCCGCTCCCACGCGATGAAGGCGAATGCCCCTGCACCGAACGCGAGCAGCAGCAGCAAGCCGGCCAGCGCCATGCCGTTCTCCCGCTCGGCCAGTACGGCAAACTCTATATCGCGCTGCGCCTCATCGCGTCGGCGAGCGAGCACTTCTTCCTGCTCCGCGGCCTTTTGCCGTGCCTCTTGCGCGGCCTGGCCTGCGCGCTCTCGCTCGGCAGCGTCGAGTTCGGCGATGCTGCGGCAGGGCAGGGCGTTCACGCGGGGCGTGATGCCGTTGGCGCGCAGGAACGGAAGCAGTTCGCGCGTAGAGACGGCAAAGAAGAATTCCGCGTCCGATCCGCCGCTCTGGGCGCCGAAGGAATTGACGCCCGTCACTCGGCCGCATTCGTCCAGCAGTGGACCGCCGCTGTTCCCCCGCGCGATCGGCGCGGTGTGGAGCAGGGTGTCGAATTCACGGCTCGGCCGCCGCCCGGCGAGGAAGCCGGTGCTCTTTACCGGGGGCTGCGGGCGGAAAATGTCGCTGGAGCCGAGCCCCTGTGCGCGGTCGACGTTCTGCGGGTAGCCGACCGAGCTGACGGCTCCGCTGTCGAGCACCTCGCCTGCGATCGTCAGCGGCGGCAGGTTCATGGGGCTGGTGGTCGCCAGCAGCGCAAGGTCGTTGCGGGGGGACACGGCGACTACCCGGGCATAGACCGCATTGCCCCCTTCCGACGGAACGATCCCGATCGACAAGTCCGGATTGTTGCGCGCTTCCTGAATTACATGGGCGTTGGTGACGATCCGCTCCGGGCTGACGGCGAACCCGGTCCCGTGGGACACGGCCATCAGATCGTCCTCATTCCGCTCGATGATAAGAACGCGCACCACCCCGCGCGCCGCGGCATCTATATCGGCCGGGTCGGCCTGCGCCTGCCCGGTGCCAAGCAGCAGCGCCGTCAGCATGAACAGGCGGAACAAGGTCAGCAGGCGCGGCAGCGGGGATTCGATCCGATTGGTCATCCGGGCTCTAATCGCCTTCAACAGCTTTGAGCGCAAGGAACGGGACGCATCGGGCCGATGACAGGTATAAGAGCCGGGCATGTCTACGCACTCACCCTCCCATGCCGAGATGCAGGCCGCGTTCGCCGCACGGGACCGCGCGTGGGACGGGCGTTTCGTCATCGGAGTGGTGACGACCCGCGTGTACTGCCGGCCCAGCTGCCCGGCGCGGCGCCCGAACCCTGAGAACACCCGCTTCCTGCTTTCAGGGGCGGAGGCGCTGGACGCCGGGTTCCGGCCCTGCAAGCGGTGCCGCCCGGATGAGGTTGCGCGCGATGTGCAGGCCGTCCGGCAGGTGATCGGCATTCTGAGGGAAACGGAAGGACCGGTGGCGCTTGCCCGCCTGGCGCGAGCCACCGGTTATTCGCCGAGCCATCTGCAGCGGATTTTTACCCGGCTGACCGGCCTTTCGCCGGCCGCTTACGGGCGAGCGCTGCGGGACAAGCGGGCGTGCAACGCGCTCGCTGGAACAGGCGCCGGATCAGGCGCTGGATCAGGAAGCGTGACGGCCGCCATATATGAAGCCGGATTTGAAAGTCCTTCACGCTTCTACGATTCGATGCAGAGGAGACTGGGAATGACGCCATCGGCATGGGCAAAGGGCGGGGCGGGCGCGACGATTCGCTGGGCGGTGGCCGCAAGCTCGCTCGGCCCGGTGCTGGTCGCCGCGACCGAAAAAGGCGTGTGCTGCCTGTCCTTCGGGGAAGATCGCGCGGAGCTGGATCGGTTGTTTCCGAACGCAACGCTGGTGGAAGGGGATTGCGCGTTCGCCGCGCTCGTCCAAGAAGTCGTGGCCGCAGTGGACGATCCTTCGCGGGAGCATGCCATTCCGCTGGATGTCCAAGGCACCGCATTTCAGGAACGGATCTGGGCCGAACTGCGCAAGATCCCGCCCGGTGAGACGCGCTCCTACGCCGAACTGGCGGCCGCGGCAGGTTATCCGCGAGCCGTCCGCGCGGCGGGGTCCGCCAATGGCGCCAACCCCGTTGCGGTGCTGATCCCGTGCCACCGCGTGATCCGCGCGGACGGATCGCTCGGCGGCTATGGCTTCGGGCCGGAAACCAAGCGGGAGCTGCTGGCCCGCGAAGGAGTTCAGACGAAGCTGTAGGGATCGATATCGATGCCTACCCGGACGCCTTGGGGAAAGTTCAGCCCGCCAAGCCAGTCACGGATGATCTTCTGCAATTCGGCGCTGCGGCGGGCATTGATCAGCAAGCGGTAGCGGTAACGGCCGCGCAGCAGCGCCATTGGCGCGGGCGCCGGGCCAAGGATCATCACGTCCGGCAGGTGCGGCGCGGTGCCGCCGATTGTCCGGGCGGCATCGCGCGCCTCAGCCTCGTCTTCCGAGGAAACGATGATCGCCGCCCAGCGGCCGAACGGGGGAGCGCCCGCATCGCGCCGCGCCTCGGCCTCGGCCTCATAGAACGCGTCCCGGTCTCCGGCGGCGAGCGCCGCAATCACCGCCGCTTCCGGGTGGCGAGTCTGGATCAGCACTTCGCCAGGCTTGGACCCGCGCCCCGCACGGCCCGCGACCTGCGCGATCTGCTGGTACGTCCGTTCCGCCGCACGCAAGTCCCCACCTTCAAGGCCCAGATCGGCATCGACTACCCCGACCAGCGTCAGTTCGGGAAAGTGAAACCCCTTGGTGACGAGCTGGGTCCCCACGATCACGTCAATCGCGCGCCCTTCCGCCCGGGCGACAAAATCGGCGACCTTTTCAGGGGAATTCAGCGTGTCCGATGTTGCCATCGCTACGCGCGCCTCGGGAAAGCGTTCGGTGACTTCGTCGGCGATCCGCTCCACGCCCGGACCGCAGGCGACCAGGCAATCGGCGGTGCCGCATTCGGGGCAGGTGTCGGGCGGGGCAACCTCGTGCCCGCAATGATGGCAGGACAAGCGGCTGGAGAGGCGGTGCTCCACCAGCCAAGCGGTGCAATTGGGGCACTGGAAACGGAACCCGCAGTGGCGGCACAGCGTCAGCGGGGCATAGCCGCGGCGGTTGAGGAACAGCAGCGATTGCTCGCCCTTTTCCAGCCGCTCCTGCATCGCCTCGACCAGCGGAGGAGCCAGCCAGTGCCCGCGCTGCGGCGGGTGCACCCGCAAGTCCAGCGTCTCGATGGAAGGAAGCTGCGCTCCGCCGAATCGGTCGGCGAGGTCCACCTTGGTATAGATGCCGCTTTCGGCCATCTGGAGGCTTTCCAGCGCCGGGGTGGCACTGGCGAGGACGACCGGGATCTTCTCGAACCGGGCGCGCATCACCGCCACGTCGCGCGCATTATAGCGTACGCCTTCATCCTGCTTGAAGCTGACCTCGTGCGCCTCGTCCACCACGATCAGGCCTAGGTTGTCGTAAGGCAGGAACAATGCGGAGCGAGCGCCGACCACCACGTGCGCGTCTCCGCTGGCGATCGCGCGCCACGCCCGCCGGCGCTCCGTCGATTTCAGGGAGGAATGCCACAACACCGGCGGCGCGCCGAAGCGGTCCTCGAACCGGCGGAGGAAGGCTTCCGTCAGCGCAATCTCCGGCAGCAGGACCAGCACCTGCCTGCCGCGCTTCAGCGCCTCGGCCATCGCTTCGAAATAGACTTCGGTCTTGCCCGATCCGGTTACCCCGTCGAGCAGGAAGGGGTTGAACCCGCCGTCCCGAACCGCGGACGAGAAGGTCTCCGCCGCCTCCCGCTGGCTGTCGTTCAATTCCGGCTGGAGGAAATCCGGGCGGGGGCGAATATAAGGCCGGTCGCAATCGACCTCGACCGGTTCAAGAATGCCTTGGTTGACCAATCCGCGCAGCACGCCTTCGCTGACGCTGGCAATTTCCGACAATTCACGGATCGTCGCTTGCTCCCCTTGCAGCGCATCGATCGCGGCGGCGCGTTGCGGGGTCATGCGTTCCGGCATCCGATCGGTCAGCCGGTACTCGGTGACGGTGGCGGGCCCGCGCAGCGCACCGCCGCTTGCCAGCACCATGCGCGCGACCGAGGCGAGCGGCGCGCAGTAGTAATCGGCCGTCCATTCGATCAGCCGCCGCAGTTCCAGCTTCAGCGGCGGCACGGGCAGCGCCCCCTGCAGCGGGCGCAGGCGGCTGTCCGGAACCTCCTGAGTCGGAAGCCGTTCCGCTTCCCAGACGATGCCGATGATCTGGCGCGGACCCAGCGGGGCAAGCACGACCGAACCCGGCTGCACCCGCATTCCTTCCGGAACACGGTAGTCGAGCGGGCCAAGCGCGGCGTTGAAGATGAGCAGTCGGGCGCGGTTCATCATGACCAGGCTTATATGGGAAGCCGGAACTGATTGGAACACAAGAAGAACATGACCGCAAGCTCCCTTTCATCCCGCCCCTTGGTCCGCCGTAGCTTCCTTGCCGGGATAGCTGCCAGCGGCCTGCTTGTGCTGCCGGGCTGCCAAAGCGTCGGCAGCTTCAGCCTGACCGAAGCGATCCGGCGGCTGCTGCTGGCTTCGACCGAGAACGCGTTCGATCGGCTGACGGCACCCGGCGGCTTCTGGGACGATTCGGTTTCCCGGCTTGGTCTGAATGAGTTTCTTGGCACGCGCGGCAATGCGCTGACGAATATCCTGACGTCCACCTTGTTCAAGTCGCGGCTGGAAGACGCGTTCGCCCGGTTCGCGGTCGATGCGTCGTACCGCGCAGCGCCGGTGGTCACCGAGGCGGTGCGCAACGTCGGCGTCGTCAACGCGGAGGCGCTGCTCCGCGGCGGCCCGACGGCGGCGACGTCCTACCTGCGTGAGACAATGGGCTTTGCCCTGATCGAGGCGATCCTGCCCGAAATATCCCAGGCTCTGCGCGTGACGCAGGATCCGCTGATCGGCCAGACCTTGTCGGCGCTCGCCGGAGTGGACGTGAACACGGTGGCCCGCGGCTTTGCCGGAACCGTCAGCGATGTGATCTGGCAGGAGATCGGGCGGGAGGAAGCCCGCATCCGCGCCAACCCGCGTGCGACCAACGATCCGGTGCTTATCGGCGTATTTGGCGCGCGATAGCGGCGGGAAGGGGTGGCAAGCGGCGCTGGGGCGACTATAGCCCCAGTGAACTCGTACCATCGGAGCTTGTGATGAAATTCTTCGTCGACACCGCTGACACCGCAGAAATCCGGGAACTGGCCGAAACCGGCCTGCTCGATGGCGTGACCACCAATCCCTCCCTCATCCACAAGGCCGGGCGGGACTTCCTGGAGGTGACGAAGGAAATCGCCGGGCTCGTCCCCGGGCCGGTCAGCGCCGAAGTCGTGGCGCTCGATCATAAGGAAATGATGCGGGAAGCCGAAGTCCTGCGGAAGATTGCGGACAATGTCTGCATCAAGGTGCCGCTGACGCTGGACGGGCTGAAGACCTGCAAGGCGCTGACCGAGGACGGCACGATGGTCAACGTGACCTTGTGCTTTTCCGCCAATCAGGCGCTGCTCGCGGCCAAGGCCGGGGCGACGTTCATCTCCCCGTTCGTCGGACGGCATGACGACAACGGGTTCGACGGGATGGAACTGATCCGCGACATCCGGCTGATCTACGACAACTATGCCTACGACACGCAGATCCTCGTTGCCTCGATCCGTCATTCGGTCCACGTGCTGGAAAGCGCAAAGATCGGCGCCGATGTCGCGACGATGCCGCCGGCGGTGATCAAGGGCCTGGTCAAGCACGTGCTGACCGACAAGGGCATCGAAGGCTTCCTCGCCGACTGGGCGAAGACCGGCCAGTCGATCGGGTAAGCCTTAAAGGGTAATGGCCGACGAATCCCCTCTCGACCGGTTCCGGCAAGCACTCACCTCCGCCTCGCGCGCCATTTCGGGCGACGCGGAGGTGGACGTCGGCTGGACCCAGGATGTCGCCCAGGCGCAGGGGCAATCGATTCGCGTACCGATGCCGGGGCGCACCCTGCCACCCGCCCAGGCACGGGAAGCGCGAGGATTTGCCGATAGCTTCGCGCTCAAGCTGCGCCACCACAACGAAGCGTTGCACCGGCGGAACATGCCGGCCGAACCCGGTGCACAAGCCGCCTACGACGCGATCGAGCGCGTGCGGTACGAAGCGCTGGGCGCGAACGACTATGCGGGGATGCGGGAGAACCTTGCCGGAGCGCTGGATGCCAGCACCCGGTCGGACCCGATCGCCCGCGCCACATCCACCGACGAGGTGCCGATCCAGACCGCGCTCGCGCTGATGCTGCGGGAAAGCCTGACCGGGCAGCCGATCCCGGAAAGCGCCCGCGCCGGGGTGGAGCTGGTGCGCGAGTTCGTCGAAAGCCGGACCGGCGACGACTTCGAGAAGCTGGCTCATTCCCTGGATGACCAGCGCGCGTTCCAGGCGCTCTCGCTCGACATGCTCAAGCACCTCGAACTGACCCGGGCCGAGGAAACCGACCAGCCGCCCGAGGAGGATTCGGGCGAGGATGCCGAAGGTCCGCAGGAAGACGAAGGCGACGACCAGCAGCAGGATCAAGGCGAGGAATCGGAAAGCCAGAACGCCCGCAGCGAAAGCGGTGAGGGCGAGGACGAGAAGGACGGCGAGGAGCAGCTCCGCGATCAGGAGGAGATGACCGAAGGCGACATCGGTGACGAAGGCGAGGAAGGCATGATGCCGGTCCGCCCGAACCGGCCGTGGATGATCGATCCGGAAAGCTTCGATTACCAGGTCTTCACCACCGAATTCGACGAAGTGGTCGAAGCGCAGGACTTGTGCGATCACGAGGAACTGGCGCGGCTGCGCGCCTATCTCGACAGCCAGCTCACCGGTTTGCAGGGCATTGTCACCCGGCTCGCCAACCGCCTGCAGCGTCGGCTGATGGCCCAGCAGAACCGCAGCTGGGACTTCGATCAGGAAGAAGGCCTGCTCGATGCCGCCCGACTCGCTCGCGTGGTCGTCTCGCCGGGGCACTCGCTGTCCTACAAGGTGGAACGCGACATCGAGTTCAAGGATACGGTCGTCACGCTGCTGATCGACAATTCGGGCTCGATGCGCGGGCGGCCGATCTCGATCGCGGCAATCAGCGCGGACATTCTTTCGCGCACGCTGGAGCGCTGCGGCGTGAAGGTCGAAGTGCTCGGCTTCACCACCCGGGCATGGAAGGGCGGACAAAGCCGGGAGAAATGGCTTGCAGGCGGCAAGCCTGCCCAGCCGGGGCGGCTGAACGATCTGCGCCATATCGTCTACAAGAAGGCCGACGATCCGATGCGCCGCGCGCGCAAGAACCTGGGCCTGATGATGCGCGAAGGCTTGCTGAAGGAAAACATCGACGGCGAGGCGCTGCTCTGGGCGCACAACCGCCTGCTCGCGCGCCAGGAAGACCGCCGCATCCTGATGGTGATTTCGGACGGTGCCCCGGTGGATGATTCCACCCTTAGCGTGAACAGCGCCGGCTACCTGGAAGCGCACCTGCGCAAGGTGATCGAATGGATCGAAAAGCAATCGCCGGTCCAGCTCGTCGCCATCGGCATCGGCCACGATGTAACCCGCTACTACAAGCGGGCGGTGACGATCATGGACGTGGAACAGCTGGGCGGCGCCATCGTCGATCAGCTGGCAGACTTGTTTGACGTGGAGTGATGGCGCGGCGGAGAAATCCTGCGAAGCGGTTCCTGCTGCTCGCGGTACTCCTCGCGCTGGTGGCCGCCTTGCTGGTAGGCACCTGGTATGTCGCTTCCCCGTGGATGGCCCTGACCTCGCTGCGCGATGCCGCCACCGATCTCGACACGGCTGAACTGGAACAGCGGATCGATTTTCCGTCGGTCCGCGCCTCCATCCGTCCGCAGATCCGCAGCCGCGTTGCCCGCACGCTTGACCGGCAGGCCGACCTCGGGCCGTTCCGGGAGCTGGGTCAGGCCCTCGCGCGCGCGGCGTCCGACCGGGTAATCGAATCCGCGGTCACGCCGGAAGGTCTTGCTACCATCGTCACCACCGGCGCCGTCGCGGCGCCAGTCATCGGCTCCGCACCGCAGGCAATCGACTGGTCGGTGGATCGCGACGGCTTCGACCGTTTCCGTGCTACCGGGCAGGTGGCCGGGCGCCAGACCCCGACGATCCTGCATTTCACGCGCGAAGGCTTCGGATGGCGCCTGGTGGCGGTCGACCTGCCGCTCTGATCGGCCCGCGCTTGCGCATGGGCGGCGCAATTGGCACAGGTCCGCGCCATGACCGACCATCCGTTGACCCTGTTCAATTCGCTGACCCGGCGGCTTGAGCCGTTCGATCCAGTCCACCCCGGCGAAGCGCGGGTCTATTCCTGCGGCCCGACGGTCTACAACTACCCCCACATCGGCAACATGCGTGCCTATGTCTTTGCCGACGTGCTGGGGCGGACGCTCGACTGGAAGGGGTACCGGCTCACCCACGTCATCAACATCACCGATGTCGGCCACCTGACGGACGATGCCGACGCGGGCGAGGACAAGCTGGAGAAGGCCGCCGCCGAAAAGGCCCAGTCCATTTGGGACATCGCCCGCCATTACACAGAGGCCTACTGGACCGATATTCGGGCGCTCAACATCCGTCAGCCGGCGCATTGGTCGATCGCGACCGACTACATCGAGGCGATGATCGCGTTCGCGCAAGAAATTGCCGACGCGCATTGCTATGAGCTTCCCGGCGGCCTCTATTTCGACGTGACCAGCGTGCCCGATTATGGACGGCTGGCCCGCGCTTCCACGGATGAAGGGGAAGGCCGGATCGAAGCAGTTGAAGGCAAGCGCCACCCGGCCGATTTCGCGATCTGGCGCAAGACTCCGGCGGGCGAAAAGCGGCAGATGGAATGGGATTCACCGTGGGGCCGCGGGGCGCCCGGCTGGCACCTCGAATGCAGCGTGATGAGCGGAAAACTGCTCGGCTTTCCGTTCGATATCCACACCGGCGGCATCGACCACCGTGAGATTCACCATCCGAACGAGATTGCGCAGAACCAGGCATTCAGCCGCTGCGGATCACTCGACAACCCCGCACATTCCGGCGCCCGGGTCTGGATGCACAACAATTTTCTGGTGGAGCGCTCCGGAAAGATGAGCAAGAGCGCGGGAGAATTCCTGCGCCTGCAATTGCTGATCGACAAGGGCTACCATCCGCTCGCCTACCGGCTGATGTGCCTGCAGGCACACTACCGCTCGGAACTGGAATTTTCCTGGGATGGCCTCGGCGCTGCGCTTACCCGGCTGAAGCGGATGGTGATTGCGGCAGAGCGGCTGGCGGATGCGCCGGAGGGCGCGCTCGACCACCCGAAGTTCGCGGACTTGCTTGATCGGTTCGATGCCGCGATCTCCGACGACCTCAACTCGCCGGTTGCATTGACCCTGCTGGAGGACGCGCTGGCGGTAAAGAAAGTCGATGCCGGGGCAAAACGTGCGGTGGTCGCGCGCATGGACGCGGTACTCGGCCTTGGTCTGCTCGATTGCACCCGCGCCGATTTGCGGCTCCGCCCGAAGGGGGCGGCCGTGACCGAAGCCGAAATCGTTTCCGCTCTCGCTCGGCGCAGGGAAGCGCGCGCCGTGAAGGATTTCGCCACATCCGACGCGATCCGCGATGAGCTTGCGGCGAAAAGTGTGGAGGTGATGGATGGCGATCCTCTGGGATGGGAGTGGAAGCTCTGACCCCTGCTGTTCTCCCTGTTCGCCTGCGCGCTCTGCTGGAAGACCAGTTGCCCGACTGGATTGCGCCGCACTGGTGGTCCTCGGTTGATGAAATGCACGAGCTTGCTCCGCTGGCGGAGATCGGCTGGTTCGACCAACACGAGAAGCCGCCGGTGCTGCGCGCACTGGATCTGGCGAAAAACCTACGCTGGCTGAACAGCAACTATGCGGGGGTGGACTGGATGCCGCTGCGCGAACTGGATGCACGCGGGGTCACGGTGACGTGCGGGTCCGGCCTTACCTCCACTGCGGTAGCCGAATTTGCAGTGATGGGTATGCTGACGGTTGCGAAGAATTACCGCGCGGTCGTGCGTGCGCAGGACCGACATGAGTGGCTTCAGCGGGCGCCAGGCACACGGGAGTTGGCCGGCAGTCGTGCGTTGATCCTCGGCGCCGGGGCGATTGGGCAGGCAATTGCGCGGATGCTGCGCGGATTTGAAGTGGAAGTGGTCGCGGTTAGTCGGAGCAGCGGACAGGACTGGCGCAGTCAGCTTGGAACGTTCGATTGGATCGTGCTCGCGGTTCCGGGGACGGCGGAAACCCGAGGGATGATCGGAGCGGCAGAAATCGCGGCGATGAAGCCAGAAGCCGTGCTGGCGAACTTCGCCCGTGCCGACGTCATTGATCAGGATGCATTGATCGCGGCACTGGAAGAACGCCGTATTGAAGCGGCCTTGCTCGATCTCACCGATCCTGAGCCGCTTCCATCAGAGAACAAACTGTGGACGCTCGAAAACGCCCACATAACGATGCACCTTTCCGGTATTCCGACCAAAGCGAGTCTCAAGAGCGCCGCTGAGCGATTTATTCGCAATTGCGGGCATTTCCGAAGAATGGAAACGCTTCAGGCCGAAGTAGATTTACGGAAAGGATACTAGGCTCAGGACTCATTGCGGCAACCAGAAGATGACGGTCGCGGCGATGCAAATCGCGGACATGAAGGTGTGGGCGCAGCGGTCGTAGCGGGTGTGGATGCGGCGCCAGTCCTTGAGCTTGCCAAACAT
>NZ_RSEK01000019.1 GCF_003958635.1 Altericroceibacterium xinjiangense | reverse complement strand
CACCCTGTCCTTTGAGAGCTTCCTCAACCTCGCCGCCACGCGCCTATGGCTGAAGTCTTTTGTCAACACGGCCTAGCTCAGATCGGCACGGGTGAAGCCTCACCAGTCGTGAAGCTTGGTAACACCAAACCAAAGCGCGACTACATCTTCGTTGAAGACAGTGCCGCCGGCTTTGTTGCTCTGCTGGAAGGGGTACTCGAGGGCGACGCAGTCGAGTACTTTAATCTTTGCACCGGTGATGAGATGTCGGTGAGCGACCTCGTTGATCTGATGGGTGAGTTGATGGGCGTAGAAGTGACGATTGAGAGTGACCCTTCTCGCTTTAGAAAGATTGATCGCCTTCAGCAGTTAGGTGATCCGACAAAGCTCAAAACTCGGCGGAACTGGACGCCGCAGTGGACGGCACGCCGCGCCGTCGCGACCATCATGCGTGACTTGGGTTACCAAGTCGTCGATTCTTCTACAAAGTAAGTCGATGAAGGTCCTCCAAGTACATAAGGATTTTCAACCGCTTCTAGGCGGCGGAGGCACGGCGCGCCACATCCACGGTCTCGCGCGTGCGCTCGCTGCAAAAGGCTGTGACGTTCGCGTTATTGCTCCGGACGCCGAGGATATAAGCACCCCGTACAAAACGGCTCGAGCAAGCGCCGGTGAACTGGCGCAGCACTTAGACTGGGCTGATGTAGTACATGTTCATGGCGCGCGATCAAGCTATGCTGTTCGAGGAGCTTGGGGTGCATGGCAGCGAAAAAAGCCCTTCTTTTACACGCCACACGCATTTTACACGCCGCACAATAAAGTCAATGCTCTTGCAAAAGCAATTTGGGATCGGACAGCCGAAAAGTTCCTTCTCGAAAAGGGATCTCAGACTATCTTGCTCACCGATGCCTGGTTCGACTGGCTAAAGGATCGCGGCATCTCTGCCAAGAAGACCTCCATCATACCCAATTGCATCACAAGCGCTGATCTCATACGACCCGAAGCTCCCGCATCCTTGCCCGGATCTCCTGCGATCCTATCGGTAGGCCGCTTGGACAAGGTGAAGCGTCTAGATGACGTGATCCGCGCTTTGGCAAATCCAGGACTATCCTCGGGCCACTTGCACATCGTCGGCAAAGGACAGGAACGCGCAGCGCTTGAAGCTCTTGCTAAAGAAAAGGGTGTGGGCGAACGCGTGACATTTCACGGCTTCGTTGATGATGAAGGCGTAGCCGCGATGATGGCTGGCGGACATGTCTTTGTACTGGCGTCGGAGCAGGAAGGCCTGCCGACAGTACTGCTCGAGGCTTTGATGGCGGGCATGCCAATCGTCTGCTCGCGCATTCCAGGCAATCTTGCAATCGCCAACGTCGGTAAGGTTGAGAGTACTTTCGATGTAGGCGATGTAGCCACTTTGGCGAAGCTCTTGGCCGCGTCACTAAGCGCCAGTGTTTCTCCTGCGGCCGTTGACTCCTTGCGTCAGGCGTTCACTTGGGAGCACCGCGCGGACGAGCTGCTCGAACTCTACAGAAGCACCATCAGCGAGAGGAGCGTCCGGTGAGCGACACTGGCAGAAATGTCGTTTTCCTGTCTGCTTTCCACGATTATCGGACAGCCAAACGCGGAAGCATCCAGCAAGTAGCTGATGGTCTCGTGGAATTAGGCTACAATGTTTCCTTCATTTCGACGCGCTACAGCTATCTTTCCAAGATTACGGGCGACTCACGGCTATTTCTCTGGGACAAAGCAAACTGGGTAGAGTCAGTAAATGACATTGACTGTTTTCTGTGGCGCACCTCGGTGCATCCGTTTCAGTCACGAAATAAGGTTATAAATGCGATCAGCGCGCGTCTATATCCCCGTTATTCTGAGTTGCCGAGCCGCCAGTTCGACCGGTTCATTCGCGAGGCAGACTATGTCATTCTTGAATCGAGTGTCGCCGCCATATTCATGCGGCGCATCAAACGGCTGAATCCAGACGTTAAAATTATTTATTACGCAACTGATCGGCTCGACACAGTCGGGGCGCACCCCTTCATTCGAGAACGCCTGGAGGCAGATGTCGACCTGATCCACCACATCTGCCTGCGTTCCCCGAAAATGATGTCCGATTTTCAATGGGCAGCTGGCAAACTCTACCGGGCAGAGTTCGGCATTGACGCAGATGATTTTGCCAGCGTGGGCGCAAATCCATATCGTTCTGGTAGACGCGCGGCAATCTCAGTGGGATCGATGCTTTTCGATCCCACATTCTTCCAGCGAGCCGCAGCTCATTTCCCTGATGTGGATTTCCACGTAATCGGTTGCGGGGCGACATTCGAGGCACCGGCCAATGTGCTTATCCACCCAGAGATGAAATTCGTCGACACGCTCCCTTACGTCAAATACGCCGCGATTGGTGTTGCTCCGTATCGACCTGCCCCCGGTGTCGAGTATCTAGCGGAATCGAGTCTCAAGCTGGCTCAGTACGAATACTTCGCCCTACCCGCTGTGTGCCCATCTTTCGCCGCTGGCGATGTCGCGTCCCGGTTCGGTTATGAACCTAACGATGAGGCATCAATTTGCGAGGCCGTTTCAAGGGCACTCGGAGCAGCTGGTACGTTTGCGCCTCGTACGTTTCTATCTTGGAAGGAAGTTGCCGAGCGGGTTGTGCACCCGGAGCAGCATTCCGGAAGCAAGATAGGGTGAGCTTGGATTGATCTTCTGCAAGCCGTTGGAAATGAGAGTCTTCCGGTAATGTGATCGGTTACGCCAAGGCGGCTGGCCGGGTGGAGACATGGATCCAGTTACAGCAGTGCATGAGGCGATGACCCACGAGAGCGCGCGCCGCGGCTATCGCCGCCGAGAACGGGACATGCTGGGCGAGGCAGAGTAATGATAGCCCACTTGGGCCCTAGCTGTTACGAGAGCTGCCGATGACGCCATTTCGCACCCTGTCCCACATTGAAAGCTGCGTTCCAACCATGGTGCCGACGCCTCTCTCTCTGCTGCGGCCGCGCTCAAGCGCCCTTCGTCAGCACGTAGACGTCGCGAATGCATAAAGACGATGTCATGGGGCTCGTCAGATCACAGGCGAATGTGCCCACTCCATCCGACAGTCTTCCGCGCCATCTTGCTAGCCTGCAATGGCTGCGTGCAATTGCGGCTTTAGCCGTTGTCTACTTTCATGCGGCAATACAGGTAAGGCAGCTAAATCCCGAGATTAAGGTGCCAATCATCGGTGCAATGGGCGTGGACATCTTCTTCGTCCTGAGCGGGTTCATCATGTGGGTGACAACCAGGCACTCACACGTCAGCACGGGAAGGTTCATTGTTAAACGGATAGAGCGCATTGCTCCACTCTACTGGCTACTCAGCATAATTGTGGCGATTTTCGCCCTTTTGATGCCTCACCTGCTTAACTCGACGCGGTTTGATCCCGCCCACCTTCTAGCATCGCTGTTCTTCATTCCTTGGCCAAACCCTGCGGGAGTGCCCGGAACGTCTGAGCATCTCAGTCCTATCCTTATCCCGGGATGGACGCTCAACATGGAGATGATGTTTTACCTCCTGTTCTCCCTGTGCCTGCCGCTCAGGAAAGGGTGGCGCGTTGCCAGCATATCCCTGTTAATTATTGTATTGTACGTTATCGGGCTTATGGGAGCGAAGAATGGCTCCATCGCCGCATTCTATGGTAATACTATAATTCTCGAGTTCTTGATGGGAATTCTTCTAGCGGCTTACTTGATACCGTTCCTGAGCCTTTCGGCACCATGGGCTTGGGGCTTGCTTGCTCTGTCCCTCATCGTTCTAGCTGGCATCGAGGCTGCAGGACTGGATTTGCCGCGTGCCGTGAAATTTGGCGTGCCGGCATTCTTCGCCATTGCCGCAGCGATCAATCTCGAGCGTCTTTCAGCGGTTCCTAATTTTTCGGCGTTGGTCAAATTGGGCGACGCCTCCTACAGCATATACCTAAGCCATATCTTCGTTCTGGCCGGGTTGAGAGTGATCATGGGCTTTCTGGGCATTGGTGTGACACTCTGGACCGCATGCGCCTTCATGGTGGTGGGGATGGCAGCATCGGCTATTCTGGGTCTGTTGATCCATGAATATGTCGAAAAGCCCCTATCGAGATTCAAGGTGCGGATAGGACGTCGCGACAGCAAGTCCGTCGATACGGCACCACAGCACTAGGCTGACGTAGAATGTACGCTCTTCCCGTCGCAACGCCCGTATCCGAATCGCTCCGAACCGAGGCGTGGCGTGCCAAGTATTTCAGGATCTGCCTCTGGATCGTCGCGATCCTGCCTTCGACCTACAATGCTATTCTTGCGATGATTAACGCGCAGGGGGTCCCGACTCCGCGCAGTGCAGCAATCGCTGCCGAAGTGGGAATTCTGTCACTTTGTCTCATAGCATGTTTCTTGGCGGGTGGCCGCAAGCGCGATGTGGCGCCAATCCTGCTGCTCTTCTTTGCTCTGACCCAGATGCTTCTGACATCGTTGATTAACGATACCATCTACCCGGACTTCTTTCGAAACATGGCGATTATTGCTGCCTTCACGGCAGTCGGGTACAGAAGCCCGCCGGAACAGGTCCGGTCAATCTTCCGCGTCATCTCTATCATTGTCTTAGGATTTCTCCTGATAGAGATGATTTACATGCCGCTTTACGTCTCAATCTTCCAACCGGCCGCCTACCTAGAGGCAAGCCGCAATGTGGCGGATTTCAGCCTAAACGATACCGGACTCAGCGCCGGCGCCCTCGGCTATGAGGGGCGGTTTAGCTTCGGCATTTTTTCCGGGCCAAGAACATCGTCGATCTTCCTGGAGCAGGTTTCTCTCCCGGGATTTGCCGCGGTTCTGCTCATCTTCCTGTTGGGAAACTGGCAATCTATAGGCAAGCTTGACAGGTTGCTCCACGTCGCCCTGATGTTGCTTATCGTTCTCAGCAATAATTCCCGTACATCCAGTGCGCTGATGGTCATCAACGCCGTCGGATATCTCGTGTATCCTTATCTTCCCGGCCGCTTAACGGCGGCGATCATGCCGGTCTGCCTCGCAATAGCGTTTATCCTAGTCGGCCCGACGACCGTGACGCTCGGATCAGACGATATGATTGGGCGCCTCTCGGTCACTGTGGCGCAATTGATGAACCTTGACGCTGGCGAGTTCCTAGCAGGATCGCTGCCTCAAGCTTTTCTCTCATACGACAGCGGGTATACCTATCTGATTGTCTCCAGCTCCATTTGGGGTCTGCTCGCATTCTGGATTTACGTTACCTTTGCCCCGGCAGATCGCACGCCAGCACAGCGCAGGGTGCACTGGGGATTGGCTGTCTACGTCTACTGCTGGCTGATGATCGGTGGCACTGCCATCTTCACCATGAAGACGGCCGCTTTGCTCTGGCTGGTAGTCGGCAACATGGTGTTTGCGCTGGGTGAATCTGACAGGAAAAGGCCGACCAAAACCGATCATCGGGATAGCGGTTATGCTGCGGTTTAGTGCTCTCATTCGGCCGCTCACCGATAAGGTACAGGGGCTCGACTTCTGGCTGGAATGACCTACTGGACCATTGGTACGCGCTGGCTCAACTATCCGCTTAGTATTCGGTCTAATGGTGGCGGAAAACTGCAGCAGCGATGTTGTGCAGTGCGGAAGGTTGCCGTACATCAGTCGCGAAGCGGAGGCGCATGGTAAGACTAAATATCCGGAAATGGATGAGCGGACTGGTACGTTGGCTGGAGGGCAGTCGCGCGCCGCGGCGGCTGGACGCCACGTTGCCCCTTGATCATCCCATCCCGCCCGAGGATGCGTCCACATCACCCATTGAACCATCACAACGCGACCTGCCCGACCAAGCCGTCGTGCTCGGTGAGCCTGACAGCCGCCGTGGTCGTGCGAAGGTGGCCCGGATCTTTGATTCGGCGCACCCGGTACGTAACCGAGGCGAGTTGTTCGGTCGGGATCGTGAACTCGACGCCCTGCTGTCAGCGACGCTCGATTTCGGGCAGCACGTGATTATTCATGGTGCGCGCGGCTCAGGTAAGACGTCGCTCGTGCGCGTCTATGGCGATCATGCAGACGAGCAGGGCGCGATTGTAATCTACATGGCATGCGAACCAGGGGTGAGTTTCGCCGAGCTAGTCCGTCCATATCTGCGCGCACTGCCCGCCGCGGCATTGGTGCCCGAAGAGCGCACGCGCTTTCGCGACGGCTTGGACGCGCTACCGGAGAATTTTGGTCCGCGGGCCCTCGTGGATCTGGTCGCGGAGAGGGTGGCAGGGCCTGTGGTGCTGGTCTTTGATGAGTTCGACCGGGTCACGGACCTTCATGTTAAGGCCGAGATGGCGGCTGTCATGAAGCTTCTGTCCGATTCATTGGCAAGCGTGCTGTTTATGCTGGTCGGAATCGCACACAACGTCGCGGACGTGATCGACTGCCATCCATCACTGCGCCGTCACATGCGAGCCGTGTCCTTGGGCCGGATTGAATCGGACAGCGTCAAGGCGCTGATCGACGCCGGCGAAGCGTCCACTGGGCTGACGTTCCAGGATGACGCGCGGGCCGTCATTTTCCGGGCGTCGTGCGGCTCGCCCTTTCATATCCGGATGTTCTGCCACCATGCCGCCATCGCGGCGTTAGGGCGCGGATCGTCAAGCGTGTCGGTCAGCGACGCGCATAAAGGGCTACGTTCCGCGATCGAGCAATGGGCGGCAATGAACAAAGAGGACGCGCACCATTTCGTATCGCTGGTCGAGCGCGAGGAGCTGCTCCCCGAAATTGAGCGGATAGCACACGCGGTCGCACTGGGCGATCGGCTTCCCGTAGATACTGAAAACGTCCATGCTCTGCTTGGCGAGGCCCTAGTGGCTGAGGAGAACGGTAGCGACTCATTCGTCTTCCGGGACAGCATCGCCCCCCAATTCTTGATCGCCTTCGCTATTCTGGCCGAGGCCGCCACCCTGTCAAAATCCCACCGACCGCCTGTGAGGGCCAATTAATGCTGCCACTCTCTGATCTGATCGCCGCATTGAAAACGCGCTGGCGACTTGAACTCTTTGTCCTAATCGCGGTGCTTGCGCTGGTCGGGCTCTGGACCGCACTGTCTCCCAAAGCCTATGTCGCGACCTCGTCGCTCTTGTTCGCCGAGCCGAGCGTGGATCCGGTGCAGGGGACTCAGACCACCGACCAAGATGACGTCAGTGCGTTGCTAAGCACGCAATCCGACGTAATTCAGAGCGTCGCAGTTGCTAGTAACGTAGTTAGCAGCCTTCAGCTCGCCACGCCGGATGTGCTGGCGCGATGGCAGGCCGCGACCGGCGGAACGGGCGACATTAACAGCTGGTACGGTCGCCAGCTATTGGACAATCTGACGATCAGCCCCGACAAGGGGTCGCGCGTGCTGACACTCCAATATGAGTCGACCGATTCCCAGTTCGCGGCGCTGATGGCCAACGCCTTTGCTGCGTCATACTTGGACACGCGGCTAGAGCTGCGCACCGACCCTGCGCGGACCTATTCGCGCTGGTTTCAGGACCGGACCCGCGAGGTTCGGGAGAACCTGCAGCAGGCGCAGGCGCGCCTGACCGCGTTCAAGCGCGAGACCGGCATCGTTGACACCGGGGCTGCCGATGCGGAGGCCGCGCGACTGAGTGAACTGTCGAACCACCTTACCTCGGCTGAGGCGTCGGCGGCCGCGCTCAGTGCGCGGGCCGGCAGCAATCCGGCCGCGTCGTCCGAAGTTCAGTCATCGGCCGTGGTGCAGGGGTTACGCGCCCAGATCGCTAGCAAGGACGCTCAAATCAGCCAGATGAGCACTAGCTTAGGCCCTAACCACCCCGACCTGATCGCGGCTAAGGCCGAGTTAGGTGAGCTGCGCTCCAAGCTGGCCGGCGAGATCGGCAATACTGCCCAATCAGTCCGTATCGCCAGCAGCGCGGCAAGCCGTGCGGAGGCGGAGCTGCGCCAGAAGCTAAATGCGCAGCGCGGGCGGATGCTGAGCTTGGCGGCGAACAATGCTCAGCTCGACGTGCTGCAGCGCGATGTCGATACCGCGCAGGCGGCCTACGATGCGGTGGCGGCACGGTTGCAGACTATGCGGCTGCAGAGCATCGCCCCCGAAGCCGACGTGCGTCAGCTCGATACCGCGACTCCGCCGCTGCTGCCGTCAAGCCCGAATGTGCCGCTTCGGCTGTTACTGGGAGCGGTGCTGGGCGTGCTGCTGGCAGCCGGTGCGGCTCTGGGCCTCGAGGTCTGGCGCCCGCGCGTTCGTACCGCCGACGGCGTTGCCGGCATCAGCGGCGTACCGGTATTGGCCGCGGTCGACCTGTCCAGCTCGCGGGCAGGCGCGCTCCTCACGGGTGCTGCGCGATGAGGCTTCGATCAAGTCGAACCCCCCTAGGGGGCAATGCAGCCACGCGCGGCACCGGCCAACTGCGCGAGCGGCGCCCTCTGGGTGAGGTGCTGAACCTCACCCAAGCGCAGCAGGAAGCCGTGGTCCAGCGCCAGGCCGAAACGGGGCATCTCTTCGGCGAAACGGCCGTAGAACTCGGTTTTGTCAGCAACAACCAAGTGCGCCGCGCCCTCGAGCAACAGCAGGGTTTCTCCGTCTTGAGCGACGGCGACGATCGCATCGACCCACTGGTCGTTACCGCCTTTGATCCCGACGACATTCTGGCCCGCACCGCGCGCAATCTGCGCGGCACCGTAACGTCCGCGATACGCCGCGACGGCAAGCCGGTCCGCAGCGTGGCACTCATTGGCCGTGACACGGAAGCCGAGCTACCGATCTTAGTGGCCAACCTGGCGGTGGCATGCGCACAGACGGGTCTCCCAACGCTGTTGGTCGATGCCGATCTGAACCATCCGCACCATCATGCGTTGTTTCGCGTACCCAACCGCGCTGGCTTGGCGACGTTTCTGGCGGGCAACGAACAAAGTGGGTTGGTGCAGCCTGCCGCGATTGACAGCCTGTCGCTCCTCACTACTGGCCCAGTCGTTCGCAACGCATCCGAATTGCTCGACCGCCAGCGGCTTGCCAACGCGATCGAGCTGTTCGTCGAGGACTTCGGTTTAGTGCTGGTTGATGTAGGTTGCGAGGCAACCGCCGTGGCCGCGACGATGGGGCTCGACGCCGCAATCATCGTAATGCGGCGTGATGTCACCTACACGCACGACCTGCGCCTGCTACTGGGGCAGTTAGAGACCAATGGCCAAACGGTGCTTGGCACCGTGCTCGTCGACTAGGACACGGGCTGCAGAAGCAATTCAATGTTCTCCAGGCAACAGGACTGGACTGCTGCCTCTTGCTCCCGCGGTTCGGCGCGAAGCGCTGCACCGATTAGTTCGTCGTGTCTCGGCCCGCTGGGGCAATAGTCGTTCCAGCGGCCGTGGAACCGGAAGAGCTTGCCCTCCTGTCGGCTCCACAGTCCGGCGTTGTAGAGCAAGGACGTGCCGTAAAGGTGATCAGCGCGACGGTCGCATAATGGCGGCTTCGTAGATCCTTGCCCGTGCCATCATCCGGAACAGTGGTATCGATCACTGGTCACCCCGAAATCTTGGTCGGTGCGCCGATGCAGTTCAATTATGGTCACCTGTTTCTATCCGACGTTCGCTATGTGATTGTGCGGACGGGATTCTGCGCGTAGTAGATGAGATGCCCCCGCCCTGGATTGTTTAGGGGCTGCGTCAACTTGGCCTTGGGCTGGGCACAAGAGGGACTGGCACGTGCACGACGGTGCTGTAACATTGGCGCTGAAAGCAAGGCAATCGAGACCCTTATGATGCCAACACTCAATCCGGCGCTGTCACCGCCTACATCCACCTGGCGCTTCCCGCCCATGGGAGAGGCAATCCTGCTGGGTGGCTTTGCCGCGCTGGCCCTGCCGACCATTTTGCGCTTGGGCCAGCTGAGCTGGTCGACCGAGGCGGGCGCGCACGGGCCAATCGTATTCGCGACCGCTATCTGGCTCGTATGGCGCGAAAGCGATTGTCTGCGTGCAGGCGTGCGCCAGCCACTGTGGCCGGGCGCTCTGCTTCTCCTGATCGCGCTGCCTCTCTATGCCATCGGGCGGATCACCAGCATCCTGATGCTGGAAAGCCTATCGCTCTATCTCATCCTGCTGACGTTGGTGTTTCTGCGCTATGGCGGGGCGGTTCTGCGCCGGCTGTGGTTTCCCTTTGTCTATGCGCTATTTCTGATCACACCACCTGAGAACTGGATTTTTGTCGCTACCCGGCCGCTTAAGATGGCGTTGAGTGAGGTCTCCGTCGATCTGCTCTCGGCGGCTGGGCTGGCGGTGGGCAGCTCGGGGTCAATGATCCAGGTCGGCGGTTACCAGTTGCTGGTCGCGGCAGCTTGTTCGGGGGTCAATTCACTGATTGGTATCGGCGCAATTAGCCTGTTCTACGTCTATTTGCGACACGGCAGCGAGCCGCGCTACGCCTTTGTGCTTCTGCTGTTGCTGCTGCCGATCGCAGTGTTGACCAACCTTCTACGGATCATGGGAATGGTGCTAGCAACGCACTGGTTCGGACCGGGCGTGGTGGAAGGGATCGCACACGACGTGGCGGGGATTGGTACCTTCGCGGTGGCGCTAGCGCTACTATTCGGGATCGACGCGGTCCTGTTTCCACTGTTCCGCCGTTCCGGTTGGGTGCGCGACTAATGGCCAGACAGATGCTTTCCGCAACAACGACCCGTCGCGACGCCCTGCTGGGTGGCGCGATGCTGCTGACCGGGGCGGTTGCCTGGGCGCGGTTACCGAGCCATCCGATTGTCGCGGTCGCGCAAGGTGATGTGAGTGACGCGATCCCGATGCGGGCCGGCCACTGGGGGCCAGCCCCCAGTGGCGACGTGGTGATGCCCCCGCAGGATGAACGAAACGCCGCCGAAGTGTACGAAGAACAGGTTATGCGCAGCTACGTGCGCAGCGAAGACAGTCCTGCGATCATGTTTGTGCTCGCCTACGCTCGCAGCCAGAGCGGCATGCTGATGGTTCACCGACCTGAATCCTGTTACCCTGGAGCGGGATTCACGATTACTGCTGACGAGCCTGTGACAATCCCGCTGGCTCCTGGGGTGACACCGCACGGCCGCTTTCTCAGCACCCAACGCGACGAACGGATTGAGCAGGTGCTCTACTGGACAAGGCTGGGCAACGAGTTTCCCAACAGCTGGGACCAGGAACGTCGCTTTCTCGCGCTGCAGAACCTACGAGGGCTGGCACCTGATGGGGCCTTGATCCGAGTATCGACTATTGACCCCGATGCGGAGGGCGCCAAGGTGCGGCTAACCCGCTTTGCCGCCGCACTTTATGCGGCCTCAGGGGGCGCAGGCCGCGCCATATTGGGCGGCCCGGCTAGCGCTTCAGCGGAAAGGGTTTGAGAACATAGCCAATGTATCCGAACGTCAGCGCCAGTACTATGATCGCGAGCAAGTCGTCACCGCGGTTGCCCAGCCAGTTGGTAAAGGCACACCCAACTGCCGGAGGCAAATACTGCCACAACCGGTCGGTGGGTACATCGTCGGTCGATCGTTGTAGGAACAGTACGATTAGGCCGGCAAAGACAGCAAGCGTAATCCAATCATAAATGGTCTGCATGAGATTCCCCCACCCTTGGACCGTCACCACAATCGGTCCCACTATATGGAACGATAACGGCAATGACTGAACAAGCCTGTACTGGCCCAAGCCTTTACCGGAAAACCGTCTTAAGCGCAATGATGGCACTGCCGCTGATCACCGCTGGTTGCAACGAGGATCAAGCGCCTAGCGGGCAGACGATTGCAACGATCAATGACGACGAGATCACGACCAGTGATATGCAGCTCGAAATGGCAAACCTGCCGCCCGAGCAGCGCAAGCAGGCGCAAAACTTGGTTGTTCAAACGCTAGTCGACCGCAAGATCTTGGCGCAATATGCGCAATCAGAGGGCATGGATCGAAATCCAGACTACGTGCTCCAGTTGCGGCGAATGACTGAACTTCTGCTGGCGGAAAGAGCCGCGCAGCAGATCGCTGCCGGTGCGCGGCAACCAATCACCATCAGCGAAGTCAATCAGTATCTCGATGCAAATCCGGGCATTGCCACGAACCGCCGGATATTAACTTTGGACCAGCTGATGTTTCCGCTGCCGAATGCGGCGGTGGCGGCCGATCTTAAGCTAGCGAAGACGATGAGCGATGTAATTACGACGTTGCAGCGCCACAACATCCAGTTCACGCGCAACGAAGCTAAAGTCGATACCGCCGGTCTGCCCGAAGATCTGAATGGCAAGCTCGATGAGCTGCAGCCAAGCGAACCCCTTATCATCCTAAACAGCCCCAACTCCACCGCCAATGTGATCGTCGACAGCAAATTAATGCCGCTCGACGCCGCCACCGCGGCGGACGTCGCACGCCAGCGGATTAACACACAGCGGACCAACGATGCGGTCCAGCAGCGCGGGCTGGCCCTGCGCCAACAGGCCGAGATCGCCTACGCAAAAGGCTATGCGCCGACTTCTGCGGCCAAGAGTAAACCCGGATCACCTCCGCAGTCGTAGGTCGCGGCGATCGTCGGACGCATGATGTGCACAGTAACCGCTGTTGTGGCTCCAATTTGCGGCCCTGAAGTGGAGCGCCAAGTTTCCGCGCTCGATGGGTGAGGAGACGCTGGTGCTATGACGATGTCGGCTGACTATGTTGGCACCAAGGGTATTCAGCGCGTCGAGGTCTTCAAGGGCGCGGGCAAGCGGTGCGAGTAGTCACCGGAGATCAAAGCCGAGCATCTCCGATAGCTATTCGGCGACAGGTCGTCAGCGCCGTGACTTGCCGGCATTGGCTTGCTCTATCGCAGCTGTTCACACCTAGCGACGGCAGTTGCGCAAAGGACTCAAGAGCTAGGACAGACCTTGCCCTCGGCACTTGAGGAAGCGTCGAAGTTCGTACCGGCAGTAATCGAGCCGTCATCCTCGCGATCCGGTGCCGGAAACAAATCTCCCCCGCCGTTCGCAGCGGCCCTCGCGGGTTGCGGTTGAACTGAAGATGACAAGATCGCGGTAAGGAGCGAGCACGAGGTCAGTACCGGTGCTATCACTACGGTTATCGACGCACCAAAGGCGACGCGATGATTAGGCCTGAGGCAGGCCTACAAATCGCCGATCATCGACCTGCCGCGCTCCAGACTGATTCCTCGGCAAATGCGACTCAATCGCTGCCAAGCCTGGACAGAAAACTAAAACAGCGAACGCGATCTGAGAAGCGCTGAGTGGCAACGCAGCACCTTCGGATGATTACTGCTCGTGCGCGATGTTGCCCTCCGCAAGCCTCATGACACGAAAAAAGGGGCTGCCAGTCGCCTGACAGCCCCTTCCAACTTGACGAAAGTCGCCTTGTTTTCAGGCGAACGCAGCCTTGGTTCCGTAAGAAACCTTGGTCGATTTGCGACGATACCGCATTGTTGCACCAATCCCCATGAAGCCGAGGATCATCATGCCCCAGGTCGCCGGTTCCGGAATCACAGGCGTGAAGCTCATGCTGCCGCCGTACGAACCATTACCGCGAGCAAGGCCGTTCACCGTAATATTGTTGAAACCACTGTTGAGAACAACATCAGAGGCAAAACCAATCTCAACGATGCCTTGCGCGGTCTTTTGGATCGAAGCGGAGATGCCGTTGATCAGGACCGAGGTAAAGTCGATATCAGTGGGACCTTGAAAGCTCGCAGCCACTGTTGTGACCGAGCCGCCGCCGAAACCGTTCGTTGGAAGTTGGAAGTTGAACATGTCCGTGAACATGCCCGCCTCGGTGACTGTATTCCCGAACGATGCCGAAATTGGACCAAAATAGCTCTCGTTGACACCCGACGGCTGCACGATAAAGCTTGCATTAGGAGCGACCGTGTCGGTGCCAGTGATGACACAGCTGCTTGGCGTACAGGTGACATCGGCGTGAGCGGTGGAGGCGCCAAGAACCGTGGCTGCCACGCCGGCCATTATCAAAACAGATTTCCGCATACATATTCCCCTTGTGAGCTAGGCTGCTTTATCGCCTCGATGGCCGCGCTTTTAGCCTCGATGGCCGCACCTTAACGCCTCAATGGTCGCAAGAGTTGCGAGCCCAGAAAAATTTTTATCAGTCAATTAAGGGAAAGTCCATACTGCACTCGCCCCAGGCGGGCAGCATTCAATCGCTCAATCGGCTTTGATCGAATGCACAAGAGGAACTGCCTGGATCGCCCCCTCACGGCGATCCGACCCGAAGATGTAGGCTAGAAAGGCGGCATTGCCGATTATGTAGCGGTGCGCTAGCCGCCGAGGCTCGCGTAGAAGGCGAAAAATCCATTCCAAGCGTAACCGGCGCAACCACAAGGGTGCGCGCCGCGCCGTGCCTGCATAGAAATCGACCAGCGCACCGACGCACATTACCGTCACGCCGAGGCGGTCGAGGTTCTGAGCGACCCACATCTCCTGCCGTGGGTGCCCCATGGCCGCCAGCACGATATCGGCGCCCGATGCCCGGATCCGGGCCAAAAGACTGGTTTCGTCTTCTTCCGTGAAGAAACCGTGCTGCGTGCCAACCACCTCGATATGATCATGCTGCGCCACGATGGCTCTGGCGGCGCGCTCGGCCACTCCCGGTGAACCGCCAAGTAAGAAGACGCGCGTACCGCCGGGAAGTCGGTCTAGCACTTCAGGGACAAAATCGGTGCCGTTTAGATTGGCAGGAAAGGGGCGGCGGTAGAGCCACCGGCTCGCCAAGTCGACGCCAATCCCGTCGTTCAGCACCAAGGCCTGTTGCAGCGCACGCGAGAAGCCGTCGATCTGCCGAGCCGTATTGACGGTATGGGCGTTGGCGAAGCAGATCATATAAGCGCGCCTCATCGCGACCGCCGCAAGGGCGAGCGATAGTGCTTGTTCCTTCTCCAAAACCGCGACGTCGATCTTGCCGATTCGTCGAACGTTGATCGACATATCTATCACTTCGGTCATTGTCGTGTTCTCGGCTGCGATGAGGTCAGGGAAGTGATCGATGACCTACCCATATATCCATGAGAAACCGGATCAAGCCCTTGCCCGCCAGAAGATTGGAAACTCCCGTTCGAGTTTTTCTAAGAACGCTCTGCGGTGAACGATGTGGCACAGCATGAGCCTGATCCGAAATTTGAGCTGAGTGGTATCAGCAGGTTAGTTTGACGGCTTGGCCTGTCGTTGATTCAGGGGTTTCGCCAAAAACTACCGTGGATGAACAATGGGGACTGACACCACTCGCGCTCTTCATGCAACCTGCGATGCCTGCAACGATACTTTTGGTCGGCAGTGACGGCCGAAGGGGATGCGGGAGCAGTGTTTCAGCACTCACCTGGCTTGGGCTTAGCTTGTTTGGCATGGTCCCAATGAACGCGATGGGGTGGGTTTTTATGTCACTTGGGCAGACCGGACGCTGGTTTCGCTGGGGGATGATCACCGCTGTCTACTTCCCAATGGCCTTCCTTATTGCGCTCCCCTACCGCAACTGGCGTCGCCATGGCATATGCAATCACCGTCACCGTGATCGCTCTGCCGTGCATCGCGTCTGCCATACGCCAAACTCCGATGAGCTTTTACAGATTGTGAGAATACTGCGCACATCCTCCGTCGCAGTGCGGCCACACTCCTAGTACTAACCCTAGGGAGACCCGATTTGCCCTTTTACGCTCCGCTGCTTGCCCTTACAGCTGCCTGTGGTGATCACACTAACAGTCTGTGCAACAGCAGTGCCTGAAGGCTTGCTCTTCGATCCCGCCAAAATACCTCGGCGCCAAACCCTGCTGACGCTTATCAAGGTTTAGCGCGATCGCTTCGCCAGATAGACATCTGGCTAACACTGAGGAAGTAATGAACTTTCGCTCAATATCTGATCTGAATGCGGACATTGTCGCCAATCTTCACCGCATCCCGAGCGATGTCGATGTTGTCGTCGGTATCCCCCGGAGCGGCATGCTTCCGGCATCGATAATCGCCTTGGCTCGGAACTTGCCGCTAGCGGAGGTGAGAGGTTTCGCAGAGGGGCGTCTGTTGAGCAGTGGTAGCACTCGCGTCGCGGCGCGATCATCGATTGGGTTCGAGGAGGTCCGTCACGCACTGATCGTTGATGATAGCACCCACACCGGCACTTCGCTGAATGAGGCGCGTGCACTTCTTGCACCGCTCGCAAAGCAGATGAAGCTGACCTTTTGCGCGATCTACTCGGCGCATGCCTCACACCCCGAAGCGGATGTTACTTTCGTGCACCTGCCGCAGCCACGGGTCTTCGAATGGAATGTGATGCACCATGCAGTGCTTTCTCAGGCCTGTGTCGACATCGATGGGGTGCTCTGCCTAGACCCTACGGACGAGCAGAACGACGATGCAGATAGGTATCTGAATTTCCTGCGAGAGGCTACTCCACGGCCTATTCCGAGCCGTCGAATTGCCGCACTCGTCACCAGCAGATTGGAAAAGTACAGGCCTGAGACCGAGGCATGGCTTGCGGCGAAAGGAATTGAGTACGAGAGGCTCGTGATGCTAGATCTGCCGAGCGCAGAGGAGCGCCGCCGGTTAGGAGCCCATGGCACTTTCAAGGGTGAGTACTATCGCAAGAGCAACGCCACCCTGTTCATTGAAAGCGAACTGCGGCAAGCTGAGGAGATCGCAAGGATCAGCGGCAAGCCTGTGCTTTCGATCGAAGGATCCGTGATGTGCTATCCAGGCCTCTCACCGCTTGCGCTTCTCCAGAAGGCACGTAGCGCTCATCCGGGCAAGAAGCTGGTAGGTGTTGCTAAGCGTATGCTCGGCGCCCAACGCTACAAGCGCGCGAGGGCGCTGCTTGGCCCGTGATTGTTGGTTTGCACTGAGAGTTGACCCGGGATTTCCGTCGGGAAAATGACCCGGGCGGATAGTGTGTCCCGCCATGCAGCGATGGGTTAAGCGGTGATTTTTCCTTTCCGCATATGGGTGTTGCGGAGCTTGCTCTGAACCGGAAGCTATCATTGCCGGTCTCGATGATATGACAGTGGTAGGTCAGGCGCCCTACCAGCGCAGGCGGCAGGAAGAATGACTCCAGCACTGATCATTCCGCATCGGTCAAGTTGGTTGCCAAAGCTAGGCCTGTTCGCGCATGGAGGGTTCGAGTGGGCCAGTCCGCATCGTTGATCCATAGTGGTTTTGGCGAAGCTCCTGAATCAACAGCCAAGCCGTTAAGCTAACTTTACTAACCCTACTCACTTTACTGTCGGATCAGACACTTTTCCTAAATATGAGACTGCTACCGCTATACCGGTGGAAAATTGTTGGAGTAGGTTAGCATGATCGATGGTCGATCAGAGATTCGCCCGTTGCTGTCGATCGAAGGGCTGCGCTTCATCTCCAGTGTGGCGATAGTCTACACTCATCTATCGATGTACCCTATGGGAGGACAACCATTAGGCGGCGGCTTAAGAATATTTGTAGACTTGTTTTTTGTGATTTCAGGAATTGTTATTACAACAGCTTATGGATCAAGAGTAGGAACTCTTCCGGAATACGGCCTCTATCTTCAGCGTAGATTTGCTCGCCTGTATCCACTGCATTTCGCTACGATGATGGTGTTCCTTGGTATTGCCGCCTTGGCATGGGCGGGAAAAATCCAAGTCAATAATCCTGACAAATACGATCCTCAGCAATTTCTTTTGTACATGACGCTCACCCAGGCTTGGTTCGGTAACGGAAGCATTGCGTGGAATGCGGTTAGCTGGTCAATCAGCGCTGAACTCGTAGCGTATATTCTATTCCCAGCCCTCCTCTTGATCCTGCGGGGCGGGGCATTCAGAGGCGCCTCTGCCGTCTTCGCTATGCTCGCTGTTGCAGTGCTTCTTGCTCGCCTTCTACTGGATCAAGAGGTTACCCTTCTCGCGTCAAAAGTATCCTGGCTGCGTTGCATTCCGAGTTTCGCGGCAGGGATTTGGCTCGCTCACAACCAAGCTAGTGTGGGAAAGATCGGCGGCACAGCCGGTAGACTTTTATTGTACGGCGGCAGCGGGCTTCTCGTAGGTAAGCTAGCGTTCGATTTGCCAGAGCTTGTCGGATTGATGGCCGTGTGGGGGCTCGTTGCGGGAGCATACGCTTGCGACCTGCATGGAGTGCGAACACTGCCCTCGATTAATGCGATCAGCAGCCAAGGGCGGTTGACCTACTCGCTTTACCTGATCCACCCGATCGTGGGGACTATCTGGATGTCCTTTTTAGCTCCCAAGGTGGGCGGGGTAATTTTCTACAACATGTGGGTAGATGTCGCCGTCGGCTTTGCACTGACCTTCATAATATCACATTTCTCGTTCGTGTATTTTGAAGAGCCGTTCAGGAAACTGCTTGGCAGACCTGTTTTCAGGGCGAGAGATCCTCGCTTAGGTGCGTAAAAGATCGGCGGAATTGCAGGCTCCGGCAGTGAGGTCCCCGGTTTGGTGTCCGGGCTTAGAGCGGATTTCGCCCGACCTGAATCGCGAGGGATTCCCAAGGGGCTGGTTTTCTGATTCAGAATTCCTGCTGCTGAAGGAGGCCAGCAGAAATGGGTCTTCCTCTCTCGATGGATCTGCGCACGCGGGTTCTGGCGGCGGTCGATGCAGGGATGAGTTGCCGTGCGGCGGCAGCGCGGTTCGGTGTTGCGCCTTCAACCGCGATCCGCTGGGAAGCACAGCGCCGCGCGACCGGGAACTTTGAACCCAAGCCGCAAGGCGGGGACACGCGCTCGGCCCGGATCGAGGAATACCGGGAAGAAATCCTGTCCATCTGCCAAGCGCGCAGGGACATTACACTCGACGAGCTTCGCGTCGAACTCGCCGGCCTCGGCCTGGTGGTGGCGAACGCCACGCTGCACCGCTTCTTCGTACGCCATAACATCACGCGCAAAAAAAGACCGGGCACGCGGTCGAGCAGGACCGGCCC
>NZ_RSEK01000018.1 GCF_003958635.1 Altericroceibacterium xinjiangense | reverse complement strand
AGGTTGTCGGAATACCGACATCGCGGATCGGCAAGTGATACCAGGCAATGTACTCGTCGATGACAGCCTCGCCCAGACGAGCGACGCCAAGGCTGGCAAGTTCATGATCCTCAACCAGGGTTACGACCGCTGCGGCTTTCCAGTCCTTCACCGCTTGCTGTCGAGCTCGAGATTGCGGTCCCATGCGCCGGTAGCAGCACTGGCCTGCTTCTTGCCCGGGCAGAAGGTCAGGCCGACCTTGCCGACGTCTTCGAAGGGCTGAACTTCCGCAATCTCAAGCGGGTGAGTAAGGCTGGTGCGCATAAGTGATCCTTTCGAACGAATGTGTCTCGTGCGGCCATTGATCCATAGCCTGGCGCCTCGTTCAGCTCTTATCTCGCGCACGCGGTCTTCTTCTTGCAAGCTGTCTCCCAAAGGTGACGGGCCGCGGCAGTCAGGCTTCTTTGTATAGGGAAGCGAGACGATCGGCGTTGGCCCGCTTTCTTGCCTCGCACCTCTCCTTTGCGCTCGACTACGCAGGCAAACGCGGCATGTCTGTGGTCCAGATTGGCGTGGACACTCCCCACGCTGGCCCTGTGCACCAGCTGCCCGGGGCTGAAGATGGTGAAGGCAGCAGCACAAGGGCTGCTTGCCTCAAGAGGAGACCACCACCCTTGAAGCCCAACCTCGACCTCGATGCCGAACTGGCCGCGCTTCCCACATGCTCGCGAGCCGAACTGCGCCAGCGCTGGACCTCTCTTACCGGCAAGCCTGCCCCAAAGGTCAGCGCTGCCCTCATGCGTATGGCGCTTGGAGCTGAGCTTCAGACGCATGTCTACGGCGGGCTCTCCTCGCGCACCGAACAGCGGCTCACGAAGGCAGCAGGCATGAGCGAGGCAGGAGCCACGCCCCCCAGGCAGCGCCTGATGCGCGAGTGGAAAGGGGTGCTGCACACCGTCACGATCGAGGCCGACGAGACAATCCGCTGGCAGGGCAAGCGCTGGCGGTCCTTGAGCGAAGTTGCCCGCGCAATCACCGGGACCCGCTGGTCGGGACCGGCTTTCTTCGGGCTCAAGCAGAAGAAAGCCGCATGACCCCGGTTCGCTGCGCAATCTACACCCGCAAGTCGAGCGATGAAGGCCTGGAACAAGGGTTCAACTCACTTCACGCCCAGCGCGATGCGTGTGCGGCATACATCCTCAGCCAGGCTTCGGAAGGCTGGCAGCTTGTGCCTGAGCACTACGACGATGGCGGGATCTCCGGCGGCACGCTGGAGCGCCCGGCCCTGCAGACGCTGCTGGCCGATGTCGCAGCCGACAAGATCGACATCATCGTTGTCTACAAGGTCGACCGGCTTACCCGTTCGCTGCTCGATTTTGCCAGGCTCGTCGAGATGCTCGACAAGGCCGGCGTAAGCTTCGTCTCGATCACGCAGGCGTTCAACACCACGACCAGCATGGGGCGCTTGACGCTCAACATGCTCCTCTCATTTGCGCAGTTCGAGCGGGAGGTCACGGCCGAGCGGATCCGCGACAAGCTGGCGGCTTCCAAGGCCAAGGGCATGTGGATGGGCGGTGTTCCCCCGCTTGGCTACAAGCCCGATGGGCGCAGCCTTGCTATCGTAGAGGAACATGCCGCCCTCGTTCGTCAGATCTACGCGCGCTACGCCAGGCTCGGCAATGTCCGCCTGGTCGAGGAGCAGCTGATCGAGGTGGGGATTACCGTGCCGCAGCGCATCACTGGCACGGGCCGGAATTTGGGCGGCGGGTTCTTCTCCCGCGGGCAGCTCTACGCCATCCTCAAGAACCCGATCTACGTCGGCGACATTGCCCACCACGAGACCATCCATCCCGGCAATCATCCCGCCATCATTGGCCGGGAAGAGTGGGACAAAGTACAGCGCCAGCTCGCTTCGCACACCAAAGGCAAGCGGGAGCAGCGCGCACCGGCGAACAGTCCACTGGCTTGTCTGATTGTTGATCAAGCCGGCGAGCCGCTCGTCGCGACCCACACGAGAAAGGGCAAGCAGCGCTACCGCTACTACGTCAGCAAGGCCCTGCATCATGGGACAGGCGACGGATCAGGAACCGGCATTCGCCTCCCCGCCAAAGAGGTCGAGCAAGTGGTCGCGCAGGAACTGGCCGCGCTGTTCGATGATCCCGTTCAGCTGGCTGAGCTTGCCGGGCTTGATCTGCAGCCGGCGGCACTCATCCCGCTCGTCGCCCGCTGCAAGGAGGTCGGGCCAAAGCTGCAGTCGAGCAGCAGCGGTCTTCTTCAACGCCTGCTGGCAAAGGTGCAAGTCCATGCCGCCTCGCTCGAGCTGGTCGTCTCAGCCGCAGCGATCAGTGGGCTCGTCAGTATTCCCCTTGCACAAGGCGCACCTGAGCACTTCACGCTGACCACCAACGTACGCCTGACCCGCACCGGGCGCGCCGTTCGCCTGGTCCAGAACAACGGCGCCCTGGCGAGCACCACGACTGGAGGCGATCCAGCACTGCTGCGCCTGCTCGTGAAAGCCCGCGCCTGGTGGGATATTCTGGCGGAAGGCAAGCTCGACACCACCTCGCTTGCAAAACAGGAAGGCGTCACTCGCTCCTACATCACGCGGGTGGTGCGGCTTGCCTTCCTTGCGCCATCCGTGGTCGAGGGAATCCTGACTGGGCGCACCAAAGCCGGGATCGATGCCCAGGCGCTCCTCAGGGCCGATGCCTTCGGGTGGGATTGGGAAGAGCAGGAGAAGGCGCTGCTGGTCTCCTGAGGTCACCAGATGGGATGGATGAGCTCTCCATTCCGTCCGGCTGCTCTCTGTTAGCGCCGCACCGTCCACCATTCCGGCCAGCAAACTGTCTTCGCCTTGCTGGTCGAGCGGAATACCACTTCCTGTTCCTTGACCGTCAGCTCGCGCCCCAGTCGTTCAAGGGCTTCCAGAACGATCCACGGCTCTACCAGCAGCTTCTTCACCGTGCGCCCGTTCGCAACTCCAAGCTTTTGCAGGAAGTCACCGAACGGATCGCTCGCAATGCTGACCTGCTCGCCGCGGACGATCTCGACATCGACATGCTCCGAGCGCAACCAGCGAGCGTAGTGCTCGGCGGTGTAGGCGCGGTTCAGAATAGCTGCGAGCTTGTCATCGCCCTTGATCGCCCGAAGGTTCATCTGATGGATCAGCGCTTCCAGCCGCGTCAGCTTGCAGTCTACACCGTTGACGCGGAGCGTGCCCTTCTCGTTGAGAAAGCCCTCGAACGGCAGCTCAAGCTTTTCCTTGGGCGGGCGCCCCTTGGGATTGCCGCTCTCACCCTTTTGGAATCGGGTTTCTTCCGCCGAGCGCTTGGGCTTGGGCTCGACCTCAGGCTGATCATGGAGCGGGTAGAGCGGGGACCTTGGACCACCCAGAGGCTGCGCATAAGGAGATGACCAGTCCACCTTCCGGGCAGCGTGCTTGGACAGCCGCTCCCCCGCTCGCTCGAAGGCCCAGGGAGCAAGTCCGACTCGCTCGACTGTTCCGCCCCTGCACCTCCAGGCAATCCCGAGGATCTGCAGGGCTTCTTCTGCATTGACCAACCGCCGAGGACGTCGCTCCTTGCCCAGCAGCGGGCCGCGGCCCTGCTGCTTTTCCCGTTCGCGCTCGTTGATCCGCACGATCTTCAACATCTCGGCGAAGGCTTTCGGATCGCCTTCAAGAGCCCGCTTGAACTGCTGTCGCCACAGTAGCTCGGCTCCCGATACGCGCCGGGCGGACTTCCCCTCCCCGAACGAAAACAGCGGATCCAGTCCAACGTCGAGGCTACTGGGCTCCTGCCGCTTCCACGGACCACGTCGTTTTCTCGCCATGATGCTTTCCTTACAAGCCGATTGTGAATCACAGCAAAGTGCCCCGCAGCGCCCATCCCTTGGTGGCCAGCTCAGAGTCGTGTCACGACCTGACCGCCTCAAAGGAAAAGGATGCGATCTTTCTCGAAGCTGGCACGGAGAGGTCAAAGGACCTGCCGGTCACCTGATCGGCTCGATGTCGAAAGGAAGCAGTGGGCGCCTGCAGGCACACTCACGAGCAGACCGCCTGTTCACACAAAAAGAAGGCCTGATCACAGAAAAGCGGGGCCTGTTTACAGGAAAATTGACCCTGCTTTCATTTCGCCTATTCTCGCAGGATCGGCAGAAGTCTGCCCGTTCGAGAGCCCTGCAACCGTGATGTAAACCAAAATCTGCGCACCCGGTAAAGGTCACATCGTCCGACGCGAAATGGCAGGAGATGTACGCTGCAGGACGGCGAGGATTCTCCGGGCGCCAACAGGGGCTGAAATCCGCACCCCAATTCTCTCTCCAGAGATACCGGCACACGCACAGAACGGCCGAAATCCGCCAGGATCTGAGCCGCATTCTCCGGTGTGAGGGGGATCACCAAGACTAGGTGGCGGCGGTGTCAGTCTAATTCGAACCGCTCTCCGTTCGGAGCAGTTGTCCCTCGAGCGGTTTCACCTCAACCATCAGCCTCTACCACTCGGCCAGAGCGGCCGCGCGGCGCTGCTTGTAAGTTTGCCTGTCGACGAGATGGCGTTCGGAGTTGAACTGGTTGGCGAAAGAGGCGTGGACTGAAGCGAACTTCTGGAGCGACTTCATCTGTCTGAACCGGAGCATCGCTCGCTCTCGTCTTCGGAATGGCAGGTGCGAGTTCTCGACCCGGTTGTTCGCCCAGCGGCCGGTCTCCTGCTTTTGCTCGCATCGAGTTCGACCATGGCTGCCTTGTAGGAGCGCAGCCCGTCGGTCGTAACCGCTTCCACCTTGCCGTGACGCTTCAGCGTCTTGCGCATGAACCGCAGGGCAGCCGCTTTATCCCTGGTTTTCGTGACGTAGCTTTCGAGGACCTCGCCCTCGTGATCAACGGCGCGCCAGAGGTACACCATCTCGCCATTCACCCGAACGTACATCTCGTCGAGGTGCCACTTCCAATGACGAAAGCCGCGCATGGGTGCTGTCAGTCGGATGCGAACTGCTCTCTGTTTGGCAAAGTGCGCCCAACCCGCGGCAAGCCTCACGCCATGAGATTTTGCCACTGGGCCAACGCGGCCGAGCGGCGGGTCTTGTAAGTTTGTCTGTCGACGAGGTGGCGTTCGGAGTTGAAGTGGTTGGCGAAAGAGGCGTGGACGGAAGCAAACTTCTGAAGTGACTTCATCTGTCTGAACCTGAGCATCGCTCGTTCTCGTCGTCGGAAGGGGAGGTGTGAGTTCTCGGCCCGGTTATTCGCCCCGCGGCCTGTCTCCTGCTTCTGCTCGCATCCCAGTTGTGTGAGGGCCGCTTTGTACGAGCGAAGACCATCGGTGACGATCGCCTCAGGCGAGCCGTGGCGCTTCAGCGTCTTGCGCATGAACCGCAGGGCAGCCGCTTTGTCCCTGGTTTTCGTAACGTAGCTTTCCAGGACTTCGCCCTCGTGGTCGACGGCGCGCCACAAGTAGACCATCTCGCTATTCACGCGGACGTACATCTCGTCCAAATGCCACTTCCAATGACGAAAGCCCCGCATCCGGGAGATGCGCTGCCGGCGGATGTCGGCCGCGAACATCGGGCCAAACCTGTTCCACCAATGCCGGACCGTCTCGTGACAGACATCGATCCCGCGCTCAGACAGCAGGTCTTCCACGTTCCGCAAGCTGAGCGGAAAACGAATGTACATCATCACCACGAGGCGGATTACCTCGGGTGAGGAATGGAAATACCGGAACGGACTGGCTGGTTTGCGAGGGCGAGGCATGCCCCTGCCCTACCCCGCCTTGGGACCGATCACCATCTGGTCCATTTCGTCTGACAGTGCCCCCAAGGATAACCCAGCCAGCGATACCGCCGAAGCAATTCCGGCGTCTCAGCCGGTCCGCCCCACAGGGCTGGTTCACTCCACCACTACCGAGGATGGCACGCTCTGGACGCTTGAGGCGGAGAACGTAAGTGGGCCGCCTTCAGCAAGATTGGTTTGGGTGGTAAAGGATTCTAGGAAGAACCAGGAAGTCTCTGCGCGAGAGCAAAACATGCTTTATTTGGTAGATTGTGAGACAACCGCCTATCAAACCTTGAGCGCAGTGGATTACGATGCCGAGGGAAATGTCCTTGCAAGATACGACTGGCCTGCTGATGAAGCGGTTGTAACGTATCCACCACCCGGCTCAATTATCGATGGATTAGTGGAAGCTGCCTGTCTGCCTTTGCTCGATCCTTAAGATCGCACGACACCCAGCAGTAGCGATTCCTAGCGTTTCGCCTATTGGGGACCCTTGATGGGAACGGGCCGCCGGTTTCAGGGAAATGTCGATCAAAACAACGGCCGCTGGCGGAGCGGGAGGGGTTCCACCCACCCGCCTCAACCTATTGCTCTTACACTCTTTCAATCTGGAGACGGCGTTCCGCTCCCACGTCCCCTCCCGCGTTTGAAAGAGATAGGAATGGAGGCTCACGCGAGCAACTTAGCTCAATCTATAGGCCGGGTCAGACAATCACCCAGCCGAACAGAGCAGTGCTGGTCGTGACAGCTACGATGAACGAAAGTACGTTACTGGTAATGTGGCGCATGGACGGTTCCTTGCCTCGGCCCCGCTTTGCGGCGCCCCCTTGGCTTCTCGGCACCAAGTGGTCGGTCACCATCTATGCTGCACGTGCGAAAAGCGCACCTTGAGTTGCAAGCCTTGCAACTGAGGCCAGGGTCGGGGCGAGCACCCTCGAAACTTGAGTCAAAAGGTGCTGTCAGTCTAAGGCCTGTGGGGATTTGGGATTCCCATTTCGGTGGGGATGTGACTCACGCTCCGGATGGAGTGCTTTGTACTGACCGACGCATGTCTTCGAATTCCAGCGCGAGTTCGTCGTTCCCATAGCCAGCGGCTTGGCCGCCGCCAGTGAGCGGCTCGAAGCTCCGATCCAGATAGCGGATTTGCTCCTCTGCCGAGGCCGCGAGGTTCGCGGTAGCGTATCTGAGTTGCTGGTAACGACTTGGCACATGTCGAGGTTAGCGGACGCATAGGTGTCCGCAATGGCTCGCTGTCACTCCTTGGGAGGAATGTCGCGAACGGGTGGTAAGCGGACATTCCCGCGAACAGATGAATGACGGCGATTGGGCCGTTTGCGGAATGGCCGGTCAAGGCACGATAGGAGTGATAGCTGACCACCCGAACGGGAGGCCTAGATAGTTCGCTACCAGTGAAGGCGCTCGATACGCGAACCTGGCTGCGAAGAACTCGACGATCGCTATGTTCCGGTTGGTGTCCGGCCGAATTCTCGGACGAGCCGTCAATCCCGACTTGCATCTGCTTAAAACGCACGCGCTATGCCAAACTCGCTGGTGAAGCGTCGGTAGTCGTAAAGCGCAACGCTCGACGCATTGTGCTCATAGCCAACCCGCGCGTAGGGGGCGAAGCCGCGAACGGACATGGCCCGAAAGGTGCCCCCGGCCCGCACGCTAGCAAACCATTCCCGCCGGCGGTCGCCGAACAGCACCAAGGCGGCATCCCCTTCGGTCCGCTGGAGCGCGGCCGCGGCAAACAACGTGGTGCGCCCGGCCTCGCGCCAGCCCAGCAGACGAACACCTCCCGAAGCAGTCGCATAGCCAGGATCGCGTGCGGTCTGGCGCGTGGCCGTCAGCGTCGCGCTGATGCCGCTGCGGGCCGAGAGGGCCCGCTCGACACCCGCACTTACGGAATAAAGCGCGCCGTCCTGCAGGTCATTGAGCTGGTAGTCGGTCGTAGCTGCGCTCACCGAACCGTTCAGCTGCGCCCGTCGACCTAGTGCGTGAATCCATTCCAGCGTGGCGACGTCGGTGTGCATGTAGGACCGCTTGCCGTACCTGCGCCAGCCGTGTCCAATCGAGGGGCTGAATCGGTCGTGCTTTCCTTGCACCTCCAGACCGACCAGAGCCGTCGTCGTGATGTCGTTGAATTCGCTCTTGCTATAAAAAGTGGCGAGGCTGTTGATCCGGGGCACAACACTGATGCCTGCACCGACTGGGATCTTCCAGTACCCCTCACCCGACAGGCGCACCCCAAGCCCTGACTGGGCCCGCGCATCGCTGGAGAGCGTCAACGGAGCAATAACGGTATTGATCGTACGAACCTCCGTCGCCCGGTTTATGTTGGTATCGGGCGCGAGTGCAAATTCCAGCCGCAGTCCGGCGCGCTTGTGCGACCGCAGCGCCGCGTCAAACTGACCCACAGCGCGGGCCACCTGTTCCGGCACCCCGGTAGCCTGTACCTGCCGCAACTCCCGCCGGGCTCCGCTCTCGTCTCCCATCAGCGCCAGAACCCTTGCCATTTCCAACCGCACGCGGGCGGCATCCGGCTTTTCGTCGAGCAGCGCGCGAAAGGTCGTTGCCGCCTCGCGATAGCGCGTGAGGGCGGCGAGCAGCATGCCCTTTCGGAACCGGGCTTCGGCGCGCACGTCGGCATTGCGATCCTGCGTCAGAGCATCATAGAGCCGGATCGCCTCCTCATTCTGCCCCGCGCTCTGGGCGCGCTCGGCGACGGCGAAGACCTCGATCGCGGAGAGCTCACGCGAGCGCACCGGAGCACCAAGCGGCAGCGCCGGAGTTGCGGCCGCCTGAGTAGCGGCCGCTAGTGTTAACGGGGCGGCCGCAGCCGCAATACTGACAAGCACGTCAGATCGCCGCGACTAATTCCGCGTGGCGGCAAAGACGCCATTGATGTTGGTTCCGGCTGCGGCGGCGCCTTCCGGTACATTGAACACAAAGGTCCCGGCCAGTTCCTGCCCGCTTGGGCCGAAGAACTGACCGTAGATCGCGCTGCCCAATGCGCCGCCTGCGCTGAAATCGCCCGTCAATGTACTGGAGCGGTTGTTCAAAGTGCCCGAAAAGGCCGTGGAACCGAAATCCGCCGCGGCATCGGTGGTGGTGTCGCGACCAGTCAGCGCTAGCGCGCCCGTGAAGGTGTCCGAACCGAAGTCGACCGCAAGCCTCGACGTACCGCTGACATCATACCGCTCGCCGGCACTACCAGTGCCCCTGGCATAGGCAACTCCTTCGTAGCTGGCCGATCCGGTGCGGCTCGCGAGGGCACTGTTCGGAGTCGCAAAGCCATAGATGAACCAGTGGCTTGCCGGACCGTTGTAGCTGGCCGGCAGCGAACCCTGCCATTGCCCGAAACTCGCGTACGTGAGCGCCAGTTCCGAATTGGAAGAACCTGTCTTGTACAGCTCCAGCGTGACGTCCTGCGTGCCGTAGTAATCATTGGGGAACGTCTTCTGATAGGTGGTAAAATTGGGCCTTCCGTCCACCTTATCGGCGATCGTGAACTGTCCGCCCGATTCGGCCGACGAGTAGCCCGAGTAGAGGAACGTTTCGCTATTCTGCCATGTCAGAATTCCTCCCGCATATTGTGACATCCGCGTGTAGAAGGTCTGTTCCTGGGTCATGTTCGCGAAGGACAGGTTGGCCGGCGTGAGAGTGCTGTCCCGTTGACCCACGATTGAGCCGGTCACGGACATACCATCCGCATTCTGGCCGCTGAACGTCGCGCCCAGCTCCTGTCCCGAGGGACCGTAAAGGCTGCCGGTCAGGTCGGTAGCGACCTCGCCGTCCCAGCCCCCATAGATGGCGGTACCGCTCAGTCCCGCACCGTCCGACGAAAGCTGGCCGACCGTGGTCAGTTCGATCCCGCCGCCCGAAGTGTTGCCTTCTCCGACCAGGCTGTATTCGGTCAGATAACTGTGGCCGCGGAACACGCCCAGCGCAAAGTCGATGTCGATCTGACCTGCACCCTGAAACGACTTCGGCTCCTCGCCGGGCGCGGTGACGGCGCCGAAGGCTTCCGTGGCGAAGGCGGCGGAGCCGGTGCGCGGGGTCGCTGTTGCGTTGGTCGGCAGACCGTAGGTGAAGCTGGTCAGGTCAGTGTTCTGAGTCGAGCCGTTCACGCTGTTGTGCTGCAGCAGGCCCCCTCGAACATATTTGGTGACGAGACCAGCGGCGTAGCCCTTGGAGGTCAATGTCAGGTAGGCATTGTCCTTGGCATACTTCGTGTCATAATCATCCGAAGAAATCTGGTCTGCCGGAAGAAACGTTTGGGAGTAGCCGTCGGTCGAAATGGTATAGCCATTCGTCTGCGCATCGTATGCGATGTTCAGTTTGGCGGATTTGGCGCTGCTGCTGATTCCCGTCTTGGTCGTCAGGTCCCAGGAAGCGCCGATCGCGGCGGCATCATTCTGGAAGCTCTGGCTGTACTGGAGGTCTGTAAGCGTTGCATTGGTGGTGGGTGTTGGACTGGATGGCGGTGCCGGCGTACTGGCAACCGAATCGCCTCCACAACTCGACAGCAAGCTGACCATCGCGGTACAAGCCAGCAATTCCTGGAAACGCATCAATCCCCCCACAGACAACTTGGCATCTTTAGGCCACAGGCATTTCCTGAAGCAACAAACAGTTGGCGTCAATTACGGGACCCACCTGAAAATCGGCATAATTCGTGCCGACATTTAGCAGGAAGCTGAACAAACGACCGGTTTCGGGTTGGCCACTCGTTGCCCTGAACCGCAAAAATCAGGGCGCAAAGCTGCCCTCAATCGAATATCCGCAATGGGTCGCTGTCAGACCATCGCGATCAATGTCGCAAGTGGGTGGGAAGCAGACGTCAGGTGAAAGAGCAGTTGTAGAAGCTGTCCAGCATGTGCCGACAGGACACAATGTCACCGTAGAATAGTTTTGTGATCCGCTCCGGTGCCGCAAACTCGCCAGTCTCTGAATCAAAGCCGTCTGCCAACATGACCTCTCCAGTCGGATCGTAAATCAAGCCGGACCAGTTATCGAGGAAGCCACCTGGCATGGGAAAGGCCACTCGACGTGGCGGACCCGCATCGAGCAAGAACATGATCCCTTCGTGCTCCTGATGCTCTCCCACGCTGGCGTCGAACCGCCCTTCCTCTGTGAGTCGGACGACCTCTCGATAGCTTGCGTGATTGCTGAGGAAGAAAGCCCAATCGAAGGCCCAAGCAACTGCCCACGTGGTCGGAAGCGCCAATGCGAGGGCCAACCCGAATGCTCCGACCGGTGCTGCTCCTGCGCAGAGGGCCTTTCTAGGTTCGCGCCGTCGAACCCAAGCAGCCTTCAGGCCCAACAGCAGTAAGATCAGCCAGCTTACGACCAAGACAAATGCGGCGAGAAAGGCGAACGGAACTCCGGCAAATCCGCCGAACCACAGCACAGTCGAGATAGCGACAAAGAAGGCTAAAGCGGCGACAAACCAGTAAATTAACTGGCGGTATGGGGTCTCCCACTCTGCAACATGAACCCGAAGCCACATAGGCCCACATTGTCGCCTTAGGCGAAGGTCCTCAATGGGTCGATTTCAGACCTCGTGCGAATGTCGCGAAAGGGTGGTTTTCAGACCTTGGGCAAGGAAGGAGCGGGTCTCCGGAATGCCGTGGGTCGAAGGCCGGCCTAAGCTTTCGGCAGACCCGAAAAAGCCGAAAGCAGCATCGGGTCAACTGGCCGATTGCGGCGGAAGGAGGCACAAATTCGAGTCCACCCGCAGAGATGGGCCGCCGTCAGTAGGCGCCCGCTCACCTTCAGGCAAAAACATGCTCGAGTTGCCCGTGCTGCGCGCCCTCTTTCGCCTCGCGCAATTCGACGAAGAGCGAAGCCTGTACGGTGCCCCAGACTAAATTCGTGAGCGTACTTAGGGCTGCAGTGTAGATGAAGAAGCTGAGCGGCAAGGTATCGCCCTGCATCATTGCGAGGCCGGTGATTGCCTCTGCGTCGACGGCCGTAAGAACGGCCAAAAGAAGATAATAGAGCACCACCAGGATCAGGCTGATCCCGAAGACGCGCCACCGAAAGCCCTTGGTCAGCTGGCGGCTGCGCCCGAGCGAGCCCAGGATCCCAGAGCGTTCCTCCACGACTGCGGGTGTAGCGACCGCCCAAATGCAGTAGAGAATGACCCCCGGCACGATCAGGAAGACCATTCCGATCCCCACGGCAATCCCGATCAGGAGCGCCAGTATCATTAGTTGCGGGAGCACGGCCATGCCGGCGCGCAGGCATTCGCCCAGGCTTGCCTCCTGGCCGTGCGCGTACATCACCGTGACCCGGGTTAGGGCCGCTTGCGTCAGCATGATGATCGCAAGACTCACGATCCAGCCGAGGGCTCCCATGGCCAAAAAGATGCCGGTCTCCTCCTCCGCCACAAACATCGTGCGCGTGATAAAGAAAGAGGCCGCGGTACTCGGGATTGCTCCGATGATGAAGGCGACTGTCAGCGTAACGAGCGGATTGGCGCTAACAGTCGAGAATGCCCTGCTGAATACCCGGCCAATCAAAACCTGACCGTCCCTCACCTCTGCTGCAGACGTAGCCATGACCGATCCCTCCCCCCTAAAGTAAAACAAACTGACGCGCACCTTCGTTACTGTCCAGCCCAATTTGGTTGCGAAGGGCTGCGGTTCGGCTAAGCTCGGCTGGACGGGGGAGGGCAACGTTTCATCGGTGGCGGCCAAGGGTGGGGATGAGGCTGATCGGTTCGCGGCTGCGCATGGAGCGGTCGTGCGAGATAGCGCGATCCAGTTCGACTTGGTTCCGCCGGACGAGCTGCCCCAGATCCCAGGCTGGCTCAGGACGCTTTCCGAATGGATCGAGTGGGCTTTTTCGCCGATCAGCCGCTTCTTTGGGTGGTTAGACAACGTGCTGCCCGATGCGCCGCTCGCCCGCATGATCCTGATCGCACTGCTGGTGGCACTGGCGGCAGCGCTGCTCTGGACCATCGTCAAGCGCTTGCGCGAGGGCCGGTGGCCGTGGCCCAGGCGCCGCTTCGCCTTGGGCGCGGAAGTGCCCGAAGGAGAGCATTCCCCAGTCGTCGAGGCAGCATCCGCCCGCTCCTGGCTCGGGGAGGCCGATTTGCTGGCCGCGGAAGGGCGGTACGAAGAGGCAGTTCACCACTTGCTGCTCCGATCTGCCGAGGACATCGCCCGACGCCACCCGGCGCTTGCCCGGCCGGCGGTCACCAGCCGCGAGCTTGCCGCGGCGGAATGCCTGCCGCCGGCTGCGCGGCACCTGTTCGGTAACATTGCGCGCTTGGTCGAGCGCAGCCTTTTCGGCGGAAGGCCGGTGAGCCAGGCCGAATGGCAGGGGGCGCGGAGCAATTACGCCGAATTCATCTTGCCGCGGGCGTGGCGCACATGAGCGAGGTTGCGATGGGGGTGACTGCCCCGCCGGAGGATAGCTTCAAACGCCGCACGGTCCTGTTGATCACCGCCGTGGGTGTGCTGGCCTTTCTCGTGATGCTCGTGCTGGGCGCATATGCACCCGATCTGCGGTCAGGGGATGACGGGGGTTCTCACGCGCTGTCGAACTCGGCAACGGGCTTCCGCGCGATCGTTGAACTCGCCGAGCTGACCGGCCGTAACCCGCAGGTCCTGCGCTCGGGCGACTTGCTCAGGGACTACAGCCTGCTGGTCGTGACTCCCGGATCCGGCACGGACGACCTCGGCCCGATTTTGGAGCGTCGGGGCCCCTATGCGACGCTGGTCGTGCTTCCGAAATGGGCTGCGGTCGACGATCCCGAAGAGCCAAGCTGGGTTCGCATTCAGGGGCTCACGCCCGATTTCCAACCGGAGGGCGTGCTCGCACCGGCTCACGAGCTGCAGGTCACCCGGGTCCGAACCGCAAGCGAGCCACTGGTCGCCCCTGGCTATGCCCCAAAAGCAATGCAGTTCAATGCGCCGGAGTTGCTGCAGACGGTTTCCGGGGAGGGGCTGACACCGGTCCTCACCGACCAAGCAGGACGGATCGTGTTGGCCGAAATCGATGGTACGCCGCTTTACGTATTGGCTGATCCTGACCTGCTCAACAACCATGGCATGCGATCCGCAACGCAAGCTCGCGCAGCACTGGCGATGCTCGACTTTCTCAACGAGACTGGTGCCGAGGCCATCCTTTTCGACGTTACCATCAATGGCCTCGGTGCATCGCGCAGCCCGCTCAAGCTGGCGTTGTCACCGCCCTTCGTGGCAGTGACCGCCGCAATCGCGCTGGCAATGGCTCTGGCCGGAATTCAGGCGCTCCATCGTTTCGGCGCGCCGCGGCCGCCGCGCCGCGCACTCCCCTATGGGAAGGCCGCCCTGCTCGATAACACGGCCGCACTAGTCAAACGAGCAGGCCGCGAGGGGCACCTTGGCAGCCACTTTGCCGCCGCCGTGCGTGGCCAGGCCGCCACCTTGCTGCGCCTGCCTTCCGGGCTGACGCCTGCCGAGGTCGCTGCCCGGCTCGACCGCCTGCCGACGACGAGGCGGTTCACCGAACTTGCGAAGCAGGCTTCCGCCGCCCGCCAACGTGAAGAAATGGTCCAGGCCTCCCGGGCGCTGCACCGCTGGCTTGAGGAGATAAGACCATGAGACTGGAGGAAGTCCAATCCCTGGGCTCTGCGATCAGGGAAGAAGTGGCCAAGGTCGTCGTGGGGCACGCCGGGACGGTCGATCTGATGCTGGTCGCCCTGCTTTCGGGTGGGCACATGCTGCTCGAAGGGCCACCCGGAACCGCCAAGACCCTCCTCGCCAATGCTTTCGCCCATTCACTGGGCCTCCAGTTCGGCCGGATCCAGTTCACGCCCGACCTGATGCCAGGCGACATCATCGGCGCAAACCTGTTCGACTTCAGGACCTCGAGCTTCACACTCACGCGCGGGCCGATCTTCACCGAGCTTCTCTTGGCCGACGAAATCAACCGCACTCCTCCCAAGACCCAAGCTGCACTGCTTGAGGCGATGCAGGAGCGCCGGGTGACAGTCGATGGCGAGAGCCTCAAGCTCAGTGACCGCTTCATGGTCGTAGCGACGCAGAACCCGATCGAACAGCAGGGCGTCTACCCCCTTCCGGAGGCGCAGCTCGACCGTTTCCTCTTCAAGGAGAAAGTCGGTTATCCTAGCGCCGAGGAGGAACGACGGATCATCGCAACGCATGGCGGCCGGCACAATGCGATGGAGCCCGGGAGCTGGGGCATCGAAGCGAGAGCCGATCCCGCCACTATAGGCGCAGCCATGAATGCTGTCGCTGGGATCAGGCTGGCCGACGAGGTGATCGATTACATTGCCGCGCTTATCCGCGGAACGCGCGAGATCGCGGATCTGGAGAGCGGCGCATCGCCCCGTGCCGGATCCATGCTTGCGACCGCCGCAAGAGCACGCGCCGCGCTCGACGGGCGCGACTTCGTCATCCCGGACGACGTCAAGATCCTCGCCCCGCCGCTGCTCCGTCATCGCCTGATCCTCTCGCCGGCGGCGGAGATCAACGGGCGTCGGACCGAAGACGTGGTCAGCGGGATCATCGAAGGCATCGAGGTTCCCCGTTGATCTACCCGACCCGCAAGGCGGTGCTGGCGGCCGCTGCGGGCGCGCCCGTTGCGCTTGTGGTTACCGCCGTGCTGCCGGCGCGATGGGAACTGGGGTTCGCCATGCCGCTGACCGTGCTGCTCCTCTGCATGATCGACGCGATCCAGGCACCCCGAAATATCACCGGCCGGATCAGCCTGCCGGAGCGCGCCTATGTCGGCGAAGTCCGGGAGGCCACCCTTGTCGTCGAGAGTAGCGTCGGTAGGCCGCCCAGCGCAGTCGAGGCGGCACTCAGCCCCTCTCCCCTGGTTACAGCAGACAACGATGGACGGCTGCTCATCAGGCTCGAAGACGGGCGCGGCGCCGCCGGACTGCCGCTGACGATGGCGCGGCGCGGATTGGCGTATTTCGACCGGTTATGGCTGCGCTGGAAAAGTCCGCTTGGCCTGGTGTGGCGGCAGACGGTGCATGACATGGACAAAAGCATTGCCATACTCCCGGACGCGCGCCTCGCTCATAGCAAGGGGGCGGCCATCTTCCAGCGTCATGCCCTGCAGGGCCTCGTCGCGCAGCTGGAGCGGGGCGATGGTTCGGATTTCGATGCGCTTGTTGAGTTCCAGCATGGCATGGACCGGCGCACGATCGACTGGAAGCAGTCGGCGCGGCACGTGAAGCTGCATGCCCGCCGCTACCGGAGCGAGCGGAACAATCAGGTAATCTTCGCGATCGATAGCGGCCGACAGATGTCGGAGCCAGTCGGCGGTCTGCCGAGGGTCGACCGGGCAGTTTCGGCCATGCTGCTGACGGCTTGGGTGGCACTGAAGACGGGTGATCGAGTGGCGCTCTACAGCTTCGATTCCCGCCCGCGCATCGCCAGCGGCACCGTGTCCGGCACAGCCGCTTTTCGTCAACTGGAAGATATCGCCGCGGGGATCGACTATAGCGGGCACGAGACCAACTACGCGTTCGCGCTCACCACGCTGGCGAAGCGTCTCACCCGGCGCTCGATGATTGTCCTGTTTACGGAGTTCACCGACAGCATCTCGGCCGATTTCCTCGTCCGCGCGGCGCGCCTTGCAGTCGAGACGCATCTGCTGCTGGTCATAGTGCTGCGTGATGAGGAACTGGAGAGCGCAGCCGCGCGCGAACCGCAATCCCCTGAGGATGTGACGCGCACGGTCACGGCCGCGGCCCTGCTAAAGCAGCGGCGGACCGTCCTCGGACGGCTGCAGCACCTCGGCGTCCACGTCATCGAGAGCGAATACGACTGCGTCGGCGAGCGATTGGTCGAAGGCTATATCGACCTAAAGCGGAGAAACCTGCTGTGAGCGCCGCAGCTCGGCAATTACCCGGCGGACCCCTGATCAACGCTGATCGGTTCCGCAGCATACACCAGGCGGAATGGGAGCGGCTCGATGCGCTGATCACCCGCATGGAGAAGCGCTCGGTCCGCGCACTCGGTGACGAGGATTTGCTGGCCCTGCCGGGGCTCTACCGCACAACGCTTTCCTCCCTATCGGTAGCGAGGGATACCTCACTCGACCGGTCGCTGATCATTTATCTCGAACAGCTCTGCACCCGTGCGTATTTTCAGATCTACGGCGTCCAAGCCCCCGTACGGCGGCAACTCGCTTCCTTCTTCGCGCACGCCTGGCCAACGGCGGTTCGCGGCCTGTGGCGCGAAACGCTCGTCAGCGCCGTGCTCATGCTTCTAGCCGCGACTGCGGCCTTTCTCCTGGTCCGTTCCGCCCCGGAGTGGTTCTACGCCATCATTGCGGGCGATCTGGCCAGCGGACGCGATCCTTCCGCCTCGCAGGAACACCTCCGTGCGACCTTGTACGACAGCGGGGACGGCATGCTCGTCACTTTCGCCACGTACCTATTCACGCACAACAGCCAAGTGGCGATCTTCGCCTTCGCGCTGGGCTTTGCCTTTGCGGTCCCGACAGTCCTGCTGATCCTCTATAACGGGCTCTCTCTCGGCGCGATGTTCGCCGTGTTCCAGACCCAAGGCCTCGGTATTAACTTTACCGCCTGGCTGATGATCCACGGGACCACTGAGCTGTTCGCCGTCGCTGTCGCGGGAGCGGCGGGTATTCGGATCGGTATGGCAGTCGCCTTCCCGGGGCGCGTGATGCGGATGGAGTCGGCCGTCCTCGCAGGCCGCCAGGCGGGAACCGCGATGGCCGGCGTGGTGCTGATGCTTCTGGTCGCCGGTATACTGGAGGGAATCGGACGGCAGACCGTGACCGGAGACGTTGCGCGGTTCATCATAGGCACCGCCATGCTGACGGGCTGGATCATCTACTTCTATCTTTGGGGAGGCCGAAGGGCTTGAGCATGCTCGCCCCACGCAGCCTGAAGCGCGGCTTTGTAACGCCGGAAGGCGTCGACCTTAAGCTGGAGCTTGGCTCGGCAGCAGCACGTGCTGCGGCCTTCCTGATCGATGCGCTTATCCTGATGGCGCTACTGATCGCCGCAACTCTGGCCCTGATCTATCTCGGGAGCGGCCCGGATGTCGCTCTGACCCTCTGGCTCGTCGGCTTCTTCTTCCTGCGTGTCGGCTGGTTCGTCGTTTTTGAGATGGGCTCGCGGGGGGGCACACCCGGCAAGCGCCTGCTCGGCCTGCGCGTCGTGGCCCGCGACGGAGCACGATTGACGGCGGCGGCGGTGATTGCGCGAAATGCTATGCGCGAAATTGAAGTCTTCCTGCCCCTGTCGTTCCTCGGCACAGAGGCGGCAGAAGGCACGGCCGACCGGTTTCTGATCCTGTTCGCGCTCATCTGGAGCGGCACCTTCCTGTTCTTTCCGCTGTTCAACCGCGATCGCCTGCGCGTCGGGGACTTGGTCGCCGGCACATGGGTCGTCCAGACACGGGAAGCCAGGCTTGTTCCGGAGGTGCTCGACTCCGCTGTTGCGGGACGGCGGCAGTTTTCTGATGAGGCGCTTTCCCTCTACGGCATCTACGAACTGCACACGCTGGAAGACGTCCTGCGTGGCGGGCGCGCCGATAGTATGGCCACGGTCGCGTGTGCGATCCGCGCCAAGGCTGGCATCGCTGACGACGGCGACGATCCCGGCTTTCTGGCCGACTATTACGCGGCTTTGCGCACGCGGCTGGAGGCTGGGCTCTTGACCGGACAGCGCCGCGCCGACAAGTTTTCCTGAGCGGTCCTCCAGGCGCGCAGGGACTTTCGTTCGCCGGTGGCCGAAACGAAAGAAAGTCATTCTGCCCCTCCACCGCCCTCGCATGAACGTCCGCAACGGATGGGGAAGCGGGCGTTGCGCCGATCTGCTTACCAGCCCCCGCCGATGAACTCGACTACCAACCCCGACACAGCCCCAAGTGCCGCTGCCCCCACGGTAATGGCCATTCCGACGATGCCCTTCCGGCGGTCATCACGCGAGGGCGAATTCCAATGTTTGACGGTGTAGAACCACGCTGCGACCATGATGCACCACGCGGCGATGAAGACGGCCATCATTGCTCCGAGTAGGGTCATGCTCGTGAGTGTAAGCAGGCTTTAAATGTCCGCAACGGGTCGCGTTCAGACCGTTCAGCCGAATGTCGCAAACGGGTGGCAAGCGGCCATTCCCGCTTCCAGAATGTCCCTCCTGCCAGCACACTGCTAGATAAGCGGCATGATCCAATACACACCTTTTGATTGCGGCGTGACGTGGGACAGCTATCTCGCGGACCTTCGCTCTTTCGACTGGCACGCCAACGTAGCTGAATGGGATTTTCCCGATGAGAAGCGCGTCCTGAGGGTTCGGTTTTTCGGCTCCGTAATCGTTCGGATCTTGGACGATTTCGCGTTAAGCACTGAGACTGACCCTGCCGAGTGGAAAGGACTGGTTCGCGATCACTTCGCCTATCTGGTTGAAGGTGATGCATTCCATGCGGCTCAATCAGAGGGCTGGAAATCTGTCGAGGGCCCGACGCAGCACTATAGGTTCCTCACCGGCAACGCTTGCATGGATGTAGTTTGTTCAAGGCCGCCGACTTTCGAGACGGTGGAAGTCTGATGTTCGCAATGGGTGGGAAGCGGACGTTGCCAAGATCGCGCATTCAGTCATAATGATCCGTCATGATCGGCATATTCACCGCGAACGTGTTAACATGCTGGAGTCAGGCTTAATGCTCGGCGGAGTGGGTGGGGAGGAGCATTGAAGCGACCCTTCGTCCTAGTGGGGCGTGGTTTGCACCCGCTTTTGATCGTGATGGTGCTCTCGGCGTGTACGCCTGAAGAGCCAACCTGCCGAGATATGCTCCATGGGTACGAGCCTGGACAAAACACGATAGAACTTATTGCTCTCGTCCGGAGAGAGGATAACCTCGCATCTCCGCCGCTACTATTTAGACCTGGATGCATATTTCACCCTTTGAAGAACGTTCATTCTTCACGCGCAACGAACCGAGAGATGCGAAGGGAGATTGCAGCACATCCTTTAGAAGGACGTGAAGGCTTCGGAGCATTTCAGGCCAAATTTTACATACATGTTGTCGGTAGAGGAGAAGCAGCAGAGGCGTTCTTGATCGGTTATCACGACACTAAAAGGCTAAGTAAGCTGCCTTACTAGATGTTTGATGACCAAAACATGGTAGGCTGGCGCATTCTTCCGTTCCATTAGTATCTCGAAACCCGCTTTTGTCAGGCCAACGCCAAGAGCAAGCTGACATGGGGTTTGCCACATCCAGTCCTTTACGGAATCTTGCAAACCCGCTGCGCCGAGTAGTCTGCCACTAATGATGGCTGAACCGTTTCAGACCTTCGCATGAACGTCGCCAAAGGGTCGAAGACGGACATTTGCGGACATCGTGCCGGCTGAATGCGGAGCCTTTTCTTCAGGGCACAAGGAGCCCCGTGGAAGGGAGAGGATGGCCCGTGTGCCGAGTCTCAGAGACTGCCGGGGCGGTCCAGCGCCTCGACACCGAATTGCGTTCGAAGAAAGGAAAGCAGCTCACTTCCTGCCCCCTCCGGTTCGGCTAGGAAGTAGGTGTCCTGCCGTTCTTTCTTGAAAGCGGGCAGTTCAATGAACTGAGTCTCGATCCCGGCTTTCTTCAGCGCTTCAGCCATCTCTTTCGTTTGGGGCCGTGCATCCCGATCGTCCTCTTGCGCCATCATCAGGAACGCAGGGGCGTTCGGCGGATCGAGATGTACTACAGGCGACAGGCGGCGCTGGTCGGCTGGGCTTCTCCCGAATGTGCGGCGATATTGCGACTTCAGAAAATCGCTTTCCTCAGCGCGGCGGGGGATGTCAAAACCGGTGCCGTTTATGCCGACAATGCCTTGCAGGCTTCCGAAAGGTACGCCCGCGTTTTCCAGGAACCGCGGATCGGTGCCGAGTAGCGCCGCAAAGTGCGCACCATCACCCGTCCCCATCAGCACGATGCGATCGGGATCGATGTCCAGCTCGGACGCCTTTTCCCGAAGGAAGGCAATCGCAGAGGCATAGTACTCAGCGACCTCCGAAGCCTTTGGTGAGCTTTCGCCAAAGGGAACAACGGCGACCGAGTATCCTTCTTCGTTCAGACGATGCTGGATCCACATCGGGTCCGACCCCCAGCCCTTCCAGACGTTTCCGGTGACAGCTACCACTAGCGGTGCCGGACGATCCGCCTCCGTCGCGTAGAAGTTGATCTTCTGCCAGTTTTTCCTGCCGTGTTCGAGACGTTCGGGGGATGCAATCGGCGGCTTCAGGATGGGATCGGGCAACAAGCGATGTGATGTATACGGTCCAACAAACTGGCCCAATGCCGGCGCCCACGAGACAGCCAAAAGCAGGCCAAAGATCAGTGCGCGATGTCGCATGTTGAAGCCCCTCTGAGCGTGCTCCCTTACCGCTCAGTGGAAAGTACGCGTAAACTCATGAGAACGGCAAGAGCGCCTGGATACGGTTGATGTGCTCTCGCCCTAATGTCTTGTGTGGATGGCTCCCGCGTTGCAAGGGTTGATTTGATGTTTGACATTGGTCGGGTGCAGTCTTGTGTTCGGCCTGT
>NZ_RSEK01000017.1 GCF_003958635.1 Altericroceibacterium xinjiangense | reverse complement strand
ACCGGCGTTTCGTAGTCGCGGCGGCCGTACACCGACAGGTCGGCGTAGCCGAGGTCGTCCGCCATGATGAACAGGAAATTCGGCTTTCTCCCCGGAGTGTGAGCGAAGCTGGGGCCTGCCGCGACCAGCGCTGCAGTGCCGAGCCCTCCAGCGATCGCCGCGCGACGGCTGACGCCTGGATTTTCAAAACCTGCCATGGCTTCCTCTTTTCTCGATCCCAAAACGTGAATATAGGTTCGCCTTTACTTGGTCAAGGAAGATGCCATCACGAGCCATCCAGCCATCCCCGCGCCGCAACAGGAACGCAGCCGCCTCACTGCAGAGCGTTTTGTCACGGCAGCGCTGAACCTGCTGAAAAGCCATACCTTCGCTGAGCTTTCGGTGGCAGAGATCGCGGCTGAAGCCGGCCGGTCGGTCGGCGCTTTCTACCAGCGCTTCGGCAGCAAGGACGAATTCCTCGAGGTGTTGCTCAGGGCGTTCTTCGAGCGGGCCCAGGCGTGGGCGGCGGAACTTGGCAAGGAAGCTTCCGCAAGCGAGATGCTTGCAGTGAACCTCGACGGCAGTTTCGAGCTGTTGCTCGCAAACCGAAACCTCTGGCATGCGGCGCTCCAGCGGTCTGCCGCTGAACCGGGTTTCTGGGCGCGTTTCAGCGGCGTGGCGCAGCAGGCCGGTGCGCTAGGGCTGGCGGCGCTCGAGCGATCTGCCGGGCGGCTTCTGAGTGAAAGCGAACGGCGGCGCGTCACCCTTGCGAGGCAGGTGTTCAACAGCATGATCAACAACCAGATCATCAACGGTCCGGGTCCGCTCCGGCTGGACGATCCGGCGTTTTTAACTGAACTGCGCGCGATCGCGCTTCAGATCGCCGCGCTGGATTGAACCAGCGAAGCGGCGCCGGCTGTTGGATCTGGCATTCGCCCCATCAGCGGTTCTTCGGGTAGGCAGGTCCGCCGCTGCGGGTAGAGGCCCTTAGGATCTGACCGCGCGCATGCCGGCCGGCGGATTAGACCTGGAGGCAGTCGGCCGCGCCGATGGGCCGGCCAACCATCCAGCGATTGCATGTTGCTCTTGAAGACAAAGATGCGCTGGCAAACTTAACGGTCCTTAAGATGACGATTCACCAGGCGCTGTTGGCGGAGCGATCCGCGCTCGACCTTCCTCATCTCTTATTCGCCAGACCAGCGCTGCTTGACGCGAAAAAAAGAACAGGTATTCATGTTCGTATGTGGAGAGGCTTTGCCGGTCGCGGAGCCGGGTGTGGGAATGCCGTCCGATCGGGGAGATGAAATGAGCAATCCGCCCCTCGCGGCCGCTGCCCTTCGAAGCGCGTCAGGACCCCGCACGCAAGTGCTGACGCGTCCAGGGTTCGCTCGGACTCGGGCGCCATCGCCGGGTGCTTGTCATCTCTGGCGGGTGAAACTGCACGACCCGCAGTCCGCGCGCCGACCGTTCGCGAAGGCAAGATCAGTGGCAAATGCCCGACCTTGCAGCGACGCGGTTCTCGAATCTGATGAAAGTAAATTGAGACTTAAGGGCAGTGAAGCCCACCGCAATGTTGTGCTCGATTAAGCAAAAAGCATCATCGAAGGGAATATATTCCCTCAGGGAGATTGAAATGAAAGCGCGTGTTTCCAGGGGTAAGTCCGCCATCCGTGGCTCTGTTCGCACGGCGGTGTTCTCAACCGTTTCGATGCTGAGCGTCACTGCTTTCAGTGCATCTCCAGCATTCGCCCAAGTTGCGGCCGCCAGTGAAGAGCCCCAAGAGGGCAACGTTATTATCGTGACCGCTCAGGGTCGCGAGCAGAGCCTTCAGGACGTGCCGGTTGCGGTATCGGTCATGTCCGGTGAGCAGCTGAACGACTTCAACATCAACTCGCTGACGGAAGCCCAGGCGCGCCTGCCGAACGTGAACATTGCCGAGGCGCCGTCCCCGGTAATCAACATTCGCGGCGTCGGCTCGGGCAACAACTGGGGATTTCAGCAGGCGGTCGGAACCTTCGTGGACGGGATCTATCGCGGCCGTGCGGTCGCGGTCCGTTCCGCCTTTTTCGATGTAGAGCGGCTGGAGGTTCTGAAGGGTCCGCAGACCACCTTCTTCGGTGCCAACACCATTGCCGGCGCACTCAACATCACGACCCGCAAACCGGGCTGGGATTTCGATGTCAACGCAAGCGCCCTGTACGGATCGTTCGGCGAGTACAACCTGGAAGCAGGCGTCGACGTACCCTTGCACGACACCCTCGCGGTCCGGCTCGCTGGCCGGCTGGAGGGAATGAACGGGTTTGTGGAGACGCCTTTCGGCGATGCGCCGAACCGGGATGGTATGCAGCTGCGCGGGGCACTGCGGTTTGAACCGGCTCCCTGGATCCGTTCGGATCTCCGCGTGGATTATGGCGAGTCCGAGACGATCGGTGCCCAGCCCTTCCAGTTGGTCGGCTGCCCGCCTCCGGCTCCGGCTGACATCGTGGGCGCCGGATGCCGTGACTTTCTGGCACAGCGCGATGGAGTCATCGACGATGAACTGGACTACAGGTCCGATACACCGCTCGATTACGTCAACTTCGACTTTGTGGAAGCCGCCTGGACCAACGCCTTCGACGTCGGAGCCGATCACGAGCTGATCCTGAAGACCGGTTATTACGACCATTCTTCGAACCAGCAGTTTACCGGCATCCCGTTCCCGATCACCACCGGCCCTGCCGGTACTACGGACGGTTTTCCCGTGCGAGTCGACGAGGGCTTCGACCAGTTCAGCCAGGAGATCCGGTTCCAGTCCAACGAAGGCGGCGTTTTCGACTACATGGTCGGCGCGTATTACGCCGAGTCGTCGGTGGACTTTGAAAACACCGTCGGCTTCTTCTTCAATGACTTCGGCCGACTGACGCAACTCGTTGCGCGGGGGATAATCCCGACGTCGCCTTTGCCCACGCCTGTGCTGACGAATGAAGCCCGGCCCGGTGATCATGTTTCCGCTCTTGCAACCTACAACACGGAAGATGAGGATCTTTCGCTGTTCGGTGCGCTCACGATTCGCCCTACGGATGCGCTCAGGATCAATCTGGGAGCCCGGTGGAGCCGGATCAGCAAGTTCGCCACTCGATCGAATGCGCGAGGGGTCACCGATGACCTCGCGGAGGGGACCTTCGTCCCTTACAACGACGACACGCAGTTGCTGCTCAATTCCCTCTTGCGCGGTTCGACGGAGAATTTCGGCGGGGGCAACAATCCGGGCCGGCGGGTCGACAAGGACTTCATGCCTTCGGCGAGCGTTCAGTACGACGTGACGGACAATCTGATGGCCTATGTCAGCTACGCCGAAGGGTTCAAGGCAGGCGGCTTCAGCACCGGCAACTTCCCCATTTCGTTCGAGCCTGAGTTCGTGAAGGCCTATGAGGCCGGTATCAAGGCGTCGCCCCTCTACAACCTCGACGTCAACCTTGCGGTCTTCCGGAACGATTTCAGCAATCTGCAGGAAAACGTGATCCAGAACCTGAACGTCGACATTGGCGGGGGGAATGTCGTCAACACGATCAACACGATCGTTCAGAACGTTGCGGCATCACGCTCGCAAGGCGCTGAACTGGACGTTGTCTGGCGGGCAAGTGACTGGCTGACGTTGAATGCCGCGATCGCCTATCTCGATGCGAACTACCAGTCCTATCCGAACGCGCCCTGCAGCCAGCTCCAGCTTGCCACGCAGGCTCGGGGAGGAGGCGGGACCCCGCTGTTCCGGCCGAACGGTACGCCGATAACTGTTTGTGATCAGTTGGGCGGCTTCCAGGATCTGTCGGGAGCTCCCCGGGCTTTCGCTCCCGACTGGTCGGGCAATGTCTCCGCTACCTTCAGGTATCCTGTAAACGACACGATCGGCCTCTCCGTCACGCCGGTCATGTACTTCAAGAGCGACCATTTCCTTTCGCCCGAGGCCGACCCGCTGGTCTTCCAGAGCGGTTTTGCAAAGTTCGACTTGCGGATCGCAGCTCGGGCGGAAAGCGGTTGGGAACTGGCCTTGATCGCGCGTAATCTTACCGATGAAGTCACAGGCAGTTTCGCCGGCGCGGTTACGGGTGCGACTGGAAGCATCCGCTATCTTGTCGACCGTCCGCGTTCCTTCGCGGTGCAGGTCTCCTACGACTACTGACCTTCCTGGATGTCTCCGGATCGGATCCGGAGACATCCACAGGCCGAGAATGACTGGCCGGTATGATGTTGCCGAGGCGCTGGATAATCCGCCGTTCTCCCAGGCCATCGCCGCGTTCGGCCGAATTGCAGCTTCTCGCTCGCGCAGCATCGAAACGCGGCCGTTCAGGTGCTGCTTGCCGCAGTTGCGCGTTATCGCATCGACCCCATTGGGCTCCTGATCACATCTGCGGTCGCTGTGTCCGCGAGCGGGCAGGGGTGCAGGTGCCGTTGTCCCGATCTGCGCACTGGCGTAGTGCGGCGGATGATGCTTTGATATTCCAGAACCTGCGATGGCTTGCCCTTCCGTTCACACAGAGTGTGAACACGGACTTCGCATCGACCGCTGTCAAGGAACGTGTTCATGGCTGGCCCCCTGTCCGTCCCGGTCCCGCAACAGGAACGGAGCCGTGTTACTGCAGAACGGTTCATCACCGCAGCGCTGGATCTGTTAAGGAACCGAACCTTCGCCGAGCTGTCGGTCGCCGACATCGCGGCGGAAGCCGACCGTTCGATCGGGGCATTCTACCAACGCTTCGGGAGCAAGGACGATTTCCTCGAGGTGCTGCTGACTGCATATCTCGAACGAGCCTGCGCCTGGGCAGCCGAACCGAGGCAGAAAACTTCTGCGAGTGAAGTTTTGGCAGTGCACCTCGATCATAGCTTCGGGGAATTGCTTGCGAACAAGAACCTCTGGCATGCCGGGCTTCAGCGATCGGCCGCCGAACCCGGCTTCTGGGCGCGGTTCGGTGACGTTGGTCAGCGGATCGCGGAACTGAATCTCGCCGCGATTGAGCGATCGGCCGGGCGCTCCCTGGACGTAAACGAGCGACAGCGCCTCGCGCTCGCGAGACAGGTCTTCAATAGCGTGATCAATAACCAGATCATCAACGCACCGGGGCCGCTCCAGCTGGACGACCCGAAGTTCCTACCCGAACTGCGCGCGCTCGCGCTCCGGATCGCTGCCCTGGACTGAGTTGTTGATCAGGCGCGAGTTACGGCTGCCTCAACACGAGAAGCAAGAGCGAGCAATTCGCGGGGCCAGAAGCGCGGAAGCGGCATTGGCAATCCGGCCCCTCCACATCGCGCGAAGCGTCAGTATCGACAAGAACTGCTGTGCGTGCCTGGCGCCGTCGTCATGCCGAGGGCCTGCCTCCGCCCCTGGCAATCCACTGATCTACGCGGGCCTCAAGGATGTCGAGCGGCACTGGACCCGAAAGTAGGACGACATCGTGGAAGTCGCGAATGTCGAACCGTTCGCCGAGCGCCTGACGCGCCCGTTCCCGCAAGTCCATGATCCGCAGCTTGCCGATCATGTAGGCCGTCGCCTGACCGGGATAGACGATATAGCGCTCGATCGCCTTGCGCACGTCGCCTTGCGGGTTGGGGGTATTCGTCTGGAGCCAGTCGATTGCTTGTTCGCGGGTCCAGCGCTTGTGGTGGATGCCGGTATCCACAACCAGACGGGCGGCCCGCCAAAGCTCCATGCCGAGCCTGCCGAAATCGGAATAGGGATCCTGATAAAACCCCATCTCCTTGCCCAGTTCTTCCGAATAGAGACCCCACCCTTCGGTGTAGGCCGTTACGCCGCCGAACCGGCGGAATGCCGGCAAGTCCCCGAGGCTGGTCTGGATCGCAAGCTGGAGATGGTGACCGGGAATCCCTTCGTGGTAGGCGAGGGCCTCCAGCTCAGTCTTCGACATATCCTGCAGATTGTAGAGGTTTACATAGTAGGTTCCGGGCCGTGATCCGTCCGGGGCAGGGCGCTGGTAGAAGGCTTTCCCGGCGGACTGCTCGCGGAATTCCTCCACCGGCTTCACGACCAGATCGGCCTGCGGAAGAGTGTGGAAGTAACGCGGCAGGGCCGTCTCCATGCGGTCCAGCGCTTGTGCGACATCGGCGAGATAGGCTTCCCGGCTGTCGTGGAAGAAACGATCCTCGGTTCGCAGATGCGCGAAGAATTCCTGCAGCGTTCCGTCGAACCCGACCTGCTTCATGATCGCGCCCATTTCGCCGTGGATGCGGGCAACTTCGCGAAGGCCGATCTGATGGATTTCCTCGGCGGAAAGATCGGTGGTGGTATAGTTTCCGAGCCGTTCGGAATAGTATTCCGCGCCCCGCGGCAGGCGCCAGATCCCGTCGTCAGTAGGCGCGACCGCATGCTGCGCCTCCATCGCGCCGATCAGGCGGCGGTAAGCCGGGGCGAGATTTTCCAGCAGCGCCTCGCGGCCGCTGGCGAGCAAGCGAGCCTTCTCCTCGGCCGGAAGGTCGAGCGCGCCGACCTTTTCCTTCAAGTCCGCCCAGATGGGGGAATCCTCTCCCGGCCCGAACGGTGCGCCAGTAATCACGTTCCGGGCATCGCTGATCACGTATGGGTAGACCCACTTCGGCGGCATCACGCCGGCCGCTGCCGCTCGCTCGCCTCGGCCAGTGCCTGATCGATCAGGACATCCGCCGTCTGCAGACGACTCACGTAAGCCTCGGCGGTTGGAAGGTCAGTCACCCGGTGGATGTTGATCAGGAACGCGGGAACGAAGCTCTGCAACCCGTTCATCTGGTCGAACAGGTATTCGTTCTCGCGGAACGCGTAAGCAGCCCTGCTTCGCTGCGCCACGCTTTCAAACAGGTCGTAGGAAAGCTGGTGTTCGGGAGAAAGGGCGCTGCGGGCGATCTCAGCCTGCATCTTCGCCAGGGTGGCGCGATCCAGAGCCTGTTCCCGCTCGGCGGCGGCATCGGTCAGATCGTCCCAGCGGCCGTAGTCCTGATCGACAATTCCGCGATAGGCTTTTCCGATGGGCGACAGCGCGAGTTGCGCCTCGTCATACCGCTCGAACAGCGCAGCAAGGCGAATGTCGGGGGCGTCGGGAAGGGAGGACACCGGCGGCGGCACCGATGTGGCCGATCGTGGTTCGATGGCAGGAGACGTGGCGCAGCCGGCAAGCGCGGCCGTGGTGGCAAGCAGGAGAAGGTGTTTCATTCATCTCTTCCGAAACCGGTCTGCAGGAAGGCCGATTCAACCACCGGCATCTGCAGCATCCGCTGGGCTATCAGGATGCGCGCAGCTTACGTGTCGGTGTTCGGGTTGCAAGTCGATCGGACACATTCGTCCCGGAACGAGCGTCGAAGACGCCTGGGTCCGCAGGTCCGGGTGCACTGAACGACTTCAACCCCCCTGGCATCGGACACCCAGCGCCTCCAGGGAGTGCTTCAGCTTCGACAGGTTGTAGGGCTTGGCGATCACGCCGATGCATCGATCGTCGGCAACCTGCGCACGAAGCTCTTCGACATTCCCGTCGGTTGCCAGCAATATCGGCAGATCGGCGTGGAGCGCGCGCAGTTCCGCAGCGATGGCCTCGCCGGCCCGGCCCGACATCCGCATGTCAAGAACCACGGCGTCGTAGCGCCCCCGCGACGCGCGCACCCGCGCCAGGGCTTCGGCACCGTTCGCGGCTTCGTCGACCGCATAGCCTGCGCTGGTCAAGCCTTCGGCCGCGAACATCCGCACGGTCGGTTCGCCCTCCACCAGAAGGACCCGCCCCGTGCGCCCTTTTTCAAGAATGTCGGCAACCTTCTCCGATAGAGTGGCGTACGTGAAGGGCTTGCTGATCATCTCGACCCCTTCATCCAGCCGGCCGCCGTGGACAATCGCGTTGCGCGTATAGCCGCTGGTGTAGAGGACTTTGAGATCGGGCCGCTTCTCTCGCGCCTGGTCCGCGAGTTCCCGGCCCGTCATTCCCGGCATCACGACATCGGTGAACAGGAGGTCGACCTCCTGCTCCCCCCGATCCAGCAGGCGGAGCGCGCTGGGGCCATCGTGCGCTTCAATCACTTCGTACCCCAGCTCCCGCAGACATTCGGCGGTATAGGCGCGGACATCGTCATCGTCCTCCACAACCAGAATAGTCTCCTGGTTATGACTCCTCTCGACGCCCCCGTCGGCAGCTTCGTCCTCCGCCTGCACTTCGCTGAGAAGGCGCGGCAGGTAGAGCTTCACGCTGGTCCCGCGTCCCTCCTCGGAATAGATCTTCACATGCCCGCCGGACTGCTTGGTGAAGCCGTAGACCTGCGATAACCCGAGTCCGGTCCCGCGTCCCACCTCTTTCGTCGTGAAGAAGGGTTCAAACACCCGGGCAGCCGTTTCCCGGGACATGCCCACTCCCGTGTCGGTAACGGCAATGACCACGTACTGCCCGGGTGCCACCTCGGCATGTTCTGCGGCATAGGCTTCGTCCAGCCGGGCGTTGGCCGTCTCGACCGTAAGCGTTCCGCCTCGGGGCATGGCGTCCCTGGCGTTTACCGCCAGGTTCAGGATGGCGGCTTCAAGCTGGTTCGGATCGGCCTCTATGCGCCACAAGCTGGGGCTCGATACGATCTCAAGCCTCACGGTCTCCCCCAGTGCCCGGTTCAACAGATCCGACATGTCCGCGACCAGGCGATCGGCATCGAGCGCCTTGGGCGAGAGCGGCTGGCGGCGTGAGAAGGCAAGCAGGCGCTGCGTCAGCGCAGCGGCGCGCTCCGCTCCCTTGAGGGCATTCCCCAGCGCGCGGCTGGCGCGTGCGTCCGGTTGACCGGTTGCCTCGATCGCGCGCGCCGCCATGTCGATGTTGCCGGTGACGACCGTCAGCAGGTTGTTGAAATCGTGAGCGATCCCGCCTGTGAGTTGGCCAACCGCCTCCATTTTCTGTGCCTGCCGCAACGCCTCCTCCGCTTTGGCTCGCTCAGCGACTTCCTCGGCTACGCGTTGTGCGAGAGTGTCGTTGAACTCGCGCAGCCTCTCCTCGGCGCGGCGGCGTTCCCCGATCTCACGCTGCGCTGACTGATAGAGGCGGGCATTGTCGATCGCGATGGAAGCCTGCGCCGCGATCCCGACCATCAACGTTTCATGGCCTTCGCTGAACCGGCCGGGTTCGGGATGGCCGAAGAGCAGGCCGCCGACGACCTCGCCCGAACGAGAGGTTACGGAAACGGCAAGATAGCTGCGGACGGGCAGGTGTCCCTGGGGCATACCGCGGTGCGGCGCGTTCTTCCCGTAGCGTGGATCGGCAAGGATGTCGTCCGACCTCACGACGCCCGTCCCATCGAACGTAGGCTTGAACACGGCGGTGGGCCGCGGCATCCCGAAGCTCTCGAACTGGGAGCGGTCGGCGCCCGACAGGGTGTAGAGCATGAAGGCTTCTCCAGCCTCGTTCAGGACGTTGTAGAAGAAGGCCCCGAACCTTGCGCCCGTCAGCTCGACCCCTGCGTCGGTGACGGTTTGCACCACACGTTGCAGATCGAGGTCGGCCGCAACGGCTGCTCCCGTGCGGTTCAGGGTCTGCAATACGCGGGTTTGCTCCTTCAGCGCTTCGTCGCGTGCTTTCTCCTCGACGATGTTGCGCGCTTCGATGACGGTCCCGACGGCATTTCCCTCCTCGTCGAGCAGAGGGCTCGCTGTGAAGGCAACGGGGTAGAGCGATCCGTCAGGCGCGACGAACAGTTCCTCTCCGCTCATCTGCGCGCGTTCGGGAAAAGCGCGATCGATCGGGCATTCCTCGATCGGATAAGGCGAGCCGTCCGGCTTCTTGTGGTGGACCACGTCGTGCAGCGGCCGCCCTTCCATGTCCTCGAAGCGGTAGCCGGTCAGTCTCTCGGCTGCGGCGTTGGCGTAGACGCAGTGCTGCTCATGATCCATCAGGAACACGGCCTCGCGGGTGTTGTTCAGTATCGCGTCGAGCCTTCTTGACGTCTCGCGCAACGCTGTTTCGGCCTCCATGGCGGCGGTGATGTCGCGGGAAACGGCGAGGAGCTTTTCAGCCCTTCCTTCGGCATCGTTGATCGGCGTGACCGCAACGTCCCACCAGCGGGGGCTTCCCTTCACCGTGGCGGCGAAGCCTTGAAATCTTCCTGTGCCGCCAGTCTTGGCCTGGTCGATAGCTCCCAGCGCTTTGGCTTTTTCTTCACCGTGCCAGAAATCCGGCCACACGGCGCCGCTGATCGCGTCGAAGTCATCGACTTCCATGACGCCTTTGCCGCCTTCCGACATGAACTCGAGCCGCCCTTGCAGATCGAGCACCTTGATGCAGTCGGAAGAACTCGCCAGCACCCGGCGGTTGAACTCCTCGCTGGCGCGAAGGGCGCTTTCGATCCGGCGCTGTTCTTCAACATCGAGAAGGACGCCGGGGAAGCTCAGGGCCGTCCCGTCTTCCGCCATCTCGACGCGCCCATTCGCCTCGATCCAGTAGTAGTTCCCGTCGCTGCGCCGCACGCGGTATTGGTGAGCATACGGCCCGCCGCGGCCAATCGCCTCATCGATTGCGGCGATCAGCCCGGGCTTGTCGTCCGGGTGAACGGTTGCAATCACTTGCTCCAGGCTCAGCCCGCTGCGGCCGAGCTCGGGGTCTATCCCGAAGGCTCCTGCAAATTGCTCGTCAACGGTGAACCGGTCGGTCGGGAGATCCCAGAACCAGGTGCCGATGATCGCTCCCGCGTCGAGGGCCAGCCTCACCCGGCTTGCATAGGCCTGAGCCCGGGCTTCGCTTTCCCGCAGCCTGCGGTCTACAAGCACTTGCGCGGTTGTCTCCTGGCAAACGCTGAAGATCCCATCGATCTCGCCACTCTCACCGCGCACCGGAGTGTAGGAGAAGGCGAAGTGAGTCTCCTCACGGAAGCCCTTGCGTTCCATCCAGAGCTCGATGTGATCCATCTGCACAGGCTCACCGCGGTAGGCTTTCTCCACGATCGGAAGAAGATCGCCCCTGATCTCCTGCCAGACGTCGAGAAAGTCCCGCGCCATGGCTGCCGGGTGCTTGGACGCGAGGATTTCGCTGTAGGAATCGTTGTAAAGGAGGGTTCGCTCTTGGCCCCAGGCCACGAACATGGGCTGGCTCGAGCCGAGCATCACGCTTACAAGCGTCTTGAGTGCCAATGGCCATGTCTGTGGCGGCCCGAGCGGGGTGGAAGACCAGTCATGCGCGCGGAGGAGCGCGCCGGCTGCGCCTCCGCCCTCCAGGCAAAGGGGCAGCGAATTTCCGCCACGAGGCAGTGAGCTTGAAATCTGTTCGCGATCGCTCATCGAAAGGACACTGATCCTGACTGATGACCCCCCCGGGCCGGAGCCTCTTAGCCGTAGCGGTGGGTAGTCGCCAAGGTTTAGCTGCGCCAGGCTTCGCCAACCCGGCGGCGCGGTTCGAGATCGAACAGTTGCGGCCCGGAGGGACCGCTCTCGTCGGATGTCCTGTGTGAATCCGGCTCGCGAAGATCAGCGGGATGAAGCCAAGCCGTAACCGCATGGTGGCGACTGGCAAGCACCATCGCCGCGGTGTCGGGGAAAACTGGCCGGACGGCGACTACAAGGAGGTCCGGCAGTCAGCTCGGTAAAGTCGCGGTCTGGCGCAAGGCTTCGCCCAGCGCAAGCGCCGCTGATGTGGCGACATTCATCGAGCGTACCTGCGGCCGGATCGGAATGCGCACCCGCGCATCGCACGCGTCGGCTACAGCAGCAGGCACGCCCGCGCTCTCCTTCCCAAAGAGCAGGACGTCATCGGCCATGAAGCTGAAATCGAAGGCCGATTGACGGGTCTTGGTGGTGAACAGCACCAGCCTTCGTGAACCGAGAGCCGCCTTGAACGCGTCGAAGCCGGCATGACGTGCGATGGTGACATGATCTATATAGTCCATGGCAGTCCGCCTGACTCGTCGATCGTCCCACTCGAACCCCATGGGCTCGATCAGGTCCACAGCCGCCCCGAGGCAGGCGCCAAGGCGCAGAATGGCGCCGACGTTTCCGGCAATTTCCGGCTCGAAAAGGGCAATGCGCATCGCGGCTGATTGGCGCCCGCGCACGAACCTTGCAAGCCTTGCAGTGCCGGCCGGGCGGAAGGTGTCGCGCAAGGTCACGCGATAGCTTCGTTCTTCGCGGTCTCCGAAGTCGTGGGCAAGGGGTGCTGTTTCGGCCCCGCCGGGGCGAAGGCGCCGTGGCGGTTCCATTGCGGGCAGGGCAGGGCCACGTCCCGCCACGGGATACGAGCCAGTCCATTCCAGTATCCGCCTCACCGCTGGGGTTGCGAGCGAAGGAAACTTGCGCAGCCGTTTGGCCCGGCCCGAGAGACTTTCCTAGAAATAGGAGGAAGGCGCGGGGTCAGCTTCGTGCTGGATCGGCTTGCGAACACCTCGCGAGGCGCACCTCTTTACGCAGTCAAGGCGGCCTTTTTTGACGGGAAGCTAGAACAATGCGCCACGTGTTCGGGTTGAACGAAGCCGCCGCCAATGTCGCGGGCGGGTTGCAGCGTCCTACGCTGGCACCCGTCTGGCTCGCATTTCTCGCGATTGCTCTGGACTTGCCAACGTTCGCCACAGCCTTGTGGTTTGCGCAGTATGGCTCCCTCGCGCCCCCTGACTTCGAGCCGTTGGACGCGGCGATCAGAGGGTTCATGACTGCCGCTGCTTCGATAGCGCTTCTGGCGTTCGGCGATGGTTACAGTCTGAGGTCCCTGCGCAAGCCCTGGCAGGCGGCGTTTTGGGCCTTTTTCGCTCTGGCCGGGCCGGTAGCGCTTGCCGGAGTGTCGTTGCCCCATACCGAGGCCTTTGATTTCCTTCTCGCCGCTGCCGTCTCCGTTGCTGCCGTCGTGATCCCCATTCGCCTGGTGGAGGCCCAAGTCGTCGCCTGGATCATCGACGCCGGGCTTGCCCAGCGCCGGGCGGTCGTTGCCGGCGGCGGTGAACATGCCGTGAGACTCATCCGGGGGTTGGCCGCTCGAGCGAACTCCGATGTGCACATCTGCGGGATTTTCGACGATCGGGACGATGTTCGCTCGCCGCTTCAGGTCCTCGGGGTTCCGAAGATCGGCGGCTATGACGAGCTGATCGAATTCGTCCGGCAGTCGGAGATCGACATGGTGATCATCTCCCTGCCGCTGGAGGCTGAAGAGCGGATCAATTGGCTGTTGAACTCCTTCAAGGTTCTGCCTGTCGAGGTTCGTCTGTCGGCCTTCAGCCAGAACTACGCATTCGCGCCCCGGTCGCGTGATCCGCTTATCCCGGCGATCCGCGGCACCTTTGCGGCAGAGCGGCGCCTGGTGAAGAGAGCCTTCGACGTCATCGGTGCGGCAATGGCGCTCTGCGTCCTGTGGCCGGTGATGGTCGTCGCCGCTATTGCGATCCGGCTTGAAACCAGGGGGCCCGTATTTTTCCGGCAGAAGCGGCACGGGTATAACGACCGGATCATCAACGTGCTGAAGTTTCGATCGATGTACGTCGAGGCGATGGACCCCACCGCGCGCCGCGTCGTGACCCGCAACGATCCGCGGGTTACTCGCGTCGGGCGGTTTCTGCGGCGCAGTTCGATCGATGAACTGCCGCAGCTGTTCAATGTCCTTTCCGGGCAATTGTCCCTCGTCGGGCCGCGGCCGCATGCTGTCGATGCCCTGTCGAGCCGGCAAGAGCGTTTCTCCACCATTGTCGACGGCTACTCGGCTCGGCACCGGTTGCCGCCGGGCATCACCGGGTGGGCGCAGATTCACGGTCTCCGGGGCGAAATTGACGTGGCCGACAAGCTTCACGCCCGCTTCGAGCACGACCTCTACTACATCGAGAACTGGTCGATCTGGCTTGATCTGATGATCCTGCTGCGCACGCCGCTGAGCCTGCTGCAAAATCGGACGGCCTACTGAGGCACGGGAGCAACGTCCCGGCGCCCGCAGGTCAGCGGGCGCGTTGACAATCCCGGTGCGCGTTCAGTCCCCGGCCCGGACAATCGCCTATAAGGGGGAGTACCCCGGTTCGGCAGGAGACACTCTCTCACAATGCGACTTTACGTACACATGGGCCTGCACAAGACAGCTTCTACCTACCTTCAGCACCTGATGAACGACAATCATGAAGCGCTTCTCGAGAGGGGCGTCTACTACCAGAAGCAGGCGGGGTATCCCGCCCATCACGAAGCCGCCTGGACGATGCTGCGCGGGGACATGGCCCCGTTGACCTCCATGCTAGAAACGGCTCGCCAGCTTGGCTGCCATACCACGATCCTGTCATCCGAGGACCTCGAGGGGATCATCTTCGATCCGGGCACAGTAACGGCTATCGAGGATGCGGCGAGAGCGGCCGGCGTTGAGCAGATCGAGTGGCACATGTGCCTGCGCGACGCCGGGGAATACTACAGCAGTCTGCATGCGCAGCTTCAGTATCATGTGTTTTCCGGAGCATTGGAGCTGTTCTACGCAGTGATGCGCGACGGAATGGTTCTGATCCCGGACCCTTTGAGGGGAGGGCCCGGCACCCCGTACTGGGGCTTCTGCTTCGATCACGCGCGCTACATATCGGAATTTGCCGAAAGGACGACCCATCCGCTGATCGTGCACGACTACACGGATGGCGATCCGTTTCCGGCATGGCGCATGCTGGACCGGCTGGATGCGCTCGGAGCCATCCGCGATCTCCCGCCCGCGTCGGCGCGAAACGCGCGCCTGGACGCTGGCGCAGTGGTTCAGGGCCACCGGGAGCGGCTGGAAGATGTCATCCCGCAGGAGCTTCTCAAGTCGAAGACATCGGCCATGCTGCGCGATCGCATCAAGAAGGATGTGGCGATCGTCCCGGATCTTGCAGCCATTGTCAGCGCGCGCTTTGCAGCGAGCACGGCGGAGACGCTGGCGAAGTTCTCGCGTCCCTGAGGGCGCCGAAGCAGCAAAGTCGCCGCGGCAATTCACGCAGGGAAAGCGGCCCCGCGTAACCGGCTCCGATCCCGCAGGCGGTGTGGCTGAGCCCGGGGCACTCCTGACCCTGCCTTTGCCGAGCTCTTGCCCGCATGAGATTGCGGCCTAGACAGCTTTCTGCAGCGCTACCGATTATTTGTCGGCAATGGCCGAGGCTGCTTCTGCGCTGCTCGAAGGCGCCGATCTCGGGGGCTGCGAATCCTAGATTGTGAGCGCCTCGGAGGATTGCGTCTCGCCGGTGCCGAAGCGCGTGCCGATCTCGCCGGCGTTCATCGGGTAATCCAGCAGAAATCCCTGCAGGTCGTCGCAGCCAATGCGTTCAAGAAACGTTTTCTGGTCGTCTGTCTCCACGCCTTCTGCCGTGATGCGGAAGCCGCTGGCGTGGGCGAGTTTCACGATGGCCTGGATGATCGCGCTGCCGCCGCCCTGATCGTCGATCCTGGCCACGAAGGTACGGTCGATCTTCACGCGGTCAACTTCCAGCGCATTGAAGTGGCTGAAGGAAGAATAGCCGGTGCCGAAGTCGTCCAGCGCAACCCGGATGCCGAACTCGCGCAGCATGCGCAGGTTAAGCGCGCACTGGCCAGCCTGTTCCATGACGGCCGTTTCGGTGACCTCCAGTTCAAGACGGCCCGGATCTATTCCTGCATCCTGGATGATCGACATCGTACGGCGCGCGAAAAGAGGATTGCGCAGCTGGACGGGAGAGACATTGATCGAGATGGTGGGGATGGGCCAGGCGCGGGCATCCCGGCAGGCCTGGGCGAGCACCCAGTCTCCGAGCGGCTCGATCAGCCCGATCTCTTCGGCCATCGGGATGAACACGGCTGGGGGCACGTTCCCGCTTTCGGGGTGCTGCCAGCGGAGCAATGCCTCCACGCCTGCAACAGAACCGTCCGCCGCTGAATAGGTGGGCTGGTAGACCAGCGATAGCTGATCGCCAGCATCGAGCGCTGCCCGAAGGTCCTTCTCCGCATGCTGTCTTGCGCGGATTGGCTCGTCCATAACGGGATTGAACAAGACATAGTGGCCGCGCCCCTGCGCCTTTACCTCATAAAGTGCGATGTCAGCGCACCGGGCAAGCTCCTCGGCATCGAGACCGTCCTTTCCCGCAAGCGCTACACCGATACTGACGCCGATGTGAACCCGGCTGCCGCTGATGAGGAATGGCTCGGACGCGGACTTCACGATCCTCTTGCACAGGTCCTCGATGTCATCGGCCGATGAGATGTCAGTCTGGATGATCGCGAATTCGTCACCGCCCAGTCGAGCGGCGGTATCGCTGGCGCGGATGGTGGAGGAAAGCCGCCGGGCAAACTCACGGATCAGTTCATCGCCCGCTGCGTGACCAAGCGTGTCATTGACCATCTTGAAGCGATCGAGATCGAGAAAAAGCAGGGCGACCGGCCGTTCGGCGGTACGCCGCAGCACGGCAAGGGCATGGGTCAACCGGTCTTCGAACAGGGCACGGTTAGGAAGCCCGGTCAGCACATCATGGAATGCCAGGTGTTCGACAGCGGCGTTGCTTTCATTCAGCTCCCGCGTCCGGCGCGCTACGCGGCGCATAAGCAAGAAGAGGATGCTTGCCATCAAGGCAGCGGCGCTCATGAAGACGGGCGCCAGCCGCATGAAAACTGTCTGTCCGGGCTGAAATGGCCGCCATGCGATGTAGCCGATGATGTCTCCGGCGCGCGAACGCAGGGGCTGCGCTGTTTCGCCGGGGCGGAGCGCTGCCGTGTGGACGAAGCGCGCATCCTCTATCCCGTAATCGCCGCGGACCGCCTCGATGAAGCTGCCATCGAGTCTGCGGACGGAGATGTGGACGAACTCTTTGCCCAAAGGTTGCTCGATTTCACCGGTATCCGACACGATCGGCTTCACGCTGACGACGGACGGATGAGCGTTGACCATGAGAATGTCGGTGACACCGGGGGTAAGCTGACCTTCGGGAAGATCAGTATCCGCAGCTTGTTGCAGTTCGCGCAGGTCGGCAACGAGCGGGATCATCTCGTCAGCCATGCTTGCAAAATCCTGCGGAGTTCGGCGAGCCCCCTCGATCATGCTGTAGATCGGCCGGTTTGCAGGATCGAGCACGAAGGCCGCATCGTGACCGTAGTAGCCATGCATCCAGATGCCGACATTCTGATCGAGCCAGTCGAGGTCAAGCCTCTCCCTGCGCACCTCGTTGACGGCATCGTCCCAGACCGTAACACCTTCCTGATCGTGGGCTATGCGAACGGTACTTTCTGCGAGGACTTTCGCCACCAGCTTGTGCTGCCGCCTGCCGGCGAGCTCGTCTACCGAACTTGTTGACCAGAACATCAGGCCGACAACACCGAAGGTCAGCGTGAGAACACCGAGACCTGCCGCAAGAGCGGCGGAATTGACCTTCGCGCTCAGTCCGGTCGGCGTATTCATGAAGGCAGCTGGTGGCATGAGTATCGCTCCAGTGACGAAACGTTGACCGACGCGAACCGGCAACTGAGGGGCGAGCGGACGAGGCGCTCATCGGCAGGTGGTGCAATGCAAACGGGGTTCGCAAGCGCGGGCCGATCATGGCGATGCCGTGCGGGACTTCTTCCAGTCAGAAGCTGGCCGTAATCGTCGCGACGACGGTGTCGTCCGTTACCGCGCCAAGGGACGGGTCGCGGTTCGTGGGCGCCTGCACGCCAACATAAGCAATGCCCAGATCGATCTTGGGCATCACGGTGACCAACGCGACAACCGACCAGTCGAAGGATGTGGAGTCGATATCATAGGACTGGACGCCGTCTGTATAACCAAGGTGCGCAGTGAGCGAGACAGGCGTGCCGGGCAGGGCGGTGGTGAGGTCCGAGTAGAGATACAAGTTGTCATCGTTGCCTCCGTCGTTGCCGAAGTCGAGCGAATCCTGGTCCCAGGAATAGGCGACGCCAAGCGTCGTATCGACCGGACCCGCACTCGCGGTTAGCGACGTGAACGTTTCCCAGTAGTTGAACTTGCCCGGACCGGCATCGGAGAAGATGTAGTAAAGTGCCCCGGCTTCGATCGAGAGGTCGGTGCTCAGGTCGGCTGTATAGCCGGCGTAAAGATCAAGTTCGGTGCTGCCATAGCCGACCGAGGTCTCATCGAGCGAGGATGCCCAGGTACCGACATAGAACCCGCTCGCGTGGGTTACGTCCAGACCGCCCTGAACGGCGATCTCGCCGCCGGAATAGGAAATTCCGCGGAAACGGTAGTCGGTCGTAAGCGCGACATTTGCCGAAAGCTCAAAGTCGCTCGGTACTTCTTGAGCGCGCGTTGGTGTCACGCAGAGGGCAGAACTTGCGAGCATTACGCCAGCCAGGGCAGCGCGGGTACAAAATGCCATGATGGATCCTTCAGATCGCCTGGACCTGCCAGCGGCCGCCGCGATCAAGCATGTGAACGGGGCCCGAAATTACCTCCGCAGGCTGCGGCTGACCGGCGGCCGGTCCGCGGTAATCGAGCTATCCAAAAAAGTGGAAGCTGACGCTGGTCGGCCAGCTTCCATTCCGATCAGGCGACGGACTTGAGCGGCTCCGTGCGGGGGTTCTTTTGCTGCATGCTGCCAGTGCCGACCTGGAAGCGTGAGGCCTGCACCGAGAGCGCCTGCACTTCGTTGGTGAGGTTGCGAGCGGCTGCCGAAGTCTCTTCGACCATCGCGGCATTCTGCTGGGTAGACTGATCCATGCTGCCGATCGCGCTGGCAATCTGGGTGATGGCGGATGATTGGGCGATGTTGTCCGCAGCCATCTGGCCGAGCAACTCGTGAACCTGGGTGACGTCGCCCGAGATGTTCGAGAGTGCCTGATCGACCTTCTGCACCGCGTCCACCGCGCCGGTCACGTCATTCTGGGTGGCAGTCAATTGTTCGCGGGCCCGCTTGGCTTCTTCTTCGGAGCGCATGGCGAGCGCGCCCACAAGGTCGGCGACGACGGCAAAGCCGCGTCCGGCTTCACCGGCGCGACCGGCTTCCACAGCAGCGTTCATCGCCAGAACGCGCGTCTGGAAGGCGATCTTGTCGAGACCCTCGATCACGCTGTCGATGCCCTTGGCACCCTCGGCAACGCTTTCCATCGCCTGCACGGCAGCATCCGCGATGCTGCGGCCGCTGGCCACGGTCTCGATCGCTCCGTCTGCACGCGTCACCGTCTGCTCGGCTGAAACGGCCGAGGCTCTCAGCCGCTCGTCGATCTGCGAAATCGCCGCAGATGTTTCTTCAAGGGAGGCCGCATTGCTCTCTGTGCGCCGGGCCAGATCCTCGGATGCCTGGGCGATCTCAACCGAGCCGGTCCGGATCGCCGCCGTGCTGTCGAGTACGGAACCGATGAGCTCCCGCAGGTTCGCGACCGCTTCGTTGAAGTTTGTCTTCAGTGCCAGGTAGCTCGGCGGGAAATCGGCGGAGATGGGCGACGTAAGATCGCCTTGGGCCAGCGCTTCCAAGTGGTGCGAAACGGTTTGCACGACCTGCTGCTGCTCCGCTGCGGATTTCGCGTCGGCCAGTGCCCGTTCTTCTGCGGCCTGACGGAAGACGTCGGAGGCTCTGGCGAGGGTCCCGATTTCATCCTGCCTGTTCAGGTGCGGGATGGCATGAGAGACACCCTTGGCAAGTCCGTCCACTGCCGAGCTGAGATCGCCCATGGGGCGGCCGACGACCGAGCGGACACTCCAGAAAAGGGCCGCGATCACGGCGCACAGAACAAGGAATCCGATGAGAACGAGCTGCCAGCCGAGGGTGTTGGCAGGAGCGGTCAGGGCGGCTGCCGGTACGTCCATCACGACAGCCCACGTGGCGTTCAGCCGCTCCAGGTTGATCGGGTAGATGAAGCGAACGATTTCACCTTCATCACCCGGTAACGTGACCTGCTGCGTTTCGCCGGTGGTGAGCGCTTGCTGTACCTCTTCGGTGCCCGCGTCTGCATAGGGCTTCATCCGAAGGTCCGCATCGGGGTGGGCCACCCACATGCCTGAACCGGACAGCAGCATGACGCGGCCGGTGCCGAAGGGGCGCATCTCGTCAAGCTTGGCGGAAATGTCATCGAGAGCGACGTCGATCCCCGCCACGCCGATCGTGCGCCCGCCGGAGATCACCGGGTAGGCAACAGAAGTCATGGTGATGACTTTTCCGCCCGTCTCGTAGGCATAGGGATCTGTCAGCGCTGCCTTTCCGCTGTCGTAAGCAAGCTTGTAATAGCTGGCCGAATAGAGCCCGGCTTCCGTATTGGGTTCCATCCTTGTCTCACCATTCTGGCGAATCCAGTAGGGGACAAAGTTGCCGGCCGAATTCGATGCACGATGACCGGGAGCCGTGCTCCCGTCGAAGGCGAGCGGCTCTTCGAAGAACCAGCTGCCCATTGCGATTGGCGAGGCGTTCACGCCCGGCTTGAGGATCGACATGGCCGTTTCGCGGTCACGCAGTCCTGACTGATGAAGAGCCGTCAGCGAAGCGCCCATCGACTGGGCTGCAGCATCGACAATGCTCAACTCACCGATAAGCTCATTGGCCAGCGCATCGGCCTGAGCGACTGCGGATTCCTCTGAAAGACTGGAGACGGTCCGACTGGCTTGGGAAATCACGATCGCAAAGCCAACTATCAGCAATGCTGCAGCAAGCGTTCCTACTGCAGTTAACAGCTTTCCTGCGATCGTCAGTCGGTGAAACGCTTTTGTCAAAGTAGCCTCGCTGATTTCGTGTGTCCGTCCAGAAGAATATTCCTTCGCCAGTCATTATAGCGGGGGTGGTGCCGACCTGTTGGAGGTCCGCAATGTTTTACTTGATCACGGTGCTGAGCAGAAGGAGCCGGCGCGGTTGCGCCCGCGCGAGCAGGGAACGGGTGATCTTCAGTTTCTCGGATGCAGACCTGGACGACACCAGCGCAGACTTGAGCTACAAGCCGGGATCTGAGCCACAGGGGGCTGACGCGGAGCAGGCGGATTCGGCCACTCACGAGGCTTCCGGGACGATGGACCTGCTGGATACGGTGGAGCACAAAGGACGCCGATTGCGATGCAAATGTGTGAATTCGACATCGCGGAGTTCCTGCGCGGATACTGGCAGAAGAAGCCGCTGTTGATCAGGAATCCCTGGAAGGAGTGGAGCAATCCGCTCGAACCCGATGAACTGGCGGGCCTCGCCTGCGAGGATGACGTCGAGTCCCGCCTCGTCACCCAACCCAACGCACAGTGGGAACTCGAGCACGGACCTTTGCCGACTGGCCGCTTCAGTCAGTTGGGGCGGGAGCCATGGACGCTGCTGGTGCAAGCCGTCGATCACCACGTTCCGGCCGTCGCCGCGCTTCTGGAGTCCTTTCGCTTTATCCCGAACTGGCGGGTCGAGGACGTGATGGTGAGTTATGCCGTCGACGGAGGCGGGGTAGGTCCGCATTTCGACCAGTACGATGTGTTTCTGGTTCAGGGTCTGGGCAAGCGCCGTTGGCAACTGGGCGGACTGTGCGGCGACGACGCCGAGTTGCTGCCCCACGGGGACTTGCGACTGCTCGCCAACTTCCAGCCCACGGATGAATGGATTCTGGAACCTGGCGACATCCTGTATGTCCCCCCGCGCTATGCGCACAACGGCATAGCTGTCGGTAATGATTGCATGACGTACTCGATCGGCTTCCGCGCGCCGTCGCGCGGAGAGCTAATCGGGAACTGGGCAGAGAACCTGTGCGGCGAACTCGGCGACGACGACCGGTACGCTGATCCGGACTTGTCAGCGCCCGAAAACCCCGGCGAGATTTCCCCCGCAGCCCTGAGGGAGCTGCAAGGAATGATTGCGGAGAGGGTGCTGGATTCCGGCGCGTTCATGCGCTGGTTCGGGCGATATACGACCGCGCCCAAAAGCCCCGAGACCGATTGGCGGCCAGAAGAGCCGGCCGGCGCGGAGGATGTCTATCTCTGCCTCTCCGGAAACGTTCCGCTGATCCGTAACCCGGCAAGCCGGGTTGCGTTCGTCCGGCAAACGCAATCCTCCGTGCTCTTGTTCGTGGATGGCCGGTGCTTTCCGTGCGCCGGTGACGTTGCTGCGTTCGCTGAGCGGCTGTGTGCGGAAAGCCGGTTCGTTGTCAGTCCGGATTGCACGGGTTCGCAAGCGATGGTGGACCTGATCGTGGAGCTGTTCAATCAGGGTAGCCTGGCTTTCGACCTGGAGGAGCAAGAGGGTTGAAACTTCGCCAGGCGGGCAGGTTCATCCTGGCCGGGAGGCATCGTCCCGCCATTCTCCCGGTGGAAGTCCCGCGATAGTCCAGTCTCCGATAGACCAGCGCACCAGCCTGAGCGTCGGATGCCCGACCGCTGCCGTCATCCGGCGTACTTGCCGGTTCCGGCCTTCGCGGATGGTGATCCGAAGCCAGCTGTCCGGGACGCTTTTCCGAACCCGTATCGGCGGGTCGCGCGGCCAGAGGTCCGGCGCCGGGATGCGTTCAACCTTTGCCGGGCGGGTCGGGCCATCCTTCAGGCGGACGCCTTCTCTCAACCGGTCGAGATCCGTTTCTTCCGGTTCTCCCTCAACCTGCACGAGATAGGTCTTGGGCATCTTGAAGCGCGGATCCGCGATCTGCGCCTGCAGGCGCCCGTCATCGCACAGCAGAAGCAGGCCCTCGCTATCGCGATCCAGCCGTCCGGCCGGATAGACGCCGGGCACGGCAATGTAGTCCGACAGCGTCGCGCGCGCGGATGCGGAGCCTCGATCCGTAAATTGCGACAGCACCCCGAAAGGCTTGTTGAACACGATCAGCCGCGCCATGCCGGCATGCTCCCTAATTCCTCATTCGCTCGTGGTGCGGCCGGGCCGCGGCACTCGCTTTCCCTTGGTCCGGCTGGTGAGATGAAACTGATGGCACCGGTCGCACTTGTAAGCCCTGAGCGGCAGATCGGCGCGTGCGGCGGTGGCAATCGCTTCCTCCGCCGATCGGAACCGCATCTTCCTGGCGCAGATGCTCAGCCTCGTGCGCATCAGGAATATTCGACCCGCCCCATTCGCTCACCCTCACTTGAAGCGGCTCTTTCGATTGTCGATAGCTTCTTGGCCCTGTCCTGTCGAACCGCGGCGCAGGATGCGGGCATACGCACTGGCGAATACCGTGGTTCCGCGCCGCCGGTTGATCTATATGGACAACCTCGTGATCTGTGGGACCGCGCGGCCTCGCGTCGCGGATCACCGCTCATTGCCCCACTCCTGGGGTACCTTCCATCCCCGCAGGCCGGGGGTCAAGCCAGGAAAGCCTACTGCCGGAACGCCATGGAAGTACTCGATCCCAATCTTCCCGACCTCGGCTGGAGACCGTTTTTCAGCACGCAGCTGTCCAGCGATGAGCAGGAAGAGAGTTTGCCCGTTCGGGTGATGGCCGTCCATCGCGGCAAGCTTGCGGTGGCGGGCGAAGGGCTGGAACGCTCGATTTCATCACACTTGCCCAGCTCTCAGGGGGAGGAAGATCGCCCGACAGTCGGTGACTGGCTGCTTATCGACCCGCAGAGCCTCGAACCGCAGCGCATTCTGGACCGGGCGAGCGTGTTCAAGCGGCGGGCACCCGGCGGTGATCGCAGGCTCCAGCTGGTGGCGGCGAATGTCGATACGCTGTTCATCGTCACGTCCTGCAATCAGGACTTCAACGTTCCGCGCCTGGAACGCTATCTGGTGCTGGCGCGGGAAGTCGGCGTGAGGCCTGTCGTCGTTCTCACCAAGATCGACCTGACCGACACACCGGAGCGATTCCGCGAAGCCGCGTGCGGATTGCAGCCGGACTTGCAGGTCGAGCTCGTCAACGCGCGCGATCCGCAAAGTGTCGCCCGGCTTGCGGCCCTTTGCGGCAGGGGTGAGACCGTCGCCCTGCTGGGATCGTCCGGGGTGGGCAAATCGACGCTGGTCAACACGTTGCGCGGATCGGATAGCATCGCCACGCAAGCGGTTCGCGAGCAGGACGGGAAGGGGCGCCACACGACCACCGTGCGCGAAATGCACCGGCTGGACCATGGCGGCTGGCTGCTGGACACGCCGGGCATGCGGGAGTTCCAGCTATCGGACGCCGCCTCCGGCCTGGCCGAGGTGTTCGACGACATCGTCGACTTGACGCTCGAATGCCGATTCACGAATTGCGCCCATGCGACGGAGCCCGGATGCGCGATTCAGTCCGCAATCGAAGAAGGGACGCTGGCGCCCGAGCGACTTGAGCGGTGGCGCAAGCTCACCGCGGAAGACACCCTCAACACCGGCAGTCTGGCAGACCGGAAGACCCGCGCCGACCCGCCTGGAAAAAGGAAATGAAACATGGCTGATTTGTATCTCAAGGCGCTGGAGGCCGAGCGAAAGCAGCTGTGGGCGGTCTGCCGCCTGAAAGGGCTTCCCAAGGGCACGCCGGAACGGCTCCGGATCGAAGAGCTGGATGACCTGCTGGCCAAGCACAAGGCCCGGAAGACAAGCGGGCAAGGAGAAGCCGGAGCCTGATCGAAGCACTGGACGGCGATATTCGCAAGGCGCGGCCCGCCAGTCAGCCGCGCACGGGCGTCGAGCATGGCGGGCCCGCGGTCGCACAGGTGCTGACGAAAGCCCGCTTGATGGCTACAGCGCCCCGCATGAACGGTTCTTTCCCCCGATCGCCTCAACCCATCAGCGTGGCCGCCTTGTACCGCTTTACTCGCTTCGCGGACTGCGCAAGCCTGCGCGCTCCGCTTGAGAGCGTGTGCCGCGACCACGGTATCCGGGGCACGCTGCTGCTCGCGCCGGAGGGCATCAACGGCACGATTGCCGGCTGCCCCGACGGGATTGCCGAGGTGCTGGCTTACATCCGCGCGCTGCCCGACTGCGCGGATCTCGACGTCAAGATGTCGAGTGCGTCCGCGATGCCGTTCGACCGGATGAAGGTGCGCGTGAAGCGCGAGATCGTCACGATGGGAGAGCCTGAGATCGATCCCCGTGAGAGTGCCGGAACCTACGTTGAGCCGCAGGACTGGAACGCGCTGATCCGCGATCCCGGCACCATCGTGATCGACACACGGAACGCCTACGAAGTGTCAATCGGCACATTCGAAGGCGCAATCGATCCGGAAACCCGCAGCTTTCGCGATTTCCCCGGATGGTTTCGGGATGTGCGGGAAGAGCTGCTTGGGACGGGCAAGCAGCCCAGGGTCGCAATGTTCTGCACTGGCGGCATTCGCTGCGAGAAGTCGACCGCCTTCCTCAAGCAGGAAGGGGTGGAGGACGTGTACCACCTGAAAGGCGGCATTCTCAATTACCTGGAGAAAGTGCCGGAGGAAGAAAGCCTGTGGCGAGGGGAGTGCTTCGTGTTCGACCAGCGAGTGGCGATCGGCCACGGTCTGGCGCCCGGCACTCACAAGCTTTGCAAGGCTTGCGGGCGGCCGCTGAGTGCACAGGATCTCACCTCGTCGCTCTACGAAGCCGGTGTCAGCTGCCCCGCGTGCCATTCCGACCGGACGGAGGCGCAGCGCGCCTCCTGCCGCGAACGTCATCGCGAGGAGGGCGGCGGCGGCGCCCGCGAGTGGCCCAGCCAATGACGGAGCCGGTCGTTCCCATCCTCTTCAGTTTTCGCCGCTGTCCCTACGCGATGCGGGCAAGGCTGGCGCTGGCGATCAGCGGGACGCGCTGCGAACTGCGGGAGGTCAAGCTTCGGGCAAAGCCGTCCGCGCTGCTTGCAGCATCGCCGAAGGGGACCGTGCCGGTGCTTGTCCTGCCGGACGGCCGAGTCATCGACGAGAGCCTCGACATCATGCGCTGGGCCTTGGGCAACGAAGACCCGGAAGGATGGCTGGCGCGCAAGGACGCCGATCTGATCGCGCTGAACGACGGCGCGTTCAAGCACGATCTGGACCGATATAAGTATCCGGACCGTCACGCTTCCAACCCGATGGTGCATCGGGAGAGCGGGTTGGAGTTCCTGCGCAAGATCGATGCGCGGCTGGAAGCAGGCGGGCAGCTTTGCGGATCGGCGCGAGGGCTGGCCGATGCTGCGATCATGCCGTTCGTCCGGCAATTTGCCGCAGTCGACCGCGACTGGTTCGACGCCTTGCCGCTGCCGCATCTTCACTCATGGCTGCAAGGGCACCTCACATCAGACCTTTTCCACACGGTCATGATGCGGACTGCGCCGTGGTCACCCGGTGATCCCCCGATTTACTTCGTGAGCTTGGAAGATCGTGCGGCAAATCAGCTCTAGCCCGCCTGCCGTCTCATCGCCGATACGCCCTCGAAGCGTTCACTCCGCCAGTTCCTCGGCGCGCATGCGGACTCGTTTGAGATCCTGGACGAACAGCGCACGTTCCTCTTCCCGGCGGTCCTCCTCGGGAATGCGCAGGATGAAGCTGGGGTGGACCGTCACCCAGCATTCGCTGCCGTCCGCCAGCGTCAGCGGCGCCCCGCGCGCGCGGCCAATGGTGATGCTCTTGCCCGTCAACGATCGTGCCGCCGTCGCGCCAAGGGCGACGGTGATCTGCGGCAGGACCAGCGCCCGCTCCTGCTCGACCCACCAGCGGCACGCATCGATTTCCCCTGTGTCCGGCTTGCTGTGGATGCGGCGCTTGCCACGCGGCACGAACTTGAAGTGCTTTACGGCATTCGTGACGTAAGTGGTTGAGCGGTCGATCCCCGTCTCCTCCAGAACTGCGTTGAACAGCTGGCCGGCGGGTCCGACGAATGGACGGCCCGCAAGGTCTTCCTGATCGCCTGGCTGTTCGCCAATGAACATGATCGGCGCAGTGAGCGGGCCTTCTCCGAACACGGTCTGCGTCGCCGGCCCGCACAGGTCGCAGCGCGTGCAGGTCCGCGCCTGTTCCCGCAGTGCGTCCCACGCCGCTTGCGCATTGCCGGGCCGCTCGACAGCACGAGGCGGCTCTTGGCTCACAGCAGAGCCGGCAATCATGTCCAGTTCCCGCTGCCGTGCGGACGCGATAAGCGGCTGCACCAAGGCGGTTTCCGGCATGTTGCGCCAGTACTTCTTCGGCATTTCCTTCAGCATCGCGCCGACTTTCAGGCGCGCCGGATTGAAGATCGAGGCGTAGTATGTCCTCCACGTCTCCTCGAACGGATCGCCCGACGGCGCTTCGGCCCGCGTTGCGCCGGGGCCCTCGGTCAAAATTTCGCCATCCCAATGGATCGACACGTCCGGAGCAAGGATCGACCAGCGCATGTTGGTGAAGCGGCCGACAAAGAAGCTCGCGCTGCGGCGAACGATGTGATGCTCAGGCTCGAAGAAGGCGACGAAGCGGCCATCGATTTCCCGAAAGCGCACGAACGCGTGCATCTTGTGAAGATCGCGGCGCACCGCTTTCTGTAGCTTCTGAAGCCGCCGCACCAGCGGGTCCGCCTCATCCTCCAGCGCATGGCGGTTGTCCCGGAGTCGCAGCAGCAGCGCGTACAGCAACGCGAAGCGTTCCGGGTCGGAATGGCAGACCACGTCTGCCGCAAGATCCACGAAGTTGCGCGGTACGGGAAATTGCGCCGCTGCGCGTTTCGGCGCATCGGATCCGAACAGCTCCGGCTCCTCCGTTCCGATGTGCCAGGCAACCGCATCGGCAGGAACGCCCGACGCGGCCAGATTGCGGGCAGCGTCCCGCCACCCGTCGAAATCATCCGGCGCGGCGAGGGTGACGCGAAGTGCGTCGGTTGTCGAGACAGCAAGGCGGCTCAAGGCGCGAACAATTCCAGCTGTTCCTGCTTGGGGGCGAGGAAGCTGCGCAGGTCCGTGCGGTCGATCAGGGATGTGGGGCGCCAATCCGTCGCCACGATGAACGGCCGCACTTTCGCGACCGACACGGTCAGCCGCGCGATATCCTCAAGCCTGAGCTGCCGCCATCGGCGGGAGGACAGGATCCGCTCAACGCTTTTGGCGCCGAGACCCGGCACGCGCAGCAGCATCTCCTTCGAGGCAGTGTTCACGTTCACCGGGAATTGGTCCCGGAACTTGAGCGCCCAGGCGAGCTTCGGGTCGATGTCGAGCGCGAGCATGCCGTGTGCGTCGGTTGTGCTTTGCACTTCGGCCGGCGCAAAGCCGTAGAAGCGGATCAGCCAGTCTGACTGGTACAAGCGATGTTCCCGCATCAGCGGCGGACGCTTGAGCGGCAGCACCGCGCTCGCGTCCGGGATCGGTGAAAAGGCCGAATAATAGACCCGGCGCAAGGCGTAACGCTCATAGAGGCCGCTCGCCTTGTGAAGAATGTCCCGGTCGTTCGCGCTGTCGGCGCCGACGATCATCTGGGTGGACTGGCCGGCCGGGGCAAAGCGCGGTGCCGACGTGTATCGTCTGGAGGCATCACCGGCATCGTCGATCGAGGCGCGCATATCGCTCATGGCGGTTTCGATCCGGTGCGCGTCCTTTTCGGGTGCGAGCTTCGTCAGCCCATCCGTGGTCGGCAGCTCGACGTTGATCGACACCCGATCGGCGTACAAGCCTGCCTGCCGGACAAGCTCGGCGTCCGCATCCGGAATCGTCTTCAGGTGAATGTACCCGCGAAAATCGTGATCCTCTCGCAGGCTGCGCGCCACCTCGACGATCTGCTCCATCGTGTAGTTCGACGAGCGGATGATGCCGGAGGAAAGGAACAGGCCTTCGATATAGTTGCGCTTGTAGAACGCAAGCGTCAGGCGAACCACTTCCTCAGCAGTGAAGCGCGCGCGGCGCACGTTCGAGCTGCTGCGGTTGATGCAGTACGCACAGTCGAAGATGCAGCTGTTGGTCAGCAGGATCTTGAGCAAGGAAATGCAGCGCCCGTCCGGGGCGTAGGCGTGGCAGATACCCATGCCTTCGCTGGATCCTACGCCGGTGCCGCCGCGGCTGTCGCGCTTCGTCGTCCCGGAGGACGCGCAAGACGCGTCATACTTGGCGGCATCGGCCAAGATCCCGAGTTTTTGCTGAAGGCCAAGCTGGGTCATGAGTGTCAATGTTCCTGTTACGTTCCGGTATGCTCCTGCCCGCAGCCGGAGTCAAATGCGGAGCGCCGGGCAGTCTTCGCCCTGCGGCACCTTGATCTGCCAGGGATTGCTTGCAGGGCGTTTCCTCTGCGAAAGGCTGCTGCAGCCGGCGGGAAAGTTCACACCATGAACAGGCAGACTCAGGAGCAAGACGTGAAGCTATCGTCAGTGGCAGGCCAACGCGTCCTGTTCGTCATGGCGACCGACCATGAGTACGGCCAACATCTGCGCACGCGCCTGACCCCGCTGATCACGGGCGTCGGACCCATCGAGGCTGCAATCGGCACGAGCGTGTGTCTGCAGCGATTGCAAACCGCGGGCGAGTTGCCCGATCTGGTCGTGTCGCTCGGTTCCGCAGGTTCGCGGCGCTGCACGCTCGGACGCGTGTACCAGGTCGAAAGCGTATCCTGGCGGGACATGGATGCGTCACGGCTGGGATTTTCCAAAGGCGTAACCCCGTTCACCGACCATCCCGCCGTGATGGAATTGCCCACGCCCTTGACCGGCGTGCCCCGCGCATCGCTGTCTACGGGCAGCGATATCGTCGCAGGCGATCGCTACGCGGAAATCGAAGCCGATCTGGTCGACATGGAGACCTTCGCAGTGCTGCGCGCGTGCCAGTGGTTCGATGTGCCCCTGATCGGCCTGCGCGGCGTGTCCGATGGCCCCGGCGAGCTTGACGGGCTATCCGGATGGACAGAACTGCTAGCGCTTCTGGATGAGCGGCTGGCGGAGGCGGTGGACCAGTTGTACGAAGCCTTGCCGGGCAAAGGGACCCAGCCGTTTAATCCGAAGGGCGGCAACATACCGCGCTAGTCTGAGAACTGGTCATCCATTCGCTGCTGCCACTCAGGCGACAGGATAATGCGGTCAAGCTCGGCGCGCAGGCGTTCGGAACCGCTGACATGGAACAGCGGCATCACGACGGAGCCGCTGGTGCGCTGGACGCTTCGGCTTTCCGCCGCGCTCTTGGCGGGCTGGTACGGAAAGGCGACCAGATCGATTCTCTCTGCGTCGAGCGCGGCGAGGGCGGCAGGCAAGCCGGGGAAGCCTATTGATGTTTGCGCCGCATCCAGATCGGCCTCTGACACCGGGCCGCCCATGATGAAACCGACGCGCTTGCCGGAAATGGCTTCTTCGAGGCTGCCGCTGCCCCCCTGCTGACCGGTCAGGGAGACCAGATAGGCAGTCAGTATGGAAGTGAGCGCCATGGAGAATAGCATCCAGATCATGGCGACCGTTCGTCCGGCAGGCGTTCTGGGTACCAGGTCGCCGTAGCCGATGGTGGTTGCGGTCACGCCGGCCCACCAAAAGCCGTCGCCCAATCCCTTTATCGGCTGGCTTCCTGACGGCAGGTCATCGTTGCCTCGCCGTTCCACCAGCCAGAAGACGGTACCGGCGACCAGTAGCAAGGCGCAGACAATTGCGAGCACCTTGAAAAATCCGAAATTGAAGAGGCTGAGCAGCGACTGGATGAAGCTGGGTTGGCTCGATCCGCCGATGAGGCCGACGGTATCAACGTGAAAGGGCAGGCTGCGCGCGCCGCCATCAAGCCCCTGAGAGTCGGCAAACGCCGGGAAGGCGGCGCCCGCCGCGGGCAGCGTCGACGAACCTGTGTTCGGCACCAACCGGTACTGCACCTGCGCCGCATCGGCCGCCGCGCGGAACAAGTCGACCGCCGGCCCGCGCCAGACGCCGTTTTCATCCTGGATGGCGTACGGTACCATTTCCGTAACCACCACCTCCTGTGCGGCGGCGTGCGAGCCGGTGAGGAAAAGCGCCGACAGCACGGCGCCGCTGGTGAACCGGAAAATGCTTCGCATAGGAGCGACCCTAACCGAGTGGCGCCAGCATACAACCGCGTAGCCGCCGCGTAAGCCAGCCTCCGCCGCCGGGCCGATGTGCCGCGAACCGTTTGTCAACGCTGCCAATCCGGCAGCGGCCACGTCGGTGCTATAATTGGTCAGTCGAACATGATTGCAAGAGACGCGGTTGCTCGATGGACAGGAGTAGTGCCTTGGAAACCAGAAGCCGCGACGGAACGGCGCACGATCACCATACTGGCAACACGAAATGTGGAGCGTGCCGGGAAGGCATCGGCCTGCCATTCTCGTTCACGATGGCCTTTCAGCCGATCGTGGATCTGAGGACGAGCCATGTGTGGGGCTACGAGGCGCTGGTGCGAGGTCCGAACGGAGAGGGAGCCTATTCTGTCCTGGATCAGGTAAGCGATGAACTGATGTACGCGTTCGATCAGGCTTGCCGTGTGCGCGCTATCGAGCTGGCGAGCGACAGGATGCCGGCAGACGGCAAGACGCGGCTGTCGATCAACTTCAAGCCCGATGCCGTTTATGAGCCGACGGCATGCATTCAGGCGACGTTGAAGGCTGCAAGGCGGACAAGCTTCAATCCGCGCCAGCTCATGTTCGAGTTCACGGAAGACGAGCGGATGCGCGATGTGGACCACGTCCGCAGGATCGTGGAAACGTACCGTCAATTCGGTTTCATGACGGCGGTCGACGATTTCGGGGCGGGATATGCCGGATTATCGCTGCTGGCGGACCTGCTTCCCGATCTGATCAAGCTCGACAGATCCCTGCTCCAGGGAATTGATCGTTCCGAACCGCGCAGACGGATTGTTCATGCCATCGTGCAAATGACGAACTCTCTTGGAATCACGTGCCTTGCCGAAGGGCTGGAAACCCGCGAAGAAGTTGAGACTGTTCGGGATCTCGGCATCGATCTGTGCCAGGGGTTTTACTTCGCGAAGCCGGCGGTCGGCCAGCTCCCCGAAGTGGCGGTGGAACTTTTGCAGTAACGAGAACGCGCTGCTGCGCTCGGTCCTCCTTCTCGGCCGAGCTTGCGGCTTCTGAGCGTCCGAGCCGCGAACGCGGAGTAAGGCCTTGCCCCGCGCATGTGCCTCGGCCTTGGTCCGGGTGTCGGGCACAAGGTCGTCCAGCCGGTCTGGCAGGTTGGGTTCGACGTACCAGCCGGACGGGAAGTCGCCTGTGCGCGTGCCGCCTTCGGCCCGGCGGACGATCCCGCGTGCGGCCCCTCTTCGGACGCAACGTGTTGACGAATTCGACAGCACAAGCCTTACTGTCGCCCCGCGGAATGTTCACCCGAGCCCCATGTTCGCCAGTGTAGAGTTCGGCAATGAAATTTGATCAGTTGGGGCATGCGACAGAGACTACCGGTATGTGCCGGATTGAGGGTGGCGCTTTCGACATGGGGTCCGAACGTTTCTATCCTGAGGAGGCGCCGGTTCGAAAAGTGCGGGTCGACAC
>NZ_RSEK01000016.1 GCF_003958635.1 Altericroceibacterium xinjiangense | reverse complement strand
CGCCTGAGCGCCTTCCTGACAACCGGGTTGCCGGCACCGTCAACTGCATGAACCTGAAAAACGCTCTTGGCCAAATCGAGGCCGATCGTGCTAATCTCCATCGCGGGTGGCTCCCTTTGCTCGTGGACGCTTCGATAGCCTCCACACTGTGGCACTCAGATGCCGGGAGCGGGAGCCATCCACCCCATCTGCAATGGGTCGAACCTCGCCGTGGAAGGTTCGCTCAAAAACTTCCCATCGTTTCAGTGTTGTGGCTGAACGCGCGTCGCCGATATTTTCCCGCTACACCCCGCCAGCCACTTGGAGCCTGAGACCGACGCGGACGTTTTGCAGTGAAATCCCAAGCACGCGCGAGCGGGAAGCCGGCGGCCCACTACCGACCGAAGCAACCTGCGCCGCTGAAGATCGTGAGCTCAACTTAATTGCCAACCGCGGAACAACCGCGTTTCTGAGCCATATAGCTTCGCAAGCTAGGCGAAATTCCGCTTCGCTCAAGCAACCCAGCCAGAAACGAGACATCGTATGTCAGCCGACGAAGCGGACGCAATTGCCATGCCGGTGATACTATTGGTGGAGGATCAGGTGCTCATTCGCGAGATGGTTATCGAGGCCCTCGAAGAAGCGGGCTTTGCAACCCTCGTGGCTGGTGATGGGCAAGGGGCCATCAAGCTGCTGGAGGAGAAGGGGAGCGAAATTCGGGGCCTGATGACCGACATCAACCTGGACGACGGTATGGACGGATGGGAGCTGGCTCGCACCATGCGCGAGCATGACAGCGATCTGCCGGTGGTCTATGTCAGCGGCGCAAGTGGTCACGAATGGGCTTCGCAGGGGGTGCCCAGGAGTCTGATGATCACCAAGCCTTTCGCGCCCGCCCAAGTAGTCGTGGCGATCTCCTCGCTTCTGATGGCTTCCGACACGGCGCCGTGACTCTGGAAGAACCGTCGAGCTGTCCGGCGCAACGTGGGCGCTCTGAAATGTCGCTATCCCGGCATAAAAGCACCAGGCGCAAACATTCCTGCCGTGACCTTTGTTACCATTAGCGCGGCCGGCACTTACCGCCTATGTGACGGTTCATCACCGCGTTGTCTTCGGCTTGCGGTGGCTGAGAGTCGCCATGCTCCCGCCAGGAGACATGCGACCATGAAACCACGTAACAACCAGCCTGCGGAACCCCAGACACTTGCTCTGGCAATCATCGATGCAATGATCGACCCCTTCGTGGTGCTGGATGACGAGATGCAGCTGGTGACCGGTAGCCGCTCGTTCTACGATTCCTTTAAGGTCGATGCGGAGAGCGCACGCGGCCAGTCGTTCTACGATCTGTGCGGTGGCGATTGGAGTGTTCCCGCGCTGCGCAAACTCCTCGAAGGCGTAACGCCAGCACACACTCACGTTGAATGGCTCGAATTGAACGTGCGTTTCTCGGAGTTCGGCGACCGCATTCTTCTACTGAATACCCGCGTCGTCCTGCCCGAAGGGCAAGGTGGACCAACGACACTTCTTCTGATCAAGGATGTCACCGCGCGCCGCCAGATCGAGCGGGAAAAGCAGAACCTGCTCGAGCAGACTGAGGAGTTGCTAAGCGAACAGCGCACGCTGCTGAAGGAGATGCGGCACCGGATTGCCAATAGCTTGCAGATAATAGCCAGCATTCTGATGCTTCAGGTCCGCACTGTGACTTCGCAGGAAACCCGCGATCACCTGAAAGACGCCCACCAGAGGGTGATGTCGGTCGCCCAAGTGCAGGCTCACCTGCATTCGGTCGATGGAATCGACGAGATTGATGTCCGCGGTTACCTGACCAAGCTCTGCCGCGGGCTTGGAGCCTCCATGACTGGGCCTGCGAACCCCATTCGCATTGAGACGATCGCGTCGGAGGGGACTCTGCCATCTTCACGCGCCGTCAGCTTGGGACTGATCGTTACCGAACTTGTCATTAACTCGATCAAGTACGCCTTTCCGGTCCGCACGCCGGGAGCGTGCATTGTGGTCAGCTATGAGACGACTGAAGAGGTCTGGCGTTTGACCGTCTCGGACAACGGCATCGGAAACCTCCATTCCGTTTCGGGCGCAGGCCTAGGCGCGGCAATCGTTGCAGCGCTGGCGAAGCAGTTAGGCGGCCAGATCAGCACTGTCTCAAATGGAGGACTGACCGTGAGTCTGGCTGGAGTTCTGAGCGAGGGAAAGCTGCCGCTGGCCGCGTGACCGACCAAGGAAGTGGCGCTCAGCCGATTTCGGAACCGCCGCAGAACTTGGGTGTGTCCGCCGGACACCTACTGCAAGGCCGCTGACAGCCCTGACCACCACCTCCAGTCTGCAATGGATTCTTTCTGCTGCACTGCGGCCCTGGTATGCGTTCAGGTCAATGGCAGTCATTATTCCGCGTTACATTTTCACGTAATTGTAGAGGCAAAGATGCAGGTCCGATTCTGCTGTTGTTAACCGGGTACGGTTACGGAAGGATGTGAAAAATATCTCCAAATCTCGAGTTGTGTTTCTTGCGAGCATTTCGCTGAGCATCGCCTCTCCGGCTTTTGCCCAGGTGGAGCGGCTCGAGCCAGCCGATCTCCCACCGGCCGTCGAGCAGGGCGTGGATATGGTGTACATCGACGAGGAAATTAATGTTGACATCCGTTGGCGCAACACCAAGCTCGATAATATAACCTTCGCCCGGTACGCGGGCGCGCCGCTGGATCTCATCCAAACCATCAATCCGCTCTACACCAATCTGCGCCGCGGCCTGGTCGACTATCAGAAGACCTGGGGCAGCCTTCCCCAGTTCACGATATCCACGGGCCCGGCGCTGGCGTTGGGCGCCGAGAGCGAACGGGTCACGCTGCTCCGCGAGCGGCTCGGGCTGCCGCCCGGCACTCGCTTTGACGAGGCGCTGACCGAGCGCATCATCGCCTATCAGGAGGTCCACAACCTGAAGGCAGACGGCATTGCCGGCGACAAGGTCATCGCTTCGCTCAATCGCGGCGCGCTACACTACGAACAGGTGCTGATGATCAACATGGAGCGGGCGCGGAGATTGCCGGCACCCGGCGAGCTGAAGCGCCACATCATCGTCGATGCCGGCTCGGCGCGGATATACATGTACGAAGACGACGTGCTGGTTGACTCGATCCGTGCGATCGTCGGCGCCAACGAGACCCAGACGCCGATGATGGCGGCGCTGATCCGCTACGCCCAAATCAATCCTTACTGGAACCTTCCGGCGGACTTCAACGTGAGCCTCGTCGCCCCGCGCGTGCTGGAGCACGGCCTCGGCTACCTGAGCGAGCGCAAATACGAGGTGTTCGCCGACGGAGCCCAGGACGCGCCCCTGCTCGATCCCGCGAGTATAGACTGGCAGGCCGTAAAAGAAGGCAAGCTGTCGCTCTTCATCCGGCGCGGTCCGGGCCCGGGAAACTCGATGGGTGACATTAAGTTCATGATGCCCAACGAGCTGGGCATCTATCTCCACGACACTCACGACAAGAGCGTGTTCGGTAAAGAGGATCGCTGGATCAGCAACGGCTGCGTCCGGGTCGAAGATGCCCAGCGGCTTGCTTCCTGGCTGTTCGGCGCGATGCCACAGGCCCGCGCGGCCGGGGTCGAAGAGCGCGTCGACATGAGCGAGCCGGTGGCGGTCTTCGTCACATATCTGACCGCCGCGACCGACGCCGAGGGTGTGGTCTTTCGTGAGGACCGCTACGGCCGCGACCCGTCCGTTCTGGCTCGCTACTTCGGTCACGAACTGCAGCTGGCGCCAGGCGACCGGTATTAACTTTCGAGCACGCGTGCCGCTCTCCATATCTAGGTGCCCGGCGTCGGAATCCGCGACGCGCCACTGTCAAACCCAAGAATCTGGCCGCTCGCCAGAAAGCAGCCTTGACGAGGGCCGGACCGATACCTTGTCAACGCGGAATTTTGGTTCAAAGATGAACAAGTCGGGTCTGTTGCGCCGTCGAAAACGATTTTCACTGTCGGGCCTTACCGTTACGCCGACTTTAGCGACGTAATTGCAGAGGCTCAAAGGGCCCGAAGGGCAGGCACTTCTCATGAATGATTTCAAATCCGATTACGCGGCCCTTGCAGCCGCATCCAGATCTGCAGCCGCTGAAGAAGTCCTCGAGAACGTACGCCAGAAGCATCTGACTTCAGCCGCCACGTGGGACAGCCTCGCAGTATCGGCCGAAGGCATGGAACTTCTTCGCGAGAAGCGCCTAGGGACTCGGGCAGAGCTGGCCGAAGACGAAATGGAACGGGAGCCAGCCCCCTCCTCTGGCGCCGAACCGGCCTGATGGCGATCCGGACCACGCGATCGCAGGCAACATTCAGGCTGCCCTTCAGGTTGGCGGAGATGGATGAGCTTCACCCCGCCGGGACTTACGACGTCGATACCGACGAAGAAGTGATCGAGGGAAACGAACGTACCGTCTATCTCAGAGTGGCTACGCTCCTCCATCTCAGGAACGGCGGCACCACCCAGACGGTCACCGTGGACCCCAAAGATTTAGAGCACGCTCTCGCCCGGGATGGGGATGGCGGCGATGGCAAGTCCACCGACCGAGATCCGGAAGCGCCGGCACCGTAACGGCGCTGCGGCGAAGACGAGAACAACGGCCAGGGAAGGTGCCAGGCCTGCGTAGTCGCTCGTGCAGAAGGCACTTCTGGTCACGATTTTGTGCGGGGGCATGGAAGCGGCAGCGCGAGGACGAATGGGCAGTATTGTCGGCCCCCGTCAGTTCCACGCTTGAGCAACCGCCCCCAGCACATGCGGACCCACGCCGCCATCGTCACTTGGAGACCCATTCCCGCCGGTCGCACAGACTTAGCTCGCGGATAACGAGCGGGGTGACACGATCGTGGATGCCGGCGCGCTCATGCAGCTTTCTCCTGGCGAGGGGCAAGCATGTCGCGGACGACAGAGTCGAACTCGGCGGTGCGCAGGCGACGGTCGATCCCGGCAATGCGCGCCTGCTCGGCCGGGAACAGCGATTCCCACTTTCGGATCTGCAGCACGGTGCCTTCAACCATTCCGACATTGAAGCCGCCCTACCTTCCTTCCATATCTACCGAAGCGTAGCCACAGACACGGCTAGGTCCGAATCTTTGCTACACTGACGTCCTGCCCAAAGCTGCTAGTCCGGCTCCCGGCTAGCTTGCTAATCCGAAGATGCGACGTGAGCGAGCGCCGGCAGGTCTGCTTCTGCCGAAACCCATCGTTCGACGGCGTCGGGAACGTCGGGATAGTTCCAGAGCCGGTGGTTCCAGGCTCGGCACCACGCATGATGCACGAACGGCAGGTTCCGGGCTCGTGCCCCGTCAGGCTGAACGGCCGGGATTGGGTGCGAAGCTGACATGCCGGGCGCCGCCCGGAACGTCCGCTATCCCAATCTGCGCTCCCGAAAGGAGACGTTCCGGATCGTCCGACATAGCCGCCATTCCAGCTTCAGCGAACTAATGTCCGCTTCCAGGCAGTCGAAGCATAGTCTTCGATGGCCGAGATGGAAGCGCACAGCGGACATCCTCAAAAAGCTGGGCATGGACTTCTAGTCGTCAGCAGGCCTGTGTCATCGCATGTCCGCTTCCGCAGACGACGATAACCGGCGGCTGGTCAAGCAGCTGCTGCTGGAAGCAGGTCGCACTATGGAGGACAGCAGTCCCGAATTCGCTCTCACTGCATCCGGAGCCCGGGAGCTGGACAGGCGGATAGTCTCTCTCGAACGCACAGCCGCCGATCTGCTCGCCCTCGCCTCCGCAGCCCGTTCATTGCGCCGCCGCGTTCCCTCCGGCTGAGCCGCTGCCAATTCCAGTCTGGCCACATTCCACTCGACTTGCCGCACACGTCGAGCATTGCTGCTTGCACTGGATCGCAGCCGGCCTGACCGGCTGCCCGCCCCGGCGATGCCATCAGCCGGGGCTGTGGATGGTGGGAGCAGTACTGTGCTGCTCCGGATCAGGAGACCGTCCATGCCAACGACCACCCGCCTCAACGACCTGCAGCTGGTTCTGCTTTCGCATGCAGCGAAAAACGAGAACGGCAGCGTTCTGCCGCTGCCGGATACTGTCCAGGACGAGCAGCGCACGACGAAGGAACTGAGAGCACTGCTCCGCCGCAAGCTGCTCGCCGAAGTGGATGTGACGGATCGTAACCACAGCTGGCGGACTGATAGCGACCGCTTCTTCGAGTTGGTCTTGACCGAAACAGGCCAGGACGCGCTTGGCCTCGGGGCCGATGAGCAGACGAGCGGTGATGCCGAGCCGGTGGAGGCAAGCAGCACTTCCCCGCGCCCCGTCCCGGCACCAGGATCGCCGCGGTGGTCGCGCTCCTGCAACGGTCCGAAGGCGCCACGCTCGACGAAATCGTGGAAGTCACCGACTGGCAGTCACATACGGCTCGGGCTGCACTGACGGGTCTGCGGAAGAAAGGCCACGCGATCGCCAAAACGAAGCGGGAGGAGGCGACCTGCTACAGCATCATGGTCGAGGGCTGAGCCATGGCAAAGCTCGACGAGCAGCTAATTGAGCTGGAGACAATGTCGAAGGTGGATCTGGCAGACCGGTGGGCAAAGCTCACCGGCCTCCCGGTCCCGAAGGTAAGCGAGGGCATGCTGCGGCTGGCCTTGGGTTACGAACTGCAGGCAAAAGCGCTGGGCAGGCTCTCGCGTAAGGCCACGCAGCGCCTCGACCAAGTCGCGGGTGCGAGGACGGAAACCCGGGACATACGCCCGGGAATGCGCCTTGCCCGCGAGTTCGGCGGAACCGTGCACCTCGTCACCATCGGCGACGACGGCGCGATTTGCTGGGACGAGAGGGAATGGCGTTCTTTAAGCGAAGTCGCCCGCGCGATCACCGGCACCCGCTGGTCGGGGCCCGCCTTTTTCGGCTTGCGTGAGAAGAGGAAGGTTGCGGCATGAAAAAGATCCGCTGCGCGATCTACACCCGCAAGTCGAGCGAGGAAGGCCTGGAGCAGGACTTCAACTCGCTCCACGCCCAGCGCGAGGCCTGCGCCGCGTACGTGATGAGCCAGGCGTCAGAAGGCTGGTCGCTCCTTCCCGAAGAGTACGACGACGGCGGCCTCTCGGGCGGGACACTGGAGCGCCCTGCCCTCAAGCGCCTGCTGGCCGATATCGAGGCAGGCAGGATCGATATCGTCGTCGTCTACAAAGTCGACCGGCTCACGCGCTCGCTGCTCGATTTTGCGAAGCTGGTGGAAACGATGGACAAGGCCGGCACGAGTTTCGTGTCGGTCACGCAGTCCTTCAACACCACCAACAGCATGGGCCGGCTTACGCTCAATATGCTGCTGTCCTTCGCCCAGTTCGAGCGCGAGGTTACGGCAGAGCGGATCCGGGACAAGATTGCTGCTTCGAAGGCCAAGGGCATGTGGATGGGCGGCAATCCCCCGCTCGGGTATAGGCCGGAAGGGCGGACCTTGGTGATCGTTCCCGAGCACGCCGAAGTCATCCGTGAGCTATTCCGCCGCTATCTCGCCATCGGCAATGTGCGCCTGCTGACGGAAGAGCTGGACGCGGAAAGGATCAGGGTGCCCGAGCGCACCACCTCGACCGGCAGGCCTATGGGCGGCGGCAAGTTTACCCGCGGGCAGATCTATAAGATCCTCTCCAATCCGATCTATCTCGGCGAGATCCACCACAAGGGAAAGGTGTATGCAGGAAAGCACGAGGCGATCATCGACCGGGAGCTGTGGGATCGTGTGCAGGCGAAGCTGACCGACAACACGCAAGGCAAACAGCGCGCGGCCACCGTGCAATCCCCGAGCCTGCTCGCCGGACTTGTGTTCGACGAAGCTGGCCAGCCGCTGGTCGCAAGCCACGCCTGCAAGGGAAAGGTCCGCTACCGGTACTACGTCAGCCGGGCGCTGCAGCAGGGGAGCCCCGAGGATGGGGTGCGGATCCCTGCACGGGAGATCGAGGATGCTGTTGCGACGCGAGTCGCCGAAGCACTCGACCAGCCGCTTCAGCTGGTCGCCAGCCTCGGTGCCGTTCCCGATGCAGGAAGGCTGAAGACAGCGGTTGTTGCTGCCGAAAGGCTCGCGGGCGACGTGCGCAAGAAGAAGTACCGCGCTCTTCGCTCGCTCCTGAACAGGGTCGAAATTCACCGCCAGGAGATCCGGATCGACATCGCGGCCGATGCGCTGGCCCATGCCCTTGGCCTTCCCGCCCTCGATCACGCGGTGCCGGCAATCATTGTTTCCTCGCTTGTCCGACTCACCCGGACAGGAATGGCGATGCGGCTCATCCAGCCAGATGGAAAGGGAGCAACGTCGAGAGAAGCCGATCGCTCGATGCTGAACCTTCTGGTGAAAGCCCGTCGCTGGTGGGAACGGCTCAGCGAAGGCACCATCGAGGTAAGAGCACTCGCTCGCGAGGAAGGAGTGGACGAGTCCTGGGTCACCCGTGTCGTGCGGCTGAACTTTCTTGCGCCCGAGATCGTGACCGCGATCCTTGAAGGAAATCACCCGGCCAGGCTCAACTCGGCCGCACTCAGCAACTCCGGGGTGCTGCCAGCCCGGTGGGACGAGCAGCTCAAACGCTTCGGTTTCGCCTGAACGATCTCAGGATCAGAGCCAGCTTGCGGGCGGCGCCTCAGGCGCCGCTTTTTTCCGTGGCATGAAAGGGATGCCGGAGTGGCGAAGTGCCCCGCGGAGAAAAATCCGAAAATCGGCTGCATGAGAGCCGGATTGCAGTCTCTCCCACACCGGGATCACCGCCAGATTCCCGCGCAAATGCGCCCTTCAGGAGGACTTTTCCTGTTCAATATCAGTAACTTAAGACTGGATGGCGGTGCTGTCAGTCGGATGCGAACTGCTCTCCGTTGGGCAAACTGCCCCCAACCCGCTGCAAGTCTCACGCCATGAGGTTTTGCCACTCAGCCAGCGCGGCCGAGCGGCGGGTCTTGTAAGTCTGCCTGTCGACGAGGTGGCGTTCGGAGTTGAAGTGGTTGGCGAAAGAGGCGTGGACTGAAGCGAACTTCTGAAGTGACTTCATTCGCCTGAAGCGGAGCATGGCTCTTTCTCGTCGTCGGAACGGCAGGTGCGAGTTTTCAGCCCGGTTGTTCGCCCAGCGGCCGGTCTCCTGCTTGGCCTCGCACCCGAGTTCGACCATGGCTGCCTTGTAGGAGCGCAGCCCGTCGGTCGTGATCGCTTCCACTTTGCCGTGCCGCTTCAGCGTCTTGCGCATGAACCGCAGGGCAGCCGCTTTATCCCTGGTTTTCGTGACGTAGCTTTCAAGGACTTCGCCCTCGTGATCAACGGCGCGCCAGAGGTAGACCATCTCGCTATTCACCTGAACGTACATCTCGTCGAGGTGCCACTTCCAATGACGAAAGCCGCGCATGCGACTTACCCGCTGCCGGCGGATGTCCGCTGCGAACATCGGACCGAAGCGGTTCCACCAGTGCCGCACCGTCTCGTGACAGATATCGATCCCGCGTTCGGAGAGCAGGTCTTCGACGTTCCGCAAGCTAAGCGGGAAGCGGATATACATCATCACCACGAGACGGATTACCTCGGGTGAGGAGTGAAAGTATCGGAACGGATTAGCTGGTTTGCGGGGGCGAGGCATGCCCCGCCCTACCCCGCGCGCCACAATTTGCTAGCAGTGCATTCCGTCTGACAGTGACATCTGGAACCCACGCCCATCAATTTGCTGCCGGAGCGCATGCGGAAGCCGCGCAAAGACCGCTCGCCACGGCGTTCGCCAGCTACCCGTGGAGCTTAGGGCTTGGGAGATGGTGTGCTCCGCAGGCGATCAGTGTCATGCAGCCGGCTCGTGAAAGGCGTTCACCGTGCAGGCGCGGCGCGGGTTCATGATCCCGTCGATCCCGCGCCCGATATCCCAGATCACCGCATCGCCATTGGCCAACCTGGCCCGGATCGACCGGTCGTGAAAATCCCCGCCGCTGCGGCGTGATTTCTGCGACAGCTGCAGCGGCACGCCCGGCAATTCGCGCTGCCAACGCTGTTCCAGGTCGCGGCGCTGGTCGCTGCTGCTTTCAGGCACCCGCGTCTGCACGGAATCGGCGTCATAGGCGACCACCTGCACCAGGCCGACCTTCGCTGCCTTGCCCTGCAGCCGCTTGATGAAGCTCACCAGATGCCGGCGGGAGCTTTCCTCCGCGCAGCAATAGGGGTCGCGCACCTCCAGCTGCACGATCGCGGCGTTGGCGGCATATTGTTCGAAGATGGCGAAATCACGGGTGCCGCCTTCGCGGTATTCCACCCTGCGCACCTCCGCCCGGCGGGTTTCGGCGGCTTCGACCGGGCTGCGCAGGGACAGGCGGGGGCGCTGCGGGCGCGGCGGCGGCGCCGGCTGCGCCTCGGCCGCAGGCTCCGGTTCGGCCGCGAGAGACTCCGCCGATGGCGCAACCGATTCGGCGCCTGCGCCATCCAGCACACCGCCCAGCAGTTCCTCCACGTCTCTGTCGCTCTCAGGCGGCACCAGCAGGCCGCGGCTCAGCGCACGCTTGCGGTCCATCAGGTCGTCCAGCCGCCGGTCGAAACTAAACGGTCCGATGCCGGGATCGGGGTGCACCGCGAGCGGCAGGTGGATGGTCACGGGGCGGGTCTGCCCGATGCGGTAGGCGCGATCGGTCGCCTGGTCCTCCACCGCCGGGTTCCACCACCGCGACAGGTGGATGACGTGATTGGCCGCGGTAATGGTCAGCCCCACGCCGCCCGCCTTGGGCGACAGAATCAGCACGTCGAACCCAGCCGGCGCGCCTTGGAACGCGCCCACCATCTGCTGCCGCCTGCCGCCGGCCACCTCCCCACTGATGCATTGCGGCCGGCGCTGCAGGGCGAAGCGGTCCTGCACCGCGGAGGCGAGGAATTGCTGCATCTCCAGATCCTCGCAGAAGATCAGCGCCTTCTCCTCCGCTGCCCGCACCTCGGCCAGGATTTCGAAGGTTTTGGCCAGCCGGGCTGAGCCGGCGATATAGGCGTCCACATCCTCGACCCCGCGCGGCGGCACCGGGTGGAGCGACGTGCCGCGCAACATGTGCAGCACCTTCAGCATCGCCCCCCTCTCCCCGCTTTCGCGGAGGGTGCGCGCGCGAGCGAGCACCAGATCATAGGCGCGGGCCTGCTCCGCCGGCATCTCCACCGCATATTTGCGCGCGTGCTTGGTGGGCAGGCCGGTCAGGATCTCGTCCTTCATGCGCCGCAGCATGAACTGGGGCAGGTGGCCGTCACGCTCCGCCAGCCGGGCCTGCAATTCGTGCAACCGGTCCTCGCCGGCGGCGGAATAGGTCGCCTCGAAGTCCCGGCTCGATCCGAGAAAGCCGGGATAGACGGTGTCGGCGATGGACCACAGATCCTGCAGCCGGTTCTCCACCGGGGTGCCGGTCATGGCGATCTGCATGGTGGCGTTCAGCGCCTTGGCCGCGCGGGTCATTTGGCTGGCGGGGTTCTTCAGCTTCTGCACCTCGTCATGGACGATGGCGGCAAAAGGCACCCGCGCAAAACTCATGTGATAGTCGCGCATCGTCTCGAACGTGGTCAGCACGATTCCGGCGCCTTCCCAGGCGGACACGTCCAGTCGCGAGGTACCACCGCGGATGTCGCTGCCCGGCACCTGGCGCTGGCGGGCAAGCCCGGCGCCGAACGCCTCCACCACCGGCCCCAGCAGGCCGGGCGCAACATGTTGCGCCATCTCTGCCTGCCAGTTGCGCAGCAGGCCGGTGGGTGCGACGATCAGCACCGGCCGGTCGGGCGCCGCCACTTGCCGCAGCCAGAGGAGGAACATCAGCGCCTGGAATGTCTTGCCCAGTCCCATGTCGTCCGCCAGCAGGACGCCGGGCACCTTGCGCGCCCATGCCTCCGTCAGCCAGTGGAACGCCTGCAGCTGGTGCGGCTTGGGGGTGGATTTCAGACCAGCCGGCAGGTCGGGCGCGACGAATGGCGGCAGGTCCGCCTGTGGCGCGGGCTGGCGGGTATAGCTCAGCTCCTCGAAATTCTCGCCCACCTGCAGGAAGAAAGTACCGGCGGGTTCAGCGACCTGTTCCGGCAGTTCCTCGTCGTGATCGAGGGCGGCGCGCGATTCCTGCACGGCCCTAGCCTCCAGCCCGGCCAGCGCCTTCGCCGCCTCCAGCGTGGGGTAGCTGGCAGGGATCGCCTCGTCCGCCCAAGCGATCGTGTCCTCGCCCTCCTCCATCGCCTGCTCGACCCGGTCGGCGATCACCTGCGCATCTCCGGGCTGCAGCTCGATATGGCGCGCCTCCGCCCCCTCGCCCACGCGCAGGCCGAATCCTTCGGGTAGCCAACTGCCCGCCTTGGGCTTGATCCACGGCAGGACCGGCTTGCGCCATTCTTCGATTCCGCTGACCCGTTCGGAGAATTGCTGCGTCTCGATGAACAGGCGGTCGGCCGCCTCGTCATCGTCGCCCTCGTCTAATCGCAGGGCTTCCCGCAAGGCGCGTTGCGGCGCGCGCAGGAAGGCACGCTTTTCGGCGGAGGTGCCGTCCTGCCGCTCGCGCACCACGTCCAGCGCCTGCCCCAGCCGGGGGTCGAGGAACAGCAGCGTACCGTCCTGCAGCAGATAGCTGCGCCGCCCGCCGCCGGCCTGCTGCTGGCGGAAGCGGCGGCGAAAATGGGCGGCGTCGGTGGGGGTCAACAGCGAAGCCTCCGCCTCGTCCAGCAGGTCGCCATCCGCGCTTTCCGTCACGCTGCGGGCGAACAGCACGGGGTCGAAATCGAACCGCCCGCCAGCGGTCTTCGCATCCAGCGAGAAATTGGCGGCATAGGCGATCCGCACCTTCTCCAGGAAGCCGTCTACGCCAATCCCGTCGGGCACCGTATCGCCCAGTTCTTCGCGCAGGGCGGCAAAGGCGGCGCGGCGTTCGTCGGGCGTATCGGCGCGGCTCACGCCTTGCGCTGCCTGCCAGGCGGAGAACAAGGGTTCGGGAATGCGGCCGACCTTGCCCCCTTCGCGCAGCCGCGCGCCGGTGATATCGGCGCGCACCGGCACCCCGCCCCGGCGGACCCAGCGGGCATCGACGCGAATAGTGCCCTCCGCCAACGAGCCACCGGATTCCAGTTGTAGCGTCAGGGCGGTTGCAGGCGGCAGGCCCAGCGCATGCGCCTCCGCCTCAGTCAGCCGCGCGACGACCGGCGGCGGCAGGGTGATGCCGTCGGTATCCTCCGCCAGTTCATCCGCGCCGGCGGCGGCACGCGCGGCGGCCAGCCCGGTCATTCCAGCCACGGGCGCCTCGCGCAGCCAGTCCACCAGCGGAACGCCGATGCTGCTGGCTCGGCGGAACAAGCCGCCGGGCTTGTCGCGCAGCAGGGTGATGCGTTCGGTGCCGTCAGGAAGCTGGGTGGCGATGAAGCGGGTTTGCGCCATCAATACCCCCAGCCCACCCCGTGGACGGGATGACTTATGCCGGTGCGATTGTGGATCAGCTGCGCGAAGGTCGCCGGCCAGCTTCCGGCATGGCTCTTTCGCTCGAAATCGCGGCGGCCCACCGTGGTCCGTAGATGCCCGCCATCATAGGTGTTGGCATACAGCTTGGCTGCTTTGGGATCGGCGCTGCTCCAGAAGCGGCACGATCCATTATCGCTCCATTCCGAAATGCGCAGGTCGCCGATTTGCATGATGATGGAGGATGACGCTGCGACACCGCCATGAATCACGCCGTAATCGACCCGTTCCCCACTGGCGCGGAAGATATCCTCCACCTCCTGCCGGGCACGCGCGCCCAGCGCCGGCCAAGCGTCGGTGACCAGTTCCGCATCCAGATAGGCGAGCCAGAACTTTTCGCGCTGAGCCCATTGATCGGGCCGGTTGGTGGTCTTGGCAATGGCGCGGAAAAACTCGCGCATGGCGACATCGGTCAGCCAGCGCTTTAGCACCTGCATCACGGCCAGCGCCTGCTCGCGCCCTACGGTTTGGGCCAGCGCGTCCACGATCTGGCCCCAGCGAACCCGGCTCAGCCGCGGATCGCCCACCTGATCCACCAGAAAATCGGAAATTGCCTTGCGATGCGCCTTGTCCGGCTTACCGTTGACCCACGGTTCCAGCAAGGCGCGGGCCAGTTCCGTCAGGTGCCCTGCTTGCGCCTCCCCATCGAACAACTGCAACAGGTTGCGCTGCGGCTTCACCGCCGCCTCGCCGCGCAGCGCCGCGGTGGCGAGGCAGCTTTGCACATAGGCCGCCTGTCCGAAGGCGGTGGCGTTCATGTTGGTCCCAAGCCCGGCCTCCCGCACCAGCGGACCGATCCCGTCTGCCTCCCGCGTGACGAAATCCTGCGCGATCTGTACCGGGCCTAGAGCCGGGCAGAACAATTGCCAGCGTTGCTGCCGTTCACGCCATGGCCAGGCGTGGCGCTGCGACACCAGCTCCGCGGCGGAGGCGAGTTGATCCATTGCGGGGCGGCCCACCGGAAACCAAGACAGGTAACCTTCGATCACTGCCTGGTCAGACGATCGCCGGCTCTCCTCCACCGCCCGATCCAGCGCGTTCAGGCCCAGCCGATCGAACTCCGGGTCGCACCATGCCCCGCGCAGCACGCGGTTGAATGGGCTGCGGCGCAGAGCCGGCACCCCCACACCCTGCGCGCCTGCCAGGAAGGGCTTGAGCTCCACCACATCCTCCGCCGGAACGGCAGACACTTCTGACAGGGAGGCAAAGCCCTTCTCCACCCGCGTCTGCACGCCGGGAGATTGCGGGAAGCCGGCACGTGCCAGCGCCACCATGCGAGCGATGGCGGCGTTCATCCCGCTCATCGGCCGTCCTTGCGCAGAATGTCTGCATCTAAGCCGGCATCGGGCGTCTGCATCAGGAAACGCAAATCGATCCGCCGATTCTTCCGCTTGGCGGCTTCGGTAGCACGTGCATCAACCGGCCGATCGGGGCCATAGCCACTGAGGCTGAGGATCGGCGCAGAGCCGCTCCTTCCTGCCGTGCCGTTGCGAAAACTGGCCAGTCGCGGCTGCAGCCTCTGCAACATGGAAAAGGTTGTTTCCGCCCGGCGCACGGAAAGTTCGTAATTGTTCATGCCACCGGCCATCGCATCGGTGTCGGTATGCCCTTCCACGAACATCGCGTCGATCAGGTGTTCCTTGCGCTGGCCATCGGGGCACAGTGGGGAGGTGGTGTAGCACGGCAGTTCCTCAACCAGCGCGGCCGCCACCTTGCCCACCGCCGTCCGCCCCGGCCCTGACAGCTCCCAGCGCCCTTTATCGAACAGCACATCGTCCGGCAGGCGCAGCACGCCGGTCGTGGTATCGATCTGCACCTGCAGCCCACGATCCTTCAGCGATTGCTGCAGATCCTCCAGCATCTGCGCCCGCGCATTGTCGGCGCCGGTCAGCTTCTCCGTCTCGGTCTGCAGGTTTAGCGCGAAATAGACCAGCAGGATAATGAAGATCAGCAGCAGCCCGACCATCATGTCGGTCATCGACATGAAATAGCTTTCGCCTTCCTCCGGCGGGCGGCGACGGACAACACCTTCCATTATTCGGCCGCCTCACGCCGGCGATCGTCCAGGATGCCGGCGAGCTCGTCGACCGTCTCGCTAAGAGTGGCGAGCGGCTGCAAGGCGCCCGCCAGCTGCGCCACACCCTCGCCCAGCGCCTTGTCGATCTGCCCCACCCGCTCGTTCAGGTTGACCGCATGGTTGCCGGCAGCATCGGTCAGCTTCTCCAGCGCATCGCCCAGCGACCGGTCCACGTCGGCGAACCGGGCGCGGTATTCGGCCCAGGCATTGCCGGCGCTGGCGGCGGTTTCCTGCAGGGCGGCGGCCATCTGGCGCATCTCCTCGCGCGCGGCATCCGCGCTGGTCGCATGCTGGGAGATCGCGCGTTCGACCGCAGACACCGATTGCGACATGGCGAAGGCGAAATCGCGCACCGGATCGGTGGCCAATGCGAAATCATTGGCCGCGCTGCCCAGCGCCCCGGCCAGGTCGCTGGATCGCGCTGCCACCTGCTCGATATTGCGGGAATGATCGCCGATGGCACGCCCGGCCGATCCGATCTGCTCGGCAGAGCTGGCCACCGCCCCGCTTGCATCGCGCATGGCGCCCACCAGCGGCGCGCCAGTCTCGTTGAAGCGTTCGACGAACTGCGCGAAGGATTGCTCCATCGCTTCCTGCCCGATCCGTGCGGCATTGCCGGCTGCTTCGGCGCTCGCCTCCCCCATGCGGCCGGCGGCGGCGGACAGGCCGTCCTTCATGCCGTCCAGCGTGGCGCCCAGACTGCCCAGCAGCTCACCCATTCGCTCGCGCGCTAGTTCGCTTGCCTGTTCGCTGTCGGCGCGCATCCGGTCGGCTACGACTTCGAAATTGCGGTTCAGCTCGCCAAAGGCGCCGCGCATCTCCTCCGAAGCCTGCCCGAAGCGGCGCACCGCCTCCTCGATCTGCCGGTCCGCCTCGCCCGTCTGCCGTTCCATGCTTTCGGACATGGTGGCGAGCGAGACAGTCATGGCGCCGATCGCATCGGCTAGCCCCGACATTTCGGCCCCGGCATGGGCGGTCAGCGCATCGCGCACTGCGTCTCCGCCGCTGCCGTTGATGCTGTCGATGCCCTGCTGGATCGAACCCAGATGCGCGATCATCGGCGCCATCTGCCGCTCCAGTGCGCCATCGAACGCGGCGGCGAGCTGTTCGGAGAAGGCGCGCAGCGCCGGGGTCTGCTCGCGCAATTGCGCCAGCTGATCGCTGGCGATGCGCTGCGGTGGCAGATAGGCCATGCCGTGTTCCAGCCGGTCGCAGAGATCGGCCAGCCCGTCATTGATCCGCTTGGCGAAGCGATAATCAAAGGCGCGCAGCACGATGGAGGCCACGATCCCACCGACCGACGCCCAGAACTTGGCCCCAGCGACTTTCATCAGCTCGTTCAGCCTGCCCTGCATCGCCTCCGCCCCGCCGCTGAAATCCAGCGTGGAGAGCGCAGCGATGATGCCCATGAAGGTTATCAGCAGGCCCAGCGCGATGAAGATGTTGGCGAACCAGCTCAGCCCGCGGTGCCGTTCACCCAGATTGACGAAGAAGAATTCCGGCCGCGCGGTGTTCTGCAACACCTCCGCATTGGGATCGACAATGGTTTCGCGGTACTCTTCCCAGGTGCGGCGCAGGCTGCCCACTTCCGGGTGCGGCTTGTCCTGCATCGCTGCGTCGATGTCGTTAAACCGTTCCGCGAAACGCGCACGCGCTTCGTCCAGATCGGCATCCGGTCCGCCGGTGATCTGGTCCAGCAGCCGCACGCGCGCGTCGATCGCGTCGGCCAGTGGCTGGTGATACTTCTTGCGGTAGCTGAGGGCGATCACGACGGAGGCAGCGACCAGCAGGAAGGCCAGCCAGAACGCCATGTCATCGCCGATGCCGGGCACCTGCGTGAAGAACGCGATCAGCCCCGCGCCCAAAAATTCGGTCAGTCCCACCTACAACCCCCTTTGGCCCGTGCGCGGCGCTTCCGCGCTCGCTATTAGCCATGCCCGGTTATCAATGCTATCGCGCTCAATCGCGGCAGGCAATGTCATCCGGTGACGACGCAGTAAGTGGCCCCGCGCGCCTCGATCACGGCGTTGAACCGCTCTGCCTCGGTGATCTGCCGGTCCACGCCATCACCGAAATAGGGCCACTTGGCATAACGCGGCGCACGCCACGGACCGAAGCCCTGGTCCAGTACCACCCGCACGATCGCGCCGCCGGCAAAGGCCAGCGTCAGCACCCGGCCGTGCGCGGCACCCCGCTCCACCAGTTCACCCGCGAAACCGCGCGCCGCCAGGAGGGCCAGCACCACATCCTCACGGTCCTTCGCATATTGCCAGTCATGCTCGGGCGCGAAAGGCTGACGGTCGCTCCGCTGCACCGGCTCACTCACCACCCGCACCGGCACCGCGGTGCCTGGCCCCGCTAGCACGTCGCGCAGGGCCGCCACCGTGTCGGCCATTAACCGCACCGCCAGCGGGGAGCGGAGATAGCGGTCATTATAGGTCAGCGACACGGGCGCGCCCGTACCCCCGGCCTGCCGCACCAACGGCGCCAGCAGCGCCGCGAACCGCAGGCCGAAACCGGTTAGCGGACCGTCCAGCTCCCCGGCGATCTCCAGATAGCGGGTGCCGCTGGCGGGCAGCAGCGTGGCAAGGTCGATCGCCGGCGTCAGCGGCAGGGCCGGTGCGGCGATCCGCACCACCGGATGCGCCTGCCCCTCGCCCCAGTCCGGCCCAGCCTGCGCGGGGGCGTAGTCACGCGATGCCCACAGGTGCCGTTCCGTCGCGGCAAGGGCGGTGGCACCGTTGGGGAAGGCCGGCGTGGTCCCCCGGCGCAAGGTCACGCCCAGTCGCAGCGCCGCGTCACGCAGCGCCAGCTTTTGCGCCGCGTCCAGCCGCTCCAGCCAGTCCGGCGCCACCACCAGCGCCAGCTGCGCCCCGCGGTCGCCCACCCGCCGCGCCAGATCGGCGATGCGCCCCGTGCCCAGCAGGGCAACATCGCTGCCCTCGCCCAGCCACAAGGCCACCTGCCGCGCCCCGCGATCCACCGTGTCAGTCAGCGCATCGGCGACGGAGCGGGACAGCGCAGCATCCGGCCCGATCCGGTCCGCATCCGCCACCCCGGCCAGCGCGGTCAGCGCGTGCCGGACCCATTCCAGCGCTGCCTTGCGGTCGATGATCTGCGCCTGCTGGTACAGGTCCGCCGTCAGCACACAAGCCGAACAGCCGCGCTCGCAGCCCGGTGCGGGGCAGTCGAGCACTCGCGCCGCCTCGCGCAGCAGAGCATCGTACAAGGGCACGGCCTGCGGGGCGAAGCCCGCGCCGCCAGATGCGCGATCGTACAGGAACAGCGAATGCGTCACCTGCCCCAGCGGCGTCGCAGCGCGGCGCACGGCCATGCCCAGCTCGCCCGTCTCGATCCCTAGCTGCCGGCATAGCGCCTCCCGCGAGGCCGACACCGCCGCCCATGCTGCGCCCTCATCCGGCAGGCCGACCGGCTGCAGCTCCACCACATCGGTCACCGTCTGGTATCCTAGCGCGATGGGCTGGGTGATCTTGAACGGCTTGTCATTGCCGGGGCAGCGCCCGTCCGCCGCCCGCTTCGTGAAGCGCAGCGGCGCATGGTCCTTCAACGCATGCGGCTGCCCCTCCTGTGCCGCGGCACCGGCGCGGCCGCATTCCAGACAAACATGGTAGCCCTGTTTGTTCGGGCCGCGTGAGGAATAGAACACCAGCCCGTCCGCACTGGCCCGCAGCCGCCCTTGTGCCGGATCGGCCATCGGCGACCAGGCGGCGCCGCGCACCACGATCTGCGCCACCTCCGGCTCGACATAGGTGACCTCGTCAGTGTCGGCATGCGGCTGCTCCGCCATGTCGGCAGTGAAGCCGGCCGGTTCCAGGTATGGCCGCTGACGATCCACGCCGATGTCCGCCCGGCATTGCGGGCAATGGTCCGGCGCCACGCTGCCGCAATCGCCCGCACCGCATTCGCCGCAGCTCCAGAAGGTGCGCAGGCTCTGCACCTCGCGCGCCTCCCTGTCGTCGGCCGGGCGCTGCCAATTCAGCGTCACCCCGGCGGAGCGGTAGACCAGCCCATCCACTACCACCTCTGCCCCCGGTGCGTAATCGTGGATGGCGATGTCCAGCGTGCGAGTGGGGAAGCTGCGCCGGCGGCGGCTGCCATCCTCCCCCGCATCCTCGTCGCCCGGCGCCCGGTCGTCATTCACGAACGGCACCACGCCGGTGGGGAATCCATGCGCGGGAAGAAAGCCGCGATAGCCCAGCTCCTTCAACAGATTGTCGCGCACCAGCCGCTTCAGCTGATACCCCAGGCTCGCCTGCGCCTCCTTGGGCAGGCCGATCGCCTGCTGCTGGATCACCTCCCATTCGGCCGCCGCCGCGTCCCACGCCACCTGCAGCGCAGCGCGCGCGGCGGTGAACAGCGTGCGGTCCCCCGCCAGCACGGAACCTTGCACCAATTGCTCCACTTCGCCGTCCAGCGCCTCGCGCGTGGTGGGTGCATCCAGCCAGGTGAGGCAGTTGGCGACGGGCGGAGCCTCCGCCCGCGACTGCGCCAGTTCCGCCGGCAGGCCCAAGAAATCGCCCACCCGCGTCTTCAGCGCCTCGCCCCCGGCAACGGCGAACCAGCGAGCCAGCAGCAGCGCATTGACGTGGCGCTGCACGATGCGGCGGCTGTCCAGCTGCACGCGCGGCGCGCGGGTCTGCCGGGCGAGGTACGCTTGCGGGTCATGGAACGCCTCCCGGTCCAGCGGGGTGGCGCGGGTGTAGGTGAGCGAGGACGCGAAGCCCTGCCGCCGCCGCCCGGCACGCCCCACGCGCTGCCGGTAATTGGCCAGCGCCGGCGGCACATTGGTCATCATCACCGCGGAGACGGAGCCGATATCGACCCCCATCTCCATCGTGGTGGAGCAGTTGAGGATGTTGATCTCCCCCTGCTTGAACGCCCCTTCGAACCGGCGCAGTCGCGCGGGCGGCTGCTGCGCGGAATGTTCGGCCGCGCGCAGATAGGGGGAGAACAGCGCCACCCGGTCGTGCAGGTTGGACCACACGCCCTGCTGGCGCAAAGCCGCCACCTGCGGGTCGCTCTCCAGCCAGCCGCGGATCACCTCAATCTGTTCGGCGGCGGCAGGAAAGGTCAGTGGCAGGCGCGGGAAGCTGAGCGGCTGCGGCGTCTCGCCGGCAGTCTTCAGATGCTCCCGATGGCCGTATTGCGTGCGGCCGAGCGCCAGGTACGACAGCACGCGGCGGGTGACGGGGCAGCGCCAGGCGTTGACCACCGGCGCCACATGTGCCCTGCCGAAATCGAGCGCCAGACCGGGGCGGGTCGCATCGTGGAACAGCGGGTGCAATGCGGTCCAGGCCGCCTCCAGCACCGCATTCAGCCGCGCCCGATCCTGCGCCTCGTGCCGGTCCAGCCGAAGCGCCTGTTCCAGGATCAGCAAGAGGTTGGACGGGTTGTGCGACTTGGGGCCGATCGAAGGCCATTGCAGTTCGCGTCGCGCCTCGGCCTTGCGGCCGGGTTCCAGCAGGGTGGAGAGCGGCCGGCCGGTGTGCAGCCAGTGCAGATCACCCCAGTCCGCCCGAATCGCGGCATTGCCGCGCACCGTCATGTCGATGATGGAATAGAGCAGGCCCTGCCAGTCGGCGAGGCCGAAGCCGCGTTCGGCCAGCACATCGGGCACCCGGCTCACCCGATCGATTGCATCGAAGCGCAGTCGCGCCAGCCCCAGCGTCTCGCTGGTGTTGCCCCGGCGCGGGCGGCGGGCGAATTCACGCAGCAGCAGGAATTCGGCAAACACCAGCGGATCGCGGTACCGCTCGTCCCGACTCCGCCAGACGTCCAGCATCCACTTTTTCACCGGCACGGCATCGGCAAGCCGGGATTTCAGGTCGTTCCAGGTCAGGCCGTCGGTGCGGGGCTGCATCAGTGCCGTCAGTTCGATCTGCTTGCCCGCAAGCAGTTCGGCGATAGCCGGCGCAGTAGCGGCGACCGGCTCCAGCGTGGCAATCTCTGCCCGCAGCTTCACCACCTGCGGATCCTCCGCCCCGCCGCCGGCCATGCTGCCCTGCACCGCATGATAGATATGCCCGCGGACATAGCCGCGCTCTGCATTTGTCTGCAGGTTGGCGGCGAAGCGGGCCGTGCCCTGGCGGCTGTCGGTGAAGGACAGCAATTGGCGCCCGTCTGCCGGCGGGGCGAAGGCGCCCTGCGTCCCGAACTTGCCCGGCGGCACCCCGTCCAGCAGCACAGGCGCGGCATTGCCGATCAGGAACGGCGCACCGTATCGCAACGGGCGCAGCATCGGCCCGGCATCCCGACTGTCCGCCGCCCCGCAATTGCCGCACTGGCCGGCCGGATGGGTCGGCAGCGGGCGCGTGCCCTCCTCCGCCCGGTCGGGCCGGCGGCCGGTGGCGACCTCCACCGGCGTCTCCCGCCGGCTATCTAGCGGGCGGGCCGCGATAGCGAGGGTCTGCACCTCGTAGTCATAGTCGGAAGGCGCGGCATCGTCCGTGTCGCTGCCCTCGCGCTCGATCGTGGCGGCGAACTCGTCCACCGTCGGCGGGGTGGTGACGGGGCGCAGGTGGCCATCGCGTTCCTCGCATTCCAGATACGGCTCCCCGCATTCGCGGCAGGCCTTCACCTCGAATACCGGGCTGGTGCAGGCCGGGCAGGCATCGACCTGTTCAGGCAACACGGCACCGAGCGCCCATCCCGCCGGCGCCCCGCCGCATTCGGGGTTGAGACAGCTCCACAACCCCGGCACCGCGCGCAGGAAGCTGTGGATCCGCAGCGGCAGCAGCGGGTCGCGCTTGCGGTCTCCATCATCGGCCACCGCCGCGATCACCTGCTCCACCGGCTGCCCGGTGGGCGCCAGCAGCGCGCGCGCCTCCGCGAGCGGCACCCCCCGTTCCTCCGCCGCGCGAACGAAGCGCTGCACCGCGCCACTGGCGGCAACGCGGTCGCGGCTGGCGAGGTCATCCTCCGCCAGCGCGTCGCCGGCCGCCTGCGGCAGCAGCACGGGCTGGCGTGTGCCCGTCACCACCTGCACCCTGTCCTCCGCTACACCCGACAGGTCGCGCAGAAAGCTACGCAGTTCGTGCGTCACGTCGCGCCCTTCCCCGCCGATCGTGGCGGAGGTGGCGACAAACCGCACATTCTGCGCGCTGACGCCGAAGGTCAGCAGCACCCGGCGGATCAGCAGCGCGATCTCCGCCGCCGCGGACCCGACATACCCATGCGCCTCGTCCAGGATGATCCAGCGCAGCTGACCCCGGCTCTTCTCCACCAGCGGACGATCGACCTGCCGCACAATCATGTATTCCAGCATGGTGACATTGGTCACCAGGATCGGCGGCGGATCGCGGCGCAGCGTCTCGCGATCCATCACCTGCTCGGGGGTGGCCTTCTCGGTGCGGGGCAGCTTCTCCGGCGTCAGCCCGTTATAAAGGCCGAAGCGCACCCGGCCGCCGAATGGCGCCGTCCAGGCGCGCAGCCGTTCCTGCTGGCTGGCGATCAGCGCGTTCAGCGGATACAGCGCGATGGCGCGCACCCCGCTCAGCCGGCCGGCCTGCTCTGCCTCTGTGGCCAGGTCGCTCAGTAGCGGCATCAGGAAACATTCGGTCTTGCCCGATCCGGTGCCGCTGGACACCAGCACCGATCGCCGCTCTGCCGCCGTCAGATGCTCCCACGCCTGCAATTGATGCAGGTAAGGCTGCGCGCCTGGCGGGAAGCGGTATTCGCCCGCCCTGTCGCTACCGATGGCGCGGATCACGTCCGGGTGCAGCGGTGCGCCCGCGCAATCGGCAAAGGTGCGCCCGCTGGTGACGAACGGCGCCGCGCCCTCGATCACCGGCTCGCGCAGCAGCGCGCCCGTGGCAGGGTCAGCGGACCCGAACTGCCGCCGGATCTCCGCCACCAAGCCCGGATGGTTCAGGCCGGACTGGCCCAGCACCGCCTCCACCGTGCGCTGGCGAATCAGCTCGGTTGTGCGCAGGGGGCCGGTGACGGGGCGGGAATGGGTGTGGGGCATAGTTCAGCGATACTCGTTGAGGCTGGCCGCGAAGGCTTCGGCGAAATAGGTCGGGAAGTTGCGGGCCACAGTCTTGATGTGGTGGATGTCCCCGCTCGCCGGAATCCATAGCCCGGCGGCGGCCGCCGCCGCGGCGCAGGGTGCATCCAGCGTGTCGAGAATGGTGTCGTCGAACCGGTCGAAGTAGCCGGGCATGCACCCCGGCAGGCGATCGCGGTAACGGCTGCGGGATGCACCCGGTATCCGCTCTCGCGCACGCTGGACGAAGGCCTGCGCAGCTTCGGCGATGGTCGGCGCATCCCCGGGTTGCAGCACCGGCACCAGCAACGGCTCCAGCTCGCACAATCGCTCCACCACCTTCTCCACGCCTTCCTTGGCGAAGCGCGGGGCATCAGCGCCGAGCGCCTCCAGCTGCGTCAGCAAGGCGCCAAAGGCGGCACCCTGCGCCCGCTGCCAGCAATCGTGGCCGATGGTGGCCCACGCGAAGGGCAGCGCATCGGACAGCGCCAGTACCGCCTCTCGCTGCGCCGGTGACGCGGCCACGGCCAGTCGCGCCAATACGCCCGGCTGCCCCGCCGCCAGCTCCAGCACGCGGAAGGTCACAGGCAGCAGGCCGTCAAGCGACGCGATCAGCGCCAGCAATTCCGCCAGCACCGCGCCGCCATCGTCGCTGTCGGCCAGCGCCAGCAGTTCGGCGAGGGCCGCGTCCAGCACGCGGCCCGGCGGCAGCGCCATGGCCTGCCCCAATTGACCCGCCGGCTCCGCGACACCCTTTCCGCGGTGGAAGCTTGGGCGGGTCAGCACCGTGCCGCCGGCGCGCAGATAGACCAACCAGTCCCCCGCCAGCGGCGGCAGCACGGCCGGACGATGGTTGGCATCGGTCAGCAGCGAATAGGCGCCGAACGAGCGTTCCACTGCCGGCTGCGCCAGGCGCCGGCCGACCAGCTCCGCCCCGTCGGCCACGACGCCATCGGCCACCAGCACGCGCCCGTCCGCCAGTGACAGCTGATGGGCGAATTGCTGCACCCGCCACCAGGTCTCGATCCCGTCATGCATGCCCAGCCGCACCTCTGCGTCGATGGAGGCGGGCAGCGCCATGCTGGCAATGTCCGCGGCGACAGAGGCCATCGGCAGCTCGTCCACCACTTCCCAGCTCATCTCCGCCAGCTTCAGCCCGCGCAGGCGCAATTCGCCGAACAGCTGCACCCGGCCCTGATTGATCGCGACCAGATCAGGCAAATCCGCCAGCGTGACCCGTGCGCCATCGGGCAGCACCTGCCCGTCCCACCGGGCGATGGCGGCGGCGACCGGGTGATTGATCCTGACCGGCAGCTCCGGCCCATCGGGCCAGTCGATGATCGCGGTGAACCAGTGCACCGGCGGCGCGCCCGGCCGGACACGCCACACGCCGTCCCCCGCCACCCGCACCGGGGCATCTTCCGCCGGAGAGACCCCGCACGCGCCGAAGCCGGTGATCCGGTATTCCGGGGCACCGTGCCCGCCATTCCGCGTCATCTGCGCCCCCGCCGGCAATACGGCGATCCGCCGCCGGTCCTGCACAACCTTGTCACGCAGCCAGCCGAGTTCGTAATGGCCGACCGGCAGGGTACGCGGCGCGGCCCGCCAGCTGCGCTCACCAATGGCGCGTACATGCAGCGCACCCTCCCCGATGCGCACCAGCGGCGGCCCGGCGAACAGGTCCACCGTCCCCGCGGCCTCGGCCCAGCCCACGCGGTTGCCGACCAGCTCGATCCGGCTCGCCTCGTCACGCGGCTGCCCGCACAGGATGCGATAGCGGTCGCCCCGCTCGTCGGTGACGAAGGCGCCGCCGGTCACCCGCCACAGCCGGGCCTGTCCCACGCCGCGTCCCAGCGGCGTCACGCTCTCGTCCTTTGTCGCGTCCACCCGCCACTCGGCCGGAACCTGCACCACCACCGTACCCGCCCGGTACTTTCCCGATCCCGAACCGACCACGCGCAGCAGGGTCGGCGCATCCGGCTCGCCTGCGACGGTCTCCGTCACGATCAGCGCACCCCGCTGCGGCTTGCCGCCCGCCAGCGCGACACGCGCCACGCGCTGTTCGCCCGATCGGAAATCGAGCTCGATCGCGGCGGCAAACGGCATTGGTTGCACCCCGCGCGCTCGGCGGGTCGAACGCGCGGTCCACGCCGTTTCGCCTTCGCCCGGCGCATCCACTAGCGCCAGTTCGCCCGGCAGGCTGCGCGCCATCTCGCCCGCGGCGAACACTCGCAACCGGCCAAGCGACGGATCAAGCCCACGCGTCGCCGTCGGGTCGAGCGCCCCGTCCAACGACACCTGCGCCGCCTCCGCCCAGCTCCCGCCATCCCGCAGCAGGTACCGCTCGACCGTCACCGCCGCGTCGGAGGCCGCGACGACCTTCATCAGCCGCTCGACCAGCGCACCGGCGGCCCCGTCGCTCGTGCTCAGCGGAAGAGTCTCCTGCCAGCCGGCGCGGTTCAGCTCCAGCCAGGCGACCACGGGCAGGTCGGCCGCTGCCGCCGGCCCATCCGCCTCCCGCCGCAACCGCACCACGGCCAGCGCCAGATCGACGCACAGCGCGATGAACTCGTCATCCCGGAACAACTGCGGCAGCCGACCGCGCTGCAGGGCGGCCAGTTCCTGCGCCCGTTCCTCACCCGCCGCCGGTTCCGCGAGTAGTGGCCCTACAATCGCGGCCAGCGCGCCATGTGCCCAGCCGCTACCGCCATCCTCCAAGGCCGCCGTCGGGAACCCGCCCTCGCGCGCAAGAGTGCCGAGGAAGTGTTGCGAGCCGGTGGCCAGAACTGGCCGCCGCCATTGCAAGAGGCCGCTGGCGGTCAATCGGCGGAATATGGCCTGATCTTCCGGCACGTGCAGGGCGGCGGCAAGATCGGCCCAACGATGCCCGCCCCCCCGATAACAGCGGCGGAACCATTCTGAGGCCCAGAGCACGAACAAGGCCGGCCATGGCGCCCGCTCGAGCCGGGGCAGAGTCTGGCAGGCAAGATCGGCCTGCAGCCGCTCGAAAGCTTGAGTCGTCAGGCGATAGCGGTAGAGCCAGCGTCCATCCGGCGTTGGTAGGTCGTAAGCGGCGGCAAACGCTGGAATGGGTCTGGGCGGGACCACCGGAATTGTCTTCATCCGCGCTACCTTCGCGCCGATTTTGAAGCGAAGCGGCCGGGTCGATGGCGCATCCAACGCCACCAACTCACAGTCCAGCGCCCGTAACTCCTCGATCGTTGTTGCCTCATCAATCCGCAGCGACCACGCTCGTCGGTCCGCCATCGCCCCCCCCCCAACTCAAAAACTGTCACGGCGCGTTTGGACGCTCGATTACGCGAGCGCCCTTTTCATCAGCAGAAGATTACTGCGCCGTAGCAGCCGTGAGCACAGGTTGAGCATTTGGCTGCACCTGAAGCGGCGCGGGCTTCGCATCGGCGATTGCCAACTCGACATCCTCGTCAAGGGAAGCTGCAACCTCCCCGCCTGCCGGGAACACCGCGCTCGTTCCGGTCACGAAGAAACCTGCCAAGGGCACCAGCGCGATCGAGGCAACGACGCCGCCGGTCCCGGTAACACCCTTGTCGTCGAACGTACCGGCTACCCGGATCTGACGACCGTTGACACGCAGATGGAGTGCGCGCGCCTCCAAGTGTCCAGACTTCCCCCACATCCCCTTGTTGCGAACGCTGGTCACCTCAGCCCACGCCGGAGTGCCGGCGGGGACGACAACGACGCCGTTCACTTCAACCGGAGATGCGACTTCCATGTTGACACGCTGTCCTACGCGGGCGCGCTTCTTCTTCGTCGTGACTTCTTCCAGGAAGCGCAGGGTCACCGGAGCACCCGCACGCAGGACCGCGTTCGACGTGACTGGAGCCGTGATAGGAGCTGGGGCCGGTACTGCCGCAACCTGAGCAATTGCCGGGCCGGCAGCGATAATGAAGGCGGCGGCGGCGATGGCCTCGAACATGCGAGCTTTCATGGATTTCCCCTGTTGCGATTAAGAATCGCGCAACGGGTATGGACCATAAGTGTAGGAGCGAGAACCCCGGGGAAACCCGGATTGTAGCAGTCGATTAAGCTCTTCTGTGGCTGAGCTGACTTCAAGTAGCCGTGCGGCAGATCTGAGCGCGAGCGGCGGGAATGAGATCAGCGCCGCTTAGGATTTCCGATCGGGATCGGAGCGGCACCTGTTAGAACTCTCTTAAGCTCTGATGCCCCGGTGCCCGGCGATCACGTTGACCCACCGATCGTTGCGTCCGGGGCGCACGTCGTCCGAGAACCAGAGATCCATGACACGGGTGCTGACATGAGACCTGTGCGCGGGTGGGACTAAGCGGCTGATTTTGAATGTTTGGGCCACTTGAGCAAGCTCGAACCGGGTGAGCCGCCCATCGGTTCGGGAAATCGCGACAAGACGGCGGCCTGGAGCAGCCGATCCGGTTGAAACGGAAGCTCCGGATCGTATCCGGACATCACGGGCCCTCCCCGGATTCTCACCTCAGGCTCTTTGGACCGCGAGAATGTTGAGGGCACGCTTCAGGTTATAAGCGATCGCGGTGAGATGGACCTGGGCGGTGGCTTTGGCGAGACCTCGCCATCGCATCCGGCGCAGGCCGTAGCTGCGTTTCCAGGTGCCGAAGATCTTCTCGATCCGGCCGCGAACGCGGTGGATTGGCTGGTTCCATGCATTGAGCCGAGCCTGCGCTTCTCTTTCGCTGCGGGCCCATACGCTTGTAGTGACAATCCTCGGTACACCTCCTTTGGCGAGGATCGCGCTGCCGAAGTGCGATCCGCGATAGGCGCTGTCGGCGAAGACCTCGCCGGGATCATCGGGCAGAGCTTCGGGTCCGGCCCTGCCATCGTTCACATTGGCCGGGGTGACCGAGATCTTCTCGACCAGCGCTGTGTCCGCATCCGCGCCGACGTGGGCCTTGAAGCCGTGAACGGCTTTCTTGCCCTTGTGCTTTACCCAGCGGCCATCGCCGTCCTCCTTGCTGGCAGAGGTGATGATCGTCGCATCGACAAGGGTGCCGGTCTTCACCTTGATCGCTTTGGCCTTGAGCTGGGCTGTGACCGCCTCGAACAGGCTAACGTCGAGGCCGCGCGCGACCAGCAGCCTGCGAAAGCGCACGAACGCGGTGCGCTCCGGTGTCTCCTCCGTACTGGAGAAGCCGCAAAACCGCCGAAACGAGGCGCGGTCATCAAGCGCCTCGGCTAGCTTGACGTCCGACAGATCGTACCAGATCGAGAGCAAGAGCGCCTTGAACATGGGCAGCGGAGGCCAGGCAGGCTCCCCCTTGGCCGCTGAATAGAGGGGATCCAGAAGAGCGGCGACAGGAGCCCAGTCGATCAGGCTATCGAGTTCATCCAGCGACGATCCAGCCGACCGGGCACCTCCAGCAAAACCGAACCGCTCCTGACCAATCGAACGATGCGCCACCAGATGCTCTCCCTCTGAGGAAAGCACATGGAATCAGCAATCAGTGCGCCTGTCTATACCCACCCGCGCACAGGTCTCATGAAGCGAACTTCTGGAGCGACTTCATCTGTCTGAACCGGAGCATCGCTCGTTCTCGTCGTCGAAACGGCAGGTGCGAGTTCTCGACGCGGTTGTTGGCCCAGCGGCCGGTCTCCTGCTTCTGCTCGCATCCGAGTTCTTTCAGTGCGGCTCCGTAGGAACGCAGGCCGTCGGTCGTGATCGCTTCCACCTTGCCGTGCCGCTTCAACGTCTTGCGCATGAACCGCAGGGCAGCCGCTTTGTCCCTGGTTCTCGTGACGTAGCTTTCGAGGACCTCGCCCTCGTGATCCACGGCGCGCCACAAGTAGACCATCTCGCCATTCACCCGAACGTACATTTCGTCCAGGTGCCACTTCCAATAACGAAAGCCGCGCATGCGCGAGATCCGCTGCCGGCGGATGTCCGCCGCAAACACGGGCCCGAAGCGGTTCCACCAGAAGCGCACCGTCTCATGTGAGATGTCGATCCCGCGCTCGAACAGGAGATCTTCCACGTTCCGCAACGAGAGCGGAAACCGGATATACATCATCACGACCAGGCGGATGACCTCAGGCGAGGAGTGGAAATACCGGAACGGATTAGCTGGTTTGCGGGGGCGAGGCATGCACCTGCCCTACCCCGCTCGGCGGCAGGTCGCTATCCGGTGCAGTGCCTCTGACAGTGCCTGCCGTGCCCCTGGTCGCCATCCGGTGCAGTGCCTCTGACAATGCCCGGACGGGGCATGCCCCTGCCCTACCCTGCCTTCGGGCCGATCACCATTGGGTGCACTTCGTCTGACAGTGCCCCCTGAGGCCAGTCGCCATCAGGTGCGTTTGGTCTGACAGTGCCAACCAGACAGCTAGCTAGGAACGGCAAATCGCGAGAGAGGGCTGTAAGTGAAGGCGGATTCGATCTCTCCATTTTGGCCCACTCTAAAGACTAGCCATTCGTCCTCAATGCTAACGAACGTAAAAAATATATAATAGTACCCATCACTACCCATCGATATTCGCTGAAGAGATTGTTCGAAGTCGTCTTGTGCGTATGTAGCGTCGCCGTAGCACACCTCTATCCTCTTGATAGCTTCTCGCAGAAAGTCCTCTCTAGATGCGGAGCTGAGATTTACGCCAGTGTTGGTTGCCTCCGATAGATTAGTTGGAAATTCATCGCATTCGTCTCCTAGTTCCAACTTTGATTCTGACATACAAGATGACAACATCAAGGCGGCAAGGATTACAATGAATGACTGTTTTCGGCTAGACTTAGCTGATCCCAAAGTATCCGGCTTCATCGAGCGGGGCCGTAGTCGATCAAGCCAGTATTCATAGGATATTCTCCAATTCGGGAGAGAGGTACCCCCCCATATTCTGTTCGAAGATCAAGGCCCACAGCATCGCGGTATTCGTTTTCGATCCGGGAGGCTTCGAGTTCATGGTTTGAAGTGCCCGTTTTCGGGTCTATCGAACGATCGGTTGTGCCGGTGTCTGCGTCATATGGACACCTCGAAGAACCCGTCGTTTCCGCCGTGGTGAGCGCGCGCAGGCCTGGAGGGGCGGCGATTGCGGCGCTTCCCTGCAATAGCGGGATCAATTTTGCTTCTGTGTTGCCCGATTTTTGGCCGTTTCCGGCCGGGCCGGGCGCACTTTGCCCCTCAAGCGGGCGCACTTTTCCTCTCAAGCCAGACGAGACGCTGGAAGTTGTAGGCAAGGTTCGCCATTCCGATCTTTATCCGGGCACGGTCAATGCCGATGGTGCGGATGAACAAGCCCATGCGGTGCTTCTGCCCGGCGAACACGTGCTCGACCGCAGAGCGTACGACCGAGCGTTTGGCGTTGGCTCTCGCGATCCGCTCGGGCATTGGCCTCTTCGGCGGTTTCTTCTGGTGGATGTGGCTGGTGAACAGCCCCTTGGCCAGGAACGCCTCGTTCTTCTTCGAGCGATAAGCGGTATCGGCCCACACGCCCGAGGCGGTGTTCTCCCGGCTCACCAGCACTGACAGGCGCGCGCCGTCATGCGCATTCGCCGCGCTCGCATCCCAGGTGCGGATCAGGCCGTGTGCCCGGTCGATGCCTACATGGTTCTTGTAACCGAACATCGGGATCGCAAGGTCGACCGGCTTAAACGCCCTGGGATTGGCGCCCTCCTTCACCTTCGCCTTGGAGTACTTGACTGTCCAGCGGGCATCCCGGTCCTTCTGGCGCGCTTTGGCCGGCTTGTCCTTCCAGCTCTCGGGAGTGCGGCCTTGCTTGATCGCCGCCTTCTCTTCCTCGGTATTGCGCTGCTTCGGCGCCGGTACGACGGTCGCGTCGATGATCTGCCCGCCCATCGCGAGATAGCCCCGGTCCTTCAGCGCCGCATCGAAGCGGGCGAAGAGCTTGTCGATCGCTTTGGCCTTCACCAGCTGCTCGCGAAACAGCCACACCGTAGTCGCATCCGGCACCGTGCCCTCGAGCCCGAGCCCCAAGAAACGCTGGAACGAGAGGCGGTCCCGGATCTGGAACTCGGTTGCTTCATCCGACAAGGAGTAGAGGGCCTGGAGCACCAGTATTTTGAACATGAGCACCGGGTCATAGGGCGGCCTTCCGCCCTTGCCCCGAGGTCCCCGCCGCAGTGCGGCGATCAGCGGTCCCCGGAACACCTCGAAATCCACCACCGAAGACAACCGCTCCAGCGGATCGCCCGCCGCGCTCAGTGCCTCGTACCGGTCCGAAAGATCAAAGAACCCGGGCTGCCCTGCCATTTCCGCGCCTCCTCTTCGAGAGAGGCACTGAATCACCTCAGGACAGAAAACGCGAGGGTTTTTCGAACCGTCCATATGCGTGCCCAAGCACTTCGTGAGCGACAAGCGAACCGATCGTGTTCCGCGTCCCGTCACTTAGTGGTGGCTGTTTAGAGTTGCTTATAGTCGTCGTTCCCGAACCAATCCCATTTTCTGGAGCATCTGTTTTAATCTGTGAGTTTTCTCTATTCGCAGAAAATTTTACCACATGTACATTTTTCGATCGTACAAGCGAGTTATACCGAGTGTTCAATTCCTTGCTGCCGATCGAGCCGCGTTACGCGATGCCGGAGTCCCAACTTCGCGATCAAGGTCGGATGTAAAGGCGCCGGGAGGAAGGCCTATGCCGAAGGCAGAGCGCCAACAGATGACCCAGGACAGCCGAGGAAATCCGGTAGTGATCTCTCGACACGGACCTCATCCCGACGGAAGGCAAGCACATGATGCACAACCGCATAGTCATGCCGCCACACCCCGCGTCGAAGGTGGAATGCCTGTAACAAGAAAGGACGGATCAGTCCGCTACCATGACCAATGATCCAAGTAGTATCAGAAGATGAAGCGAGAAAACTTCGAGAGCGAGTATCTAATCCAGCGGAAAGGATTCAGGTGTTTCCGGAGCTGCCACATTATGGAACATGGCTAAAGCGCGTAGCTCATTTTGCGTCAAAGAATGGTCAGAGCATTCGTTTGGGGGTTGAAGAATACCAAGGTGACCTGAAGTTTTTTGATATTGAGCGTCACGATCTACATTCTGCAATATTTATGAGTGCCCTCGTTCCTTTGGAAATGGTGATCCTCGGAGAGGACTGGATGATAGGAGTTTCGTCGTATCCGGATAGTGAAGGATCACGGAAGCTTGAATACTCTCTGCGCTTTTATGGAGCGGCGCATGTCCTTCGGCAAGTTGTTGATTAGAGCAGATTTCGCCCGATCTGAATCGCGAGGGATTCCCAACGGGCAGACTTTCTGATTCACCATGTTGGCTGGTGAAGGAGGCCAGCATGGATCGGTCTTCCTAGGCTCAGGACCCATTAAAGGGATTCCCAAAGCAGCGCAGATTTGATTCACAGGCGGCGCAAGGAGGCGCTGTGA
>NZ_RSEK01000015.1 GCF_003958635.1 Altericroceibacterium xinjiangense | reverse complement strand
TCACAGCGCCTCCTTGCGCCGCCTGTGAATCAAATCTGCGCTGCTTTGGGAATCCCTTTAATGGGTCCTGAGCCTAGAAGAGGCAGACGCTTCTGCCTAGCAGACGCTCAGCCAAGGTCGCTGTTCCCGCTGAATGGTGGATCCCCAAAGTCCCGCCTCAACACCCGGGTAGTTGCCAGGCGGTGAGGAAGTAGCTGCGGCGCTGCAAAAAGAACGGACCTCGCGCCAACCGAGGTAAAGAGGTGAGCGCGAGGTCCGAAAGGTTGCTCACGGGAACACCATGAGTGAGTGCGGAACGGACTGGTCGGGCGTCGATTTCTCGGGTGCGGTTACCACGTAGCGGGAATTAGCCGACCCTAATCTACCATGGAGGCAACCAGTCACTGAAGGTCCGACACCATGACGCAGACGGCAAAAGTGCGCGATTACCTCCCGTTCGCCTGCCTAGCTTTCGGGGCGATCCTCGGCGCAATGGGTCTTGCAGCCGCGCTTCCTTACCTGGGGTATGTCCCCGGGGGCTCATCCACCCCATGTGAAGTGGTCGATGGACGGGATGCTCCCGCCGCAGCGTCCGGATAATTCCCTTGGCATAGCCATCCATCGTGATCTGCCAGCCGTGGCCAACAGCCGGAGTGGTTGGGTGCCGCCTCGCCTGGGAACCGCGGTTACTACGTATATGAAATAGCTCGTGAAACGTGTCCTCTTCGTAGCAATGAGGATGCTTACAATGACCGAGGTAGAGAATATCGCGGCTGTGGTGCCCGTCTAGCAGGTGGACCGTGAGGCTGCGGCGGCATGGCTGAACACGCAAACATCGTCCGAACATTATCGCGCGACATCGCTCGTCCTGTGGAAAGAGTGGGATGAGCATCCTCTTGTGCAGGCCTTCGCCCGTCACCGGCAGGCCGCAGAGGAACGTGGTGGGAGCATGCGACAGCGTCGTTGGGGATGATCGCGGGGCTACACACGCTCCCGCCGCAGCGTTCGGATAACTGCTTCCGCATACTGGCGCATGACGCGCTGCCAGTAGTGGCCGGCCTGCTCCCACGGACGCGACCCCGGATGGGGATCGTGGGCGAACTGATCATCACCGGCGAGGCGATCTGACCTCGCGGGAGGTGGCATTCGGGCGGAATGGCATGCGCGGGCGCTGCGGCTGATCCTACAGCTCACGTTCGAGCAGCATCTCCATCAACCGGCGGATCTTGGAGGCGATGAAACGGGGCACTGCTCCTTCCGAAAAAAGCCCCCGCCGAAGCGGGGGCTATGAGGACCATAAACGCCGGACTGCAGTAGGGAGGAGGATGCCGGCCGGCGCTCTCGAACGCAGGACGCCCGGCGCCCGGCACCGTTCCGGCCATGCGCCCAAGTGGTGGGCGAAGAAGGTGAGTGGATGTGACGTTCAAAAACGGACGTAGCGCTATGCCGTTGTAAATCGCAGCGAGGTTCCGGGACTTGGCTACCTTGTTCTCCATCCCGCGGCGCGCCAGAAGTTTGTGTGCCATTCATCAGAACATCTGCCGCGCAGCACCCATAGTGCCACGGCCAATGCACTCGTCTGGGGCTTCAAGTGTCACCTCGCCGCGCGCGAGACTGCCGGCACCTGTCGCACCAACCAGCCTTGCCCAAAAACCAATGCTGGAGCTTCCCGTGTTGCACTGGTCCACCCCGTTGGCAAACCGATGGGCCGATCCTCTCACGGGCACGTGCTGGTGAAGGGTCCGCCGATGACCTGCGTTTCAGAAGGGAACGGCGCTGGCAGTCGCACCGCTGCGTGGTGCACGTCACCGATCGGCGGCGACCTGTCTTGCGCGATGGTCCGCGGCGGATGGGCGCTGCGGTGGGAGCGATACTGGGGCGGGCATCGCTGCCCGTAGGTGCGTCCACCCGCTAAGGTTCACTCACCCGATGAAAGGGCGAGCCAAAGCCCGCCCTCCCTTTTGTGGACGGCACAACAGATGCTCAGAAGATCGCGCCCTCAGGTGGGGGGATGTGATCCCAGCGCTGCACTATTCCCGCGCACGCCGCTCGTATCTCATTGAACCGGTAAACGGCATTGCCCGGAGCTGGATGGCATCGGCCCGACCACATGTCGATCGCAAGGCACATTTCCTTTTCAGGGTCAGTCTCAGAAAGTCCCTGCTTCAGTTTCGCGTCGAGGTAGCCGAACGATATCGCGCCCTGCCAGCATGCTACATCTTCACCCAAGGGCTTGTTCTTAGCATAGCGGAAGAAGGCGACGCCCATCTTGGGTACGTTTCGCCGGTTGACTCGCTTGAGGACGAGACTCGGGCTGAATGTAAGATGGAACCCCTCGAGATCCAGTCCGAGCATTCGCTCCGCCTTTGTAACCTCTTGCACATGACCGGGCAGACCCGGGCGTATTGCAAGAAATCGTTCGATGTAGTCCGCGTTATGCTCGGCGAGGTCGTTTTCGAAATCTGAGCCGTTCAAGCCGCTCCGCAAAATGTCCATTCTGGTGCGAAGAGAATGATCATCTTCGGTTCCGCTTGACAGCCAGTAGGCTATGGATTCTTTCGCGTTATCATGTTGAATGAGACGCGCCCGCGGTCGGTATTTACAACTCCGCAATATGCTCCGTCTCGCCTGCTCGGATGCGGCCATATAGTCCGCGAGGCGATTGGCGGACATGCCGGGCTGCTTACGAAGATCGTGCGTTTTCTGCTCAGTCATGCGCTTCACCGGGAGAAATGTTGTGGCCAGCCTGTATCTTAGCGCCATCGGAGAGGGCGGTCGGACGATCGTCCTGAAGCCGCTGACCAATCGCGCAGCACAGTTCCTCGATCCTCCGCTCGCTGACACCAGCGGCTACTTCCTGGTGGAGGAGAATGGGCACGAGACGGCAGTACTCGCCCGGGTGGAAACCGAAGACGCGGCCCTGCGTCTGGCTAAGCTGCTCGGACTCGTCTGAGGCCTTGGGCCTCCTTCGCTGGCTTAAACGGACCAGGGCACTTGGGGTATCAGTCATAGCAAGTCTTCCACTGCTATGGGCAGGCAAACCTTGACCAAGATGATTGGAAATTTCATATCACCCTTGTGAAGAGGCTGAGGGCTTGCCGGCCCTTAGTTGATTACCCCGTCAGTCCGCACGACTGGCGGGGTTTTTCTTATCTACAGCGTGGCCCGCCGCATGTGGAATCGGGAAACGCCCTTGGGTGGGGAAAACTTTTCAGAAACATGGGGCGGCCTTCTCTGCGTCAGCCACTGTAATGTCGCCTTTATCAGCAACCCGGCACCGGCAATCACAGCCACGACAATCAGCAGCGTGGTGTCCACTACCTTGTCGGAGTCGGTCATCATTCTCTCCCTGCTTGGCAATGACCTGCACGAGAACCTTCCGGACTTCCTCAGGGTCAGATCAGCCGAACTCATCGAACCAGACCGGCGATCTTCTCCAGAGCCGCTGTCGCTTGCTCCCACGCGCGATCTTCGGCGGCTTGGCAGTGACAGGCGAGGGCTTGAACGTAAGCTAGTTCGTCAAGGTACCTGCGCATCCCGCCCGGAACGAGGGTCTCGGTTGAATGGTGCATCTGCTCCTAAAGTGCAGCCGCATTGCGGTCCACCTGTTCGAAAGGCACCATCTCAGTCTTGGGAATGGTCGGAGGCTTCAAAGCCCCGCTAGCGCATCCGCATAGGCTGAGCGAGGCACGGACGCCGGGCTCAGCAGGTCGGAGCGCGACGTTGAAAAGTTCCGATTTGCAATCATGCCAACAACTTCGCCTGACGCTCTCCTAGGAGCTCGTATATGAGGAAACCTTCGCGATCTTCGATCCCCTGAGTGCGCCGATGTCTGCGCACAAGAAAGGCGGCAGGGCCTATGGCAAAACCCTGCCGCCTCCTGTTGTCCCGTCCAGCCCCCCGAACAGACTGGCGGAACGTCAAGCGGGCGAAGAGGAAGGACGCCCGCTCGAACTGATCAGCCTGTTATTGCGGCAATTCCTTGTAGAGCCGGATTTGCAGGGCGGAGCCCCCCTTGTAAGCCAAGCTGGAAAGGGCATCGACCACTTCCTCCGGCACCTCGACCTTGGCCTTGTGCGCCAACAGCCCCTGCCCATGAGCGTCCAGCACCATGCCATCGCGCACTCTTTCGAGCGCCCTCACTTCATGCACTCCGGCCTTGGTTGTGTAATGGACGGCCCGGAGCGCAGCGCAACACTGCTCGATCTGTTCCGCCGCCACACGGGCCTCGTTTGTCACGGTTTCGACCAGCCCGGCAGCAGCCTCGCTAAGGCGCCGCTCGGCTCCGCCCTGAACCTGGCGGATTTGTCCCCGGTAATGTGCGATATTATCCGACAGATGCCTGATCCCTTCTGTCAGGGCGCGATATTCTTTCTCCAGAGCGTCGTATGTGCCCGGGACGGCTGCGGCTTCGCGCAAGGAAACGCCCTCCAGAAGCGCGTTGGCTGCGGCAAATCCGTCCGGTTTGGGATCGCGCTGCTGAGCGACAACAGCTTTGATCCGTCCTCGCCCGGCCTCGATCGCCGCCTCGCATTCCTCAATCTTGCGTTCCAGTTCGGCAATCTGTTCGTTCTCTTCGGTGAAGTCCAGAGCGGCGAAGGCAGCCTTGGCTTCGGCGATCGTAACAGGATCAAAGTTCACTTGTTGTCTCCGTTCCGGCCATAGACACGGTCCCACACGCTAGCGGAATCCTTCCGGCCCTTCGCGGGCTCATCGGTCGCCTTGGTCCGGCCGATGGCAGCGTTGGCGTGATTCCAAACGGCATCGGTTCCGGTCGCCTCGGCTTTCGGCTTCGGCGCTTCCGAGGCGGTGCTGCTGGATCCGTGCACCTTGGACCACACCGCATCCGATGCCGCGCGTCCCGCGGGGGATGCGGCGTGAAGTTCCCGATCGGTCGGCAGGTCCGAAAGGTGTGCGACAATGCGCGCCGCGCTCCAGCCCTTGTCCGCCGTCAGCAGGGTCACGCAGCCCCGTTCGCGGCCGCGCGAATGCGGCGAGGCGAAGACTTCGGCCATTCGGGCACGTTCCCGGCTCGTGGCATTCTGGGCGGCAAACGCTGCCTCCATCGCTGCGGTGTTGGTCGTGGCCTTGACGGAACCAGCCGGAGCGGCTGGGGCTTTGCCGCCTGCAATGGTGCGCAGGGTTTCCATCGCCTGCCGATCGCCTTTCGCGGCACGGTCGCGCAGAGCGCCGGTTGCGGCATCGGCCTGCTGAAGCAGGTCTCGCGCTTCCAGCGTTCGGCTGGCCTCCTGATCGCCGGCCAGGGCGCGGCGTTGCAGGTCCATAAGTCTCTTGTCGTCCATGGTCATTCCTTTGTGTTTGCGTGCTGCGTCGCTTTTCCGTGGTCTCCGGGTGAAGTTGGGCCGCTAGAACCGCCCGAGCGTGCCGTAGTCGTAGCTCGGGCGCCCCCAGCCGGTGCCGGTCTGACTGGCGAGATTGATCAGGCGGCCGAGGTTGCGGTTGACGGCCTCGAGGTGCGCGTTCGTTCCGTTGGCGATCTCATCACGCAGCTGGTCGACCGAGTCCGCAACGGCGCGATTGTCGTTCGCCGCCGGCCGATCACCGAACGGGCTGTCCCGCCCGTCGAGGTCGAGGCCGGTACCTTCCGAAAGCGCGGTCGTGGTGAGGCCCTTCACTTCGTCGAGCAGTTCGAAGTAACTGCCTTGCGATCCGGAAAGCTGCCGCTCAATGTCGAGCAACGTCCGCGCCGCTTCGGCGAAGTCGTCGTAAGCCGTCGCATCACCAGCCGCGACGCGCTCCGCCAGCGGATTGTATTCCGCCTCTGCAAGGTCCTTGCGGTCCCGCAGGGACAAGGCGGAGTTGCCGACGGTCAGGTCGCTCATCAGGTCGCGCAGGGAGCCCAGCGAACGCTCCGTCGCGTCCTTGATGATCGCGTCTCTTTCCAACCAGTAGAGTTCTTCCAGGTCCGCCCATTCAGCGGTGCTGGCGCCCGCCTGCTTGAAGATATCCTGCAGGTGCTCGAACTCGTCATCGAGGTCATCGAGTGCCGAGCCCACCGGATCCTTGAGGGCCTTGAGCCGGTCAAAGACGCTGCGGAAATCCAGCACATCCTGAAGGGCCGCTTCGATGTCGCTGTTCGCCTTCAGCAGACGCTGTTCGGAAGCCTTCAGGCCTTTGATCGCACCGTCTGCGACAGCATTCCCGAGCGCGTAGGCAATGGCGGCGGCCTGATCCTCGCCGAAGTTTACGGCGCCGTTCTTGATCTTCAGCGACGTACCGTTCGGGTTGACCCGGAAGTCGCCGCCCCTTGTGCCGATCGCGACTTGAAAGCTGCCAATGTCCGCGTCCAGCTGATCAGCGAGCTTGCGCAGCGCCTCCTGCACGGAACTCCCGAGGCCGCTGGCTACGCCGTAGTTGCCATCATCGGCCCCAGCGACAGAGGATTTGCCCATGCCGGTGACGTTGGCGCGGGCCGTCTTGCTGCCCCCGCCGAGCACGCCGCCGAGCACACCGCCGATCAGTCCGCCCGCGATGGCACCGATCGGACCGCCGGCAGAGCCGAGAAAGCCGGTCAGGCCCTTGGTGAGCGCTTCCCCGCCAGCTTGGCCCAGTGCCCCGCCGATCGCGCTTCCTGCCTGGCCTGTGGCGCTCTGCTCGCCAAAGAGGCTGGCCGCCGCGAGAGAGCCAATACCGGCGCCCTTCATGGCATGGGTCATGGTCTCACCGAAGACGCCCGTGATCCCGAAGACGTCGCGCAGTTCGTCGCCGAGCGTGCGCGCGATCACGTCGCCCTCATCGTTGGTGCGAGTGCCGGTGACTGTGCCCAGCAGGGCGCCCAGCGGGCCGGGAACCGCACCGCCAGTTGTGAAGCCCATCACGTCCCCAAGGATGCCCCCGACGCCGCCCAGATTGCCCATAGCGCCGACAAGCCGGTCGAGATCCTGCGCCAGGAGTTGTGCCTCCTGCCGCTCGCGCTCGAGGACGCTGCCTTTGTCGATGATCCGCGTCTGCCAGTCGTAGTATTCAGACCAAGCCGCGTTCACGTCTTCGATGCCCTTGGCCGCGGCGTCCGCTTTGAACGCATCCTCCTGCAGAGCGAGGGCGGCCTTTTCGCGCGCCGGACCGACCAAGCCGAGGAGCTCATACTCATCCCGCAGTGGCTGGATTGTCCGGCTGCGGAACTCGGCCAACGCTTCAGCCGACTGGGTTGCCGCCTCTTCGCGCGCCTGGGTCGAGATCGCTTCTTCGCGCGAAGCGTTCAGTTCGTCGATCCGTTGACGCTGCGCATCCGTTGCCGCCGCCTCTCGGGCTCGGGCAACTTCAAGCTGACGGATTTGACCAGGCGTGGCGCCGATGCGCGCAATCTCCTGCTCCAGGCTGGCGATGTAGCTGTCCGCTTCCTTCGCGGCCTGCTGCAGCGCCTTGGCTTCGGCCGTAAGTTCGCTCTTCCGGCTGCGCACGGGTTTGCTAGGTTTGTCATCCAACTGGTCCAGCCGCCCTTGGGCAGCAGTCTGCTTGTTCCGGATTTCCGTGTTGAGGCGCAGGGTTTCGAGCGCAGCGTCGGACTCCTTGATCGCCTTTTCTGCCGCCTGCTTCTGTGCGGTCATCCGGCTGAGATAAGCGGTCTGACCTTGGATAAGATCAGCGCCGCCCGGCATGCCGGCCAATGACTCGATTTGGGCCCGCGTCTCGGCAATCTCACGGTTTGCCCGGGCAAGGTCGCCCATCGCCTTGATCTTCGCCTTGACGTTCAAGTCAGCAGCATCGGTGAATTCCGAGACCTGGCTGACGGCATTCTGGACCTTCTTCATCGCCTCCTGCGCGGCGGTCCCGACACGGCCGAGCGCGTCTTCCGTCTCGAACAGCTTTCCGATCAATGGCCCGAGCGCCATCACGCCGATGCCGATTCCGATGCCCCATGGGCCGCCGAGGAATGAGGCGAGTTTGCTGGTGCCGCCGCTCATCATCTGCACGGCTTGGGTCACCTGGCCGATCTGCGAGGCGAAAATCTGCGCCGGCCGGGCGCCCATCGCGTACATGACCGAAACGTCGCCAAGCTGATAGCCGAGCTGCTGCAGTCCTGCCCGATGAGCGGCGGTGGACATTGCGGCATTGTCATTCGCGATCCCGGCCCGGCGGGTTGCTGCGGTCACGGCGGTCACGTCCGACACGGTGCGATCAAGCACCGCTTGCACCTGCGCCTGGGCTGAGGCGTACTCTCGCGCGGACGCGGCCGCCTGCTCTGCCTCGCGGGCAGTCGCCTGCATGGCTGCGACCTGAAGGCGCGCCGTCTGCGAGAAGTCCCCCGCTTCCTTGGAGGCCATTTCGGTCGCGAGCGCCAGTTCACGCGCGGCCACTGCCTGTTGCTCCAGGCTGGCCGCCTGGCGATGAAGGCCGGCGACGTCGAGGTCGAGGCTCCCGAATTTACTGCGCTCTGTCGAAAGCGCCCGGTCAATCATCCGCTGCGCCTCAGCGGAGAACGTCTGGAACCGGCGTTCGGCCGGAGTCAATGCGCCGTCGATTTCGGAGAGGAACGCACTCTGCGTCCTGCTGTCCTTCCGATGCTCAAGCTTGAGGAAGGCGGGGAAGATGGTTTCAGCCATGGGTCAGGTCCTTTCGCTGCCGCTGGCGCGCCGCCGCGGTGTGTCTGCATGATGGGTAGGCAGGGAGGTCCGATCGGTGCTCATTTCCACCCCCTCCGATGCCGGACAAAATGGGCGGACAAACGGACACCCCTAAAGGGGTGGTGTCCGGAATGTCCGGCCCCAGAATTCCGCTTGTCCGAAAAGTTGTCCGCAGATTTGTCCCCAGTTGTCCGGAAGGTCAGGCAAGCCATACCCATTCCTCCCATGATCCCAGCAATCCTGCGGCTTTGAGCGCCGTCATCGCGCGTCTGGCCGTGCGCTCTGCCGTGTCCGCAACTTTGTCCGGCTGGGCCTTCACGACGCTCAGAAACTCGGATTTCAATTTGTCCGCTACTTGTCCGCCGTTGATTACGCGCCAGATTTTCGAGCGGTCGATAACCTCCCGCGGAAGGCTGTCCGGCGGCTCCTTTCCGTGCAGCGCGATCAGCGTTTCGATGGCTTCGAAGGCGATCTTGTTGTGCCCCTTCAGCGACCGCTTCTTGCTCTCCGCTGCCGACGGCTTCGGTGCGGCCTCATGCTCCACGATCTCCACCAGGCAGCTGGTGATCTCCTTCCCCCGCGCATTGGTGCCGAGCGTGATCGGGTCGAGCCGGAATGAGACTTGCTCGCCCTCTTCTCCCTCCTTCTGCTTCACAGTGGTCGCGGTCTTGATGTCGTCGCCTTCCACCAGGATCGAGGTGACGATGCCGCCCCGAAGCGAACTGTGGCCGCGCTCTGATTGTCCCTCTCCGTTGCGGGGGCGATGGTGGACAATCAGCGCCAGGCAGTTGAACTCCGAGGCGATCCGCTCGCAGTTAGCGACGTAGTGCCCCATGTCGTCCGTGTTCTCCTTGCCTGCCCCGAATGTCTTGCTGAGCGTGTCGATCACGATCAGCGCGGGTGCGCAGGTTCGTTCCGCTACATGCCGGATCGTGGAAATCAGCCGGTCTACATCGGTGCCCTTCGGGGCCTGCAGGTCGATTGGGGCGGGTACGAATGCGAACGGTGCCGTGCGCGAAAGCACCCCTTCATCGATCATGGCCGAAAGGCGGTTGCGGAACCCGCTCTGTCCCTCAGCGGCAAGATAGAGAACCATGCCGCGTTCGACATGTCGCCCGGCCCATTCCCGCCCCTCGGCCACATGCGCCGCCATGTGCAGCGCCAGAAACGTTTTGCCGGATCCGGGATGACCGTAGAGCACGCCAGCGCCAGACTTCGGCAGGAAGTCGTCGATTAGCCAGACTCCATCGAGCACCGGCTGCACGTCGCCAGCCCATTCGAAGGGAAGTAGCGGCCGTTCTCTCGCTGCGCGCTTATCTTCCCGTGATGGGGCACCGCCTTCCGCATAGGCATCGGCAGGCGCGAACGGTGGCAGGTCATCGCGCTCGGCATCGGCGAGGCTAAGCGGCATGAGCGACCTCCACCCGCGGGAGGCGGATCGACTGGCGCAAGGCGCGATCGATGCGGGCCGCCAGGTGCGGCGTGTCCGTCAGCAGTTCGCCGGACGTCAGCAGGTGCGCCCATGCTGGCGAGGATGCGGACCAGTCCAAAAGGCAGACCGCTGTTCCGCCGGCGCGCAGCCATTCAAGCGGCGTCGAGACCAGTAGCAGCGGATCGCCATTCGGGAAGATTAGCTGGTCCTCGCCAAGTGCCCAGCCGGTGCCGGTCCGCCAGAGCCAGGAGGCAGGCGAGGAAGTGCGGAAGGCGATCAGGTCGACCAGTTCGGGCGTCTCGATTTCGATGCCGAAGGCATCGAAGACAGTCCACCGGCATACCGGCAAGATCATCGCGGCCGTTCCGGCGTCGTCCGGCTCCCACAAGGCGTTCGGCAGGGTACGGATGTGCGCCATCCCCGCGGGCGGCTGGTGCTGACCGACCTGGGCGATTCCCTCCAGCAGTCCGAGGCGGCGGACGTGCTCAAGATGCTGTTGCCGGAGCGCTCGTTCGTAAGCGTCGAATTCGGCCAAGAGTTCGGCGGAATTCATCAGCCGGGTTCCTCACTCGGGCGGAACGTCAGCACTGCGGCAAGGCCGTGCTTCTCTGCTGTCAGAAGCGTGTAGGTGAGGGCCGCCCCGCCTGTGTCGAAATCGCGGGCGAGGTCGTAGAGATCCGGCCGCCAGTAGATTCGCACGGCGTAGGCGGCCCCTTGCGGCTCCGCAGTGATCCACCCCTGCTGTTGCCCGAGCAGTCGGACCACGTTCGCGGGCAGGTCAGACATGAGCACCCCCAAACGCGATTGCGGCGACGGTTTGGGCTGTCGAAGGTGTAAGATTGTAGCGCGACGCGATGAGTTGCGCCGGCCAGTTGCTCAGGTTATCGAAGGACTGCGACCGGCCGCCAAATCGATCGCGCTTCGCCCCGCCCGTGCCCACGATTGGCGGGGCGTTGCATGTCTGGGCCATATCAGGCCGCCTCGCTCGAAAGCAGCTTTTCAACCGACTGGGCGAGGATCAAGCGCGACCGGCCCACCGTCACGCTGTCGAGCTTCTTTTCCCGAAGGAGCTTAAAGACGCTGCTACGGCTGAGCCCAGTAATCTCTGCAACGGTGTTTGGTTTGTACGCCAGCGGCTTTAGGACCGCCGTTTCGTTTTCCACAGGCTCCGGCATTTGTAAGTACCTCCTTTGCTGATGTGCAAGGAAGGTTGTCGGAGGTGCTGCGGTTCACGTCACGGGAGTTAAAATAGTCCGATATTTTTCTCCGAAGCGGTCCTTCAGTCGCTCGCAAAGTCTTCTGCGCTTGCTGGTTACTTCACGGCTCCCCTGCATCATCGGAGAGAACTCAGCCAGCGCATCGTCGAGGGTGCGGCCTTCGTTCTGTACGGCGTTGATTACCTTCTCCACGATGTCGGTGTCGTCGTACTGTTGCCGGCCGCGCATTCTCCCGCGAGGATTTGGCAAGTCCCCCGGCATAGCCGCCCGTAAGACCAAGACGTCACATGCTTCGCCCTCGAGCACTCCTTCATCCCTGATCCCGTGGCACTGACGGAAACGAAATGTGCTCCCGACGCTCTCTGCGAATGAGGGATCATTGAGCGTGATGATTGGGCCGTGTGTGCGTGCAGCTTCGAGGTAGTGAAACCAGAAGGCGACGGGAATTAGGCCGTCGGCATTTAGCGGGATATGTTCTTCACCCTTTGCACTGGAGAGCACCAGCTTGAAATCCGCCCCTCTTGTCGGGCGGGAGGGCAGTTCGCCGGATGTCAGACGCTCGGCTATGAGGTCCCAAACGAACGAGTAGCTGAGAACGAAAGACCCGGAGAAAGCTTCTAGGCGGCGGGCGAGTAGCAGTTCGCCGGCTTCCTCAAGCGGTATCCATTTGGTCGATGCCATACCGCCTCCGTAGCGGTTCCGAAGGTGAGACGGGGCAGGCGCGTCGGAATCGCGCTTTTCGGTCGGCCAACCTATCCCCGTCGCGGCAACAGTGGCCCGACCAGCGGCCGGGCGCAATGTCGCCGAATTCACTTCGTGCCGGATCAGTCGGGCCTGTAGAGACCGACAACCTTTCCGACCATTTGATGAGCCACCGCCCATTCCTGAAACGGGCCATCATGAAAGCCGCTCGGAAGGCGATGCCACCAGCGCCCGTCGCGCCGCACTGCTTCGACTACTTCCCGCCGGGTTCGTAGCGGACTGCTAGGTTGCGCCCTGCTGGTTCGGTCTCCCCTCTCCAGCTCGAGCCACATCTCCCAGCTCATGCCTCCAACGGGATATTGGCTCTCGACAACGTAGAAGTTGCCTTCCTTGATCGGGTCTCTGCTTAAGCATTCTCTATCGTAAACTATGACCATCCCGCGAAGGGCAGCCACGTCGTAGTGGTAGTCTGGAATGCTGGTGAAAATCCGCATTCCGTTGAATGAGAAATCCTCTTTGGCTGCGATCAGGACCGGCAAAGAAGCGGCTGATGCAAGGGCAGTTGCGTTCACGATCCTGCCCCCTGTTTGCGGTAGTAGTAGCGCATTCCATGGGCGCGCATGTGAGCGTTCAGCGCGTCGCTACCGTAAGGCAGAGCTTCGATCAGGGAGAGCAACGCGCGCATTTGCCCGTGGTAATGGTTGGCCGCAAACGATCTCTGACTCGAACGAACCTGTTCGGGTAAGTCAGCAGGCGGCTCCACATATGCCGGGCTGAAATTGTACATAGGGAATCCGAGGGTCGTCCTGTCATCATCCTGGAGGTGGACCGATCCCCCTGCCTCAGTCCAATGCTGAAGCCACGTGGCGGCGAACAGGTCGAGACCGGGCGCCAATTCGCTCGGAAAAGGTCGCGGCTGGTGATTACTCTCGTTATTGGTTGGATTAGCCATGTCAGCACTCCTTTGCTGTGGTGGTCAGGCCCGGCCGGGTGCTCCAATCACCTGGTCGGGCCGCTTCTGCCGGGCGAATCCCGGCGGAATTTGTCAGCCCGCCTCCCGTTCGGGAAAGGGGACAATTTCGGCGCCGTCGCGCAGCTGGTCGAGATAGTCGCTCCACCACTGAGCCATGCGGACGCGCTCCTGCCAGTGCTGGCCGCGATGATATGCGCCGCGGATTTTGTCTTCGTCACCATGGGCAAGAGCGCGCTCGATCGCATCGGCGCTCCACTTCCCGGACTCGTTCAACAAGGTGGAAGCCGTGGCGCGGAAGCCATGCGCCGTTGCCTCATCCTTCGTGTACCCCAGCCGCCGCAGGGCCGCGTTCAGCGTGTTCTCGCTCATCGGGCGGGCCGCGGTGCGGATGGAGGGGAAGACGTAACCCGTCGCCCGGCTGGTAAGCTCGCGTGCCTGTGTCAGGATCGCGACAGCCTGCCGTGACAGCGGAACGTGATGCGCTTTCCTCATCTTGGTTTTCGCGGCCGGGATCGCCCAGACCGCTTTGTCAAAGTCGAACTCTTCCCACTGCGCCTCCCGCAACTCGCCCGGCCGAACGAACACGTGGGGGGCAAGGGCGAGAGCCAGCCGTGTATGCACATGGCCATCGTAACCATCGATCGCGCGCAACAAGGCACCCAGTTGGATGGGGTTGAGGATGGCCGCCCGGTGCTGCGTGCGGGGAGCGGTAAGCGCGCCTCGCAAGTCGCGGGTCGGATCGGAGCCCAGCCGAGCCGTCGCGACCGCATAGCGCATGACGCTGCCTGTCATCTGTAGAGCGCGCCGGGCACTTTCCAGGTTGCCTCGCATCTCCACCTTGCGAACAGCGCTCAGCACGTCCGCCGGCTCAATGTCGCCGATCGGGAGCGGCCAGATGTCCCGCACCTGATCAAGAAGGAATTCGGCCTTGGTCAAGGTGCGATCGGCCCACGGGCGTTCACCATCGCGCCGCCGCTTGTCGAAATACTCCCGGGCGATCAGTTCGAAGGTGTTTGCCGCCTGGGTCGTGGCCCGGGCCTTTTCCCTCTGCTTCTCGCGCGATGGATCCTTGCCGACTGCAAGCGCTTCCCGGGCATCATCCCGGCGCTTGCGGGCGTCCGCTAGGCTGACGTCCGGATAGGTGCCGATCGCGAGCTTCTTCTCCCGGCCGTCGATCCGGTACTTGAAGCGCCAGAGTTTTCCGCCGCTCGGCTGGACCAGCAGAAACAGGCCGCCGGCATCGCCCATCTTATAGGGCTTCTCGCGCGGCTTCGCGTTGCGGATTGCGGTATCGGTGAGGGCCATTGTGGGGGCCACGCTCCTTCGCAGTTCTCGGATGGCCCCCTAAGTGGCCCCCCTCAGGGATCGGCTTCCTGTGATCTACTGTGAACTGTGGGAGCCTCTAAACCCCTAGATACCGGGGAATCCCGGTGTCTGCAATGCACTACGGCGAACTGCGAAGAACTGGTAAATGGTGCCGGCTACAGGATTCGAACCCGTGGCCCCCTGATTACAAATCAGGTGCTCTACCAACTGAGCTAAGCCGGCGCCGGTCCCCCATGCGACAGGGCGGGGAAAAAATCCAGCCTTGTTGCTCGATGGGGAAGGGCGCCAGCCGAGACTACCTTTCGATCTGCTTGATGTTCTGCAGGTGGCTTTCAAAGATCGGCACGGCTTCCGCCGCGTGGGCGCGGAGGACCGGATCGTCGCCTTGGTCCCGGTAGTGGGTGACCAGGGTGACGGCTTCCTCATGCGCAAGGGTTTGCTGGTCGAGGTACATCTTGTCGAAGCTGTCCGCCGGGGAATCCAGCAGGTGCCGGACCAGCGAAGCGCGTCGGGAGTCGAGTTCGTTCGGGATCGCTTCCGGGCCGACCTTGGCGGAGCGGGCAACTGCATCCTGCAGCTTCAGCGTGGTATCGGTATGGTCCCGGATCATGCGTTCGGCGACTTGCAGCACTACAGGCGACGTCGAGCGCTGCTGTGCGATGCGTGCCGCTTCGATTTCATACATGTCGCTGATTGCGGCGTTCGTGACGAAGCCTTCCGCGCTGTCGGTCAAGTACGCGCCCGCCTTGCCCATCATTCCGCCGACAGTATCCATTACCTTGTGCGCGGCTTGTTCCAGGCCGCTTTCGTTGTCCTTGTGCGCCATTTGCATCTCCTGCTTTTTGGTTCGTTCGTGAATCGAACCGCCGCCGCGGCAGAAGGGTTCGCATGGGGGGAAGAACTGTCGCGTGGTTGCCACGCTTCAACGCGCGGCGGCGATTCGCGCCGGTTTCGGCGCTGAAATCTGGTCAGCGGGCACCGAACGTCCAGCCTTCGGTCTGCGCGAGAGCCGGGGTGAGGGCAGGGGGTGCCCACAGCTGCGCACGACCAGCGGCGCGGCGCAACCAGGCCGACGTCAGCAAGGCATCGGTCTGATGATCGTCGATCGGCTCCTGCCCCACAGACGGGGGACTGCCGATCGCCGCCAGCGCGTCATCGAGATCGGAGCGGCTGCGGATCTTTGATCGTCCGGGGCGGCGGCCTGCCTCCAGTGCGGCGATCGCGGTGTAGATTTCCACTACCACGGATGTTCCGCCCGGCGGCGGACTTCCGGGCAGGAGATCGACTGGCCAGACCGGCAGGCGTCGCGGCAATCGGTGCAGCAGGCGCATTCCCGAGAGGCTCGACTTGCCGACTTGCGCTGCGCCGACGAGATTGAAATTGCTGTAGGGTTGGCAGCCCATCGCCGCCTGCGCCTGTTCCGTTACCCGGAAGCGGCCCCGGCGGTGACTCGCTCCCGCGCCGTGAAAGCGGTCCCCCTCCCGTGCCCCGTGGCGGCGAAAGTACCGGCTTGCCTGCGGGTGATCCACGAAGCTGGAGACGCCGAGATGCGGATCGACCGCGCAGATTTCCTCCACCAGCGCCCACAAGCGGCGCGCGTCGGGTGGGCTTGCATCCCACCCGGGAAAGAACGCGCCGCAATCGACGAAGGGCAGCGAAATACCAAGATCGAGCCCGACCAGTGTACCCGTCGGCATGTCCTGTGTCAGCCAGGCAAGCACCTCCATCCGGGACCAGCGGTGCCCGGGACGGACCAGGCGCGGGGGGCCGCCTTGGGCATCGCACAGCGCAAGTGCAATGCCGGCCAGGCGTTCCCCGGCCGCGCCGGACCAGTCGATCGCGGCAAAGTGGGCAAACTCAGTCACGCTTCGAAGTGCGCGGCCCCCGTCGCCGGTTCCAGAAATCCATCCGGCGGACGACCTCACGTTCGAAGCCGCGTTCATGCGGTTTGTAGAAGTTCGGGCGATCTGGGCCGCTCAACGGGGTGGGGAAAAATTCCTGGCCTGAGAACGCATCCGGATGGTCGTGGTCGTACTCGTAACCTTTGTGGTAGCCGAGTTCGTCCATCAGCTTCGTCGGCGCGTTCAGGATGTGCTTGGGCGGGGGAAGGGAGCCGGTCTGCTTTGCCAGTGCGAGAGCGGCTCCAAACGCCATGTAGGCGGCGTTCGATTTCGGGGCTGTCGCCACAAAGGCGATGGCTTGGCCCATGAAAAGCCGCCCTTCCGGCCAGCCGACCCGCTCAAATGCCTCCCAGGCGGCCATTACCTGCACGAGCGCGTTCGGGTCGGCCATCCCAACGTCTTCCGATGCCGCGCAAGCCAGTCGGCGGAACACGACGCCTGCATCTTCCCCGGCCGTCATCATCCGTGCAGCCCAGTACAAGGCGGCGTCCACGTCGCTTCCCCTGAGTGCTTTGTGAAAGCAGCTGAGGAGGTTGTAATGCGCTTCCTGCGCCCGGTCATAGATCGGCGCGCGCTTCTGCACGGCCTGGGCAAGCTCTTTCACGTCCAGCGGCTCGCTCGCTTCCAAGCCGAACAGATCCTCGGCCAGTCCCAGCAGGTAACGCCCGTCGCCATCGGCCATTTCGATCAGGGCGTGGCGTGCATCCGGCACGACAGGCAAGGCGCGCCCAGTGTGGCTTTCTGCCCGCTGGAGCAGAATCTCCAGCGAATCGGCGTCGAACCGGTTGAGAACGTAGACTTTCGTTCGGGAGAGAAGCGCAGCCACGATGCTGAAGCTGGGGTTCTCGGTCGTGGCGCCGATCAGCAGGATCGTCCCGTCCTCGACATGAGGAAGCAGGGCATCCTGCGTCGTGCGGTTAAAGCGGTGCAGTTCATCCACGAAGACGGCCGTCTGGCGCGCGGACGATGCGCGGAGCTGCTTCGCGGATTCGATTGCCTTGCGCAGGTCCGCAATTCCCGAAAGGACCGCCGACAGTTGCACGAACTCAAGTCCCGCTTCCTGGGCAATCAGGCGTGCGATCGTGGTCTTGCCGACGCCCGGAGGGCCCCAGAGAATGAAAGAGGATAGCTGCTTGCCTGCCACCATCCGGGAAAGGGGCGCGCCGGGCGCAAGCAGGTGGTCCTGGCCGACGACATCGGACAGCTTCTGAGGTCGGAGTTCTTCCGCCAGCGGCCTGCGTGCCGATGCTTCGAACAGCGATCCGGTCATTTTTTCTCCAGGTCCAGGGTTGATGGCGAGCGTTAGACGGAGCGCTAGGCTTGAGCTTATTAAGCCGAGCGCCGGATGCAGGTACAGACGAGTCTGACGAGCGACGCGGCCTTTCCACCGGAGCGTGAACCGATCTCTGTCGGACACTGCTCCAGCAGACGGGTTACGCAACTCGATGCCTCTGACGGTTGCCACTACAGTAACACTCGTTATGATCTGCCGAGAGAATGGGAGATGACATGGGCAAGATCATTGTAACGGGTGCGTCTGGGCAATTTGGCGGCGCGGCGGCAAAGCTGCTGCTGGAGAAAGTTCCGGCGGACGATCTGGTATTCCTGTCGCGCACGCCTGAAAAACTGGCGAGCCTTGCTGAGACAGGCGCGCACGTCCGCTATGCGGACTTCGACGATCCTTCCAGCTTGCGTGCGGCGATGGAAGGCGGCGAGAAAATGCTGCTGATCTCCACAACTCGCGTCGGCTCTCGGCTAAGCCAGCACACCAACGCGGTGGAAGCGGCTGTGGCGGAAGGGGTGAAGCACATCGTCTACACCTCCATTATCGACGGCGGGAATCCGGCGCATCCCTCGGTCGAACAGCATGACCACTACGCAACCGAGCAGGTCATCGAAAAATCCGGCGCGGCCTGGACCCATCTTCGGGACAGCCAGTACTCCGAAGCGGTTGCCACGGCGATGGCAATCCCGGCGCTGCAGGCCGGCAGCAAGCCGGACAACTGCGGCGACGGGAAGATCGGTTTCGTCAGCCGGGACGATTGCGTGGCAACGGCAGTCGGCGTGCTGACCCAGGACGGCCACCTCAACCAGGCTTACGACGTGACGGGTCCTGAACTGATCTCGATCCCCGAAGCGATGGCCATGATCTCCGAGATCGCGGGCAAGCCGATCGAGCTTGAACCTGTCGATGATGAGGGGATGTATGCCTACTTCGATTCGCTGGGCGTGCCGCGCCGTGCGTCGGACGTTTTGCCCGATGGCCCCATTCCGTGGGCGAGCGAGGGCATGGTGACGTTCGGACAATCGATCCGCGAAGGGTATTTCGCGAAAGTCACCGACGTGGTGGAACGCGTGACGGGCCGGAAGCCCCGCACCCTGCGTTCCGTGCTTGAGCAGTACGCGCCCACCTGGCCGAAGTAAGTCCGGGCGCCTGATGGCGGACCGTGCCCCGGAAAGGCACGGTTCCGCCGTCGCACCCGTATCGGAAGGAGCCAACCCCGCCGGCGCCGGCGTGGCTCGGCACGCAGGGGTAGACTGACAGCAGGGCCAAGTCGCCTTGTTGTGGGTCTCGGCTGGATTGCCCCCGAGAATTGCTTCTCAGAGGCGTCAGGACTTCCGCTCAACGCTGAGCTCTTGCCTCGACCAGCCGCACGTACCTATCGGCCACCGTCTGGTTGATCCGGTCCCACGAATAGTCGCGGCTGCGGTTTTCCCCCGCTTGCCCATGGGCGCGGCGCAATTCCGGACTGTCGATATATCGGGCAAGGACATCGGCGAAGCCTGTCACGTTCCCCGGTTCAACCAGCGTGCCGGTTGTCCCGTCCTCGATCAGGCTCGTGCTGCCTGTCGCCCGGGCGGCGACCACCGGCAGGCCGCAGGCCATCGCCTCCAGCGTCACGTTGCCGAATGTCTCGGTGATCGACGGATTGAACAGCAAGTCCATGCTGGCGACCGCGCGGCCGAGGTCCGGGCCTTGCTGGAAACCCACAAAGGCGCCCTGGGGCAGGTGTTCCTCGAACCAGCCGCGCGCAGGCCCTTCGCCAATCACCAGCACCGTGTGCCGCACGTCGCGGCGGCGAAGTTCCGTGATGGTGTCCGAAAAGACGTCCAGCCCCTTTTCCATCACCAGCCGACCGAGAAACCCGATCGCGACCTCATCATCGGCGATGCCGAGCGCGCGCCGCCAGTCGGAGTCGCGGCGGGCAGAGTTGAACACGTCGCGGTCGACGCCGCGCGACCAGATGCCGATATCCCGGTTCATTCCCTGCTCGCGCAGAACCTCGGCCATGCTTTCCGATGGGGCAACCAAGGCATCGCAGCGGCGGTAGAACCGGCGGAGGCCGGCCTCGATCCACGGCTCGGCGAACGCCATGCCGTAGTACCGCAAGTAGGTTTCGAACCGGGTGTGAACCGATGCAAGCGCCGGGACGCCGTGCTTGCGGGCCCACGTGAGCGCGCGGTGCGACGATGGGTCGGGCGAGGCGAGGTGCACCACGTTCGGCGCGAATTCTTCCAGGTCGCGTCGGATCCCCGCCGAGAGGCCAAGCGGCACGCGGTATTCCTTGCGGGTCGGTATCGGCAGGTTCGGCAGGCCGACGAGGTCGCCGGCCGGCTCGAACGCGGGATCGGCCACCTTGGGTGAATAGACGCGCACGGCGGCGCCTTGCCGCAAGAGGTATTCGACCAGGCGATTCAGCGCCTGGTTCGCCCCATCGCGGACATAGTTATAGTTGCCACTGAACAGGGCGATGCGCAGACCGGCGGTGTCCATCGCGTGGCGCATAAGCTGCTTGGGCGCGTTTGGCGAGATGTTGTAGCGCTTCCGTCAGACGGAAGAGGGAGCCTCGAACATGTGCAGCCGATTGCCAACAGCATGAATCCCACGCTTACGATCGTCACTGCGGCGATGGCCGTGATTTTTGCCCTGATTCACCTCTTCATCCGAAAGCTGCGGTTTCTCGAAGGAATCCCGCGCACACGCTGGCTGTCGTTCGCGGCAGGCGTGGCGGTTGCGTACATCTTTCTGGACGTCATGCCGGAACTCGCTTCCCATCGGGAAACCTTTGCGGAGCAACTGGGACTAGCTGCCGGAATGGCGGAAGTCCTGATCTATGCGTTGGCCCTTGCCGGGCTGGTCGGGTTCTACGGGCTTGAGCGGCTGGCAAAGACATCGCGGGCCCGGGCCAACCACAAAGGCCAAAGCGATAAGGTCGAACAAGAGCTGCTGTGGATTCACGTCGGCAGCTTCGGGGCGTACAACGTGCTGATCGGCTACTTGCTGCTCCACCGGGAGGAAGCAGGATGGTGGTCCTTGCTCGTGTACTTTTTCGCTATCGCGCTGCATTTCGTCACGACCGACTTCGGCCTGCTTCAGGACTACAAGGAAGCTTACAACCGTCTGGCTCGCTGGGTCCTGGCCGCAGCGGTGACGGCTGGATGGCTGATCGGGAAACTCGTGACCTTGCCGGAAGTCGTAATCGGGTTCCTGTTCGGCTTCCTCGCCGGCGGTATCGTGCTGAACGTGCTGAAAGAGGAACTGCCGCAGGAACGGAAGAGCCGTTATGGTCCGTTTGTGATGGGGGCAGGGGTGTTCACCGCTTTGACGCTGGCCATCCAGGTGCTGGCTTGATCGCTTATTCAGCCTTCTTGTCGTACTCGTCGGCCTGATCGCCCTTGTCCTCGTTCCCGTAGGTCTTGCCCCAGATTTCGAAGATAAAGGTGGCGGACCAGGTGATCACCATGAATCCGCTGAGCGCGAGAAACATGATGAACAGCCGGATCGGCCCCACGGCTTCGATCTGGGCGTAACCGAGCGTCGCAAAGCAAGTCCCCGCCAGATAGAGATAGTCGATCACTCTTGATCCGAAGGTCAGGCCAAGCTCTCCCGTTCCGGGAATCCCCTGCAGCAGCCAAAGTACAAGGGCACCGAATGCGATCTCGGTCAGGTGCAGCAGAGCAATCGCCCAGAAAGTGAACACAAGGCCCATCTGGGGGTGTTTGTCGGTGTTGGGCGGCAGGAACCGAACCAGCTTCAAGCCGAACAAGTGATACATTCCCAGCAAAGCAAGGAATAGGAGGCTGCTGCCTCCGACAAGGAGTTCTTTTCCGGTCACGCAACATTTGAAAAGCGGAACGGCGCGTCTCGTTCCAGGCCCGGTTATTCTCTCGCGCGGGGCCTGACCTTTTGGACGGGGCTCGCGGACACAGCGCAAAATCGAAAAGCTTCTCGGAACAACAGTCGCACGTTGCGCGCTTGAGCTTGATATCAACAAGGAGTTTGTCGGATGTCCTGGCTCGACACGATCGGAAAGACCATCATGCCTCTCGCTTCGGCCGAGACCCGCGCCGAAGCGCGGCGAAACGCCGAAACAATCGCGCGCGACAACGAGTGGTTGTCGCAGATCCTGGACGCGCACCGGGAAATCGAGCGCTACATGGGAGAAGCGCTGAGCGCGCCCGATGCGCAGAGCCGGATCGCCGCGTCGGAGAAGTTCTTCCATCTCCTGGCCAGCCATTCGATCGCGGAGGAAGTGGCGATCTACCCCGCGCTGGTCGATCACAACGGCGCTGTCGCGGGCAAGATCCACGCCGCGATGGCGTATGAGGAGCAGCAGGTCGCCAAGATTCAGCAGGCGAAGCTGAAGACGCTTGATCCGATGGGCTCCGAATGGCGGAACAAGATGGAGCACCTTCAGGCCGCCATTCAGCAGCACGTCTATCAGGAAGAAAGCAGCTGGTTTCCCGAGCTGGCGAAGAACGCCGCGCCTGAGAAGCGGCAGATGCTGTCCCGCGAATATGCGGAAGCGTTCGACCGGTATGGCGGCAAAAACCTGGGATCGGCCGCGGGACGAGCTGTCGCGGGTGGATCGTCGACCACAGGCATGGCCGGTTCGAGGCCTGCGGGGATGGAGCCTGCGGACGTTCCGCCGGTGCCCGGGATCGTTAGCTAGGACCCGGAAGTTAAGCCGCGCCAGCCACAGCGCGGCCACCAAGACATAAGCAGCAGCCGATCTGATCTCTCAGATCGGCTGCCTTGCCCTTACGAGTCGCCCTTGCGCCGAGCCTTCTTACGCTCATTCGGATCGAGGATCGCCTTGCGCAGGCGGATCGACTTGGGCGTGACTTCGACCATCTCGTCATCGTCGATGTAGGCGATTGCTTGTTCCAGGCTCATCTGCCGCGGCGGCGTGAGCCGGATAGCATCGTCCTTACCGGTCGAGCGGAAGTTGGTCAGCTGCTTCGACTTGAGCGGGTTCACCTCAAGATCGTCCGGCTTGGCGTTCTCACCGATGACCATGCCTTCATAGACCTTGGTCTGCGGACTGACGAACAGCTCCCCACGTTCTTCCAGCGCGTTCAGCGCGTAGGCGACCGCCTCCCCGCTGGCGTTTGAGATCAGCACGCCGTTGCTCCGGCCTTCGATCGGGCCCTTGTGCGGCCCGTACTTCTCGAAGAGCCGGTTCATGATCCCGGTGCCGCGCGTATCCGACAGGAATTCCCCGTGATAGCCGATCAGCCCGCGCGAAGGCGCGGAAAAGGTGATCCGGGTCTTGCCGGGGCCCGACGGACGCATCTCGGTCATCTCGGCCTTGCGGCGCTGCATCTTTTCCACGACCGTGCCGGAATATTCGTCATCCACATCGATCACGACGGTTTCGTACGGTTCCATCCGCTGGCCGCCTTCTTCGCGGAACAGCACGCGCGGGCGGGAAATGCCCAGTTCGTACCCTTCGCGGCGCATCGTCTCAATCACGACCCCCAGCTGAAGCTCTCCGCGCCCGGCGACTTCGAAGCTGTCCTTGTCGGCGCTTTCGGTCACGCGGATGGCAACGTTGGATTCGGCTTCACGCTGCAGGCGGTCGCGGATCAGGCGGCTCGTCACCTTGTCGCCTTCGCGTCCGGCCAGCGGGCTGTCGTTCACCGCAAAGCGCATCGCCAGCGTCGGCGGATCGATCGGCTGCGATGCGATCGGCTCCTTTACCGACGGATCGGCGATCGTGTTCGAAACGGTGGCCTTCTCCAGACCGGCGATGGCAATGATGTCGCCAGCCTTGGCGGAATCGACCGGGACGCGCTCCAGCCCCTGAAAGCTCATCAGCTTGGTCGCGCGGCCGGTCTCGACGACGTTGCCGTCAGCGTCCAGCGCGTGGATCGGATCGTTGACCTTCACGGTGCCCGACTGGACGCGGCCAGTCAGCACGCGGCCCATGAAGTTGTCGCGGTCAAGCAAAGTGGCAAGGAAGCTGAACGGTCCGCTTTCGTCCAGACCCGGTTCGGGCACGTGATCGACGATCTTCTGGAACATGGGTTCGAGCGTGCCTTCGCGCGCCTGCTCGTTCTCGCTGGCGTAGCCGTTGCGACCCGAAGCGTAGAGCACCGGAAATTCAAGCTGCTCGTCGTTCGCGTCGAGGTTGACGAACAAATCGAACACTTCGTCCAGCACTTCCTGCGGGCGGCCGTCCGGGCGGTCGATCTTGTTGACCACCACGATCGGCTTCAGGCCGAGAGCCAGCGCCTTGCCGGTAACGAATTTGGTCTGCGGCATCGCGCCTTCGGCGGAATCGACGAGCAGGATAACGCCATCGACCATCGAGAGGATTCGCTCCACCTCAGCGCCGAAGTCGGCGTGGCCGGGGGTGTCGACGATGTTGATCCGGGTGCCGTTCCATTCGATGGACGTCGGCTTGGCAAGGATGGTGATCCCGCGTTCTTTTTCAAGATCGCCGGAATCCATCGCCCGTTCCTCAACCCGCTGATTATCGCGGAAGGTGCCGGACTGGCGGAAAAGCTGATCGACGAGGGTGGTCTTGCCGTGGTCGACGTGGGCGATGATCGCGATGTTGCGCAAGGGCGCGGTCATGGTCTCTGTGCTCTCGATTGGAGGGTACGGCGCGTCCAGCCGTGCTGCACCCGCGAATGGGCGCGCAGGTACTGCCTCAAACGCGATTGTGCAAGCTTAGAGCGTCCGCAGGGCCTGCGCGGGCTTCGCGCGGAGGAGCGGGAGGGAGGCGCCAAGTGCGAATATCAGCACCAGCAGGATGCCGCCGCCGAGCACTGCAAGCACTTGCGGCCAGTCCGGGAGCCAGTCGAATTCGAACAATTGGGTTACCACGAGCCAGGCAAGAGCGCTGCCGAGAACGAGCGCGAGAACCCCGAGCACGACCGCGAGCAAGCCGAACTCCGCCAGCTGGATCAGCAGTAGCTGTCGGCGGCTCGCCCCGAGTACCCGAAGGATCACCATGTCGTACGTCCGCGCCGCGCGGGCAGCGGCAATCGCGCCTAGCAGGACGGCGATCCCCGCCAGCACCGCCACCGAGGCGGCGGCGAGCACCGCCAGCCCGACCTGGTCGAGGATCGCCCGGGCCTCATTCAGCAGCGGCCCGACTTCTATCACTGAGCTCGACGGCAGGGCGCGGACCAAATCGCGCAGCAGGGATCCGGATTGTGCCCCGTCGGGCAAGTCGATCGTTGCGGCAAGGTTATGCGGCGCGTCCTGCAGTGCGTTGGGCGAGAAGACGAGCACGTAATTGAAACCCAGGCTGTCCCAGTCGATTCGCCGGAAGCTGGCGATGCGGGCGCGGTGCTCCACGCCCAGCAGGCCTATGGTGAGATAGTCGCCGACCTCGAGGTCCAGCGCCTCGGCCAGTTCCCGGTCAACCGAAACCAGCGGCTCTCCGGTGTACCCGGCTGGCCACCAATCGCCTTCGATGACGGTGTTGCCTTCCGGGATCGCTTCCGAATAGGTCAATCCGCGCTCTCCGCGCAGGGCCCAGGCGCCGTCGGGCAGTTCCTCGAGATCGGCGACACGAGTCATCCGGTCACCGGGACCATAGGCGAGGATCGCGCCGCGCAAGGTCGGCACCAGGCGCACTTCGGCTTGCGGGCTCTCCCGGCGGACGATGTCTTCGAATGCAGCCGCTTTGGGGCGGGGCACGTCGAGCACGAAGTAGTCTGGCGCCCGATCCGGTACGGTGCGGGCGATGTTCCCTTCGATACTGGTCTGCACCCCCGCGAGCAGGACGAACGCGGACAAGCCGAAGCCCAGCGCAGTGACCAGCGCTGCAGTGGAGGCGCCGGGACGGTAGAGGTTCGCCAGCGCGGTTCGATGAATCGGGTTGACGGGCCGGGGCACGCGGGCTGCAAGGGTACGGATCGCCTTGCCAAGCAGCGCCAGCAGACCCAACAGCGCGGCGGCCCCGCCCAGGAACCCGAGGCTCAGGAGTGGCTGCGGCGCGCCGATCAGGGCAAGCGCGACGATGCCGGTGAGGCCGAGGCCGACTGGCAGTGCCGCCTGCCGCCAGCCCCTGGCCAGCGGAGTGACGCGGGCACGCATCAGCGCCATCGCCGGGAAATGGCGGGCATGCACCAGCGGCGGCGCGGCAAACACCAGCGCGACCAGCAGGCCAAACGATGCGGCCCGCAGCAAGGCCGGAACGTTGAGCATCAGGGCCGTTTCCACGGGCAACAGTGCCCCGAGCGCGCTCGCCAGCAGGGGCGTGACAAGGAACCCGGCCAGCAGCCCTGCGAGCGATCCCGCCAGCGCCGCCGCGCCGATCTGCAACGCATAGATTCGGGCAATGTCGCCGCTGGTGGCGCCCAGTACCTTCAGGGTGGCGATGCTCGCCCGCCGCGCCTCGAGATAGGAGGCGACCCCGCCGCCGATGCCGATCCCGGCAATTACCAGCGCCGCCAATCCGACGAGAGTGAGGAATTCGCCCAGCCGGGACACGAACCGTTCCGCCCCGGGAGACGCGCGGTCGCTGGTGGTCACGTCCAGCCCGGCGCTGGGAAAGCGGCCCTCGATCTCCCGCTGCGCGTCTGCGGGATCACGGGGCCCGTCAAACCGGACACGAGTTTTCGTTTCGTAAAGCGATCCCGGCGCGGTCAGCCCGGCGCGGGCGGGCACGTCGCGCCCGACGATTGCGGTCGGGCCAAGAGCGAAGCCTTCGCTCAGCCGATCCGGTTCTTCCCCGATAATCCCGCCCACCATGAGGTCGAGCGTACCGAGCCGGAAGCGGTCGCCTGGTCCGACGCCAAGCCTTTCGGCCGCGCCTTCGGCGAGCCACGCTTGTCCCTCCGGTGGAGGCCCGGCTTGCCGCCCGTCGGCCAGGGTGAAGCGGCCATAAAGCGGCCACCGCTGGTCCACTGCCTTCAATTCGACCGGGGTTGCGGCATCAGCGGTGCTGGCCATCGCCTGCATCCGCGTACCGTATGATAGCGTGCCGTACTGTTCGAGCGCGGCGGTTTCTTCTGCAGAAAGCGACCGCTGCCAGACTTCAACTTCGATATCTCCGCCTAGGATCGTCTGCCCGCGGGCCGAAAGCTCCCCCCGGATCGCGCCGGTGAGGCTGCCGATCGCCGCCAGGGCCCCGACGCCGAGGAACAGGCAGATCAGCAGCAGGCGCAGCCCGCGGAAACGTCCATGCAGATCGCGCCGGGCAATGCGCCAGGCGGCGGCGAGGGGCAGGCTCAATCCGCACCACTCCCGTTCGGTGGGTGGCGATGGGGGGCGGGCCAGACCGCGGGCCCGCCCCCGGCCCCTTCCCAAAGCGGGAGGGGCGAAGAAGGCTGCCTACGCACTGCTGTCGCTCACGATGCGGCCATCGGCCAGCGTCACCACGCGGTCGCAGCGCGCGGCCAATGTGGGATCGTGTGTGATGATCACCAGCGTCGCCCCGGTTTCCGCGCGGCGGGCGAACAGCAATTCGACGATGTCCGCCCCTGTAAGGGCATCAAGATTGCCGGTCGGCTCATCCGCGAACAGCAGGGGGGGGTGGGAAACAAGGGCGCGGGCGATGGCCACTCGCTGCTGCTCGCCGCCGGAAAGCTGCGCTGGATAGTGCGTCAGCCGATGGCCGAGCCCGACGGCATGAAGCTCCGCCGCCGCGCGCGCCCAGGCGTCCGGCTCTCCCGCCAGCTCCAGCGGCGTGGCGACGTTTTCCTGCGCGGTCATCGTCGGCAGCAAGTGGAAAGCCTGGAGGACGATGCCGATCCGTCCGCGCCTTGCGTGAGCCAGCGCGTCTTCGTCTAGGGCGGCGAAATCTTCTCCCGCCACGCGCAAGGTGCCCCCACTGGCGCGTTCCAGTCCCGTCATCACCGCCATAAGAGAGCTTTTGCCCGATCCGGACGGGCCGAGCAGCGCCAGGGTCTCGCCCGATGCCACTGTCATGTCGATGCCGCGCAGGATCTCGACCGCGGCAGGACCTTGTCCGAGAGTCAGCGTCAGGCCATGTGCCTCGATTGCCGGGGGGCTTGTCACGAACCAGCGATGACATAGAGACGGGGGATGGAGCAAGGGCTGGAGCACGACGCGTGACGATAAGAAGCCGATTTCTTTCGATCATTGCGCTGGGGGGGCTTGCCGCCTGCGGCAGCGAGACCCCGGTCCCGGAACCCGGCGGCAACACGACGGCGGTTGCTCCGACACCTGCGCAGCCCGTCAGCGGGCCGGAGCGGCGCATCCTTGCCTTCGGCGACAGCTTGTTCGCCGGGTACGGCGTCGCACCGGAAGAAAGCTACCCCGCCCAGCTGGAAGCGGCGCTGCGCGCGCGTGGGATCAACGCCAAGGTGACCAATGCCGGGGTCTCCGGCGACACCACCGCAGCGGGGTTGGACCGGCTGGATTACGTCCTTTCCAGTCAGGCGCACGCGCCGGACCTCGCCATCGTGGAGCTGGGGGGCAACGACTTGCTGCGGAGCATTGCACCTTCCGAGACACGGAAGAACCTCGAAGGCATCCTGGAAAACCTGCTGGAGCGGAACATTCCGGTTTTGCTGATGGGAATGCGCGCGCCGCCCAACATGGGGCCGCAGTTCCAGCAGGATTTCGACGAGATCTATCCCGATCTGGCTGAGCAATACGATGCGGAACTGGTGCCGTTCTTCCTTGCTCCGGTCTATGATCAGCCGGACCTGATCCAGCCCGATCGCGTGCACCCGACCGCACAGGGGCTGGAGCGGATCGTCGAGGCGACGGCGGACGATGTGGCCGAGGCGTTGCCGCCGCCGACACCCTAGATACGTTCGATTGCGCCGCTCTTTACGCGCCACACCGCCGCTTCGCCCGTAATGTCGGCAAAAGGCGCCAGTTCGGTCCCGGTCAGCCACACTTGCGCACCGCGCTCGCGCAAGCGATCGAACAACGCCGCGCGGCGCAGCGGATCGAGGTGGGCGGCGACTTCATCCAGCAGAAGCAAGCTGGGCCGGTCCCCGGCGGCGAGTTCCGCATGGGCGAGGGTGATCGCGATGAGCATCGCCTTCTGTTCGCCGGTGGAGCACAGCGCCGCTGGGATGGCCTTGCCCGCCATCGACACGTCCAGTTCGTCTCGATGCGGGCCGATCAACGTGCGGCCGGCCGCCCGATCGCGGCCGCGATTGCGGGCGAGGGCTTCCGCCAGCGCTTCTGCGTGAAGTGGACCGCCAGGTACATGGGACAAGGCTGGACGAGCGAACGGCTGATCCGGCAGAGCTTCCAGGCGTTCCCGCAATCGATCCACCAGCCGGGCGCGGCCTTGCACCAGATTGGCCCCCGCTTCAGCCAGTTGCGCCTCGACTGCGTCAAGCCAGCGGTCTTCCGGTTCCGCATCCAGCGTCAGCAGCCGGTTCCTTTCGCGCAGGGCCGCCTGATAGCGAGAGGCGTGGCGTACATGGCTGGGCCACAACGCGACCGCGAGCCGATCCATGTAGCGGCGCCGTTCCCCCGCGCTTTCCATAAACAAGCGGTCCATGGCCGGGGTAAGCCAGCTGATCGCAAGCCACTCCGCCAGCGTCACGGCACTCGCCTGCGCGGCGTTGACCTGCACGATGCGCCGGCCAGCGCGCGCCGGGTCCATTGCGGTGCCGAGCCGCACCGGATCGCTGTTGTCCGGAAAGGCCAACAGGGCACTCACTGCGAACGCGCCAGAGCCCTGGGTGCCCGCCATGTCCGGCAGCGCGGCCCGGCGCAGACCGCGTCCCGGGGCGAACAGGGACAGCGCTTCCAGCACGTTGGTCTTGCCCGCGCCGTTCTCCCCGATCAGCAGGTTGAACCGCGATGCCCCTTCAAGCCAAGTTTCGGCATGGTTGCGAAAGGTGGTGAGAGTGATCCGGTCAAGCGCCATAAGCCGGCCCGGGGTTAGAACAGCCGCGTCTCCAAGGCCACGTAAAATCCTGAATCCCAATCATGGGTGTAGAATCCCAACTATCGGCTACCGGCAGTCAGGCGCGGTTCAGCTTCGGGTTCGAGATGCGCGGAAACAGGCCTTTTCTTCGAGTTGGCACGCCTCCTGCAATGTCTCCGGCATGGCGGCAATCACGCTGCCGAGTGAACCCGAGGAGACCTGAGATGATCAACTTTTCCAACATCGCGAACCGCGCTGCAACTGTCGCTGCCGCTTCCTTCACCACGGCTTTCCTGCTGGTCGCCTGCTTCGCAACGGCGCCGGTCAGCACCGTAACGGGGATGATGGTGTGAGCGAGGATCGCAACCTCCCTCCCGCTCGTTCGGGACTCCATCTCGACAAGGAGAACGGCAAGTTCTTGGGTGTTTGCGCCGGGCTTGCCGATACCTTGGGAGTCGATCCGCTGATCGTGCGGCTGATCTTCGTGATCGGCGCGTTGGTTGGGTTCGGCAGCCTGATCCTGATCTACTTCGTGATTGCGCTGCTGGCCACGTAGGGCCGGCAGCGCCCTTTTTACTCCCCTGTTCTGGCCCCGGCTTTGGCAAAGGGAGAGAAATCGGTGTCGGTGTCGAAAACTTCTATTCCCTCGCGCCGCTTGAGAAAGCCGATCACCGCGTAAGTGACCGGGGTGAGTGCCGCTTCCCACACCGTCTTGATCAGCCACTGCGACAGGACCACTTGCAGCAGTTGTTCCGGCGGCCATCCCGCGAGGCCATAGAACGCGAGCGGATAGAAGATCATGCTGTCGAGCCCCTGGCCGACGACGGTCGATCCGATCGTGCGCATCCACAGGAAACGGCCGCCGGTGGCCACTTTCATCCGGGCAAGCACGATGCTGTTCGCAAATTCGCCGATCCAGAACGCGAGCATCGACGCGGCGACAATCCGCCAGCTGTTGCCGAACACGAACTCGTACGCCGGTTGCCCCGGCCAGCCGTCCGCAGGGGGAAGGGCGACAACGACGGCGGCCATGAACGCCATGAAGGCGAGCGCGGCAAAGCCGGTCCAGATTACCCGGCGCGCGCGGGCATAGCCATAGACCTCGGTCAGCACGTCACCGATGATGTAGCTGACGGGGAAGAACAGTACTCCCGCCCCAAAGGACCAGTGGGCGCCGCCCGGGAGGGGAATGTAGCTGGGTTTCGAAGCCCCGATGCTGTTCGACAGCAGCAGGATCGCCACGAATGCCGCCATCACGATGTCGTAATACCGGAATGCGGTATGCCCGCCTGCCGTGCCGCTGATTTTCTTCGGGGGTCCTTTCATGGGCACAGGCTTACCCGATTTGCAGCCTGCGCAAAGCACGCTATTGCGCGTCCGGCACGCGCCCGTAGCTCAGCTGGATAGAGCACGAGCCTTCTAAGCTTGGGGTCGCAGGTTCGAGTCCTGCCGGGCGCGCCATCTCTTTCTGCCCTGCGCCGCTGGTTGGACGCCGTACGATGACGGCACCGCTTCCATGATGGAGCGCAAATTGGGCAGGGGTTCCCTCAGTGACCGGGCAGCCTTCAGGATCAGGTAGCTCCCGAACCTTGCGCGGGAGTGCTGGCGCATCTGGTTGAAAATGATACCACTGGCGCTCTCGCACTCCCGCCCGGCAAGACGCCGGGAACGTAGACAAAGGTCCGCCATGACTCGAACTTTCGCCATCCTCCTTGCCGGGCTGATGTCCACCACCGCGCTTGCGCAGCAGCCCGCCCCGGCGGACCGGCCTCTTGCCGCTGCCGTTGAGGGAGAGGAAAAGCCTGATTGGGACGTCAACAACCCTCCCGGCGTGACCATCAGGCAAGTGCCGATTCGGGTGGACGAAGGCACCTGGATCGATGTCGATGTCTCGCCCGATGGCGGCACCGTCGCCTTCACCTTGCTGGGCGACATCTACACGATGCCGATTGCTGGCGGTGCTCCCACCCGGATCGCGGAAGGGCTCGCCTGGGAAGTGCATCCGCGCTTCTCGCCCGACGGGACGCGCATTGCGTTCACGTCCGACCGTGGCGGCGGTGACAACATCTGGTTGATGAACGCCGACGGGTCGGACAAGCGGCAGCTGACCGACGAGGATTTCCGCCTTCTCAACCAGCCGACCTGGTCGCCCGACGGGCAGTTCATCGTCGCGAAGAAGCATTTCACCACCGAGCGTTCGCTCGGCACTGGCGAGATCTGGTTGTATCACGTGTCCGGCGGCGAAGGCGTCGCATTGGTGGAGCGCCCGAACGAAGAGCACCAGAAGGAACTGGGTGAACCGATCTACGCACCGGACGGCAGCGCGATCTTCTACACCCGCAACGTCACGCCGGGGGCAATCTTCGAATACGCGCAGGATTCCAACAGGGACTTGTTCAACATCGAACGATACGACCTCCAGACCAACGAGGTCACCACCGCCGTCAGCGGTCCGGGCGGGGCGGTGCGCCCGACGCCTTCGCCCGATGGCACCAAGCTGGCATTCGTTCGGCGCGAGAACGCGCAATCGCGGCTTTATGTGAAGGATCTGGTGACCGGCGCCGTCCGCCGTATCTACGACGATCTCGACAAGGACGTGCAGGAGACCTGGGCGGTTACCGGGGTCTATCCGAACATGGACTGGACGCCCGATAGCCGCTCCATCGTCTTCTGGGCCGGCGGCAAGATCCGCCGGGTAAATGCCGACGGCAGCGGGGCGCAGGTGATCCCGTTCGCAGTCGACGACACGCGGGGGGTAGCCAGCGCGCCGCACCCGACCATCCCCGTGGCCAGCCCCACCGTTCCGGTGACGATGCCGCGCTTTGCCGAAGTGTCGCCGGATGGGCGCACGGTCGTGTTCGAAAGCCTTGGCAAGCTCTACACCATGCCCGCCGGCGGCGGCACGCCGCAGCGTCTGACGCGCGGCGAGGAAGGGCGCGAGCTGTTTCCCAGCTGGTCCCGCGATGGGACGCGGATCGCCTATGTCCGCTGGACCGACGCGGGGCTGGGCGAGATCCGCACCATCGGGTCCAACGGACGCGGCGAGGTGACGGCCACGCGGCAGCCGGGCCATTACGCTCGCCCGCATTTCTCACCGGATGGGCGCACCGTCGTGTTCGAAAAGGCCGAGGGCGGCTATCTGACCGCGCCGGAGTATTCCGACAATCCCGGCGTCTACCGCGTGGCGGCCGGCGGCGGAGATGCGGTTCTGGTCAGCCGCGACGGGAGCCGTCCGCACTTCGGCGCGGCCAACGATCGCATCTTCATGACTACCTCGGCCGAGGAAGATGGCGGGGAGGCGCTCGTCTCCACTGACCTCAACGGCCAAGCGGCGCGCGTTCATGCACAAGGCAAGCTCGTAACCGGCTACCGCGTTTCGCCGACCGGCAAGTTCTTCGCCTTTACCGAAAACTACGATGCCTTCGCGATGCCGTTGCTGCCGGGCGGGCAGGCGGTGACCATCTCGGCCAAGGAAAAAAGCCTGCCGATCGTCGAGGTGTCCGATTCCGGCGCGGACTACGTCCACTGGTCTTCGGGCGGGGATCGGCTGCACTGGTCGCTTGGTCCCACGCTCTACTCGGCGTCGTTGAGCGAGCTGTTCCAGGGCGCTCCGCCCGCCGAAGGGCAGAAGCGGGTGGCCTACACACCGCCGCAGACCGGGGTGTCGCTGCTGCGCACGGTAGATGCGGCCACGCACCAGGGTTCGCTCGCGATTACCGGCGCGAAGATCATCACCATGGCCGGCAGCGACGGGGGCATCATCGAGAACGGGACCATTCTGATCCAGGATGGCCGGATCACCGCCGTCGGGCCGACGGCCGCGATGACCTATCCGGCGGGGACGCCCACCATCGATGCAGCCGGCAAGACGATCATTCCCGGACTGGTCGATGCACACGCCCACGGGTCCTATTCCGCCGACGAACTGGTGCCCGAGCAGAACTGGAGTCTGCTGCAGGCGCTGGCGCTGGGGACCACCACAATCCACGATCCGTCCAGCGACACGCCTTTCTTCGTTGCCGGAGACATGCAGCGGGCGGGCATGATCGTCGCCCCGCGCATGTTCTCCACCGGCCGGGTGGTTTACGGCGCGCAGAGCCCCGATGCCTATGCGCAGATCGACGACCTTGAAGACGCGCTGGACCACGTGCGCCGCCTGAAGGCGCAAGGCGCGCCGAGCGTGAAGAACTACAACCAGCCGCGCCGCGACCAGCGCCAGATGGTGGTGGAAGCTGCGCGGCAGGAGAACATGCTCGTCGTGGCCGAGGGGGGCAGCCTCTACGGCATGGACATGAACCTGGTTGCGGATGGAAACTCGACGCTCGAGCACAACGTTCCGGTGGAGACGTTCTACGAAGACGTGCTGCAGTTCTTCTCCCAGTCGGACACCAACTACACGCCGACGCTGGTGGTGGGTTACGGCGGGCTGGCGGGCGATCCGTACTGGCGGCAGGCGACCGACGTGTTTGCGCAGCCGTTGCTGACGGCCCACACGCCGCCCGCGATCCTGCGCGCAGAGACGGCGCGCCGCATCACTGCGCCGGAAAGCGATTTCGTGGATGACGAAGTCGCGCGTGAGGCGAAGAAGCTGGCGGAGCGGGGCGTCGAGGTTTCCATCGGCGCGCACGGCCAGCAGGCAGGTATCGCGCCGCACTGGGAAATCTGGTCCTTCGTGCGCGGCGGCATGACCCCGCTGGAGGCGCTGGAAACGGCGACCATTGCGGGCGCGCGTTCACTGGGAATGGCGGGTGAGATCGGATCGCTTGAACCCGGCAAGCTGGCCGATCTGGTGATCCTGGAAGGCGACCCGACCGAGAACATCCGCTACACGGAGCAAGTGGACACGGTGGTGCTGGGCGGCCGCGCCTACGATGCGCAGACGATGAACGAGATCGTCACCGGCACTTCGCGGCGCGCGCCTTACTGGTGGGAATGATCCGCGAACCTGCGGCTACTGCGGACCGGGGAAGAGGCACTTCAGTCTCTTCTCCGGTCCGGTTAGCAGCGTGAGAGCCTACCGCTTTTCGCTGCGGCGCTTCAGGGCGTAAGCTCCGGCGGCACCCGCGATCAGGCCGAGCGGACCCATGCGGCGAACGAGCGGCACGGCGACGGCTCCGAGCACAGCGCCTCCCGGTCCGCCGATTCCACGTGCGTACTTTGCTGCTTTCGCGCCCGCCATGGCGCCAATCATCTTACCGATCATGCTTGTCTCCTTTTCTTCTCTTGAAAAGAGCGACTGCCGCGCTGTTCGGTTCCGGTGAGCGCCGGCATGGTCGGTCGCCGGACCGTGAGCGGCGGAGTTCTGACCCGATGGGGACGTCTGCTGTCGATCGGCTATCGGCAGTGGCGGCAGCGGCGGGCTCCCACTCCATCAGGGGCAACGACCGCCGAGGTTGACACACCTGACATGTCCTACAACCCGGTGTCGTGCTCAAGACCCCCGCATTTCCGCGGGTTTTCGGGCCGAAACTGACAAGGCGACGCGAGGGGGAAAAATAAAATGTTCTTTCGCCGCAGAGCGACAAAAGAACCGGCCGTTCGACTGATGTCCGCACGGCGGTAGGAGCGTGGCGACGACGATGCGAAAGAGCGCATTGGCTCTGCCGGGGTGCGCGGTGTGTAGGGAAGCGGGAATGTCAGTTCGCGACCCATTGCGGACATTTGTTCGGGCTGCGTTAGTTCCCAGTCTGGTAAGTGGCAGTAGCTAGCACCTGCACCCTGTCGAGCCTCTGACCGGGCTGCTGCGCTCGACTGATAGCCATGGATAGAGCCGGGTCCTCCCGACTGCGGAAGGTTGTCGTAGTCATGTCAGCCTTTGAATTCGTCTGCAGCTGCTCCCACCGCTTATTAAAGGCGGGCGAGGAGAGGACGCTTTGCACACTTGGCTGAAGATCGGTGCCGCCGCCGCCGGTGATGTGACACATCGGCACTTGGTCCGAGACCACAAGCACATAGCCAGCTGTCGGAGTGGAGTTGATCCGCCAGTAATGCATGGCCCTCCGCATCTGCCTAGGCGGAAGGTTTACCTCTTCCACCCGTTCAACAAGGCCCATCTGATTGCCAAGTCCAACGGCTTCGATAAATGGCCCGGGGCCGTCGACCCAGCTTGCTGGATTTAGCAGCCACTCCTCACATCCTCGGAGCGCACCGTCGAAGCCTCTCTCGAGGTTTGGCTCAGCCTGAGCGGGCGGAGCGAAGGCAGCAAAAGCCAAGAAGGCAGGTAAGATGAAGCGCACCGGTTGAAGCTACTTCAAGGAACGTCCGCTTTCCACCCATTGCAGACATGGGAGAGGAGTGCGAGTCTTAGCCTCAGATGAGAACTCGGGTGCTTTTTGCTGTTGCCGTGATCGGGATTGCGCTGCTCGCTTTGTGGGGCGGCTGGGAACTAAGCTCCTCTGCATCAAAGGCAGCTTGCTCGAAAGCTGGCGGAACTTGGGCTCACAACAGCGGCGTCTGCATGGAAGCGCGGTGGAGCGCTATAGAAGAGCCTCAACCTCCTTCGTGCGAAACCGTAGTGGATGGCAAGCAGGTGTTTCTGGGAAGCATCGAGTGCATGAGAAGCCTTCCTAAGAAGGAAATACATGGCTTCTGGGTTTCCGGCTACGAAAGCTCTGCCTTCTTTCCAACCTATAGCGAAGCGGGACTGTCAGGAATTTCGTGTGTGGCGGGCGGTTTGAATATTACGCCGCCATGGCTCTGATGAAGCGCTCGCCGAA
>NZ_RSEK01000014.1 GCF_003958635.1 Altericroceibacterium xinjiangense | reverse complement strand
ACCGGCGTTTCGTAGTCGCGGCGGCCGTACACCGACAGGTCGGCGTAGCCGAGGTCGTCCGCCATGATGAACAGGAAGTTCGGCTTTCTCCCCGGAGTGTGAGCGAAGGTCGGGGCGGCGGCAATCAATGCGCCCGTTCCGAGCGCGCCGGCGACTACTCCACGGCGGGAGAAGTTCAGATTTCCAGGGCTCTTGATCATGGTTTCACTTCGCAGACTTTATGGGGAACTGATCTGTCGGACAATGTGCCATCTACATCCTGAATTTCACACGAATCGTATAGCGCCGGCGCAGCAGGTCAAAGAGCACACTATTCGTCTGAATTGGATGGGCTTCAAACACGCTGTGATACGGCGTCACCGGTGGATCCCTGTCCGTGAGGTTCGTGACCATGCCGAAGACCTCGCAGTCATTGTCGCCGACCGCGAAGTCGTAGGAGACGCGCAGGTCTAGGTAGAGCGCAGAGTCCACCCGAGGATTAGCGGCTTCGCCAGGGTGAGGCTTACGCCTGTCCTACTGTTCCATGCGCCTGATCGCTGTCCGTTACCGCTCCCTGGACAGTACCCACAGCAAGGTTCTCCGCTCACCGCGCGAGGCATTCTCGCTTTGCCGATCAGTGAGCCCACTCATGCGTGAGAACTTCGGCCCGGTGCCCGTCCCATTTGATCTCGACCTTCTGTTCCTCGGAACTCCCGGCAGCCGTGCCAAAAAGCTCGTAGATGACGAGCCCGTCAGCCTGGGTGCTTTCGATTACCCGCGTGGGAGCGAAGCTGAAGCTGTATGCGGCGCGAACCGGTTCCGGCGCGGCGGCAAAGGCGATGTCGCGCTGCGTTTCAACGACGCGCCACCGCCGACCATCCTGCATGATGTCGAACTCGACTTCAGTGCCGTCGGGAAGAGTGCCGCCAATATCGAAATAGCGGCGTCCGTCACGGACTTCGGCTTCCGCTTCGGCTACCGTGAACCCAGGGCGCGCATCAAGGGCCGCGGCCAGCACTCCTGCCGGCACCTCACCGAAGGGGATATCGGTCTTGCCGGTGGTCACAACCCTGTTGCCACCACTCGTCGCTTCGTCATTTGCGCCGATCTCGATGGCTTCCCTGATGCCATCAGATGCGCCACCGGGAGAGCAGGCGGCCGCGGCGCCAGCCAAGGACAAGATGAGGATTTTGGTCATATTCGGCCTGCTTTTCTCATTAGTCGCCAACATTAGTGCTGTCAGAGCAACTGCATTTATGGCTTGAGGGCGTAAGCGCCCTCACTTCCAAAGAACTTCTGGTCCAGCACCTCCCATGCAGTCTCGTTGCCGGAGACTGCAGCAGGGCCAGAGAAGCAGGTGCAGTTGCCCTGACACAGCCGGTCGGGCTCTTGCTCGAAAGGCCCGGTCATTCGTACTGGTGTCCAGCAAGCTCTCGCGCGATGGCCCTCTCGAACCTCTCTTGTTCGCTCATCAGATTGTCATTGTCACCAGCGGCGGAGCGCAGCCATGTCGCTTTGCGCAGGTAGCTAGTGTCCGCCGCGCCATGAGTGCAGGAACTGACATACCCCACTTCGCGCGAGCGAGACCCGATGCGAACGGGAAACGAGGAAAGTCGGATCTCCATCATCGGGTCGTACTCCGCAGGCTGCTCGCCTCGCGTGCAGCCTGTTCGATCGCGGCGTAATCAGGCGCGCCCTTGCCGGTTACCCAACTGCCGCCGACGCACAGCACCGGATCCAGCGCGAGCCACTCGGGCGCGCTCTGAGCGGTGATCCCGCCGGTGGGGCAGAAGCGCACTTGCGCGAACGGGGCAGCGAGCGCTTTCAGCACCGGGATTCCGCCCGCAGCTTCCGCCGGGAAGAACTTGAAGTGGGTCAGCCCGAGATCCAGCCCGCGCATGATCTCGCCCGCGGTGGCAACGCCGGGGAGGAACGGCACCCCCTCGCGCACCGCCGCCTTGCCGAGCGGCTCGGTCAGCCCGGGAGAAACGATGAAGTCGGCGCCAGCATCCAGCGCCGCGGCAAGCTCACGCTGATTGGTCACCGTGCCCGCCCCTACGATCGCACCCTCGACCGCACGCATTTCACGCAGGACCTGAAGCGCCGCGGGCGTACGCAGCGTCACCTCGATCACGTTCAAACCGCCCGCGACGAGCGCTTCCGCCAGGGGGCGTGCCTGTGCGGCATTGTCGACGATCAGCACCGGGATAACCGGCGCAGTCAGCATGATCTCATCGATAGTACGGGTCATGAGGGCTCCGTGGTGTTGGCGGCAAGCTGTCCTGCACAATACCGGCGGGTCAGCTCGTTCAATTGTGCATCCTGCGGCGACCAGTCCGAGGCGATCGCACCGCCTTGCTTGAACAAGGCACTCGCGAAGCCATCGTCGCCGACTTCCCGCCACAGCGTGCGAAATTCGTCCCCGCGCGGATCGTTCACCAGCGGTCCGCCGTGCCGCAAATGACGCATCCACGCAGCCAGCGCGGTCAGCACCGCGGGGCATTCCTCTCCCCGGCGGCTGTGCCATGCGAGTGTCGCAAGCCAGCGCTGGGGGATCTTCTGGCTCCCGTCCATCGCGATCTGGGCAAGCTTGTGCGGCAGCGCCGAGTTGGCAAAGCGGGCCAGCAGGCTGTCCGCATAGGCGCCAAGGTCCTGCCCGGGTGCAGGCTCCAGGCTCGTCGCGGCTTCCCGGCGCATCAACTGCTCGATCAGCGGACTCAAGGCGGGGTCGGACACCGCTTCGTGAACGTAGTCATGCCCGCGTTCCAGTCCGAGATAGGCGAGCGCGGAATGGGCACCGTTGAGCATGCGCAGCTTGGCAGCTTCGTATGGAGCGACGTCGGGGACAATCTGCGCGCCCTGCCCTGCCCAGTCAGGCACCGGGCCGGCGAAATCGTTCTCGATCACCCACTGACTGAATGGCTCGGCCACCACGACGCCTTCATCGCGCAAACCGAGCGCCGCTTCGACCCGCTCCTTGTCCGCCGCGCTCGTGGCGGGGACGATGCGGTCGATCATGGTTGCTGGAAAGCGGCATTCGCGGACCAGCCAACTTGACAACTCCGGATGGTGCGCCGCGACGTACTCGGTCATCAAGGCGGCGAGTACTCGCCCGTTGTCGGCGAGGTTGTCGCAACTGATCACCGTCAGTCCCGGAAGATTGGCCGCACGCCGCTGCAGAAGTCCCTTGGTGAGCAACGGATAGAAGCTGCGCTCCGCCAGTGTCTGATCGAGCCCACCACCGCCGCTGCGTGCATAGCCCTTCTCCGTTACCGTCAGCGTCACGATCCGTGTGTCAGGCGAAGCGACGCGGCCGACCACCGCCTGCGGATCGCCCGGCGCGAACAGCACCTCGCGCACCGCGCCGACCACCCGCAGTTCCTCACCTGAGCCGCCTTGGGTCGAAAGCGTGTAAAGCCCGTCCTGCGGATTAAGTTGCTCCGCCACGTCGGGGCTGCGAAGCGACACCCCGCAGATCGCCCAGTCGCGGTCCCCCGCGGCCATCGCGCGATCGGTGTACCAGGCCTGGTGCGCCCGGTGGAACGCTCCGATTCCGAAGTGGACGATGCCCACTTTCTGCGCCTGCGCATCATACTCCGGATGCAGTACCTGGTCGGGCACGTGCGACAATGTCCGATACGAGAGCCTCATAGCCGGTACGCTGCCTTCGCGAAGTCATACGCCAGTCCGCGAGCGAGTTCCGCCGCTTCCCAATCCTCCAGCCGGTGCTCCGCTACCAGACCGGCGAGGAAGCCACAGTCGACCCGCCGGGCAACGTCGTGACGCGCCGGGATCGACAGGAATGCGCGAGTGTCGTCGTTGAAGCCTACGGTGTTGTAGAAGCCAGCCGTCTCGGTGACCATGTGCCGGAACCGCCTCATTCCTTCCGGACTGTCGTGGAACCACCAGGCTGGTCCCAGCTTCAGGCACGGATAGTGCCCCGCCAGCGGCGCCAGTTCCCGCGCATAGGCGCTTTCGTCCAAGGTAAAGAGAATGATCGACAACCGGGCTTCGTTGCCGAAGCGATCAAGAAGGGGCTTGAGGGCATGGACGTAGTCCGTGCGCATCGGGATGTCCGCCCCCTTGTCACGCCCGAACTGCTTGAACACCTGCGCGTTGTGATTGCGAAAGCTGCCCGGATGGATCTGCATGACGAGTCCGTCGTCCAGGCTCATCGCCGCCATCTCCGTCAGCATCTGCGCGCGGAACAATTCGGCGTCCGCCGCGGTGCAATCCCCGCCCGTCACACACGCGAACAGCGCCTCGGCCTCGGTCGGCGAGAGATCGGCCGTGACGGCGGTAGGATGGCCATGATCGGTGGAGGTCGCCCCCGCTGCCTTGAAGAACGCGCGCCGCTGCCGGTGCGCTGCAAGATAGCCCTTCCAGCTACTGCAATCCTCTCCTGTCAGATCGGAGAAACGGGCTAGGTTGCCCGCGAACCCTTCAAATTCAGGATCGACCACTGGGTCGGGCCGATACGCGGTGATGACCCGCCCCTCCCAGCCGCTGTCCCGGATCTGCCGATGGTGGGCAAGATCGTCCAGCGGGCTTTCCGTGGTCGCGAGCACTTCGATCCCGTACCGGTTGAACAGCGCGCGCGGGCGGAAAGCGTCGGTCTTCAGCGCCTCCGTGATCGTGTCATAGTAGAGGTCAGCCGTGCCGCCCGACAGCTGCACGTCCAGCCCGAATGCCTCGGCAAACACCCAGTCGAGCCACATGCGTGAGGGCGTGCCCCGGAAAAGGAAGAAGTTGCGGGCAAATATTCGCCACGCCTCGCGCGGATCGGCATCGGGATTGCCGACACCGAGATCCTCCATTGCGACCCCCTGCGAATAGAGCATCCGGAACAGGTAATGATCGGGCACCAGCAGCAATTCGGTCGCGTTGCCGAACGGCTCATTCCTCGCGAACCATGCCGGGTCAGTATGACCATGCGGACTGAGGATTGGTAGCCCCGCGACTGCGGCGTACAGATCACGCGCAACGGCGCGCACTGCCGGATCAGCCGGGAACAGCCGGTCGGGGTGGAGGTAGAGCGGCTTTGTCAATTCGGTTCTCCAGAGCCTCGAACGTGAAGCGGCGGCATTTGGCTGTTCTCGGGCGAGCGGCCCAAAGGTCCGGCTGCTCCATCGAGAATTCGTCGGCTGCATCGCGGCTGTAGCGGAGCACGTCCATGCCAGCAGGGAATGGCGCCAGGCCTTGCGCTCCCGGTCGCGGCACGACGACGGCTAGCAATCGTCTGGTCCTGCAGGGCGCAGGTAGAAGCGACGTTTTCGGCAGAATCTTGGGAAGGAGGGGGCAGCACCTTGCTCTCGCGCCGAGCGGTCACAAACGCTTGCGCCAAGCCTGTCGCGAAATCCGTCGCAGCCTCACCCATCTCACTCTCCCGCTTTTGTCCTTTGCTAAGGGAAACCGGTGTCATTGGCAAGCGCCCGTGCGGGAGTGCAGTTGGCGTCGCCGTCAGTTTGAAGAGTTAACTTACTTGTCCAGATTGGACTCGTGCAGCGGTCAGGCCGCTTCACCCTTATCACCATGAACAGCCAGATCCCCTGTGACAGGGCAATCAGCTTCACCGGGAGCGATACGAGCTGATGGGAAGCGGAAAGAGCGGCAGCACTCGCGGCGCGCGAAAGCGCTCAAGCCGTGGATGGTCGGTCGCGGCATTTCCGCGCGGCGCGAACTCCGGGGCTTCGGTTGAGCCCCGGAGCCTTTCGCGCGTCGCCCGAGTTTCGTTAGGGCTGCCCACCCATGGCGAGCGGTGTTTGTGAGCGGGGTGTGAGCCGCAGGAGCATTTCTCCGAAGCAGACGACCGGTGCACCTGCGTTTGTGCTCATCGCGCGAGCCAGCCGCCGTCGACCGCCAGCACGTGGCCCTGCACGTAGTCGGATGCCGGCGAGGCGAGGAACACCGCTGCCCCTCCCATGTCCTCCGGGCTCGCCCAGCGGCCCGCGGGAATACGGTCGAGGATCGCCTGCGAACGCTCCGGATCGGCGCGCAGCTGCGCGGTGTTGTCGGTCGCGACATAGCCCGGCGCGATGGCGTTGATGTTGATCCCCTTGCCGGCCCATTCGTTGGCCAGCAGCCGGGTGATCCCCGCCACGCCGGATTTCGATGCGGTATAGCTCGGCACCCGAATGCCGCCCTGGAAGCTGAGCATCGAGGCAATGTTGATGATCTTGCCCGAGCCTCGCTCGATCATGTGCCGGCCCACGCGCTGGCACATGAAGAACACCGTCTTGACGTTGATGTTCATCACCTCATCCCAGTCGCGTTCGGAAAACTCCGTCGAATCCGCGCGCCGGATGATCCCGGCGTTGTTGACCAGGATGTCGATCCGGCCGGCTGCATCGAGCGCTTGCTGCACGATGCCCTCCACCGGCTCGATCGTCAGCAGGTCCGCTTCGATGAACCACGTTTTTCGGCCCAGCTTTCCGGCTGCGCTGATCGTCTCCTCGGGCGGCAGGTGGCCGACGAGCACCAGGTCCGCCCCGGCACCAGCGAGCGCCAGTGCGATCCCCTGCCCGATCCCCGTGTTGGCGCCCGTGACGAGCGCGACCTTGCCCGACAGGTCAAATGATATGGCCATTGCAGCTTTCCCCCTCACTTGAGCTGGCAGATATCCAGCACGTTCATGTCCGTGTAGTCGAGGTTCTCCCCGCCCATCGCCCAGATGAAGGCGTAGTTCTTGGTGCCCGAACCCATGTGGATCGACCAGGGCGGGCTGATCACCGCCTCCTCGTTGGCCATGACGAGGTGCCGCATGCTGTCGGGTTCGCCCATGTAGTGCATCACCCGGTCATCCTCGGTCGGCAGGTCGAAGTAGAGATAGATCTCGCTGCGCCGGTCGTGCAGGTGCGGCGGCATCGTGTTCCACACGCTGCCCTCCTCCAGCACCGTCAGGCCGAGCAGAAGCTGCGCGCTGTCGCACACGCCGGGGATCACCAGCTGGTAGATCGTGCGCTGGTTCGAGTTGACGAGATCGCCGCGCTCCAGCGGATTGGCCTGCTCCAGGGTGATGTGCTTGATCGGCAGCGCCTTGTGCGCCGGCAGCGAGGCAAGATAGAACCGCGCGCCCTCCCCCTCGAAGCTGACGTCCTTCGAACCCATCGGGACGTAGAGGCACTCCTTGTTCTTCATCTCGAAGCGCTGACCGTCGACCGTGATCGCCCCCTCGGAGCCGATATTCACCGCCGCCATCTCGCGCCGCTCAAGGAACGGACGCCCCTTCGCGCTCTCCGGCTCGGTCTGCGCCGGCAACGCAATCGCGCCGCCTTGCGGTACAACCCCGCCGATCACGAATCGCTCGTTGTGCGAATACTTGAGCGTAACCCGCCCATCCACAAACAACCCCTGCACCAGATAACGCTCACGCAACTCCTCGTTCGTGACGCTCCCCATCATGTCCGGATGCGTGGCGTGATAAGTCTTCGCAAACATTCAATGTTTCTCCCATGGGAACCTGCAGCCCGACTTAGGTAACCGGTGTCAGGCAACTTCATATGCGCTTTTGGGCCATCTTAGCAACCCCGCTCCTAATCTTCGCCGGAGTCCGCCGGCCGGATTGCCACGGATGAGCGCCGGACGAGGTCCGACAGGAACTGCGATGGCTGCTGCGCCGTTTCGGCCGGGCGAATCAGCTTGAAGGCGGCAGCGCGCGCCATCGATACGATAGGCCAGCGCACCGTCGTCAGTGGCGGCCATATGTGCGCCGCAATTGCCGTATCGTCGAACCCGATCAGCGACAACTCGGCGGGAATCTCGATTCCTCGCTGCCGCGCGGCGTGGAGCGCGCCAGCGGCCATTTCATCGTTGCTGGCAAAGATTGCAGTGGGTCGGGGGCTGGCCTCAAGCAGCCGCTCGGCCGCCGCGCGCCCGCTGTCGAAGGTGTAGTTTCCCCGCGCCACCCGTTCTGGGCCGACCGACAACCCATGGCGAGTCATCGCCTCGACAAAGCCTTCGTAACGTTCCCGCGCGGAGCGGAAGCCTTCCGGTCCGGCGATCAGCCCGATACGGCGATGGCCACTGTCGACCAGGTAGTCGACCGCGTGCCCGACTGCCTGGCGGTCGTTCGACTCGACCAGGTGCGCATCGTTGTCGAGATGCGCGGATCCCATCCGGACATAACCGCAGCCAATCTCACGGCAAAGCGCGGCCAGCTCGTCATTTTCGGAGATCGGAGGCAGGATCAACACTCCGTAGGGACGCTGCTGCTCCAGGAACGTCCGGATGCCGTCCAGCATCTGCGGAGAATGGCGGTCCACCGGGTGAAGAACGAGCGCAAACTCCGTGCCGCGAAGCGCTTCCAGTACGCCTTCCTGAAAGTTCAGCACCATCTGCGCGTTCGGGTTGTCGTGCAGAAGACCGATCAGGAAGTTGCGCCTCAGCGCAAGGGCGCGAGCCTGCGGGTTGGGTACGTAACCGAGTTCGGCAATGACCGCCTCGACTTTCTTGCGGGTCGCTTCATTCAGGAGAGGCGAACGGTTTATGACGCGGCTCACCGTCTTCTTCGACACCTCCGCGATCCGCGCGACATCGTTGATCGTCGGCTGTGCCTCGCGGCCACGCGCCACGCCTTTGCCTTCGCTGTCAGGCCGGGTCATGCATCCTCTCCTTCTGGGTGTAGCGGATTGCAGTTTTGTCGCCCAAGAGGCAAGAGTGAACCATGACACCGGTTTCTCACAACCCCCCCGCTCTACGTGTGCACGCGGATGACAACGTCGCGATCGCACTGCAGGATCTTACGGAAGGGCATTCGTTCCGCATCGCCGGGATCGGACTAACTACAAGGGAGCCAGTGCCGACCGGACACAAGTTCGCGCTGGAACCGATTTCCGTGGGCAGCCCCGTTATCAAGTATGGGCAGCGGATCGGCCGCGCCACCGCGCCCATCGCGCCGGGCGAGCACGTCCACACGCATAACCTCGGGACCGCGCTTGCCGGAGAGGAAGAGTACGCGCGCCCCGCTTTCACAGAAAGGTCCAGAGCCCCCGGCACCGCGGAACCGAAGTGGCAGGGATACTGGCGGGCTGACGGCCGGGCCGCGACCCGCAACGAAATCTGGATTCTGCCCAGCGTCGGATGCGTCGCCCCAATGGCCGAGGCGATCGCGCGCGAGGCAGACAGCCTCCACAAGGGCCGCGTCGATGCGGTGGTCGGCTTCGGGCACCCGCACGGTTGCTCACAGCTTGGGGACGATCTTAGCGGCACACGTGCGCTGCTGGCGGGCCTGTGCGATAATCCGAATGCGGGCGGCGTACTGCTGATGGGGCTAGGCTGTGAATCAAACCAGCTTGACGCCCTCCTCGCCGAAGTGCCCGAACGGAGCCGCGGCAAGATCCGCACCCTGCGCGCCCAAGACGCTGGGAACGAGCGTGAGGCGGCGCTGCGGCTGATCGCGGAACTGGCGAAGGAGTTCGGGGACGCCAAGCGTGAGCCATTGCCCGTTTCGGCACTCACCGTTGGGCTGAAGTGCGGCGGATCCGACGCGTTTTCCGGCCTCACCGCAAACCCGCTGCTCGGCCGGTTTTCCGACTGGATCGCCGGGGCGGGCGGGCGGCTTGTGCTGACCGAAATCCCGGAAATCTTCGGTGCCGAACACGCACTCCTTGCCCGCGCCACGTCGGAAGACGTGCACCAGCGGGCGGCTGCGCTGCTCAACCGGTTCAAGCGCTACTTCCTCGACCAAGGATTGCCGGTGTCTGAGAACCCCTCACCCGGAAACATCGCGGGCGGGATAACGACGCTGGAAGAAAAGTCGCTTGGTGCGGTACAGAAAGCCGGGAATGCGCCGCTCGCCGATGTAATCGGCTATGGCCAACAGGCGAGCGAGCCCGGCGTGACGCTACTGGAGGCACCGGGCAACGATGCCGTTTCATCGACCGCGCTCGCTGCGGCAGGGGCCACGCTGGTGCTCTTCACAACAGGACGCGGAACACCGCTCGGCTTCCCGGTCCCGACCGTGAAGATCGCCTCCAACAGTAACCTTGCAGCGTCCAAGAGGGACTGGATCGATTTCGACGCAGGCCGGGCACTGAGCGAGAGTACCGTCGGTGTCGACGAGGCATTTCGCGAACTGCTAATGGCCGTTGCGGGCGGCCAGTCGACCGCGGCAGAGCGGCTAGGCCAGCGCGCGATCGCGATCTGGAAACGCGGCGTGACACTCTAGATCCACGGCAAGCGCAGAGATTCTCAAGGCCGGCAATGTGCCCAGCCGTGCAGGCACTGCGTATCCGATCAACGATAGCCGGTGTGCCAAAACACGGCGGCGCAGTGACTCGGCAATGCGTGATCGCCGGTGCAAACGGGGCGCGACCCTTCAGTCGCGCCCTGCCTGTCAGCTCGCGAAAGCGGCGGGCAGCCACAGCGAGAGAGCGGGAATGTAGGTGATCAGCAACAGCGCGGCGATCAGCGTCGCGTAGAACGGCCAAATCGTGCGCACCAGCGTCGTCACTGGTGTTCGGCCAATCGCCGAACCTACGAACAGCACCGATCCGACCGGCGGCGTCACCAGCCCGATCCCCAGATTCAGCATCATGATAATTCCGAAATGCACTGGATCGACACCTACGTTCATGGCCACCGGCAGGAAAATCGGCGTGGTGATCACGATCAGCGGCGCCATGTCCATGAACGTTCCGAGCGCAAGCAGTATGATATTGATGATCAGCAGTGTGAGAAGCGGATTTTCGGTGATGAAGCCGATCAGAGCCCCAAGTGCCGCCGGAACCTCCAGCAGCGCGAGGGCGAAACCAAAGGCGGTGGCGGCGGCGATAATGAACAGCACCATGGATGCGGTGCGCACGGACTTGGCCGCCGCCTCCCAGAACGCAGACCAGCCCAGGCTGCGATAAACCAGCACGCCAACCAGGACCGTGTAGATGACGGCGATGGCGGAACTCTCGGTCGCGGTGAAGAAGCCGCTGAGGATGCCGCCCATGATGATGATCGCGGTCATCAGGCCAGGAAGGGCATAGGCAGCCGCCCGAATGAAGCTGCGCCAGCCGGGAAAGCTTCCCCGGGGGAGATCACGCCTGCGCGCAATGAACCAGGCCGTGCCCATCAGCATGAAGCCGGTCAGCAGGCCCGGAATGACTCCCGCCACGAACAGATCGCCGATCGAAACCCCAATACCCGATGCCGCCGAATAGATGATCATGTTATGGGAAGGCGGGATCAGCAGGCCGACAATTGCCGCAGTGACCGTAATGTTTACCGAATAATCGGCGGGATAGCCCTTCTCCTTCATCAGCGGGACCATCGTGGAGCCGATGGCAGACGCGCTGGCGATGGCCGAGCCCGACACCGCGCCGAACATCATCGACGCGCCGACGTTCACCAAGCCAAGCCCGCCCTTCATCCGCCCCATCGCGGCGTCAGCGACGCGCACCAGCCGCTCGGCAATACCGGCGCGGTACATGAGATCTCCGGCAAAGATGAAGAACGGGATCGCCATCAGCGCGAATACGCTGATCCCGGCAGCGACCCGCTGCACTGCGACGATGGCCGGGATTCCCATTACCACAAAGCACGCCAGCGACGCGCCCAGCAGCGCGAAACCGACCGGAACGCCGATCACCAGCAGGAGAAACAGGGCGCCGAAGAGGACAGCAAGCTCCATCAGTCGACTCCTTCATCCGCATAAGGTGCTCCGCTGACGATGCGCGGGATTGCAAAGACGACCATCAGGAAGCCCGACACGGGCAGCGGAACGTAAGCAAGGGAGCGGCTGATCCCGAGCGAGGGAATGACATTCGTCCGCACGAGCCAACACATCTGCACGCCGTAGATCAGCAGTATCGCGCCGAGCACTGCTACGATGGCCGCGACCAGACGCCGCACCGTCACAGCTCTTTCTCCGAGCCTTTCATCGAGCAGCGCGATGCGGATGTGAAATCCTTCGTAAACCCCGGCGGCCGCCCCGAACATCACGTACCAGATCATCAGCACCAGCGAGGCCTGCTCAGTCCACGATGGGCTGAACTGCAGTGCGTATCGTCCGAAGACCTGCCAGCCGATGATCGCAGTCATCGCCACGAGCCCGAACGAACCGAAGCGGATGAGCCAATCCGATAATGTGCGGGTCATCTGCCACTCCCCATTTCGAGAATACGCTCCACCAGCGCCGCCTGCTGCGGCGTGGTGATGAACTCGTCCCACACGGGCCGCATCAGCGCGGCGAAAGGATCGGTATCAACCGAGTTGACCAGCACCTCGGAGGCGATGATCGTCGCGCGCGCCTCTTCGACCCGCGCATCCCACAGCCGACGCATGAACGGTACCGAATCTCGCGCCGCAAGGCGGACAAGGGCACGGTCATCCGGACTGAGCTGATCCCATGTCTCCTTGCTGATCACCAGAGCTTCAGGTGTCAGCAAGTGCGCGGTCAGGCTGAAATACGGCGCCACTTCATAATGGCGGGCGCTGACGAAAGAGGGCCAGTTGTTCTCCGCCCCGTCGATCACACCCTGGGCAAGCGCCTGATAGACTTCGCCGAAAGGGATCGGCACCGCGTTCGCACCCAGTGCATTCACCATTGCTACGTACAGGTCGGAAGCAGGCACTCGCAGCTTCAATCCGACCATGTCGGCAGGCGTGACGATCGGACGCTTGGTGTTGTAGAAATGGCGGGCGCCCGAATCGTAGAACACCAATCCGACGAGGCCGTGCGGCTCGAGCGATGCCAGCACCTCGTCCCCGAGTTCGCTGTCCACCACCCGCCGCATGTGCGCCACCGAGTCGAACACGAAGGGCAGCGCAAAAGGAAGGGTTGCCGGCTCTATCGAATTCAGCGGCGCAAGATTGATGCGGTTGAGGTCAAGCCCACCGAAGCTGGTTATCTCAAGCGTGTCGGTCTCGCTGCCTAACTGCCCGCCGGCATAAACCTTGATCCCGAGACGTCCCCCGGTACGCTCGGCGAGGAGCTTGCCCATGTACTCGACCGCCTGAACCGTGGGATAGTCCGCCGGGTGGGTGTCTGAACTGGTAAGCACCCCCGCCAGTTGCGGTTTGCACCCCGGCAGGAACGCCGCAGCGGAGGCAGCAATGCCGCCCATCAGGACGGATCTACGTCCCAGGGGCGTGCAGAGGCTCGACGGCAATCGGCTTCTTTCCTGCAATTCCTCAATCCTCAAAGACGGTGATAGGGAAAGCCACAACAACGGCTCTTGCTCGCCTCCCCGTTGTGAAAACCTGCCCGGAGCGCCAACCCATCCCTTCGGTCCGCAGGGCTGCAGGCGGGCATCTCCATGCCCTGAGCGGGGTTGTTCACGCAGAGAGCACCGCCCGAACGAGGGCTCTCCGCCCAGGTCGTGGCTCGATTTTACAGCCGAGTGCGCCAGCAGAACCGGCGGCTTGCGGGGAGATTCTTCGGCGCGCGAAGGAGCAGTCGAGCTGGATCATGCGAGGCCGGTTCCACGGATCCAGGCCCGCCACAACTCCGGCCAAAGCTCAACCGGCCTGCCAATCGTCTTGCGTAGGCCGAACCCATGACCGCCGTGCTGAAAAAGATGCGTCTCGACCGGAATGCCTCGAGCTTCCAGCGCGGTCCGCAGAAGCAGCGTGTTCTCGACAGGTACCACTTCGTCATCCTCCGCGTGGAGCAGAAAAAAAGGCGGCGCGTCGGAGGGCACGTTGCGATCGGGAGAATGCTGCGCTTCGAGCGCAGGGGATGGATTCGGCCCCAGCAGAAGGTCGCGCGACCCGGCATGTGCGATACCAGAAATCATGGAAACGACGGGATAGATCGGCGCTGCACAGATCGGTTTGGCACTCAGCGCATCAGCCTCGTCCACCGGGCGGTAGGCGGGATGAGCAAAGCGCGTGCCGAGATCGGCACACAGGTGCCCACCGGCAGAGAAGCCCATCGCCCCGACGCGTTCCGGATCGATCGCGAAGTCCGCATGATTGTACCGAATGAGACGCATGGCGCGCTGGGCATCGGCAAGAGCCACATCCGGTCCTGCAGCCCATCCCTCGGCTGGCAGGCGATAGAACAGGACGAAGGCCGTGAAGTTGCGTGCTTTCAGCCAGCGCGCCATCTCATAGCCTTCCTTGTCGACCACGACATGGCGGTAGCCGCCGCCCGGCATCAGCAGGACGGCCGCGCCGTTCGGCCGGTCGGGCCGGAACACCGCCATGCGCGGCACCGAAATTCCGCGTACAGCGCGATCAGTGACGAGGGTATCGGTCGATCGTTCGTCCACCGTCTCGACTGGCGGGCGCGCCGGCATTCCCGGAGCCCCAGCCGGCCAGAGATCGATCGTCTCGGTCGGCTGCGGGAGCCCTGGAGGGAGAGCCCCGCCCGCGACGGGCGGGGCTGTCTGTGCTGCTACCCGGCTGGCGGCGAGGGCCATCAGGCCCGCACCCCCCGCCAGCAGCGATCGGCGATTCACGTCCATTTATCGACTCTCCGCCTAGAGCTGGAAGCGGACGCCAGCCATGATGACCCGGCCGAAATGGTTGTACTCGTAGTTCCGCATGGAAGGGTCGTTGACCCAGCGCGTGCGGTACTGGTCGGTCAGGTTGGTGCCCTCCACCGCGAATTCGATCTGCTCCGTCAGCCGATAGCGGATCGACGCATCGACGTTTAGCGTGCTCCCGAACCCTTCAAAGATGTTCCGGTTGCCGCTGGTGCCATCGATGTAACCGTCGCGCCAGGCGGCAGAAACACGAGCCGAGAACCGTTCATTCTCGTAGTAGATCGTGCCGTTGGCGGCCTTCTTGGCGAGGTCGATCAGCGGCCGGACATAGATATCGGTCGTGCCCCCGGTCGGATTGCCGCTTGAATTCAGTGCGGTGGCCGGGCCGAGGATCGTGTAGTCCACATCACTGTCGATCAGGGTCCCGTTGGCGATAATCCCGAAGTCGGCGAAGAAGCCCTCCGCAAAAGCCGAGAACGGCAGTACGAGCGACAGCTCAATGCCCTTGAGGCTTGCGCCCTCCCCATTTACCTGCGTGCGGAATTCGAAGGGGACGTTCGGATTGCCGCCTCCGACGAGAGCGTTGTACACAGGCGTGCCCGGGGTGAGCTGGTCGGTCGTAAACCCGTAGCTTGCGAAAGAGGCAAAAGTGCCCGTCAACGAGCTCGCGATCGGGAAGCTCGCGATATCCTTGGCGAAAACCGCGACCGAGGCGAGAGCGCCGGGCGCAACGTACCATTCGAGCGAGGCATCGTAAGCGACCGCCCGATACGGATCGAGGAACGGATTGCCCGAACTGAGCCGGAAGTTGAACTCGTCAATGGAGCCGCCTGGGGAAAGGGTGCCGAGCGAAGGCCGGGTAATGACCTTGCTTACTGCGCCGCGCAGGATGAGATCGTCGGAAAGAAACACGTTCAGATTGATCGCTGGCAACCAGTCGTCATAACTGCGCTCAACCGTGACCTCCTGGGCGCCGATGAAGCCGGTCGAACTCTGATCGGTGTTGACGTAGCGCGTGCCGAAGTTGCCGGTGGTGCGGAAGCCGAGCACCTCGGTGTCCCAGTCCACCTGAAAATAGCCGCCGGTCACTTCTTCGGTCACAGCAGGGCTGCTGCCAAGGTCCCGCCTCGCCTCCCGCTCATACAGGTTCACCGCGTCGGCGGCTGCCTGAAGCTGGGGGATGAGCCAGGTGGTGGTGGTCCCGGCCGGCTGTCCCGCGCTGCCAAGGGTGAAAAGCTCGGATATGTCTGCCGTGACCGGCAGACCATACTGCCCCGGCGCACACGAGAAGGCACCGCAGTAAGTGCTGTCACGCCGGAACGATTCCTGGTCGAATCCGAACTTGCGGTAGAGGGCGCCTACTTCGAGGAAGGCTTCGTCGGTGACCTCCCACACGACGTTGCCTGACAGCGTCTGGAACTCGTTCACCACGCTGCCCGGCCGATCACGGAACTCGGCAAGCTGGAACTGCGCGGGATCGCTGATCCCGTCGCCGCCAAAGGTCAGCACGGGGCGGTACATGTCGGTGTAATCGTGGCTGTAACCCTTGAAGTCGCGATCGTCGAAGATCAGTGTCGTCTCGACCGGGCTGTCGGCGTTCGACCTCGACTTGCCCGCGAGCAGGTTGACTGCGAGCCTGTCGGTCAGCTGGTGCTCAAGGCGGCCCGAAACCTGATAGAAGTCGGTTTCCGTTTGGCGGAGATAATTCTCGGTGCGCACCCAGGCGTTGTCGAACGTGCCCTTGATCAGATTGTTGTTCTCATCGATCGTGTAATCGACGACATCGATCGTGCGCTCGTTGGAGCGGAACAGCACCTCACCCCAAAACTCCTGGCGATCCTCGCTGAAGTTCGCATACAGACCGTCGATCGAGATATTGGTTCGGTCCGAGGGCGCCCACTGGATCGATCCGGTAAGCCCGAGGCGCTCGCGATCATGGCTGATCAGGCCGTAGCGCGGAATGCGCGGATGGAAAGCGAGACCGACCTCGTCACACACGGGGCTCGACACATAGGTTCGGTTGGCGAAGCAATCCGTGCCTTCAACCGAGCGGAACGCGGCTTGCTGCCACCGTACGGTGTTGTTGCCCAGCTGTGAGGTTTCATACTTCGAGTATGCAGCCGAAACGGATACGCCAAGCGTCTGATCTTCGTTGGTCCAGCCAACCAGTCCAGCTAGGCGCGGACCGACATTTTCGTTCAGGTCGTTGTAACGCACCTGGGCCGAACCGACGAGGCTGAACCCGGGATCGTAGGACAGGGGGTTGCCGGTGTTGAGATCCACGACCGCACCAAGCGAGCCCTCATCAAGTGAGGCCTCCGCCGTCTTGTGGACGATAATCGAGCTGAACAGCTCCGAAGCGAAAATATTGAAGTCGAAGCCCCGGCCGGCGTTGTCTGGAGAGGCGGCAATCGCCTCCATCCCGTTGACGCGCACGCGGGTGAACTGGGAGCCGAGGCCGCGCACCACGATTTGCCGGCCCTCGCCCGCATCGCGCTGGATCGCGACGCCGGGGACCCGCTGGAGCGACTCGGCAAGATTGGTGTCGGGGAACTTGGCGATGTCTTCCGCCACGATCACGTCGACTTGACTGGCCGACGCGCGCTTGGCGGCAACCGCGGCATTCAACGACGCTTGGAAACCGGTTACCACAATCTCCGAAACGGGCACCTCTTCGCTGATCTGCTCTTCGAGCACGTCAGCGGATTCCGGCAACGGCGGCGGCGGTACGGCAATGTCCTGCCCCATCGCCGCTGCGGGTAGCAGGAATGCCCCCCCGGCCAGCAGCACGGACTTCAGACTCGACGAAACGACTGGACGCGTCATGTCCCCTCCCTCTGTTCATGTTGCAGCAGGAAGTGAGCCGGCAGCGCCTGTAAAGGCCGCCCCTTTCGCATCCTGCTCCATGTTGCTCCGGCTTCTTGGACACCGGTGTCATTCATTAAGTGCGCTTGCTCCGCACGGCTGTCAAGCCCGATCAGAAGCTTAACTGAGGAGAGATGTTTGTGCATGCTGCGCGGCAGGTCCTACGGGAGGCGCGGCCACTGCCGAGCCGCGCCAATCGACCGAAGAAGCGCAGCCGCAGCATCACTCGCGCCGTCACATTGGCCAGCCCGCGGCCGGGCAGCCCGGCCGTAGCCACCACTGCCGAGGGTCCGCGAATCAGCGGGTCCGAAGTTGGCGAACATCCGGGATCACGCCGACCCGCGCAGTCTTCGGGTAAAGCGACTGGAACCTCGCAACGATTCCCCCACTCGAAGGTGCTTATCGAGGGCGGAGGGTGCGCAGGAGCACCTCTCACCCCGCCATCGCGACATGAGGAGCGCTGGACGGTGAGAGGCTCCTGCTCCTGCCCCTGCTGGGGCTGAGCGTGGCCGGGTGTGCCATGCAGTCCGTCGTCCTGTCAGCATTGCCTCCGCCGCGATGGCAGTGATCACCGAGAGCGAGGTAACCGTACGCGAGCCTCCTCCCCACGCGGCGATTGGCATGTCCGCCGCCTACCGGACCCGCGGTGCCGCCGCGCAGCCACGCCTGATGGAGTTCCGCCGCCGGGTCCTCCATCCTAATCCCGCAATCGGTGAGCATCCCGTCGGCCACAGACGTTCAGAGACCGCCGGGCGAGGTTGGAAGCACGCTCCGAGATCCAAGCGATAGCCTCGCTCGGCTCGGCAACGCTTCGGGCGCCCGGTGCGACGCTGCCCGTCGACAACGGATCAACAGGCGAGGTAGATAGCTAAACGTCCTGCCGAACGCGCTCAGTGGCTCTCCCGCGCCGACGTGGTCGCGTCATCTCACCTGCTCGCGTTCGCTGGCGCGAGCTTCAGCTGCCCGGCTGGATGTATGGCGCCAAAGCCCAAAGCTCACGCTGCCAACGTCGCGGGTCATCGACCATCCGCGTCGCCTCCTCGCCAATAACCAGCGTCGCGCGCTCCGGCAGGGTGTAGTTGGTCCAGTAGTCGAGACCTGGTCGCCCCGTGCGCGCGAGTCCGGCGAAGCCTTCCCTCATCTGGCGGCTGATCTCACGCGCCCGCTCATCCGTGCCCGAATAGCTGCCCGGGGCATCGAGCGTCCCGAACAGGTACGGGAGATCGTCGGTGTGCGCCGCGCCGCGGAGCGGATCGACAGGCGAAGGACGATCGAGCTGGTAGACCCAGGTTGCTTCCGCTCCTGCCCGCACCCGCTCTTCCGCCTCGATGACTTGGCCCGGCCAGCTTCGCCCGGCAGTCGTGGCGGCGTAGAACACTTGTTCGGGCGTGAAGTCGGGGAACTGCTTCCGGTATTGGGCGACAACCCAGCGCGGATCGAGGTCCACCTTGATCTGCGAAGCGAGCCGCTCTGCGACATTCGACCAGTCGAGCCCTTGGAGCACCTCCCCCCGCGGATCGATGAAGGCGCGCGTCTCATGCAGCGTGTTGCCCAGTATCATCGGAATGCCGACCGATTGCTCCGCCGCATTGGGCCAGAAGGGATGGCGCGGCAAATTGGTCATGTCGAGAACGGGGCCGAAATACACCCGCCCTCCGAGAATCGGATCAGTGGCTCCGAGCCCTTCCACTAACCGCTCCACCGGGAGCGTCAGCAAGCTTTCAACGTCGCCCTCGTCCAGCCCCAGTTCCGCCCAGAAGGCGCGCATTCGTGCGCGGGCGTTGCCCGGGCCGCTGGCTGTCACCTGCTGGCCGCTCATGGTCGCTGCCGAATGGAACAGCCCGCGGGCGGCTGGCATTGCCATCAGCGTCGCGATCTTGGCGCCGCCGCCGGATTGGCCGAACACCATCACACGCGACGGATCGCCGCCAAAAGCCGCGATATTGTCGCGCACCCAACGAAGCGCCGTAATCAGATCAAGCTGGCCGAGATTGCCGCTGTCGGCGAAGCGCTCTCCGTATGGCGCGAGCCAGGCGTAGCCGAGCACGTTGAGGCGCTGATTGACCGAGACGACGACTACGTCCTGCGCCGCGGCCAGGTAAGGCCCGTGGGTCAGCGGATCGGTCACGCTCCCAGACGTGTAGGCGCCGCCATGGAAATAGACCATCACCGGCCGAAGCGCACGGGGATCGGCGTCCGGGGTCCAGACGTTGAGGTAGAGTGCGTCCTCGCTCTGCACGTGGTCCTGCATCCCGGCCTGCGGTGCGATCGGCCCGAACTGCGTCGCCCGCACCGTCTCTCCCTGGAAGGGCACCGGCTGCGGCCGCGCGAAGCGTTCGGCGGTGGCGTAGCGAATGCCGAGAAAGGCGGGAACGCCGCGGTCGACGAAGCCGGCATAGCGGCCTGCGCGCGGAGAAGCCGGTTGAGAATTGTTTTGGGCGCTCAACCGGGCTCCTGCAATCATCGCGGCACCGGCCAGGCCGGCCTTGACGACCTCACGACGTGAAACACCATTATCGCCTGACATCGCCACCACCAAGATCGAACTCCTCGAGTTCACGCCGGGTCACCAGGATCGTGTCGCCGGGCAGACCGTGCTTCATCACTGCCAGTGCCAGCGCTGATTTCGCCATCTCCTGCGCCGAAGCACCCTCCAGGTAACGCAGGAGCAACCCCGCAGCGAAGGCATCGCCGGTGCCGATCCGGTCAACGATTCCTTCGACTCGCGCTTCCTCAGTCTGGACACCTTCGCCGCGCAGATCGATCCGCGCAGTGATCCGGTGGATCGCGCCCGTCTCCACGTGCCGCGCGGTTGAAGCGATGAGCTCCAGATTCGGGAATTCGGCGAATGCCGCTTCCGATGCCATCCGGCGGCGCTCCGGCCCGTCGCCGGAAAATGTTTCGCCGAGCAGCAGCGAGATGTCGCGATGATTTCCGATCAGGACACGCGCCTCTCCAACAAGCTCACGCAGGATCGCCCGGGGATCACAGTCCCATGCGGACCAGAGATTGGCGCGATAGTTGCCGTCGAAGCAGATCGGCACGCCGGCGTGCTTGGCCGCCTCGACCGCCTCGCGGGCCAGTGCCACGCCCCGTGGTCCCAGCGCGGGCGTGATGCCCGAGATGTGCAGCAACGCCGCACCTTCCAACGTACCCGCGAAGTCGAGCGAACCGGCATCGGCCAGGGCGAAGGCGCTGTCGGCCCGGTCGTACGTTACGCGGCCGGCAATGGGGCCCGTCGGCGGCTCGTAGAAGTAGAGGCCCATCCGCCCCTCGGTCTTCACGACGGCACGAGTATCGACGCCGGCTGCGGCGAGTTGCATCTGCACCATGCGCCCGAGCGGATTGTCGGGCAGCACGGTCACCATTCGGGTCGACCGGCCAAGGCTGGCGAGTGCGCATGCGACGTTTGCCTCTGCTCCGCCGACGTCGACCGCGAGTTGGTTGGTGCGGACGAGTGGTGTTTGTGAGCGGGGTGTGAGCCGCAGGAGCATTTCTCCGAAGCAGACGACCGGTGCACCTGCGTTTGTGCTCATCGCGCGAGCCAGCCGCCGTCGACCGCCAGCACGTGGCCCTGCACGTAGTCGGATGCCGGCGAGGCGAGGAACACCGCTGCCCCTCCCATGTCCTCCGGGCTCGCCCAGCGGCCCGCGGGAATACGGTCGAGGATCGCCTGCGAACGCTCCGGATCGGCGCGCAGCTGCGCGGTGTTGTCGGTCGCGACATAGCCCGGCGCGATGGCGTTGATGTTGATCCCCTTGCCGGCCCATTCGTTGGCCAGCAGCCGGGTGATCCCCGCCACGCCGGATTTCGATGCGGTATAGCTCGGCACCCGAATGCCGCCCTGGAAGCTGAGCATCGAGGCAATGTTGATGATCTTGCCCGAGCCTCGCTCGATCATGTGCCGGCCCACGCGCTGGCACATGAAGAACACCGTCTTGACGTTGATGTTCATCACCTCATCCCAGTCGCGTTCGGAAAACTCCGTCGAATCCGCGCGCCGGATGATCCCGGCGTTGTTGACCAGGATGTCGATCCGGCCGGCTGCATCGAGCGCTTGCTGCACGATGCCCTCCACCGGCTCGATCGTCAGCAGGTCCGCTTCGATGAACCACGTTTTTCGGCCCAGCTTTCCGGCTGCGCTGATCGTCTCCTCGGGCGGCAGGTGGCCGACGAGCACCAGGTCCGCCCCGGCACCAGCGAGCGCCAGTGCGATCCCCTGCCCGATCCCCGTGTTGGCGCCCGTGACGAGCGCGACCTTGCCCGACAGGTCAAATGATATGGCCATTGCAGCTTTCCCCCTCACTTGAGCTGGCAGATATCCAGCACGTTCATGTCCGTGTAGTCGAGGTTCTCCCCGCCCATCGCCCAGATGAAGGCGTAGTTCTTGGTGCCCGAACCCATGTGGATCGACCAGGGCGGGCTGATCACCGCCTCCTCGTTGGCCATGACGAGGTGCCGCATGCTGTCGGGTTCGCCCATGTAGTGCATCACCCGGTCATCCTCGGTCGGCAGGTCGAAGTAGAGATAGATCTCGCTGCGCCGGTCGTGCAGGTGCGGCGGCATCGTGTTCCACACGCTGCCCTCCTCCAGCACCGTCAGGCCGAGCAGAAGCTGCGCGCTGTCGCACACGCCGGGGATCACCAGCTGGTAGATCGTGCGCTGGTTCGAGTTGACGAGATCGCCGCGCTCCAGCGGATTGGCCTGCTCCAGGGTGATGTGCTTGATCGGCAGCGCCTTGTGCGCCGGCAGCGAGGCAAGATAGAACCGCGCGCCCTCCCCCTCGAAGCTGACGTCCTTCGAACCCATCGGGACGTAGAGGCACTCCTTGTTCTTCATCTCGAAGCGCTGACCGTCGACCGTGATCGCCCCCTCGGAGCCGATATTCACCGCCGCCATCTCGCGCCGCTCAAGGAACGGACGCCCCTTCGCGCTCTCCGGCTCGGTCTGCGCCGGCAACGCAATCGCGCCGCCTTGCGGTACAACCCCGCCGATCACGAATCGCTCGTTGTGCGAATACTTGAGCGTAACCCGCCCATCCACAAACAACCCCTGCACCAGATAACGCTCACGCAACTCCTCGTTCGTGACGCTCCCCATCATGTCCGGATGCGTGGCGTGATAAGTCTTCGCAAACATTCAATGTCTCCCAGTTCGTCTTGTGCTGTTCGGCTCCGCGTAAGCTGGACACCGGTGTCATACCACTGCTTAGTCGCATTCGAACATGGATTTCAACCGCTGTCGATCATTTGGCGGTTTAAGCCACTGGGCTGAAGAATGAGGTGCCGCGTGAGATTGAACGGCGACGGCTGCATTGACGCACAGGCACGATCCGCACCGATTCGTTCGGCACATAGAGTCTGCACTGGCGTACACATCGTGGGCCTCAGCAGCGTTGTCATTGCGAGAAAAAATAGCGGTTGGAGGCGGCGGGAACCTTCGGCTGCAGCAACCCCAACCCGATGCATCTCCGATCCTCTGGGGCCCCGGATCCCCGCAACATCGTCAATTACCACCGGCTTGTAGCCACACGTTCTGCCAGCCTTCTTCCCTCCCGATTCCAAATCTCTTCGGTCCTGCCGCACCTGCCGGATGCTTCTGACCCGTGCCGAAAAGATCAAAAGTTTGACACCGGTGTCCATAGCGCTCACATAGCCCCAAACCTGCATTTCGGGAGATGGGATTTTGGTCGCCGCTAATCGTGATGTCGCCGAAGCATTCGTGGAGGCAAGGCGCTCGGGTGAGATACTGCGGACGTACCCTGGTGAACGGCCAGCGGATCTGGAAGCGGCCTACCGCATCCAGGACCGAGCACTGTCCCTCTGGGCGAGGCCGATCGGCGGGTGGAAGGTCGGCAAGATCAACCCACCCGAGGACAGCCGCTTGGGATCGAATCGCCTTGCTGGGCCTATTTTTGCCGACACGATCGTGGACGGCACGGGTGAAGCGGCCACCATGCCGATCTTCAGGGGCGGTTTTGCCGCTGCTGAAGCGGAATTCATGCTGCGGCTTGCCCCGCCTGCTTCCGATCATGAGATACCGCGGACCAATGAATCCGTTCGCCAGTGGATCGACGAGATCAGAATCGGTATCGAGATCGCCTCTTCCCCTTATCCGGGTATCAACACGGACGGCCCCTGCGTCACTGTTTCGGATCATGGCAACAATGCAGGGCTGGTACTCGGCCCCCGGGTCGATCGGCAACTCTGGGCGGAACTCGAAAGCATCGAGGTGAAGCTTGAAGTGAATGGAGAAGTCGCTGGCGAGGCGACCACCGCGACGATGCTGGACGGCCCCTTCGGCGCCGTCCGCTACCTGTTGAGCAACTTGCAGCAACGAGGGATTACTCCGCAGGCTGGATGGTGGGTATCGAGTGGAGCGATCACGGGAGTCCACGAAGTCTTGCCGGGTGCCTACATTCGCGCCCTCTTTGAGGGCGTGGGCGTTATCGAGGCGCATATCGCACCGTAGGGAGCTGCCCTGCGATGAAACAGGCGCGGTACAAAACTCCCCCTCGCCTCCCGCCGGAGCGGAGTAGAGAGCAGCTGAATCCGGCCGTGAGGCGTCGCCGGGTCAGCGTCGCTCAAGTGAGCCACATGGCTCGACAAGCGCAATCCGGCTGAGCTCCGGCTATCGGCCTTTCACGCGGCAGCAGATCGCCAGCGCAGTGCCTTCAAAAGACCTGGGACAAGCGATAGCGGGGTCTAGCCAGGTAATCATCGCCGGGCGCGCCGCTATCGAGCCGATCTCTTCTCCCCCTCAGCGCCGGAACGTCATCGCGCCCGAGCCAGTCCCGCGCTCGCGATCTCGCCATCCTGTTCCGCAGTGCCCCCGCTGACGCCGAGCCCCCCAACGATCTCGCCGTTGACCAGGATCGGAACCCCGCCTTCGATCGCGATCACGCCAGGAACGCTGAGCGTCGGGGTGCGCCCCCCTGACACGGCATCGAAGAAGACCTTGGTAGGGCGCTTGAAGCGGGCGGCGGTCCTCGCCTTTTCACGCGCCACATCGGTCGAGCCATACTGGGTTCCATCCATCCTGTGAAAAAGGATCAACTCCCCCGCAGGATCTACAATGGCGAAGGCCATTTTGAACTGGCGAGCGCGAGCCTCCTGCTCCGCAGCGGCAACGATCGTCTTAGCGTGCTCCAGCGAGATCGCGTCGCCATACTCGGGCGGGGTCTGCTGGCCGGCAACCGGACTGGCGAGCACCAAGGCGGCGAACAATGCAATATTCTTCATACTACCTCCTTTCCTTCTCAAGCTCGGCGATCAGCGCCGCCATATTCTCGATGTAACTGCTGGTCGAAATGCCCACCGCAGGCGTGTCTGCGGCGTAAGGTGAGGTATCGGTGGCATCGCCTACGTGGGTCCGGCGGTAGTCGCCAGGCTGCGCATCCAGCGCCCCGCTCCCTCGATAGGGATTGCTGGTCGTCTCCAACGGCGTTGGCCACCAGCCCTGCCGGTTGAGGGCTGCAATGATCTGGTCAGCCTCCCTTGAACCTTCCTGGCCGCCTCCGGACATGTCTGCGACAAAGTAGCGGGGAAGCGGCGCCGGGGCTTCGGACTTCAGCGCCGAGCCCTTGACCACCTCTTCAGGCGGCGTCGCCTTCAGGCGCTCGTATTCCTCGCGCAGGCCCGCAACGTCGATGCTGCGGAAGGAGCTGTAGTGGCCGATAGTGTCCGATGGATCGTAGTCGGCATAGTATTCACCGTTAACCACGTTCGAACCGCGGCGGTGGATGAACAGCGGCCGATTGGTCCCGATTTCGACAAAAGTGGGATAGGCGCGACCATCCTTGACCAGATCCGCAGGGAGACGCACCGATTCCAGCCAGTCCAGCGCCTCCGGGATGCGGGCCAGGAACTTTGTGTCGCCGGTCAGCTGGTAGAAGTCGAACAGTTGCCGAATGTTGGCCGCCGTGGTGTGTGTCGCCAGAGCTTTGGGTTCATAGCTGCGCGCTCCGGCAGGCTGCAGATCGATCGGCGTGTACTGCAACGCCCAACCCGGCTGCGGTGCTCCTTGCTGGGTGACGAGAAAGGCGTTCATGGCGCGGTAGATCGCGTCCTTCACTCTCTCGTCGTTGAGCACGCGATCATACATCAGCAGGAACTTGATGTTCTCGCCCGCGACATCGTCGTTGAAGGTGATGAACGACGAGTAGTCCGGCTTGCCGTTCTTCGCGAAGTCGTGCCGCAGCGGGTAACGCTGCGGCCAGCCTCCGATCGGATACTGGCTTTCCAGCACGAAGTCGCGTGCCCTTTCCAGCGCCGGCAGGTACTTGGGATCGCGCTTCTCTGCATAGAGCCGGAGGAGGAACTGCATCGCTTCCGACGTGCCGGCATCGTCGAACGTGGCGTTACCCCAGTTGTGCTGGAATTCCTCAAGCCGCCAGGCGTTCTTGCCGACTGTGTCGTACCAGCGCTGGGTCGAAGGCTCCCCGGCGAGGTCGAAGAAATAGTTCCATCCGCCGCTCGGATGCTGACCGGCGATCAGGACGGCCGCCGTCTTCTCAGCCGCATTGTAATAATACTCGTCCTTCGTCGCATGATAGGCGTCGAGGAACAGGTGACCCATGGTCGGCGTGCCCGGAGGCTGGACCCAGACCATGCTCGGGTACGCTTCCAGTTCGCCCCAGCGGCGCGACATATCGGGAAGGTACGACCAGACATAGCCGCCTTCTCCGGTTGCAACCTCCTCGACCATGAAGCGAGTCGCCTTCTTCATGGTTTCAAGGATCTCCTCTCGCGGTGCAGCCTGGGCCGGTGCCGTGCTGACGAGAAGAACGGCGGCGGCAGTAAACGCCGAGCGCAATACCTTTATCATCTGTCATCAATCCTGTTTGCAAAAGCCTGCCCGACATCGGCCGGCGCGATGGAACGGCACAGGTTGCAGGGGGCCAGAGAAAGTAGCGGAAGCCAGTCGAAACGGGCCTCCTGTGAAAATCCCGGGGCTGAATGCATCAGCATTTGCTCCCCAATTCTTGGTGAACTTGCACAACCAGGCACTCTGACACCGGCGTGAGCCAGGCGGCCCAAGGCGCCCGCACGCCCGGCGGTGGCAGGAGCGCCGCTCCGCTGTTCCACTGGCTCACGATCTCCTCCCCAACAGCCGGTATCCAGCGCAGCTGAAACCGTCCCTGGACCTGCGCCGGGTCGAGTTCCGGGACACCCCCAGTGGTGGAATAGACCAGCCAGACGCCCGACCGGGGATGACGGGATGCCCACGCGCTCTCCGCTCCTGCGAGCACCGCATTGGTCGGCTCCAGCCCCGCGCGCATCGCGGCGGGCACTGCGCGTTCCACGGCTGCCGTCAGCCGCGGGAAGTGGTCCTGCGGCGTAAGTTGCACGAGTCGCGGATGGCGGTCTCGATATTCGCGCCAAGCGCGGTATCGCATCGCTTCCGTCGACCGCCAGAGGTCGCTGCGCATCGCCTGGTATTCTGGCGTCGCGCTCAAGGCTTCGGGGTCGGCGGGCAGTTCCGGATGCCGCGCACGAAGCGCAGCGATATCCTGCGGACGGACGATCGCACCGAACTGCTGGCGCGGCGCCAGATCCACGTCGCCGTCGACGGCAAACAGCGAGGCGTCGGGCCGATAGACCCAGTGATGCACATCCATGGCGCTGATCAGCGGTGCACGAACCGGATCGGCGAGGATGGCATCGAGCTGGTCCTTCGGCACCTCGAGACTGACGAACGGCTGCTCCCCATGCTCGCCTGACCATTCGGCGATCGTGTCGAGCCAGAAGTTCACGAAGCTGATCGGCCCGGTATATTCGCGGTCGATGCCGTAGACGACATTGCTGCTGCCGCGCAGCTGGTCGAGAGAATGACGGATGTAGCGCCGATGGAGATCGCGGCGGACCGGGTCCGACACGTCGTAGAACGCGCTCGCCGCGGGCACTTCGTCAGGCATGCCGGTCGGTTGCACCGTGTTCACCGGGCGCCACGGAAAGTCGGCGTAGTGTGACCGGCTCTCCAGAAGGTTATGCTGGAAGTAGAAGTTGTAATAGAGGATGCGCCCGCGCTCATCCGCCAGCCGCGCGAACTCATCTACGCGATCGAAGAACCATGGATTGAAGCGTGTCAGATCGTACTTGCTCAAGCCGTCCCAGGCGCGCCCCTCCCCGCTGCGGCTCCATGGCTGTTCCAGCAGAGGCCCCCAGACCTCGCCCGAGCGGCGCTCGGCCGAACCGTCATAGTCATGGTTCACCCGCCGGCGGTCATACCAGAGCCCGTAGTGGTGGGTGAACGCTTCACCGAAGGACATGCCGTCGACCACGTCCTCCAGTTCATCGGTCAGGCCGGGTCCGATGCGGCCGGGGGCGAAGCGGGTAATTGCCGGGCCGAAGCTCTCCGCGAGGGCGGGCGGCATCTGGCCCTGAAACCAGGCGAAGCTTCGCTGGCCCGCCCAGGCTGGCCGATCGCCGATCATGAAGCGCCCGTCCTCGATCCTGAGCGGCGGCATCGGCTCGCCCGCCGCCGCAGCCAGGCGCTCGCGCCGGTCCGCGATGTGGCGCTGGGTCAGCCGCGGAACGCCCGTCGGATCGACAGGAATGACCGCGGGATCCAGCACCGCCAGCGCCCTAGCCCCGCGGCGCTCCTTAAGTTGGGCGCGATAAAGACTGTCCGGTGCGACGGAAAGCGCCCGGAAGAAATCACGGTACGGCACGGCCCGGGGATCGACCACGATCCCGTCGCCCGATGCTGTTCCCTTGCAACCGGCTGCAATGTTCCAGGCTCCGGGCGGATTCGCCGCCTCGACATCGGTCGCCTCGCAATTCCAGAGCACGGAATTGGCGGCCGTCCATCCGGCTCCCTGCCCACCGGTGCCGCGATCGGTCAGCCGCAGCGCGTTGCCCCCAATCCGAACGCGGTCGAATAGCGAACCGGAAGACCAGCTCTCAAGCGGACCGCTGTCGTCGAGCGATTCCTCCGTCACGCAATCGAGGAACACGTTGGGACCGGCAGCCGCGTGGCCCATGGCCATGTCGTGGGCACCGTGCCGGCTGCGGCAGCGGTTGAACAAGGTCTGCTGGCCGGCGGTATAGAACACCCGGCGCCGGAAACCGCCGATCTCCGACACGGGATCCGCCGCCGACACATCCTGCACGGTGATGCGGCGCGCCTGTGGGCCGATGTTGACGCCATAGCTGGCGAACTGCCGCGCCGTCACGTTTCGCACCCAGGCATCCTCCACCGTATCGAGACTGATGGCGAACCAGGCGTGGTCCTCATCCTTCGGGCGCGTCGGATCGACTTCGGAAACCAGCGCCAGGTTTTCCACTCCCACGTCCGCGATGCGGCCGGGGAAGCGATAGGGAGCGACATACGCGCCGTCAGCCGGTTCCAGTGCCGTAGTGAGCGGTGCGTCCAAGTGCAGGCGATTGTCATCGATACCCGTAATCCGCCGCTCCCACAGAATATCGCGCGTGCCGGGCTGCCAGTGCAGCCGGTTCTCCGGCCGCCAACCTTCGAAGCGGTTCATGCCCAAGCGGTCTATCCACTCCGTGGTCGACGGGCGGTAGACGACAATCGGATCGCCGATGCGCAGGCCGTCGGCGCTCGCAATCGTCAGCGTCAGGCTCCCCACAGGCGCCCGCGCGCTGACGACCGCGGCACGTTTGCCCTGTTCCTCCTGGATCGTGCCCGCACCGCGAACGTCGATCAGCGCGCGCCGATCCTGGCCGGTCGCAATGAGCTGGGTGCCGCCCGGCCCCATGCCCGAGCCACGCAGGACCACCCCGCCGGTGTCGATCTTCAGTTGTCCTTCGATGCGATAGGTCCCGGGCTGCAGAAGCACGACGCCTCGAATGCCGCTCGGGCCGGGCGATCGGGCCGAAACCAGATCGATGGCGGTCTGGATCGCCTCCCGGGCGTCCCCTGTCTGCGGCGGCACCACGATGGTGGCAGCCGGCGTAGGGATTGGCACGCCCCCGCCCGCATAGCCCGCGTGCGAGAAATCGATGATCCGGTCGCCTGACGCAGCCGGTCGGTAGACGAGCCGCTCCTTCGCATCCAGCGTGACGAAAGGATGGGCCGCAGGCGCGGCTTGCTGCGCGAGGGCGGCAGGGGCAAGCAGAAGGGCCGCAAGGCCGAGCGTAACCGTACGCCCCCGACGCCCGGTCTTCTCCGGAGGCGCGGTCATCCGCCCGGGTTCCCGTTGGTCCACATCTGCTGTGAAGCGGCGACAAACTGGACCGGTGCCTCGTATTCGCGTGCGGCGTTCTCGACGTATATCCTGAATGCTTCGGCCGTGGCCGGGCCGGTGCCCTCGCTCCACCCGGCCGCGAGCAGATATTCGAACCCGTTGTGGGCAGTGGGCTTGACCCGCATGATGTGATTGCCGCCGCGCGCGGGGCTGAACACGTAGTCGGGATTGTACTCGTCGCGCACCACCAGCGCCGTACCCGCAAAGTCCACCGCCATGTCCGGCTGCACCGCTTCGACGTCGTCCGGGTTGCGAATGATCTCCGGCGCGGTGGTGATGACCATGCCGTCCTTCTGCACGAACCCGGTCTCGCCGGGACGTTGTCGGATGCCGACGGCGAAGGCGGCCCCGGGGTGCTCCGGCTCGAAGCGCGGGAAGTGGACCTTGGCCGTCGTGTAATCCTGCCCGGCATAGGCCGTGTAGACCTGCTCTACCTCGTACTCGCCCTGCCCGCTGTCCCAGTTCATCGTCCGGACCCGCACGATGCTGCGTAAGGGGCCATTTGCCAGAACCGAGAAGGCGTAGCGCGTATCGCTGACCGGACCGGCGTTGAAATTGTCGCCGCCGGTAGCCTCCGGCGTGAAGCGCGGGCGCGATACAGCCTCAGGCTGGGTCGGATCGTCAAACACGCCGATGCCTCCACCGCCGAAGGAATCCGCCACCGTCATGATGTCCGAGCCAAGCTTCGGATCGATCAGCGAGACGGCGTAACCGTCAAGATTTTCCATGTAGAGCCGGTTCGACATCAGCTGCGGCTGGCGCTTGCCGTAGACGTCGATATCGGTCGGGTACCACAGCTTCCACCCGACGTTCTCGCTTTCCCAAAACGGAACGGTATGGCGCATGTAGCTGCCGATCGCGGCGTGGGTTCGATGCGGGTTCCAACCTCGCTGCTGCGGGCCGAGGTAGGCGTAGACCGTCTTCGTCTCGCCAGGCGCGAAGTCGGCGATGAAGAACAGCTCATCCCAAAGGCCGTCTTCGTCCAGGTCGTCGAACTGGTAATCAAAGGCGCGACCGTTGGCTTCCGCCACGCGGCCATGCGCTCCCTCGGCGGCGCGGGTGCGGATAGATGGTTCGGAGCGCGGCGTCCCGGCCGGATCTACCAGAGTGATCGACAATTCGTGCACGTCGTGCAGCATCGGCAGATCGGATCGGCGGATCACGACAGGGCTTTCCGTACGCGCCTGGCTAAGCGGATTGCGTACCTCGATCGCTATGCGCTGCTCCGGCCGGAACTCGCCTTGCGTGTACCAAGGTCCCTCGGCAGCCACCGCCGCCGAGCCATGCGCCAGCAGAAAGGCTGCAAGAAGGATGCGCCTCATCACGGTTACCTTCCAAGCGCGCGGATAAGCGCGCTCATGTTGTTAATGTATGTGCCTGTCGAAATGCCGGTTACCGGATCATTCGTGACGAAGGGGGAGGTGTCGCGCGGGTCGACCAGCTCGCCATCCGCCGCACGGACCGGCGGCAGGAGGGCAGCCTCTGGATCGGTGCGGTAGGGATGACTGGTGGCACGCAGAGGCGTCGGCCAGTAGCCCTCCGCGTTGAGACTGCCCAGCAGCGCCGCAATGTTGCTGCCGCCTGCGCTGTCACCGATGTTGAGGTCGGAACCGCGCTGCTCATCCACGAGGTAGTACCGCGGCAGGAGGATTCGGTTGTCCGCCAGCAGCGGAGAGCCTTTCGTCGCCTCGGCAACGGGCATTGCCGCAAGCTTGCGGTACTCGTCCCGCAGCTTCTGGAGGTCCAGCTTGCGGTTCACCCAGCTGACCCCGTCACGCGGCTGGTAGACTGTCTCGTTGCGGGCGTCGCCGGTCCAGGTGCCGGTGGTGTTGAGGTAAAGCGCGCGGTCGGTGCCGACCTCTATAAAGGTAGGGTGGGTGAAACCGTTGACCTGCCGTTCGGGCGGCAGTTCCAGCTTTTCAAGCCACGCGATCGCCTCAGGAACACGAGCCAGGTACTTGCTGTCACCGGTCCACCGGTAATACTGCATCAACTGCTGGATGGAGGCGTACGTCGTATGCGTCGCCAGCGACACCGGCTCGGATGTGCGAGCGCCTGCAGGCTCCAGCGCGGGCGTGTACTGGAGCGCCCAGCCCGGCTGCGGCTGTCCCTGCTGCGCGAGCAGCACGACACCCATTCCGCGCCGGACCGCATCGAGCACGCGCTCCTCTCCCAAGCCTTGGTAGACCTGCACCAGGAATTCGACGTTGTTAGCGTTGACCTCGTCATTGAAGGTGATGTTCGCCGTGTAGTCGGGCAAGCCGCCGTTCGAATATTCGCGGTTGATCGGGAAACGCTGCGGCCACCCGCCGATAGGGTACTGCGCATCGAGCACGAACTGGACCGCCCTGTCGAGCGGGGCGCGATACTTGGGATCGCGCCTTTCAAGGTAGAGGCGCAGAAGAAACTTGCCGCTGTCTACCGTGCCGCCATCGTCGAAGGTCGCATTGCCGTAATAGTGGCGGAATTCCTCAAGCCGGCGGCCGTGGACTCCGATCGTTTCGTACCAGTCGCGTGCCGACGCATCGCCGCCGAAATCGATGTGGTAGTTCCATCCGCCGGATGGATGTTGGCCCCAGATCAGCGCGCCGGCGACATCCTCGGCGGCGCGATAATACATCTCGTCACCCGTCGCATGATACGCGTCGAGAAACAGGTGGCCCATTGCCGCAGTCCCCGGATTCTGGATCCAGATCATCGACGGCTTGGCTTCCATTTCGCCCCACCGGCGGGACATGTCGGGCAGATAGGACCAGACATAACCGCCGTTGACCGCCACGCGATCCGTCATGAAGCGGGTGGCGCGCTGCATCGCTTGCAGGATCTGCTCGTCCCCCGCACCCTGCGCAAAGACGGGACCGATTTGCCACGCGAGCGACAGTGCTGCGGCACTTCCCAGCAATTGGCGGCGGTTCATCGATGATCCTTTCCCGTACGAGCGGCTTCGTTTGTCGAAGCTCGCCTCAATCGCTTTTCGGCACTGGTGGCGGCATGAACTGATCGGGCGACAGCGCGGCGGGCGTGAAGCGTGCGGACAGCACTTGCCCGTTGAAATAGTCGCGCCGGTTGATCCGGGTGCCGACGGATGAATAGCCCGGCCCCTGCGGCTTGAACGCGATCTCCGCCTCCGCCTGCAGCTCCCCGTTCACGAAGCTTCGGTAGGTGCGCCCGTCATAGGTCTGTGCCACATGATACCAGCGGCCGACCGGGAACGTCTTCTCGGGTGCCATCAGCGCCTGCGAATAGCCGGGTCCGGACGTGAATGCGTCAAGATACCAGCGGTCTCCCACCACCCGAATTTCAAACAACATCCGCGGTCCGCTTGGCGGAACGGGAGGATAGACACCGACGGGCGCATCGGCGCCTGCTTCCGCAAGATGCATCCAGCGCTGCTCGAAGGCGCCGCCTTCCGGGCGGAAGATGGCCTCCGCAGTGAATTGCCGCGCGCCCGCTAAAGGATGGGTTTCGATGAACAGCGCGTCCTCCTCCCCGTCGAATTGAACGGCAGGGCCGAGGCCGGTGGCGACGACCTGTGGATCGCCCTCCACCCCGACGCGAGCGCCGCCGATGTGCTCAAGATTGTCGAACTGCCAGACTGCGGCGGAAGGTTGCAGCGCTCCTTCCGCCGCAGTCATAGGCGCGCAGCTCGTCGCCAGCAGTGCCGCAAGCGCGGCCCCAGTGCGCAGCCGCTTCACAGCGCGCGAAAGGTAAAGTTTTTGAACCGTGCTTCTCCTGGGCCAGCGGCGTAAAGCCCGGGGCGGAGCATCAGGAAGCCGCCCCGCACGTTGTGGTGATAACCCGATACCTCCATGCCGCGGTCGAAGCGGTGCCACGTCCGCCCCCCATCGTCGCTCGTATCGAAGGTGACGATGTTGCGATCATTGGTGACGCGCATCCGCAGGCTGCGGCCATGCGGATTGGCCGGCCGGCCGCGCTCAATCCCGTATTGATGCGTGACGAAGCGATTTTTGTCGAAGCCGAGGCCGGCATAGAGTTTCTCGTCGTAGAACAGGATCAGCCCCGCCGTGCCGCCGGGCGGAATTTCGATATCGGCTTCGAACACATACGACTGATCGCCGGCGATCAGCAGCAGCGGAGAGGAATTGGACGGCGCCGTGCCGCGGCCTTTCAGGAACAACGTGTTGTCCGCCACCCGCACGCGATCGCGCTCCGTCGGGGAAGGCTTGAAGAAGTTCCACTTGCGGCCAAATTCAAGTTTTTCGAAGCTATCAGACAGCGGCTGCCCGTGCCGCACGGCCGTGCCGCCAGCCGGCTTTGCCATCGGGCTCGACAAATCCCCGCCTGTCATTCGAAACCAGCCGTCATCGGTCCACTCAATCGGATCGAGCAAAGTTTGCCGGCCCAGGGTCCACAACCCGTTCTCATAACCATGGTAGACTGACCACCAGTCGCCGGATGGCCCCTCCACCAAGGTAGCGTGGCCGCGCGACCACCAGTTCTCCGAGAGGTCGGTCGTGCGCACCAGCGGATTGTTCGGCGCATCCTCCCACGGTCCGTGGATCGAGCGGGATCGCGCCGCGATCACCATGTGCCCGGTCGGCGGACCAGCAGTCCCTCCCACGGCAGTTATCAGGTAGTAGTAATCGCCATGATGGGTGATCTTCGGTCCCTCCGGCGAGAAACCCTCCACCACCCAATCGTCCGGATAGCGCCATGGATCGTAGACGTGTTCGACCTGGCCGATGGTGGAGAGCCCGTCCGGTGCCAGCGGCACGCGGTCCCCGCCGGAAAGGAACAGCCAGCGTGACCCGTCTTCGCCCACGGCATGCCCAGGATCGATGTGGTCGGGCAGCTTGAGGTCGATCGGTTCGCTCCAGGGTCCCTCGATGCGGTCCGCCCAGATCACATAACTCGAACGGTAGTCCGCGGTTCGTGCCGGGATGTAGAGAAAGTAGCGCCCATCGTGCTTGACCAGCTCGGGCGCCCAGACTGACCCGATATTCGTTGTCAATGCTGCAGTCAGCGGCTCCCAGTTGACCAGATCGCGCGAGTGCCAGATCACCAGCCCCGGATAGGAGTCGAAGGTCGAGAAGGTCATGTAGTAGTCTTGGCCATCCTTGAGGATGGTCGGATCCGGATGATCCCCCGACACGATTGGATTGAGGTATTGACCGTTGCCTAGATCAGCGATGCGCTGATTGTCATGGCCGCGGCGCCACTGCAGTCCCGGCCCCGCCCCGGCGACCCCCGTCACAGGCGTCGGCATGTCGGCTGGCTGTGCCCCTGCTCGAAAGCGGACGCAGCCGGCAATGGAAGCCGTCAGCGCCGTACCGGCAATCCCGGTGAGCATCGTTCTGCGAGTTAATGCTGGAAAGCGCACATCCTTCTCCCAAGTCCTGCTTACGGAATGACACCGGTGTCGTAAAGCCCGATTAGCGTCCCAACTTTGGAGGAAGTAACCGGTGCTATCACTCGGTTGCGAACCGCTCGCCGTTGGGCGCAATCTCCCTGGGCGAGTGCAAGCCTTGGCTCACAAACCTCTGCTACTCGACCAGAGCGGCCTGAGCTGCCCTGCCGGACCCTGCCGGATCGGCCACAGGGTTCCGGTGGATCAAGCCGGTGCCAGATCTGGCCGCTGTCTGCGCTCCAGGGCTAGATCCGCAACCTATCCTGGTCGTCGGCAACCGCAAGGCGGGCCGGTCCGGCGTCGCCCCAGACCCGGAGGCCGAGGTTGGAATCTCCCTCGCCGGTCCCGCGCGCGAAGCTGCGCACGAGCAGGCCATGATGTCCTTGCGCGATGCAGCCCAATGCGAACTGCTGGGTCGGTGCGATACCGTCCCGCTTCATCAGGTCGCGCCAGGCAGGATCCGCAAGATCGCTCGCCGTCAGCGACAGGCCGGCAAGCGCGTCGGTATCGCGGGTATCGAAGACGTTGTCGATGTCAGCGTCGTAAGCAACAATCGTCGTCGGCTGCAGGCTGCCGGCTCGATTGGCTTCCCGGATCGCGGTGTCGAGCGACAGTGACAGGTAGAGCGCCGGCGCGCCCTTGGGATTGAACCGGCCGCCATACAGCTTGGCTCCCCGACCCGAGAGCGGCTCGCGGGCATAGACCGGGTTCAGCGCCCGGTAGAGCTTCCCCCGGTACTGCACGCGCGATCGGGCGTGCACGCCGGCATCGGCCGCATCGAGGGACTCGAGCAGCCACATCTCAACGTAACGGGCGCGTTTGTATAGCTTGCCTGTAACTGGGAATGGCCGACTGCCGCCAGTCCGGTTTGCGGCTGCGAGCCGAGAAGGCCGCCCATCTTGAGCCGAGAAGCGGCGGATAAGAATCCGGAGACCGCAATACCGGTTCGAACAGTTCTCCCGCAGCTGAGGGGCAAAGCCTCTCCGGCACCACCAGGGGGTTCAGTACCCTTGGGGCGAGATGTTCAAACCGTGCTAGCCGGAGCTCACACAAGTAACACAGAATTACCTGCCGTCATTCGCGCAGATCAAGAAACGGGGCCCTAGAACGCACGCGTTATGCCGAATTCCGTATTGAATCTCCGGTAGTCGTAGAGACCTACGTTGGAAACGTTACGTTCGATCCCCGCTCGCACTGTCGGGGCAAAACCCTGCCATGTGAACTGCCGAAGTGTCGCGCCAGCGGATGCCTGCAACAGCCATTCCCGGCGGGGCTCAAGAAACAGAAACAGGCGCTCATCGCCCGCAGTTCGCCGGGCGCCGACCGTCGCGAACACGGTCGTTCGGCCCGCTTCGCGCCAGCCATAAAGGACGAATCCGCCAGACGTCGTAGCATAGCCGGGGTCCGCCGCGTCTTGTCGGGTGCCGCTAAGAGTGGTCCCAATCCCGCTGCGCTGATCCAGCGCGTATTCCAGCGTTGCAGACAGATCGTAGAGGCCGCCTGATTGCAATCGGTTCTGCTTATAGTCGGCGTACGCGGCACTCCCCGATGCAATGACCTGCATGCGCCGATTGACAGGGCGAATCCAGGTGAGCGTGACAGTGTCGGTCGTCGCGAGAAGGTTGTCCCCGTACCATCGCCAGGTTCGTCCGGCGGACGGCGTCAGGCGATCATTGCCCAGTTGCCATTCAAGCCCCAGAAGCGCCGACCCGGAAATATCGTTGAAAGCACTTTCACGGTAGAACGCACCCCGGCCCGAGACGCGCGGCACGATCGACAGGTCTGGAGCAACGGAGACACGCGCATAGGCTTGGCCCGCCGCCAGCAGCCCGACGCCGGATTGCCCCCTGGCGTCTTCGGACAGGGTCAGCGGGGCGATGATCGTCTCCAGCGTTCGGGCGCTTGTGGCCCGGTTGATGTTCGTGTCCGGCGCCAGACCAACCTGTACCGATCCGCCGAAAGGTCGCCTCGATCGCAGCGAAGCGGCGAATTGGTCGATAAGGGCAGCTGTGTCGGGCGGAAGCTCTGCCGCTTGCGCCTGGCGTAAAGCGCGGCGAGCGCCTCGCTCATCGCCGAGGAGAACGAGCATGCGCGCCAGCTCCAGCCTGACGCGCGTCGCATCGGGCTTGGCGTCGAGTATTGCCCGGTACTCGAGGGCCGCATCCGCCGGGCGACCAAGCGATTCGAGAAGTTGCCCTTTGCGAAATCGCGCTTCGGTGCGGATCTCGATGTCCGGATCGCGGGACAGAGCATTGTAAAGCGTTAGCGGATCGTCGCTTTGTCCCTTCGCCGCGGCCTCGGCTGCCAGGGCAAACAGATCCGTTGCGCGCAGGTTCTCCAGCTGTTGCTGCGCCCGAGCTTCCACCGCCATGCCGAGGCCGGACGTGACGGTGAAGATCGCTGCAATTGCACCTAGCAGTAAGCGTCTTCCACGCACGATCAGCGGGTACCTACGATCGCCCCCGAGCCGATGAGCACGGTCCCCGCGCCAGGGGTGGTCAACGAAAAGACCGCGCCGATCTCCTCTGCTGCTGGCCCGTAGAACCGTCCGTTCAGGCGTCCAGTCGTAGCGTCGACACCGCCGATGTCACTCTCAAAATAGGTTGAACTGCCGGTCACTCCCGCGAAACTGCCGTTGATGAGCGAATAGGTCCCGAGCGCAAAATTCTCGCCGGTGCGCTCATTGGCGGCGACCGGCACGAGCGTGCCTGTAAAGACATTCCCCGCCCAGTCGAACGTGAGCCCTGCCGTCCCGCTAAGAAGGAATCGATCCGCTTTTTCGCCGCTACCGATTGCCGTGCCGTAGAGCACGCCATTGTAAACGCCGGTTCCGGTGCGGGGCAGCGCGGTGAAATGCGACGGGATTCCATATACCCTCGCGGTATCGACAGAGGGTGAGTCCTTGGGCCCTATCGTCTCCAAGGCCAGGTTGGTGTAAGTCAGAGCCAGTTGGTCGTTACTGCCAGAAGAGTTCAACACCCGATAAGTCCGGGGGCCAGCGGTGTCGGGGGATACGTGGTAGGTGGAGAATCGGCTGTCGCTTTCTTCGGTAACGCGGTTCTCCGGCGAAAGCGTGGCAAAGCCAAACTCCATCGTGTCAGTTTCTGGATCAATGACAACGGCAGATGAAGAGTATCCAGGGCTCCGGAGCCGGGCGTCAGAATACGTCCCGTCAGCGTTCCGGGTGTAAGATAGGGCAATCTCTAGCTCCGGCAGAGGAGTCCGCCCGAACAGGTTCTGCAGCGTCTCGAACTTCTCCGCCGCAGTTCCCAACCGACCTGTCAGCGTGCCCGTCATCTGCTTGCCAATACTATCGGTCCCGGAGAATGTCGCGCCGATCTCCTCCGCTGCCGGTCCGTAAAACCTGCCGTCAAGTGAGCCCGAATATTGATAGCCGGAGGTGAGTGTCAGAGAGCCCTGGAATCTGTTGCCGCCGGACGAAATTTGCCCAAAACCAGAAAAATGGCCCACGACCAGAAGACTGTCCTGTTTCGAATCGATCGGCTCCCGCGATAGAGGCAGTCTTGCTATCGTCGCGCCCTTGCCGTTCCAGCTCCATCCGCCGAAGCTGAAGGAGAAAAGGCCGCTACCGTTGAACTGCGCCAAGCCATATTCGGTCTCCTGCAGGCCCGTGACGCCGGTGCTGAAGGTCGCGGTCCCGGTGCGCGGCATCTGGGGTCGTGCTGATGCCGTATGTGAATGCAGTGTAGTCGTTGATCTCGACCCCCTGACCCGCTTCGGTCCTTTGCCAGAGGCCCGCACCGACATAGCGGTAGTTCAGAAAGCCGGCATCCCCAGGCTTGCTCAGCAGAAGCTGGTCCGTAACGCCGTCGGCCGCGCGAGAGTACGCCGACATGCGGTCACTTGTGGCCGTTTGGTCGGCATCGCCGGGCGCAAACGTAGCCGAACCAAGCGGACTTGTTATCGTGTAGCTGTCCGTCGCCGCGTTGTAAGACACGGACAAGCTTGTAGGTCCCGGCGTAGTACTTGTGCCGCCAGGATTGGCCTCGCGTCCCTTCGCCGCGACGGCTTGGAACGTTTCGCTCCGCAGCGGCTCAAGCAAAGAGGTGTTTGCCGTCGGGCTCGGAGCGGGCGTCGGTGCCGGGGACGGGGTGGGCGTTGGGCTCGGAGCCGGCGCTGGTATCGGTGCGGACGCCACCCCTCCGCCTCCACCGCACGCGCAAAGCAGGCAAAGCGCCGAACAAGACGCAAAAAGACTCAGTTTCGACACACTTAAGACCCCCGGTATTCGAAACCATGGCTGGCACGGAAGCAGGCGTGCCACAAGTGCTGGATGAGCACGTTTCGGCCAAAGTGTGGACTGGCGTCAAAGTTCAACCCTGTTAGCGGGTGTGATCGTCGTCCGGATTGACTTCCTCAGTTCAGGGGCGCTGTCAGTCGGATGCGAACTGCTCTCCGTCCGACGGAATCCGCCTGTGCGGGTGCAGCCTCAGCCGACAAGCCTCCGCCACTCGGCCATGGCGGCCAAGCGACGGGTCTTGTAGGTCTGCCTGTAGACGAGGCGGCGTTCGGAGTTGAAGTGGTTAGCGAAAGAGGCGTCGATCGAAGCGAATGCCTGAAGCGACTTCATTCGCCGGAAGCTCAGCATTGCTCGCTCTCGTCGTCGGAACGGCAGGTAGAGGTCTCCATCCACGCAGCCTAGAAAGCGGCCTTGGACTGAGCCTGGTAAACCGAGCAGGCGCGGCCCTGATTCCCGCGGCTTTCGCGCCACTTGATGCGAATTTCGTAGTTTTCGGGTGTTGGTCCGGAGCATTTCCCTGGATTTCAGGCGCAGCTGTCCTGTCATCGTGCGTCGCTCGCGGGAGACGGGGCGGCCCATGTCGTAGGCGATGTTGACCAAGCCGGTCCTGGCCGTCGCTCGTTTGATGACGATTGGGCGGATGAACAGGTCCATGCGGTCTTTCTGCTGGGCGAAGACATGCTCGACCGTCGATCGCACCGCTGATTTGGTCGCGTTGTCCCGGCGGACATGCTCGCGCATCGGCTTGCCCTACGCAGCCATTCCTCACCGGCCTTGAAGCGATAGGAATGTCGGCCCAAGCGTCGGAGCCCCTGTTGTCGTCCTGGCAATTTCGCGCAGGACTGCCCCATCGGGCCAAGATCAGCATCCTGAACGTCATTACCGGATTGTACGGAAGCCTTCCGCCCTTCGAAGCATCCGAATACCCAAGCCTCGCCTCCAGCATCGGGCGGAACGCCTCGATATCGATGATCTTCTGCAGCGTCTCCAGCGGATCGCCGGTCTCGGAGCGTCGTTTCCGATGATCACCTATCGCAAGCAGGCCGGACAGCTTCATCTCGTCCTCCGATTTCCGGAACAGGTGAATCACGTCAGCCCATTACGCGCCAGAGGATAATAGGGGCGTCCAGGTGTGCGAGTTTTCGGCGCGGTTATTCGCCCAGCGGCCGGTCTCCTGTTTGGCCTCACACCCGAGTTCAACCATGGCTGCCTTATAGGAGCGCAGTCCGCCGGTCGTGATTGGCTCCACCTCGCCGTGCCGCTTCAGCGTCTTGCGCGTGTGAACCGCAGGGCCACAGCCTTATCGCGGGTCCAGGTGACATAGCTTTCGCTGACTTCGTCCGGGTAATTGACGGCACGCGAGAGGTGCACGATCTTCCCATTCATCCGAACGTACATTTCGTCCAAGTACCGCTTCCAATGACGAAAGCCGCGCATGCGCGAAACCCGTTGCCGGCGGATGTCGGCCGCAAACATCGGGCCAACCTGTTCCACCACTGCCGCACTGTTTCGCGGCAGACAGCAAATACCGCACTCAGACAGCAGGTCCTCCACGTTCCGCAGTGAAGGCGGAAAGCGAACATACTTCATCACAACCAAGCGGCTCACCTCGGGCGAGGAGTGGAAATACCCGAATAAATTGGCTGGCTTGCAAGGACGCGGCATGGCCTTGCGCACCTCGGTTCGACGGCATGTTGCTATCCGGTGCAGTCCTTCTGACAGTACCCGATTTCGCCGAACAGGTGGAGTGCGATGGAACCCAGCAACACGAACATCCCCCGCCGCGTATGCGTAGGGGGCTTGTTGGTTGTTATGGGCTGTTGGTTGCGGGGG
>NZ_RSEK01000013.1 GCF_003958635.1 Altericroceibacterium xinjiangense | reverse complement strand
TATTGGCGTGATCGAAAGGATTTCGTCATCCAGCACACTGAGCCCCGCATCCAGCGTCAACCCGCCATAGGGGCGATAGCTTGCTTCGGCTTCAAAGCCGCGGATGCGCGCCTCGCCTGCATTGAACAGAAGCGGCACCGGCCCTTGCCGGAAGATGAGCTGGATGTTCTGGTAATCCGCCTGGAACGCCGCCAGCGCGACGCGCAAATCGCCGATGTCCGCCTTGGCGCCGATTTCATAGCTGTCGACTGTCTCCTCATCGAAGGGGACGGGGACGAAGCCGGCGGGCGGCGCGTTGTACCGCGTGTTGAAGCCGCCCGACTTGAAGCTGCGCGAATAGGAAATGTAGGTGTTGAGCCAGTAGGCGACTTCATAGGAGGCGTTCGCCGAGCCGGTAATGGCGGAGAACGTCTCGCGGTACAGCCGATCATAGAGATAGAGCGGCCCACCTTCCGGGATCGCCTGCGTCGGCAGGGGATCGGGATCGGGCTGGGTTCCGGGGAAAAGGCTGAATACCGTGCCCTGATAGGACTTGCGATCTTCGGTGTAGCGCAAGCCCCCCGACACCTCGAGCCTGTCCGTGACTTCCAGCGAAAGTTCGCCGAAAGCCGCAAGCGATCGGGTTTCCAGATCCGATACCTGAAGATCGCGTGACCCCGGTCCGCCGGCCAGGAGCGAGGCAATCACCGGGGGCGTCGGCGGGAAAGAAATCGGGACGGAGGCCCGCTCCCACGAATCCTCGTCGAAATAGTACGCGCCGAGGATGCCGTTCACGATCCCGGAATCGTATTGAAGCTGCAGTTCCTGGCTGAATTGTTCGGACGTGCCGCCGACATCGGTCGTGAGGATGAGGAACGGCGTGTTATCGGCGTCGCGAATGCCCCGCGATTCCGTGGTCCGATGGGCGGTGATGCTCTTGAGCGAAACCGCGTCCGACACTTCGTAGCGCATCGTGCCCGAAACGCCCCACACTTCGGACGTGCTCAGCACCGGCGCGGTGCCGCCGTTCACGAACTTTCCGCGATCCTGGAAATCATTGGCGCAGCGCGCATCGTCGATATTCGGAACGAAAGGAGCGCCAAAGCGCGGATCGCCAGGTGTGATCGGCGCGAAGGGAATCGTCGCACCCGGGCAGCCAGCGGCCACGCTGACGATTGCGGGAACGGGCGCCGTTTCGTTGATGCCCGCAAAGGTGAAGGGCGCCCCGTTTTCATCGCGCTTCGTGTAGTCGGCGCGAAGCGAGACGTCGAACGAGGGGCTGGGCTCCCACAGGAACGAGGCGTTGACGGTGCGGCTGCTGTCATTGCCGAGGTCAAGCCCGTCGAAGGCGCGAATTACATACCCGTCGCGTTCGCGGAAGCCTCCCGAAATCCGGGCGGCGGCTTCGTCCCACAGCGGCACGTTCAACGCCACGAACCCTTCGTAAAGATCATCCGCACCGGTGCGGAAACGGGCGCGGCCGGAGAACTCGCCTATTTCGGGTTCGCGCGTGCGGACCAGAATGGCACCGCCGATCGTGTTGCGGCCGAAAAGCGTGCCTTGGGGGCCGCGCAGCACTTCCACGCTGGCAATGTCGCCGAATTCTATGGTTCCGCCCACCGAACGGCCGACATAGACTTCATCCACATAGATGCCGACGCCGGGATCGACGGCCGCGCCCGGATCGATCTGCCCCACCCCGCGGATGAACACGACCGAGGCCGCGCTGTTGCCCGAAAGCTGCCCGGCTGGCTTGAACTGGAGGCTGGGCGTTATCCGTTCCAGATCCTGCGTCTGCTGTATCTGCCGTTCCTGCAGCGTCTCGGCACTGAAGGCGGAAATGGCGATCGGGGTATCCTGCAGCGTTTCCTCGCGCCGGCGAGCGCTGACCACGATCGTGTTGCCGGGGACCGCATCCGGCGTATCGACCTCTTCCGCCCGGGTGTCGTCGTCAAGAACGGCCTGTGCGGCAGCGGGAGCAGCGCCGGCCAAAGCGGCAGCAATCCCAGCTGCGGCTGACATGCAAAGCAGCGAGACACGTGTCCTGGTACGTTGGAGCCCCACTATCTTTCTCCCCTTATACCGAGTTCGCAGCGAACTCGTGTTCTTTCGAACACTGGTTATCGGCGGCGTTTGGAGCGGACAAGCTGGAAACATCAGCACGCCGCAAAGTTCGGCTGCAAGCTGTCCTTCCGCTCCGAACGCCCACTGCAAGCCGGCCATCTTTGCAGCGTGGCCCTGCGCATCGGGCGAGGAATGGAACTACCGGAACCCATCGACCCGCGAAGGGCAAGGCATCCGCCTGCCCTGCCCCGTTCCGCACCCGGGCGTCATCTGGTGCAGTCGGTTCGACAGTGCTCTCCCAGCTGCTGTTATGCCAGACGCAGGCCGACCCGAAACCGCATGCATGCGGCTGAGGCGCTGTTAGGGGCGATCGTTCTTGCGAGTTGCGCGAGCATGGCGATCCGCTAACTGATGTCTGAAGACGTGCCTGACCAAACCGGTACTGCCCCAAATCCGAGAGATATTCTGATGGCGCTTGTGAAGAAGTCGACGCTTGGGTCTCGCGCCAACACCAAGGAAGTACCCGCTGTCGAGCACACCGAACCCGCGCAGTCCGTCAGGGCCAAGCGGTCCCCAGTTCGCAAGTCGACCGGTCGACGGGCAACCACTGCGGTGGAGCGCATCGACCAGGCGACGCAGGAGCTCGCCAGCGGAATTGGTCAGGCTTCGGCGGCGGCGGCCGAGCTACAGCGATCGGTGGAACAGATTTCCAGCAGTGCCGAAGAAGCTGCAGGCGCCTCTCAGGAATCGCTGGGGCTGATCGCTGCTCTCAACGGTCGCTTTCGTGAGGCGCGCGAACTCGCCGAAGCGGCGCGGCGCCAAGGTGAGATGACGCAGGGCGCGTTCGCTGACATCAGCGCCCAGCTCGATGCCTCCGTGGCGGCGATCGAATTCAATGCCGGTCGCCAGCTGGCGGCGGCGGAGATCGTCACCTCGCTCGAGTCAGTGGCCGAGGAGATTGCCCGGATCGGCATCAGCGTGGCCGAGGTTTCCGATCAGACCAGCTTGTTGGCTCTCAATGCGACGATCGAGGCCGCACGTGCCGGCGATGTCGGCGCTGGCTTCGCTGTGGTCGCTGACGAGGTTCGCCTGCTCGCGGAGAATTCCGAAGCCGCCGCGGGCGAAATCCAGTCGCTCGCGGCGGCGGTTACGGGCGACGTGAAGACGATTGCCGATCGCGTGCGCGCCGCCGCCGAAACGGCCACAAGCGATGCCGACCTCGCCCGCAACGTCACCGCGAGGCTCAGGTCTTCGCGCAGTGAGCTGGCGGCGCTCGGAGAGGGGGCCGACGAGATCGTCGCGCTCTCGGTGGAAGCCGAAGTTGCTGCCCGCGAAGCGGAACGCGGCGCCGAGCAAGTCGCCAGCGCCGCGGAAGAGCAATCCGCTGCGGCGGCTGAGGCGCAGCAGGCGATCGAGCAGCAGAGCGCGTCGCTCGAGCAGAGCCAGCAGACAGCAGAGGCATTGGGCGGTCTGACCCAGAATCTGTCAGAGAATGAGAAGGATTCCGCAGCCGTGGAGCAGATGGCGGCTGCAGCCGAGGAACTGTCTGCGACGGTGCAGGAGCTGTCCGGGGCTTCGGGACAGATTCTCGTCGCGCTCGAGCAGATCGGCCGCGGCGCGCAGCTCCAGGCCGCTGCTACGCTGCAAGCCAGTGCGGCGATGGGCCAGATCGAAAAATCGGCCGAGCTGTCGCAGTCGCGTGCCAACGCCGCCGCGGATCTGGTCGCCCGGATCGTCGCCGCCGTCGAGCAGAGCGGCGCGACGATCGACCGGCTGACCGGCAGCGTGGAAGCCGCGCCGGGTGAAACGCGCGCCGTGAACCAGCTGCTGGTTGCATTGGGCGACATCGGTCGGCGGATCGAGAAGATTACCGACGGGCTGAAGTTGATTTCGGTGCAAACCAGCATGCTGGCGGTCAGCGGATCGGTGGAGGCGACACGCGCCGGCGAGGCCGGACGCGGGTTCGCAACCGTATCGGGAGACATTCGCAAACTGTCACGCGAAGCGGCGGCCAGTGCGGAGCGGGCGAACGACGTCATCCGCTCGATGCAGGACACGGTCACCGCGATCCGCGGCAATCTCGATCAGGCAGTAGGCGCGGCGGAGGCCGAGATTGGCCGGAATCGCGCGGCGGTGGAGCGGTTCGCGGCAGTCACCGCCGAGCTTCAGGCCATGCAGCGCGGCAATGCAGACATCCTGTCGGGCGCTGAGGATGTCTTGCGCTCAGTGCGTGAGGTCCGCAGCGGCACCAGCCAGATCGCCGACGCCGCTGATCTGGCGTCTTCCGCCGCTGACGAGGCAAGCGCCGCAGCGCGCCAGCAGGCCCAAGCCGCAGAGGCTCTGGCCGCGGCGATCGAGGAGATCGCGTCGATTGCGACGGCGCTAGCGGCGCAGGCCGGCTGAGTTGATGGCAACGGCTGACCAGCTCCTCAGGCTCAGTGTCCAAGGCGAGTCGTTCGGTATCAAGGCGAATCTGGTCCGTGAGGTGATGCGGATGCCGCGCCTCGCGCGCGTGCCGCACGCACCGCCCGCGCTGCTCGGTCTTGCCAATGTCCGCGGCAGCGTGGTGCCGGTCGTCTCGCTGGCGCAGCTGGTCGAGCGCACCGCCGGCGGCGAACGGCGGATCGTCGTAATCGACGTGGGAGAGCCGGTCGGCCTCGCGGTCGACGGGGTGGCGCGGCTGATGCGCGCCGATGATGCGGCCGAGGCGTCGGTGCAGGCGGTCGACGCGGCGGCGCTGATCGCCAAGGCGGTAACGGCAACACCGGCGCGCCCCGCGCTTGCCGCAATCACAGTCGAGACCGACTATACGGAGAGCGCAGACGCGCGCGGCGTCCCCCTCGTAACCTTTGCCGTCAGCGGGCAGGAATTCGCGCTTCCACTCGGCGCCGTCGAGGAGGTCCTGCGCCTTCCGGCAGAGATCGCCATCCTGCCTCATTCAGGCGATGCCATCGTCGGCAGCGCGGCCGTGCGCGGTGCCTTGCTTCCGCTTCTCTCCCTGAGAGCCCTGCTCGCGCTTCCGGATGGCGGCGGCGGATCGGCAGCCCAGGTGTTGGTGGCGCGCATCGGCAGCCATCGGGTGGGGCTGGTCGTCGACACGGTGCGATCGGTGCTGCGCGTGCCCGAAGAGGACGTGGATCCCATCCCGCAAGTGCTGACACGCGGTGGTGCCGAGACACGGATCCAGGCGATCTGTCGCATCGATGGCGGCAAAAGCCTGGTGTCGATACTCTCCGCCGAGCATCTGCTGCGCGAGGACATCACCGCCCGTCTGCTTCAGGATACGTCAGGAGACGATCAGATCATGGCCGAGAGCGCCGCAACGGCATCCGAGCAGTTCCTTTTGTTCCGGATCGGCGACGACGAATTCGGGCTGCCGATCGCGGCCGTTGAGGAAGTGGCGCCGCTACTATCCAAGCTCGCGCGCCTGCCCAATGCGCCCGCGTTCGTCCGCGGCGTGATGAACGTGCGCGGTGCAGTGGTGCCGGTAATCGATCAAGCGGAGCGGTTTGGCGGCGTTCCTTCGCAAGGACGGAAGCGCCGCGTCGTGATCGTTCGCCTTGGCGCACTCCAGGCGGGGTTCGTCGTCGACGCGGTGTCGGAAGTGCTGCGGATCGATGAGGATGCGTTGCGGCCCTTGCCCGATCTCGGCAGGAACGGTGCGCGCGTGTTTGAGCGCGTTGCCAATCTGCCCGACCAGCAACGCCTCGTGCTGATCGTCAGCCCGCGCGAATTGCTGGACCGCGCCGAACAGGATCTGCTCCACGGCGTTCTCGACAAGGGTTCGGCGGCACCTTCGTGATCAAGCTGCTGATCGTCGACGATTCGCCGTTGATGCGGCGGCTGCTGTCGGAAATCTTCACCGCCGCCGGCGAATTCGAGGTCGAAGTCGCGCGCAACGGAGCCGAGGCGATCGAGCGGCTGCAGGCGGTTGCCCCCGACGTCGTGACGCTCGACATTCACATGCCGGGCATGGACGGGCTCGCTTGCCTCGACGAGATCATGCTGCGCCGGCCCTGCCCAGTGGTGATGGTCTCGTCATTGACCGCGGAGGGCGCCGACGAGACGCTGGAGGCAATGGCACTCGGCGCGGTCGATTTCATCGCCAAGCCGCGCGGCGCGGTGTCGCTCGAAATCGACGCGATTGCGCCGGCTTTGGTCGAGAAGGTGCGAGCGGCGGCGAGCGCGCGTGTATCGCCGACGCTGCGCCTTCGCGATCGCGTGCGAGCGCGGGCCACCGCGGCAGTGCGGCGTCCGACCCACTCGCCACCTGGTAAATCCCACACCGTCCTCTCACGACCGACAGCGCCAATGTTGCCGGCTGACGGGCTCGTGCTGGTCGGCACCTCCACCGGCGGGCCGCCTGCGCTCGATGCGTTGCTCAGCCAGCTTCCAGCCGATTTCCCCTGGCCGATCCTGATCGCCCAGCACATGCCGGCGAGCTTCACGGGGCCGCTCGCGCGGCGGCTCGATCGGCTTTGTGCGCTCCACGTCAGCGAGGTCGTGAAGGCGACTCCTCTTCAACCTGGAAACGCCTATGTCGGCCGCGGCGACGCCGACCTGATCGTGTCACGCCGCGCCGGGACGCTGACCGCGCTGGCGGCGCCGAGCAGCCCCGGCTACTTCTGGCATCCCAGCGTCAACCGCCTCGTTGACAGCGCGATGACTTGCCTCGCACCCGAAAGCCTCATCGGCGTGTTGATGACCGGCATGGGCGACGATGGAGCGAAGGCTATGACCGAATTGAACGCACGCGGCGGCCATACGATGGCCGAAGCGGCCGCGACCGCCGTGGTATGGGGCATGCCGGGGGCACTCGTTGCCGCCGGCGGCGCTTCAATCGTTGCGCCGCTCGAGCGGATCGCGGCAGAGCTGACCGCAATGTTCCCGCGGTGAGCGCGGCAACCGACGGTGTGCCGAAGCCTGCAACTCTTGACGATGACGACGTCGCGCGCGTCGGCCGCCTTCTCTACCGCTGGACCGGCATGATCTTCGGCCCGAACAAGCGCTATTTCATTGAGCGCCGGATCGGTCAACGCATGGCACATAGCGGTATTGGCGATGCCCGATCCTATCTGGCCTTCGCAGCGGCCCAAACCACCGAGCGTGAGGCGCTGATCAACGCCTTCACGATCAATGAAACCTACTTCTATCGCGAGGACCATCAGCTTACTGCGCTGAGCCGCGATATCCTGCCAGAAATCGTCCGCGCCAAGCGTCCGGGCGAGCTGGTGCGGATCTGGTCAATGCCTTGCTCGACTGGCGAGGAGGCGTATTCGATCGCGATCTGGCTGCTCGAGAACTGGCATCTCGTCGATGCCTATAACATCGAGATCGTTGGCTCCGACATCGACACCAACGCACTCGATCAGGCGCGGGCTGGCCGCTTTGGCCCGCGTGCGCTCGCGCGGCTGCCGGCGCCGGTCGTCGAAAGCTATTTCGAAGGCGAGCGCCATCATCGCCGGCGGATTATCGACGATCTTCGTGAATCCGTCCGCTTCGTACCTGCGAACATCGTCGATCGCGCAACGCTCGCCGGGCTCGGGCGGTTCGACGTGATCCTTTGCCGTAACTTGCTGATCTATTTCGACGACGAGTCCCGGCGGGCAGCCGCCGATAACCTGTTCGAGAGCCTCAATCCCGGCGGTTTCCTGTGCCTTGGGCACAGCGAATCCATGTCCCGCATCAGCGACCGTTTCGTCATGGCTCGTCTTGCCGATGCAATCGTCTATCGTAGACCGTAATGGACGAAATGCTCGATCAATTCCTGATTGAAGGCCGTGAACTCGTCGCGCAGGCGTCCGACGATTTCGCACGGCTGCTGCGCTACCCGCAGGACGCCGCCGCGATAGATAGCGCGTTCCGCGCCATCCACACGCTGAAAGGATCGGTCGCCATTTTCGCTCTGGCACCGGCGGAACGGGTACTGCATGCGGCCGAAGACGTGCTCGAACGGGCGCGCAAGGGCAGCACCAGGCTCGATCGTGAGACGGTGACAGCGCTCGTCGCCTGCCTCGATGCGGTAGATCGGTGGATCGACCGCATCGAGGCAGGTGGCAAGCTGGGGGGCGATGCGGATCGAAGTGCGGCGGAGCTCGTCCGACTTCTGCCGGGCAACGATGCGGACGCCCCATCGGAAGCCGAGCAGCCCCCCGAGTGGCTGACTAGTCTCATGACACGCGAGGCGGCGACCCTGAGCGGGGCAAGCGAGACTCTGGTCGCGTTCCGATATGTGCCCGACGCGGACTGCTTCTTCAGGGGCGACGATCCGTTCGCCATCGTCGCCGGGATTCCCGACCTGATCACGCTGGCGATCCTGCCCGGCGGTGGTGGCTGGCCGGAGCTTCAGGCAATCGAGCCATTCACATGCTTTTCGGTCCTCGAAGGCGTCAGTGCGGCGGCGCTGGACCAGGTGAAGGCAGCATTCCGGCTGGTGCCGGATCAGGTCATGCTGCACCCGCTGGCCGCGCCAGCAGAGCAGGACCCGGACAATGGCAGGGAAAAAGCGGCCGCGACGCTCAGGGTCGCTGCCGCTCGCGTGGACGCATTGGGCGAGCGGCTGAGCGAACTGATCGTTGCCGTGAATGCCTTCGCGCCACTTGCCGCGCAGGCGGACCGTGTCGATGCCGCGCTTGCCGCCAGCATCCGCGCTGCGCAAGTCGATCTGGAGCAGGCGACCAGCGATCTGCACCGCGGCGTTGCATCCGTGCGCCTCGTGCCGCTCGCACCCACGCTTCGGCGTCTGCCGCGGCTGGTCCGGGAAATCGCCGCCAGTCTGCAGAAGCAGGTCGAATTTTCGATGGCGGGCGAGGGTTTGGAGGTCGACAAGGAGATCGCCGATGGCTTGTTCGAGCCGCTGCTCCACCTCGTTCGCAACGCGCTCGACCACGGAATAGAGGCCGCCGAGCGTCGACAGGAGCTTGGCAAGCCCGCCGTGGGCCGGTTGGCCCTGAGTGCTGGCCGCGAAGGCGACGCCGTAATCGTTACGCTGTCGGACGACGGCAGCGGCATCGATCCGGCGCGGATATGCGAGGTGGCGGTTGCCCGCGGGCTGCTTTCCGCCGAGGATGCCGAGGCTCTGTCGGAGAGTGCCGCCCTGCGCCTGATCTTTGCGCCAGGCTTCTCTACTGCGGGCGCGGTAACGGATGTTTCGGGACGCGGCGTCGGGATGGATGCCGTCCTCTCGGCGGTAGAGCGAATGCGCGGACATATCGATATCGACAGCCGATTGGGCAGCGGAACGCGATTTCGGATGCGCCTTCCGGTCAATGCCCTCACCACTCGTCTGCTGGTCGTGGCGGTTGGTACGGATCGTTACGGCGTCGCCCTTGACCAGGTGGTCGAGACCGTCCGGATCGACAGCCGGTCGCTGATGCCGGTCGGTGAGGGCCTTGCCTGCGTCCTGCGTGGGCGGACGGTGCCCGTATTGAGCCTCGCAGCGCTTCTCGGCCTGGCCGATGTGCCGGCGCCCGCTACCAGGCTACTCGTGACCCGATCGGGTGGCGAGCGCGTTGCGCTCAAGGTCGACGGTTTCGCAGAGCGGATCGATGCCCTCGTGCGCCCGCCGGACGGTATGCTTGCGGCGGTGCGCGGCGTGTCCGGATCCACCGTGACATCCGACGGCGGCGTGCTGCTGGTGCTCAATCTGCCGGAACTCGCGGCATGAGCGTGACGGTTGAGGGAGAGGTAATTCGCCTGAGCGGGCGATGCGGCGCCGAGGATGCCGAAGCCTTGCTCGCCGCGCTCCATGACGGGCGCAACCGTGCCGTCGATCTGTCCGGTTTGCAGAGGCTGCACCTGGCAGTGCTCCAGATCCTGCTGGCGGCGCGGCCGTCCATCCGCGGCACGCCGGACAGCACCTTTCTGGCGGCACACTTGAACCGCCTGTTGTCAGAGAAATCCGATACCTAGACGTCACGTTCGCACTGCAGAGAAATTCCTGTAGAGGGTGATCACCACGCCCATTGGGAGTCACGAATGCCCGTTACCGTCCTGATCGTCGACGACAGCAAGCTGGCGCGCATCGTCGCCGGCAAGGCCTTGGCTGCGCTGAAGCCGGAATGGCACAAGCTGGAGGCGGGAAGCGCCGCCGAAGCATAGGATATCGTCGCGGCGCAGAATGTCGATGTCGCCCTGATAGACTTCAACATGACCGAGAAGGACGGGCTGGAGCTGGCGAGCGAACTGCGCGCGCTCCGCCCCGAGATGCCGCTCGCGATCATTACCGCGAACATTCAGGACGAGATCGTCGCGCGCGCACGCGCGATCGGTGCCGGCTTCGTCGCCAAGCCCCTGACACCCGACGGCCTCGAGCCATTCCTTTCCGGCGCGGCACTGCGACTAAGGTCCTCCAAGGCATGATCCCGGCGACCGTGACGCTCGGCGACCTAGAACGCGATGCGCTGACCGAGATTCTCAATATCGGCGTCAGCCGCGCGGCAGCGAACCTGCGCAAGATGATCGACGAGCAGGTGACGCTGTCGGTTCCGTCCATCGAGGTTCTCAGTCGGCGCCGTGCGGCACGAATGATAAGCGAGCGGGAGATCGCCGACCTGATTGCGGTCCGGCAAGATTTCGACGGGCCTTTTTCGGGCCGCGCATTGCTCATCTTTCCTGAGACCAACAGCCTCGACCTCGTGCGCGCGGTCACCGGCGGCGAGCTAAGCAACGACCAGGTTGTCGAGATCGAGCGCGAAGCGCTCGGCGAGACGGGTAACGTCATCCTCAATTCGTGCCTCGCGACGATGGCAAACATGCTCAAGCGGTCGCTGACCATGACCATTCCCGAAGTGTTGCGGGGAAACGGCGACATGCTGTTCGAGGTTGGTGAGGAAGGTGCCGCCGAGGGTCTGGTGCTGTTCCTCTATATCGACTTCGCCGTACGCAAGCGCGATATCCGGGGATATATCGCAATGATCATGGGTATCCCATCGCTCGAAGTGCTGAAGGAATTGCTCGACGAGTTTATCGAGCGCGTCGTGGGGCAAGATGCCTGAAATCGATGACAATGCCGAAGCTGAGCGGACGCGCTCAGCGCTTGGCGCGGCGGGCGCCAGCGGCACCTGGGATTGGCACATCGACAGCGGTATACTCCACGCTGACGCTCAGTTCGCTGAACTCTACGATCTCGACCCTCAGCAGGCGCAGGCGGGTGTTCCTGCGGAAACGTTCTTCAGTGCGATCCACCCCGACGACAGGGCACGGATGCGGATCGCGGTGGCCGGCATTCTTGGTGGCGCCGAGCTTTTCTCGAAGGAATTCCGCATCGTCACGCCGGACGGGGCGACCTTGTGGGTGCATGGCCGCGGGCGCAGCTTTCTTGACGCAAACGACGAGCCGATCCGCTTTACCGGGCTGCTGGTTGACGTCACCGAGCGCAAACGCACTGAGGAAAGGCTGCGGATCGCGCAGTCGGCTGGCGGAGTTGGCACCTTCGAGTACACCGACGGGTTTGCGACAGTGGCGGTTTCGGACGAATTCTGCCGTCTGTTGGGGCTCCACCCGGCGACGTCGCTTCCCGTCCGCACGATCAACAACGTCGTGCAGCCCGGCGACGCGCCGCTGATCCCGCAGCCGCGCAGCGGCATCATCCCAGACACGCTCGATGGCGTATTCCGCGTCTCGCGGAGCAACGACGGCGCCGAGCGCTGGATCGCGCGCCGTGGTGAGATCATCCGCGAAAGATCGGGATACCGGCTGATCGGCGTGATCTACGATGTCACCCAGACCAAGGAGCAGGAGGCCAGGCTCCTCGAACTGAATGAAACGCTCGAGATGCGGGTCGAGCAGGAATTGACCGAACGGCGACGCACCGAGGAAGCACTCCGCCAGGCACAAAAGATGGAGGCGGTTGGCCAACTCACCGGCGGCATCGCGCACGATTTCAACAATCTGCTGACGATTATCATCGGCAATGTCGATGCTGTGCTCCGCCGCTTCGACGTCAGCAGCGATCCCCGTGCGCGGCGCTCGCTCGAAAACGCGCTGCAGGGCGCTAACCGGGCAGCATCGCTGACGCAGCGCCTGCTCGCTTTCTCGCGCCGGCAGCCGCTCGATCCCAGACCGACCGACGTTGCCAGGCTGCTCGCCGGCATGTCCGACTTGCTGACGCGTTCGATCGGCGGGGCAATCGCGGTGCAGATCGATGCGGAAGCACCCGGCCTGTGGCGAGTCGAGGCGGATCCGCACCAGTTGGAAAACGTGATCCTCAACCTTGCGGTAAACGGCCGCGATGCCATGCCCGACGGCGGCACTTTGACGATCGCGGCACATAATCACGTGGTGAGGGATGAGGACGCCCCGGCGAGCGTTCCCGCCGGGTACTATGTCTGCATCTCGGTCACCGATGCCGGCGTCGGCATGTCGGCAGAAACCCTCGCCAGGGTATTCGATCCCTTCTTCACCACCAAGGAGGTCGGAAAGGGAACCGGGCTGGGGCTTTCGATGGTGTACGGCTTCGTCAAACAGTCCGGCGGCCACATCACGATCGAATCGGCGGAAGGAAGCGGCACTGTCGTGCGACTGTTTCTGCCGCGTAACCTCGACAACGAACACGCTCCCGCAGCGCCGATGGTGGTGGCCGCGCAGGGAAGCCCATCCGAAACCATTCTGGTCGTCGAGGACGACGACGATGTGCGTGCGTACACAGTGGGCATCCTAAGGGAGCTCGGCTACCGCGTGGCTGAGGCCCATGATGGCGCGACGGCCGTTCGCTTATTCGATCGTGACGAGTTTTCCGTCGATCTGCTGCTCACCGATGTGGTGATGCCGGCGATGTCCGGCCGCGAACTCGCCGATATTCTCTGGGATAGGCAACCGGAGTTGAGCGTCCTTTTCGTCTCCGGCTACCCGCGAGACGCCATCGTAAGCGATGGCCGGCTCGATCCCGCTGTCGATCTCATCCCCAAGCCGTTCACCTATCTTGGGCTGGCAGGCAAGGTTCGGGAATTGCTCGATCGACGTCCCAGTCGCACCTGACAGGCGGCAGCCTGTTACGCTGTCGGCGAGGCGCCGTTTCAAATGGAAACAGTTGTGAAAGGCTGCATGGACGGAGGCAAATATCTGGAACGACTTCATTCGCGGGCCCTTCAGCATTGCCGCTCTCGTCGTCGGAACCGCAGGTGTGAGCTCGCGGCCCGATTGTCGGCCCAGCGGCCGACCTCCTCCTTCGTCCCGCACCCGAGTTCGGTCAGGCCGGCCTTGTACGAGCGCAGCCCGCCGGCAGCGGCCCAAACTCGCGCCGCCAGCGTCGCACCATTTGGTGGCAGACCGCGATCCCACGCTCGAGCGTGAGGCCCTCCACACCTCCGAAAGCTGTGCGAGAAGCCCATGTCCGTCATCACCACGAGGCGGATGACCTCCGGAGGGGAGCGAAAGTACCGGAAGGGACTGGCCGGTTTGCAACGGCGAGGCATCGCCCTGCCCTAACCTGCGCGTGCCTGATCGCCATCTGGTCTTGTTGCTCCGGCAGTGGCTAGTGGAGACTGGCCGGAACGGCGGCCCCATGTCCGAGCGACCCGCTTGTGAGCTACACTTCAGCCTGGAACAGCGCCATGTGCCGGAGCACCCGGCGGCGCTGCAGTCCTCCCGCAAGGGCACCGGTCGTAACTCCCACCGTGCTGATGAACACGGAAATCCGCAAGAGGTCCAGGAACCCGACCTGCTGCTCACCCAAGGTGGGCCAGGTGGAGATGAGGTCTGACGGAAAGACCCAAAGCTCAATCGCAAGCGAGAGCAGCGCAACCATCACGAACAGACCCAGGATCGCGAGCAGCATACTGAAGAAGATAACTACATTGGCGACCGCAAGGTGCTCCGGAATAAGCCGGCTTTCCTTGCGGGGAAGAAACAGCTTTTGCGCAAAGCAGAGGTAGCATGCGGCCACCAGAATGCTGATGGCCGCGTACGCCCATGCGGTTGCGTCTGTCATACCGAGCCCTGCGTCCCAGAACTCGGCACTGAAGACCAGAACGAAGACGGGCGCCACGGCCGCAGTAGCAAGGCCCGGCATTCTCAGCGGCAGGAGCGGTGCACGGTTGCGGCGCAAGGCGTTGCCGATCAGGCGGGTGTGGCGCAGGGCGGCGCCCGCATGTATCCATAGGTCGTGAAGCGGGCCCGACGCTTTATGTTCGTGCTCAAGAAAGCGTGCCGTGAGCCGCTGCAGCCTAGCCGGGTCCTGAAATGCCGGCGCCGAACTGCGGTCCGGATCGTACCTGAATGGCGCCATCGCTCCGGAAGATTCAAGATCAGGATCAGCGCCCAACCCCTGCCCGATGAGGTGGAGGAGCAGCGCGGCAGTGTTCCAGCGGACCGGGGGCGAGTTCAGCGGCATACGCCCTGCGCCCTTCCGATCGCGCAACCTGTGGGTCGAAAGAACCACCGTTCTCGCCAGCGGTGAGACAAGTCCGAACACGATCCGTTCGCGGCGAGAAATGAGCGCCACGTCGGTCAATATGATGACCAGGTCGAACGATCCCTCGACCACCCGCAGACTTGCTTCTCCGACGAAATCGCCCGAATGGCGCCGCTCATCGGAGCTCAGCTGGATGGGTTCGCCGAACTCGAAGCGCCATGGCCGCCGGGTCGTCTCCTCCAGCGTTGGCTGGACGTCCTGAACAAGCTGCCGGGCCAGCTCCACGAGCGCCTCGTCGGATGAGCTTCGCGAGTGCGAAACCAGGACACCTACACGGAGCGGTGCGCCGCTCATTATCTCGCCTCCCACTCCTGATACATGATCCATAGACGATTTCGACCCAATGCCCACCTTGGCCGCAATGGGCGACCGCTTTCAGGCGGCACCGATCCGGCTTCAAGGTTCGAGATGAAGGCCTGTCGCTGCCGGCGCACCATAGCTTAGCGGATCGGCGGCTCGCGACCAGTTCAAGCCATTCCGCGAGTCGGGGGTCGGCGATTGCGATTCCGACCGAGGCGCGCCTGCGATCCGTTGACGGAAGCACGCCCGATCCCCATATTGTTTCCGCGGCCCGGGCCCCTCTGGCGAGCTAATGCTCGCGATGTCGGACCGCATCGGATGATCCGATGCTTTGGAGGCCCGGCGCCAGTGCTCCCCCGATGAAGCGCGGATCCTGCCGATGAAATGTCATCGAAGAGGAGACGTAAATTGCATCCCCGTTTGTATCGCCTGACCGAAGGGCTCCATCGGATCGACCGGTCGCTGCGCCTGGCGCAGCTCCGCAGCCCGATGAACCGCTCCGAGATTGCACGCCTGCAGGATGCGAAGCGCAGGGCCAAGCATTTGATCAACCGCTTCCTGCTGAGGGTAGCCTGCGGCTGATCGGAGCATACCGAATTCACGCGTTCTTGAGGACAAGGTACATGATGAAGAAGATCGTGCTGGTCAGCGCCGCGGCGCTGGTCCTTGCCGCTTGCGGCAATGCCGATGAGAGCAGTGCCGACTTGCCGGGCAAGGCGGGCACAGCCATTGACGAACAGGCGCTTGCGGAAGCAGTCGGCTCTGCGATTGACCAGGAGGCGGTTGCGGCCATAGTCCGCGGCGCGGCCAACGATGCGGTGAGACAGGCGGTGCGCGAGGCGCTGCCGGCCGAGGAGATAGCCCTCGTCGGTGCTGTCGTGGACGAGGAAGCGCTCGCCGCTGGCATAGACCGGGCGGTGGACGGCGAGGCGCTGGCCGGCGTGCTGAAGGGCGCGATCCGAGGGGCAGCCGAGGAGCCCCGCCCGGCGCAATAGCTCTGCTTGAGCGGACGCGTTGCGGCGCGCCCGCTCCTTTTTCCGCCCGCGCGGGTCGCCGCTGTGGACCCTTGCGCCGTCCGCCGCTAGGCTGCCCGTCCCGGAGCGGGGAACCGGGTCAACCGGCCCGGAGACGAGTGGAGCCTGGACCGAGCCGATGATGAACGATCTGCTGTTCCTGTTACTCGGTCTCGTGCTGCTGATCGCCGGGGGCGAACTGCTGGTGCGCGGTGCAGTCCGCATCGCTGAGCGCCTGGGCCTGTCCCCGATGCTGATCGGGTTGACTGTAGTGGGCATGGGCACCTCGATGCCGGAACTTGCCGCCAGCGTTCAGGCGAGCCTCGCCGGTTCGCCGGGAATCGCCGTGGGCAATATCGTCGGCTCCAATCTCGCCAACCTTCTGCTGATCCTGGGCGCGGCCGCGCTGATCAGCCCCATCGCTGTCGCCCGCGGCCCCTTGTGGCGCGATGGCGGCGTGGGCATTGCGGCTGTGCTGGCGCTGATTGCAGCGGGGTGGAGCGTCGGGCTGGGCCGGCTGGCCGGGGCGCTCTTCCTCGTCGCGATGGCGGGGTACATCTTCTACGCCTATCGCCAGGAACGGCTCGCAGGGCCACACGGCGCAGCGCATGATCGGGCCATGGCGGTGGAGTCCGTCGATTCGGCGCTGGTGCCGCACTCGCCGCCGAGCGGGCAGCTGCTGACGGCGATCCTGCTGTTCCTTGCGGGGTTGGCGTTGGTGGTAGGCGGCGGGATGCTGTTGGTGAACGCAGCCATTGCCATTGCGGGATCGCTCGGCGTGTCGGACGAGGTGATCGGACTGACGGTGGTGGCGGTTGGAACCTCCTTTCCCGAACTCGTGACCTCGGCCGTGGCCGCCTTCCGCCGGCAGGGGGACATTGCGCTGGGCAACGTCCTCGGCTCCAGCATCTACAACGTGCTGTTTATCGGCGGAGTCACCGGTCTGGTCGCACCTGGGGAAGTGCCGGCATCGATCCTCGGGTTCGACCTGTGGCTGCTGCTGACCGTGTCAACCCTGGCGATGCTCCTGGCATGGACAGGTGGACGGCTTTCTCGCCGCGAGGGCGCTGTCCTCGTCCTTGGATATTGTCTCTATGCAGTAACCACTGCCGGTCTCCTCTAGAGGCAACCGCTTTCGGCAATCGCCACACGCCCCACGGCACCTCCAGCCAGCCCGCTCCAGGAAATCCCGCTCCGCCCGCCTCGAACTGCCCTGGCAGCCGGGGCCGACAGCGCCTTCGCCCACACCTGGCCCCCGTGAACTCATCCGGCTTCAAGCCACTCAACCGGATCGACGTCAGGCTCGACCGTGTGATCGTAGCGCGGGGCCCGTCCAGCGCATCAGGTGCACGCTTTTATGACGGTGAAGAACACTTCCGGGTCGCCGCAATACTTCACCTCCGGCTTCCTGAAGGCGGTGCTGGCGGATGGCGATGGCATGTGTCGGGAACGCACCCAGCCCTATCGCGCCAGCGGCGAGCCGGCAGAGCTGTTTGCCTCAACGCCGGTGGTGCAGGCGGACGGCGAGTTGAAGGTGCGCTCCGTCTTCCTGTCCGAGAAGGACGCGCAGCTCACCTCGCTAACCCGGAGCGAAGGCGGCAGGTACGCCAGTTTTCCCGTCGGCGGCCCCTAGCCGGGAACTTCGTGGAGCACCCGCATCGAAGCGCTGCCCTGCACGGTGCGCGCCTTCAAGCTCCGCCTCCGGCCGCACAACAAAATGCCGGCGAGGCAGGCGGCGCAGGCGGCCCCTTCGAAACGCAGATCCATACAAACGACAGCTTGCGCGACTTCTCGGACGCGCCGATCGCGGCCTTTCACAGCCCAGTTGATCATACCGTTGGACGCTTTTCGTGCGTGCCGCAGGTGCCCCCTCCCCCGGCACCGATCTGTCGCGGGGGTGGCGCCCGAAAGCAGGCCCTCGCCATTTTGCTGACCCCAAGCGAGGAGTGGAAACACCGAAAAGGATCAGCCGGTTTGCGAGGGGCAGCATGCGCCTGTTCTACACCGTCCAACGGCAGGCCGCTGTCCGGCGCATTCGATCTGGCATGCCCGCGATGACCGCTCCTGAAGCTCGCGGTCGTCACAATTGCTACAAAATTCCGCTCGCCCTGGCGGACATGTCGCGGCCGGTCGGCATAGGACCTGTCCATCGTCTTCGCCTTAACGGATCTGGGTCCTTGGTTCTGACTAGCAAAATGCCCCTTGTTCGCTCCGCGGTTCTCGCCTCCCTCACTTGCTTCCTGACGCCGGTCGGGCTGACTGCGCCCGCCCGCGCGCAGGACTTATCCTGTGCGGAACGCGTGGGGATTCCGCAGGAAAAGCGGGAGAAGAAGCGCGGGCTTGGCGGACTGCTCGCCGCCGCGCGCAAATCGGGCCTTGGAGGTTCTATTGCCGGAGCGCTCCGCGGCGACGGCAATCTCGCTTCCCGCCTTGAGGGGACGGCGCAGCGCGCGCGATCTCCGCCGCGGAAGAGGCCGCCAGTGCGACGAACTGCGATGATCCGGAAAGCAAGCCCCAGCGACGTACAGCCTGCGTCAACCGACAGAGCCGCGCCAGAAACGGCCCCCGAAGGTGCCAGTCGCAAATGGGCGGCCGCAGAGACCAAGTATCCCCGCGGCGCAATGATTCCGGCCGAAAGCAGGCCGAGTTCGCCGCCTATGCCGAGTTGGGTGAGGTCCGCTGCACCGGCTGCGAGGGCGGACAAACGAATGAGAGCTGGTTCAAGCTGATGCTGATGGACGAGATGCGCGCAGCCGGCGCCAACCTTCACGACATGATGGTCGGCTGGGCTCCCGGCGAGGGCGCGACCTGGCAAGGCACCGACGTGAAGGGCTCAATTACCGCGCAAGGCGAGATCATGATGGGGGCTTCCGTTGCAAATCGTTCCGCCTGCGGATCGAGCGCGGCACCCAGTCCGCAGAACGCGACACCTATCTTTGCTGGGGCAGGAAGAACCAGTATTCCGGAAGCGAGAGTTGGGTCGAGGTCCACTGACCGGCCACGTCGCCGCCCCGCAACCCCCATGTGCGATCAATCACCACCAGGCGGATGACCTCCGGTGAAAAGTTGAAGCACCGGAAGGGACTGGCTGCCTTGCGCGGACGAGACATGCCGCCGCCCCACCCCGCCCTGAGGCCAATAGCCATCAGGTGCGTCTGGCCTGACGGCGCCATCATCTGCCGTTCGGCTCGCCCTCCGCACGCCAAGCCGACAACACGAGGACCAGTAGAGCTACCACATTTGCACTAGCCAGCCACCAGATCGGCCCGAACTGCATACCTTCGGCTTGCAGACCTGTCCCGACCGAAACGGCAAGCGCGGCGAACCCGGCGAACCGAAACGCCGTCTGCCCGGAGGACTGCGGAGCGCGGTGCATGAGGTTCCGGTAGTGATATTTTTGCGAAAGTGCGAGCAGCAGGAAGCCCGCTGCCTGAACAAAAATCATGGTGATGAGCAACTTGCTTACTCCGCCGGCACAAGGGAGCGATCGACGATCGGGAAGTCCTGAGCGACGTTGTCGCGCTCTGAGCCCCGGGTGATGAAGCGCGCAGCGCAGAACATGACGGTTGCGGTGAGAAGACACACAGCATCAAATCCCGCCACAATCCAGTTCCCGGACGCAACGGCACTGGGCAGCCACAGGCTTCCGGTGGCGAAACTCAGGATCGGCAGCAAGGCAAACAATCCTCCGCCGACCATCAGTTGTTCGACCCACGCGACTTGCGGTTTCCGCGCAGCCGCGTGAAGATACGTCACGGTCCACGCGATAAAGAAGAGCCGGATCTCCAGCTCGGCTCTGTTCGGTGTGCCAGCTGGAACTAGCCGGTTCGCCCAGAAGTAGGTCGCGATGGCGAGGTTTAGCCCGGCAACCGCTCCGATGTTGAGTATTTCCGCAAGGCGCTGCCCGATTGGAATGAGGGCATCGCGGCGCTTAGCGGCTCGCTTGACCGACCACAGGACGAGTCCGGTAGCGACCATAACAGTACCCCCGATTCCGGCGACGAAGTAGAGCCATCGCAGCTGCCAGTCGGCGAAACGCCCGAGATGAAGCGCACGAATGGCCCGATTGGTCCTGTCGATACCGTCGCTGGCGAGATTATCTTCCCGCTCGAGCAGCGTTCCGTCGGTCCCGTCGAACGTCAGGTTGCGACCTGGCCCTCCACCCGGCCGCAGGAAAAGACTGTCGTTACGCTGGCTAGACAGTTCGACAGTATTCGCCCTGCGGTCGAATGACAGGCGACCGACCGGAACCGACCATTCGCGCTGCGCCGTGTGCAGGATCTTGCTGAGGGGCAAGGAAGAGCCCGCTGCAAGATCAGTCGGAGCTTGTTGTTCCATTTCACCCTGACGTTCGCGATTCCGCTCTTGGCCCGAGAACGGCAGCAATGTGCCGCCGATGAGCAGAAGGCCAGAGAAGGTGATCATCAAATGAAATGGCAGCGCGAATACGGCCGCCGCGTTGTGCGCGTCCAGCCAGCTTCTTTGCCCCTTCCGCCGCCGGAAGGTGAAGAAGTCCTTGAATATCTTCTTGTGTGTAACAATGCCGCTCAGAATAGCGATGAACATTGCCAGTGTGACCAGTCCAACCAGTAGCATCCCCGAACCGCGTGACATGAAATGCAGCTGGTAGTGAAAGTGGTAGAGGAAGTCGCCGCCAGCGGTCTCCCGCGGATGGATGATCGCGCCGGTTGCGGGATCGACTGCCACGCCAGGGTCGCGCGGGCGACCGCCGCGCGCATTAGCCTGGGCGGCCGCTTCTTCCGCACGCGCGCGGTCCGCCGCAAAAGCGGAACTGGCGCTGTCCGCTTCGGCACCGTCAGCCTCCCAGGATACGGAAAGCTGGGGCTCACGCTCGCTCGGCAGCTCAATCTGCCATTCCCGAGCATCCGGCGCGATATGCTCCAGCCGGTCTATCGCCATGCGTGCCATTTCCAGCGGTTCGCCAGGATCGCTGTCATGTAGTTCCGGCTGCATCCAGTAGGTGACTTCCTGCCGGAAAAAAGCGATTGTCCCGGTCACAAAGATGGCGAACATCAGCCACCCCAGCAGCAGCCCCGCCCAACCGTGTAGCCAGGCGTTCTTTTGTCTGACTCCCGCGCTCATGCTCCGCCTCCCGACAACAGGGTATAACAGGCTCCCAGAAGCGCGAGCGGCAGGCCCACCACCATCCATGCCTTCTTGGCGGAGCGCACGGAAAAGGCGAGGATCACCGACAGTCCGAAGAACGAGAAACCAATCATCTGGCCCAGTCCTTCAGCCGATCGGCCGCCCGCGGGCAGAAGCAGTATTGTGAGCAGGACAGCCAGAGCCGCCAGTGCATAGCCGCCAAGTACGCCTATGACGGAGCGCAAGAGCACCTCACGACGATTTGCATAAACCGATTTTGCCATGTCCCGATCTCCGAGTGGACAGTGCCGGAAAAGTGGTTGCTGGAATCAGAAGCTCGCCGTCACACCCATCCAGAGACGGCGGGGATCGATCAGATAGGCGTAGTCTTCGTAGTCGAGCTGCTTGTTGAAGACGTTCTGGATACCGCCGCGCAGGGTGACTGTTCGGTCAAGTTCATAGGATGCACCCACATCGACATAAGCGTAGCTCGCTGCGGTTACGTCCTCTCCGCTGATTTGCGCTTCGGTGATGGCTTCCTCGCCGCGGTAGATCGCGCGGGCGAAAGTGCTGAAGCGACGAGACGGACGCCACTTCAGCGAAAGACTGGCCGCGCTCTTCGGCGTGTCGTTGAGCGCAGCGCCTGCATTTGCCCCAGTCAGCTGTTCTGAATCCGTCAGCGTTCCAGTGGCAGCGACGCTGAATGCGCGCGTCAACCGCAGGTCGAAGCTCGCTTCGACCCCTCGAATGGTTGCCCGGTCGACGTTGACGTACGTGGTGGGCAGGCGCCCGATGCTGCTCAGCGGCTCATCGATACACCACGCACCTGCGGCCTCGCATGTCACCCGGGTGATCTTGTCGTTGAAGTCTGTCGTGTAAGCCGTGAGGCTGGCGTAGACCCCGCCCCTGTCGAAGAGCAGTCCCGCCTCGAACGTTTCCGAAGTTTCCGCTTCAAGATCAGGGTTGCCGTAGATCGTTCCCCCGCGACTAACCTGGCCCCAGTCTCCCAGCGTCTGACGCAGATTAGGGGCACGGAAACCTTCGGAATAGCCGCCCTTGACCGTGACGGCGGGGGTGAGTTTCCACACTGCGTAGAGCCGGGGTGTGAGGTGGGTCCCGTACTGTTCGTCCTCATCGAGGCGAAGCCCGCCCGTGACAGCGAGGCTGGGGACGATGCGAAGCTCCCCTTCGCCGAACACCGCCCAATTGGTGCGATCGGCGCCGGTGCGTGTGCTGCCCGGCAGGAGATTGCCCGTCAGATCGGTAAGATCCTCGTTGCGATAGAATGCGCCAATGCTGACGTAGCTCGTGGCGACCGGGATGCTCCAGATGGACTGCCCAACCGTATTGATGATCCGGCGATCGCGGATGAGCTCACGCGCATCCTCGCGTTGCAGGTAGCTTTCGGATCTGGCGAGGCCCCAGTCACCCGAGTGGTTTATCGAGTAGACATAGCGGCGCTGCGTCTGGAACGACTGGAAGCCTTCGGGCTCATCCTCGCTCGGCTCCACAGTCTTCCCGGCGGTTTGGATCGCCTGCTGGCTGAAGTAGGCGGCGTCGAGAAGAAAAGAGTGATCGGCTCCCAGGCCGAAACCGAGCTTGCCCTCAATCGATTCATCTCGCCGTTCCGGCGTTCCGCCAATGATGTTGTCTTCCTCGCGGCGACTAATGCCGCCCAGCAACTGCAGTCCAACGTCGCGCGTCACCGGACCGGACAAATAGAAGCTGCCATTGCCGATGTTCCCGAAACTGTCATCGGTCTGCAGAGTGCCGTCCAGCCGCACGCTGCCGCCCCAATCGCCCGTGACGCGGCGCGTAATGACATTGATGACGCCCCCGATGGCGTCCGAGCCGTACAGCGAGGACATGGGGCCGCGGACGATCTCGATCCGTTCGATCGCTTCCGCCGGCGGCAGCAGTCCGCCTTCGCTGATATTGCCCCCATTAGTGCGCGATTCCCGCGAGCTCAGGCGGCGGCCGTCAACCAGGATGAGGGTGTACTGCGGATCGATGCCCCGGATGGAAATGTCGCGGCTGTTACCCTCGCCGGTCGTTACCGTGACACCCGGTACCTCCAGAAGGGCATCGGTCACTTCGCGGTAGGGCAGGCGTTCCAGATCCTCGCGCGTGACGACGCTGATCGATGCCGGCGCATCCTTGATCTGTTGTTCGCGCGTAGTCGCCGTAACGACAATCTCGTTTCCATTGATCCCGGAACCGGTTTCTGCCCGTATCTGTACCGAAGCAATGCCAGCGGCAATTGCCGTCAAGGCAGCACCGCGTCTCCACCATGTACTCTTCTTCACAATTCCCCCAGCCTGCTATTGCGACTTGATTGCAATAAGCAGCTGGAAGGGTGTCGTGGCAAGCCGTCCATCCCGTATAGCGGCTATTCTTCTGGCGTATGACCGCGCATCACACTGAGCATCTCGGAGCGCAACCATGTCACGGCCGGATCGCGGTGGCTCCGCTCGTGCCAAAGCAGATAATAATCCATCTGCCCTAGTTGAGCAGGTGCCGGAATTGCGGTGAGACCATACTGAACCGCGTAATGCCGCGCCGCCCGCGTCGGGATCGTCATCAGCATATCCGTGCCTGCGAGAATTTCCGGCGCAACGGAGAAATAGGGCAGATTTATCGCCACGCGCCTGGACGCGGCCCGTTCCTGAAGAGTGAGGGAAACCCGATCGAGTTCGGCGTCGCTTACAGTGAGGCCGATATGATCGAAGGAGAGAAAGGCGTCGAGGCTAACGGGCCCACTCGCTCCATCTACCAAGGGATGCGCACTCCGCACCAGGCAGCTGAACGTGTCGGTAAACAGGAGCTGTGAGTGCAATCGCGCAGGATCATGTTCCAGTCCGGAGACAGCAAGATCACTCTCGCCGATAGCCAGAGCCGCAGACAAATCCTTGCGGAGTGGTGTGACGTCCAAAGCGAGCCCGGGTGCCCTGAACCGAAGGGCCCGCATGGTTGGGCCGATAACACTCAGCACTCCGAAATCCGTCGACCCGATCCTGACGCGCCGCTGCAACTGAGCCGGATTGAACTCGCCTTGCTGCATCATGGCTTCGGTCAACATCATCCATTCGGACAAGCGGCCCGCCAGTTCGTCTCCCCGACTCGTCCTGACCATGGTGTTACCGCGCCGCACCAAAAGCGGGTCACCGACCTGCAACCGCAATTGGCCCAAGATCCTGCTGACGGTCGGCTGGGTCACGCCGAGCTTGCTGGCCGCCGCGCTTACGCTCCGCGTGTGCAGCAAGTGGAACAATGCCACCAGTTGATTGGGCTCGACGTCGCAGACCATTCCCGGCCATTAACGGTATTGCGAATCATTACCAATAGACTTTCTGGCTGGACTCGTCTTTGGCGATCCCCCTTCCGAGCAGGCGGCCTCAGCTTGTTTCAGGCGCAAACTAACCGAGCCTAGCCTTCTCTCCAGTCCGGTCGTTGTGAGAAAGACCGGCTCTGGCACACCCTGCCCCCGCCGACCCACTTGTGGTCGCCACGCGGTGCAGTTGCTCTGCCAGAGCCCGCGAGAGCCATCACGCTCACATTGTTTTCGCTGCGCGGAGGCTTCCTTCGCTAGCTGCCCGCCCCGAAATGGTCAGCAAGATTCGCACCGGAGAAACCGGAGGAGTTTGTCTCTTCCGGATGGACGAGCATCCCGGCGTTCCAGCGCTCCCAGGCTCCGACCATCTCCGCATAAACCTCGGGCTCTCGTTGTTTCAAATTGCCTCGTTCAAGCGGGTCGGCGACCACGTCGAACAGGAAGGTATTGCCGGCAATCTTAAGGTACTTCCACTTACCGAGCCGCGCGGCTTGTTGCCCGTGGTTCTTGTACTTCCAGAAGAGCGGGCGATCGGCCATCTGGCGGCCGGAAATTGCCGCTCGCACGTCGACGCCGTCACTGGGGAACTGCGGATGAGGCGCCCCACCTGCGGCCGCAAGGAACGTCGGCAGCCAGTCCATCGACATGATCGGCGTATCGCTTACCGTTCCGGGCGTTGCCAGACCGGGCCAGCGGACAATAGCGGGGATCCGTATCCCTCCCTCAAGCAATTCTGTCTTTTTCCCGGTGAACGGCCAAGTGTCGGAAAACCGCTCGCCGCCATTGTCACTGGTGAAGACGACAACCGTGTCGTCAGCCATCCCGAGTTCTTCAAGCTTCTCAAGAACGCGGCCGATCTGGGCGTCCATGTAGGTGACCATTTCAGCGTACGTTTCGAGATTGCCGCCATCGTAATGGAGGATCGCCATGCCCGCCGGATCAACCTTCTCGTCGAGCCGCTCCGCTATGTCGCCGTCATTCGGTCCTTCCCAGGGCCAGTGCGGTGCGGTCAGGTGCAGACTGATGAGCCACGGCTCGTCCTGGCGGCTTCTTTCCTCAAGCGTCTCGACAGTCTTGTCGAAAAGGAGTTCGGTTAAGTAACCGCTTTCCTCGATCAGCGTTTCGCCGTCCCAGAGATCCTCTTCGCCGTAGATCTTGTGGGTAAAGTAATCGACGCCGCCCTGCCGAATGCCCCAGAATTCATCATAGCCGCTCTTGAGAGGGCCATAAGTAGGCAGTTCCCCAAGATGCCACTTGCCGATCAGCGCGGTGTAGTAGCCGACATCCTGCAGGAGCGAAGGCAATGTCGGGTGGCTCGGCGGCAGTCCGACCCCTGCGTTTTTCGAGAGCGGCTCCACCAGGCCTACGGGCAAGCGATACTGATAGCGTCCGGTGATCAGTCCCACCCGCGTCGCGCTGCAGACCGCACTGTTTGCGTAGGCATGAGTAAACCGGGTGCCCTGCGCCGCCAGCCGGTCCAGCACCGGCGTTTCGTAATCCCGGCGCCCATAGACGGACAGATCGGCGTATCCGAGATCGTCGGCCATGATGAACAGAAAGTTCGGCTTCCTTCCCGGGGTCTGGGCGAAAGCCGGCAGGGCCGCAGCAAGCGCACCTGTTGCCAGCGCAGTTTTCAGTAGACCTCGGCGCGAAAAGGACGAGGCAGTTTTTGTTTTGTCAGTCATAAACACCTACAGATCGCCAATTGCTGAAGCAATATGGGCTATTCTCAACGCGGCGTTCAATCGCGCTCGCCGACGCTGCTGGACGCGAGCCATCACTGCTCATGAGTTTACTGCTCGCGCCCTAAAGCTATAGAGTTCAGTTCCTGAACGATACTTGAAAGGCGACTGAAAACGGCCGGTCGGATAGGGCGTAAATCGTGCCGGGGCTGGTCGGAACGTTGTTGCGGAAGCTGCCCGTCGACACATCGGTGAGGTTCTTCCCGATCACCGCCACTTCCCACTTCTGGTCTTCGGGGCCGAAGCCTACCCGCAAGTCGACCTTGGTGTAGCTGGGCTGCACGGTTAGCGGATCGGCCGATGCTTGCTGGAAGTAGCTGCTGGAGAAGTAGACGTTGGGGTCGAACCGCAGCTGATAGTCGCCGACAGGCACTTCGACGTTGGCCGCGACAAACCCGCTCCACTCTGGCGCATACGCCCGGCGGGCGCCCGACAAATCCTGACTGCACGGCGTGCTGGCGAGCGTCTGGAGGATGGTGCAGGGAGCACCGGGATAGTCGACGTAACGAGCGTCGAGGTAAGCCAGCTCGGAAGACAGTGTAAGGAAGTCCGTCAGCCGCGCCGAAAGACCCAGTTCGATGCCCTTTGCCCGCGCCTGCGCAACGTTGCCGACGACGGCCTGGGTCGCGCCTGTAGGAAGAACGACGTTGGTCGATTCCTGCAGGTCGTCATAGTTGCTCAAAAAACCGGCCAGGCTGTAGTTCAGCACGCCAGCGAAGAGCTGGCCCTTCAATCCCAGTTCGTAGGCATCAACTGTCTCGGGCCCAAAGATGTCGCCGTTCGTGGAGACGGCGAAACCCCCGGCCTTGAAGCCCTTCGTATAGGACGCATAGGCCATCGTGTCGTCAGTCAGGTCGTACTGGACGCTGACTGACGGCATGAGCTGACGGTCAGTTCGGGTCGGATCGGCAAAGTTGCCCGGCCGCACACCGAGTACGGGGCGAAGAATCGCCTGCGCTTCTTCGGGAAGCGAGGTGAACCCGACGCCGGGTACAATTCCGCCGATGCCGGTTTCGCCGACACGAGCGGCCTCCTTGTGCACGATCGAGTAGCGCAGGCCGGCGTTGATGCGGAAGCTGTCCGTGAGGTTGGCCGTCGCCGCGGCGAAGACGGAGTACGTCGTATCCTCCTGATCGTGAAGGACGCGGTTCGCGATCGGCGTGGTGGCCGTAGTATAACCGGGTGCCCGGGCACCGAAGGGGGCGAAATAGAACCCGGTCGTCTGTTCGCTCTGCAATTCGGCTTGTGCGTAGTAGGCACCCACAAGGTATTCGAAAGTTTGCCCGGTGGGCGACGCCAGCCGGATCTCCTGGCTGAAAGAGTTGTACTGTTCCGGGCTGTAGTTCGGGAACAACGGGGACACGCCGTCCACTCCGCGTAACGGGAGCGGCGCCAGCTGCACGAGGCTATAGACATCGTGGTCGAAGTAGCTGGTAATAGCGGAGAGGATATGTTCTCCGATGTACATTTCGTTCAGCAAGGCGACTTCGACGTAGTCCAGTTCAAAGCGGCTCGGGTCGCTGGCAGTGCGCTGGTTCAACTCATCATCCGCATCCGCGCCATAGGCGTTGAGATAGCGGAGGCACAGGCCGCGAGCGTCCGGGTACGGCGGTTCCGGCGGGCAGTTCAGAATTTCGTTAGGGAAGGAATTGCTGTCGCGGAACCGGCCATAATCGACCCGCAAGTCAGTCTGGATAGTATCAGTCGGCGCCCAGGCCAAGGACACGCGGCCCACGAAGTCCCTCTGGCGAGGGCCGTCTTCATCGAGGAACGAGTTGTAAACATAACCGTCCATGCCGAAGTATTTGGCCGCAACGCGTACGCCAAGGTTCTCGGCGAGCGGCACGCTTGCAGCAGCTTCCACCGCAAACTCGCCGTCAGTCGGAGCATACAGCGCGCTGGCATTGTATTCGAACGAGCCGCCCGGCCGCGCCTTGCGGGTGGTGATGTTGAGAGCACCGGCGATGGCGTTGTTACCAAAGAAGGTCGTCTGCGGCCCCTTGAGTACCTCAACCCGCTCGATGTCGAACAACGCGGCACGGCTGGATCGCGAACGACCGCGGAAAACGCCATCCACGAACGTCGCGACAGATTGTTCGAACCCAGCGTTAAGCCCGGAACCGACGCCGCGGATGTTGAGCAGGTCCGACGCGGGGCCTGGCGTAAGCTTCACGGCCGGCAAACGCGTCGTCAGTTCTTCCAGATTGCGCAGGTTGGCGTCGTCGAGCGCTTCGCCGCCGAGCACGGTGGCGGAAATCGGCACGTCGTTCAGCCGCTGTACGCGACCTTGCGCTGTCACAACGATTTCCCCGGTGGGAACCGGCACTTCTTCCAGCATCTCGCTGTCCGGCAGGTTCGGCCCTTCTTCCGACTGGATTTCCTGCGCTATGACCGCTTGCGCCGCGGCTGTCTGCGGCACGGTGAAGGATGCGAATGCGACGCACAGCGCCATGCGGGAAACGCCGCTTCCGAAAAAGCGTAAATCTCGTTCAACTGCCACCGGATATCTCTCCCTCTGTTTTGATTTTCTGACGGTACGGCGAACACCGCCTGTGTGGGTTTTTACCCTTTGAACCGTGAACATCGGAGGCGGTGGATCGCACGCTGCGCGATCTGTTCGTCCCGAAAGGTCGAGGCACATTACGCAGTGCCGGCTTTCGGGCGCAACACACCGCAAAGTGATGACACTGCATAACTTGTAAGTTATAGACCGGGTGTGCCAAACCTGCCTTTCACCCTGCGACAGCTTGAGGTTTTTACTCGGCTCAGTGAACTGCGCAGCTTTGGCGAAACCGCGGAAAAGCTCGGTATTTCCCAAGCTTCGGTGAGCAACCAGATCAAGGAGCTGGAACGGCAGTTGGGGGTCCAGCTCATCGAGAGGTCACCCGGGAGGCAACCGGCGCTTACGCGCGAAGGTCAGGCATTCACGACAGACCTGCAGGACTTTTGGACAGTCGTGGGGAAACTCGCCTCGCATCGTGAAAGCACACCCGTCTCGCGCCAAGTCACGCGTTTTCGTGTTCTGATCGGTCAGGGATTGATGGACCGGTACATCCGGCCGAAGCTGGACGACTTCCTCTATAATAATCCCGACATCGAGTGCGACTTTGTCCCCCGACTGCCGCATGGCCCGGGAGCCCTCAAGAAGCTGGACGAGGGCCATTTCGACTGCGCTCTGCTTCACGTCGTCGAAGGCACTGCGCTCGACGAACGTTTTCTGCACCTCGCTCGTGTGGAGGGCGGGGTTTATGGTCGCAAAAAGTTTATCAGCGGACAGGCCGAACCCTTGTCTCCAGAAGCGATAGGGAATCTGCCTTTCATTCTTCCGCCAGTCGGAAGTCAGCAGGAGCGCCTGACTCTCGCGGCCTTCTCCGAGGCGGGTATTCAGCCGACGCAGGTCGTGGGCCGGACGAAGTACTACGACGTCATTGCCTCAATGGTCGAACGCGGGCTGGGTGTGGCTTCCCTCAGCAACGTGATGATAAGAGCAGAAGCACGGCATGACATCGTGATGCTATACCCATTGAGAGGCTGGCTTCTCGTCTGGTTTGAGAAGCCCAGCGCGAGCAGCCCCGCATTGCACGCGCTAAAGGAGTTCGCGACTTCTGCGGTGCTGGGAGACGCGACGTATCCGGCGTTGCGACCCTGAAGCTGGTTCGGGAGCCGTCCGCCTGAACGCATCGTCCGGTCATAGAGGGCCCTGAGGCTGCTCTCCGCCGTCATGCGCCACAAGCACTCAAGACCGATACCGGCTATTTGCGCACCGCCGGCTATGAGATGCCGATCCCGCGTTCGAAGAGTCCTCCACATTCCTCAGTGAAAGCGGGAAGCGAATAGGCATCATGCCGAGGAGGCGGATCACCTTGGGAGAGAGTTAGGATGCCGGGGCGGAATGGCTGGCTTACGCGGGAGGGCTATGCCCCTCGCCTACCGGGAGGTGCATTACGTCCGGCAGTGCCATCGGACTTTTTGCGCGTCGTCCGCGCACAGGTTCACTAACCGAGATGCTACAAGTCCATAGTCAGAAACAGGGTGAACGAGCGAGGTGCGGTCACGGCGTAGCTGCCGCTGCTGACCACCTGCCATTCATAGGCATTGGTGAGATTGGTGACGCGGAAGCGTAGCAGCGATGGCACCTCACCAAGGTGAAAACGATAGCGGAGGCCTGCCTCGAGCGTGGTGACCGGCGGCAGCATCACCCGGTTCAGGCGATCTCCGAGCCGGTTGCCGCGATGGTTAGCCGCGAATGTGAGCGCCAGCCCCTCGACTGCGATAACGTCGTAATTGCCTGAAAGCGTGAGGATCGTGCCGGTCTGCCCTACCGGTCGCCGGCCAATGCGGCCCTGCTCCACAGGCAGGCCCGTGACGTCGGGCTGCATAAACACCGCACCCGCCAGCAGGGACAGGCGTTTCGCCGGGGAACCGGACAGGCTGAACTCCAGACCCCGGTGGCGAACCGTACCGAGTTCGACGAACCGGTTTTCCTCGTTGGCTGCGAAGTATGGTTTTTCGATCTCGAACGCTCCCGCGACAAGCCGCATGGAGTTCGGCAGCACCCAGCGCAGCCCGGCATCGACCTGGCGCGTGAAGATCGCGGGCAGCGCTTCCCCCCGGTTGATCACCGTGTCGGGTGCAATCCCGCTTTCCTCAAGACCGCGCGCATAGCTGCCGTAAAGCGCAAGGTCGGACGCAAGCTGGATCGAGGCGGCGGCGTTGAACAACCATGCCTGCTCGTGCGCTTCGGCCGTGTTGCCGCCGGGCAGGAAGATGCGCTTCCTGTAGTCAGTCCACTGCGCGCCGAGCTGGAGCGAGCCGACGCCACGCCACTGCAGGCCATAGCCGAGGCCAGGGGTCCACTGTGTAACGCTCTCGTTCGTTTGCCGCCCGAAGCTGAAATCCGGCTTCGGGTCGTTCAGAGGTGCATCGAAAGGTTGTGGGCCGAAATCGATCGTACGGCCGCCGCCATACTCGTTGTGGCGGTCGCGGCCGCGCAACGCCAGCGTGATCCGGTGCAGACGATTTCCCTCGATCAAGCGACGACCGACCCGCGCTTCTCCGCTGGTCGAACTCTGCTGGCGGGACGGCTGCGAGGTGACTAGCCGGTTCGCCTGCCCACTCGGATCAATCCCGGCAACCAGATCTACAAAGCCGGTGCGGTCCTCCTGAACCGAGCGGAACACGCCCAGCGCCGTTTCCCAGTTCCCGGTTCCGCCGCGCGTGACGATGCCCATGTTCGTGCTGACGGTGCGCGCATCGGTCCATGCGGGGCCAATGAAGCGGCGCCGCTCGACCCGCGGCGGCAATCGATCCGATCCAGGGACGAAGACGGGCATGGCTTCCCGGTCAATCCCGTCTATCCGGCTCCAGAACGGGATCACCTCTACATCACCTCCGGGCCGCCAGTGCATCGCGGAGGCCAGCGACACGAAATAGCCACCGTTTCCAGCCGGCAGCTCATCGGCGTAGAAGCCGATGCCCGCCGTCAACCCCAGGCGATCCGGATCGAGAGGCAACTCTGCGTCCACTTCGATGCGCCCGCCGCCCAGCGTGCCGTATCCCAGCAGCACCGAGACGAGAGGCTTCTTTCCCGCACGCCGGACGCGGTATTCGGCAATGCCCGTCGGGGCGGGGAACAGGTAGTCCTGACTCGTGAGCCCGACCCGGATTGTCGTTCCGGTATGCAGCCGGTCGGTAAACGACCCTGCCCTATCGTAATACAGATCCTCCAGCCGGATATTGCCCGCTGTCGCGGGCGAAAAGCCGCGTACGTCGGAAGCGCTGTAAAGCCCTACCCGTTCGTTGCCGATGCTGACGCCGAACGCGTCGTCCGCCTGCGCCACGACATCCTCATTCGTGCGTTGCGCCTGAGCGGGGGACGAGCCGATGGCGGCGAGCAACACACCGCCTAGGAGCCGGTACAGCATTGGTGTCCGGTCAGGTGAAGGCAGGTTTGGAAAGGAAGCCACGCCCGGGGCGGCTCGTGGCTGTAGGCTGCACCATTTCCACCCGATGCGCCCGCCGAAGACTCAGCGCCAGCAACGCAAGTGCGGCAAGCCCCAGCGCGATGAGCGAGCCCCAGGCTAGCGATCCGCCGGATGGCCGCGGCTGATAGTCGGGCAAACGCTCGAAGTCCGCAGCGGTAAACGGGCGTTCCTCGAAGACATAGGGATAGTAGAAGTAGCGGATCCGCCGGTGGAGCGCGGCTATGCTGTCCTGGTAGGCGAGATGCGCCTGCAGATCGGTGTCGGCAAGGCGGTGCAGCAGCACTTGTGTGGAGACGGTCGGCAGCAGCCAGCCGACCCGCTCCGTCCACCGCTCCCTGGCGGCAAGGCTGGCGCGGTATTCCGCCACCTGCGGCGCGACTGCCTCGTCGCCGACCTGATGGAAGGCATAGTACCACTTCCAGTGGAAGCGGCCCGTTACCGGGGGTGTGTCCCGCCATTCGGGATGATTGACGAAGAACGCATCGAACGTTTCTTCCTTCGGCTTGTCCCAGGCTGCGTGGACGATTTCCCGCTGCGCAAGGCTCAGGTCAGTACCCCGAGCTGCGGGGATCGCAGAGTTGATCGCGCTCGTGGCGAGCGTGGGAGCGACCAGCGTCAGAACGATCCAGCAACCGAGCAGCGTGGCCGCTCCTCCGCCTGAACTGCGCACCAGCGCAGCGACCAGCAGGCCCAGGCCGGACCAGAAAGCCAGGTAAAGAGCTGCCACCAGCAGGCTCCCCGCGCCCAGCGTCAGCGGAGCTTGCGTGAGCATGAGCCCGAGGACCAGCGGAAGCGCGAGCGCTGCAAGAACCAGAAGATAGCGTGCGCCGAGCCGCCGCGCCCACAGGCCCCGCGCGCCCGGAAGCGACAGCAGCAGGCGCAGCCGCCCTGCCTCGCGCTCTCCGGCAACGAGATCGTGCAGCAACACGAGAACGGCGAGCGGTGCGAGGTAAATGAGGACGAACGCCCAGTCGAACGGTCCCGGCAAAGCGAGTTCGGCATTGATGTTCTCGGATTCGTAGAGCTGCGAATGCAATCCGAGCGTGCGCACGCGCAGGGTAAAGGGCTGGATGTCGCGCTGCCCGATTGCCGCAAAGGCGAGCGGCGAAGGGCGATCCCAGGTCAGGTAGAAAGTGTAGTAGGCACCGTAGCCGGCATCTCCATCCGGTTGGCCGTACACCCTGGCCACGGCGGCGAGATCCTGTGCGTGGGCCGCCTGTACCCGCTCGATCGCGGCGTTCTGCCGGTCAGATAGAGAGATGCCGGACCAGACCGCTAAAGCAGCGAGAAGGAACAGGAGAAAGAGCGCCGCCGCCGCGATGCGGGAACGCAACGTCAGCTTCAACTCGGCAAGAAAAAGGCTCATCGGGCGATCCTTTCGAGCCGGCGGGCAGCAAGGATCAGCAGACATGCAAGACCGGCCAGCCATGCGGCGAGAATGCCGAAGCTTTGCGCGATGCGCCCACCGGCATAAGCAAGCGGATTGGGTGCGACGTAGGCGAAGCCCGGCACCTCCAGCCAGTTGGAGGCATCGATCCGGGGATCCTCACCCGGGTTGACGGCCGGAATCTGCTCTGCCTGCATCCGATTGAGATGCTGGACGAAGCTGTAGCGGTAACTCTCAACCTGACTCAGAAAATCCTGGTGGTTGTCGAGATCGGTCCCGGCCAGCGTCATCGACAGCTGACGAACGGCAATCAGCGGGCTGGCCAAACCGAAGGTCCGCACAAGCGCGTTCTGCCGGTCCTCCCGCGCATTGGCGTCGGCAGCATAGCGGTTGAACAAGTCGGAGGTCAGCCGCTCGCCTTCCATTGCTACCAGTCCGGCATACTGAACCGGCAGGTCCTGCACGTCCGAGACGCCGTACCGCGCGAGCACTTCCATCTTGAAGTCGTTGAAATAGGGATCGTCGGGATCGTGGCTGTCGCCGATGGCCTTGAGATCGCGGCCGATGGCGACCTCCGTCTCTATCCGGGTGGGCAACGTCTGGCTCGCGGCCACCAGTTCAGGCAACCCGCGCGGCAGCAGCACGACTGTCACCATCCACAGCGCAACCAGCGCCAACAACGCATCACGCGCGCGGGGAACGAGAGCCGAAAGTACCAGCGCCATCAGCGTCCAGACAATCAGGTAAGCACAATAGCCCAGTATGATCAGCAGGGCCTGCGCGCTTGCCCCTGAACTCGCGGACATGATCGTCAGCGCCAGCAAGGCAGGCAACACGATTGCGCCGGCCACGGCTGCGTGCGCGATCAGCTTTCCGGAAACGATTTGTCGCGCGGAGATACCCTGCGCCAGCATCAGGCGCAGCGTTCCGCGCTCGCGCTCTCCCGCCAGCGCACGGAAGGCGAGGAAGATGATGAGCAGGGGGGCGAGTGTCTGCAGCACGAAAGCGGGCGTCAACTGACCGAAGCGCAGCATCAGCGACGACTGGCGCGCCTCCGCGAAGTTGGCGCTGTTCTGGCGGTGCCCCTCGAGGAACACCATGTTGCCCGTGTAAGCGTCCACTCCCGTGTCGAAGAAGGCAAGCGGAGCCAGCGGACGGAAGACATACTGACCGTAATGCACCATGCGGTGTGGGTGCCGGTCGGGCTGGTTATAGAACTGCTCGATCTGCTCCGACTGGTAGCGGGCTCGCGCTTCGTCGATAGCTTCATGCTTTTGCACGCTGGTAAACGTCGCCGTGATGATCAGCAGCAAAAGCAGAACACCAGCCACCAGGGCAACGCGGCTCCGGGCGAGCCAACGCCATTCCTCACGCGCAATCCTGACCGTCGCCCCGCTCATGCCGTCCGGCTTTCGCGCCGTTCGGAATAGCGCCGGAACAGGGCGTCTACGTCGAAGCGCGCGCCCCCGTTCGCCGCCACCTCTTCGTCCAGATGCCCTTCCCGCAGGAACCCGATCCGGTCGGCAACGGCGGCCGCGCTCAGCAGATCGTGGGTCGCCATCAGCGTAGCGATTCCCCGCTTGCGCGCGGCTTCCAGCAGGTCGTTGAACTCGGCCGTGGCGCGGGGATCGAGACCTGAGGTCGGCTCGTCCAGCAGCAGGACGGGCACGTTGCGGGCCAACGCGAGGGCAATCGCCACCTTCTGCCGCATTCCTTTCGAGAAACCGCCGACCCGCTGGCCGCGCGCGCTCGCCACAAGCCCGACATCATCCAGTGCCGGATCGATAACGCTTGTCCGGTGGCGGTTCGCGCCGGCAAGGTGCAGGAAATAGTCGATGTTCTCGTACGCAGAGAGGTGGTCGTACAACGCGACGCTTTCCGGAACGTAGGCGAGCGCCGCGCGCGCCTCGTCAGGCGCGGTCGATGGATCGATCCCGCACACCGAAGCGCTGCCCGATCCGGGGCGGACAAACCCCAGGAAGATGTTGAGAGTCGTCGACTTGCCCGCACCATTTCCGCCGAGCAGCGCGTAGATTTCCCCGGCGCCGACCCGAAGACTTAGATCATCAAGAACCCGGCGCGCGCCATAGCTGTGACGCAGGTGCCGGGCTTCAAGCACTGCATCTGCCGTTTCGGATTTCACCGATTCTTTCCCCAGATCGTCCAAACCAGGTGGCGGGATATGTTATGTGATATTATCACGCAAGAGCCCTCCAATTGAGAGGTGATATATCATAGCATTGACGAATGCCCGCTTTGGGCCAAGGGGACACGCCGCCACATGATATGGTATATCATGCGCGTATGGAGGGAGGGTTCGATGTTTCTTCGCCGACTGCTGCTCGCGGCAACAATGCTGTCTTTTGCTCCGCCCGCCCTGGCGCAGGAAGCTGCGGAAGACGCCGATCGTGCGGGTGATCAGGAGATCGTCGTTGCCGGCATTCGCCAGGCCTACCGGGGCGACTTCGGGATCCGGGAAATCCCGCAAGCCATCGGCATCATCGGCAGTGAACAGCTCGAAGACAACAACATCACCGATCTCACCGCCGCACTGGACCTCAATGCCTCAGTTGCCAGGCAGAACAATTTCGGCGGTCTATGGGACTCCTATGCGGTCCGCGGGTTTACCGGGGACACAAACCAGCCCTCCGGCTACTTGGTGAACGGTTTCAATGCCGGTCGCGGCTTCGGCGGTCCGCGCGACATAGCGGGCGTTGAACGGATCGAGATCCTCAAAGGGCCCAACGCCGCCTTGTTCGGGCGCGGCGAGCCAGGAGGAACGGTCAACATCGTGACGAAACGCGCCTTGTTCGGCAGCAACCGAGGGGAGGTTTCGGCAAGTTACGGCAGCTTCGACAGCGTTCGCGCCGATGCCGATGTCAATCTCGCGCTTGGCGAGACCGCCGCAGTCCGGCTGATCGGCTTTTTTGAGAACGCCGACAGTTTCCGGGACACCGTAAAGAGCGAGAGCTTTGGTTTTCTACCCTCCGTTGGCATTCGACTGGGCCCGGATACGGTCCTCAGCTACGATCTTGAACTGACCAGAAAGGAAGTGCCGTTCGATCGCGGCGTGGTCGCGATCGATGGCGAGCTTGGGCTCATCCCCAACTCGCGCTTCCTGGGTGAACCTGGAGACGGCCCGATGAAGGCCAACGCCACGGGTCACCAACTTCAGCTGCAACACGAGTTCAACGCTGACTGGACCTTCCTGGGCGGCGGAAGCTATCGCCAAACCAGCTTGGAAGGCTTTTCCTCCGACCCGGAGCTTGCCGCTTCGCGGCAGCCGCTCTTTCGCGATGGCCGATCGCTTGCACGGCAGCGTCGGTACCGCGATTACGATGCGCAACATGCGGTCCTTCGCGCAGAAGTTGCGGGCGATTTCAGCCTTGGTGGGTTACGCAACCGGCTGCTGATCGGTGCCGATTACGACCGGTTCGAGTATGACCAGTCCCTCCTGCGTTACCGCCCGCCGCCGCTAAGCAGCAACCCTACCGAGCAAGCATCCAACATCATCGATATTTTCCTGCCTGTTTACGGTCGTTTCCCGCTTCCGCAACTCGGCCCACAGACCGACCGTACCGACAGGCAGACGGCTTACGGCATCTATCTTCAGGATCAGATCAGCCTCACGGACAGTCTTCAGATCCGCATAGGTGGCCGGTTTGACGAGTTCTCGCTGCTGTCGCGCAACAATGCTTCGGGTGCCGCACAATCTCGTTCGTTCGATCGCTTCAGCCCGCAATTCGGCATCGTCTGGGAAGCCAGCCGGGCGCTGTCGGTCTATGCCGCCTACGGTGAAGGGTTCCGCTCAAACATTGGCGCCGACGCAGCGGGCCGCGTGTTTGACCCCGAGACGAGCAAATCCTTCGAAGTCGGCACCAAGTTCGCGCTGTTGAAAGGCGCACTTACCGGCACATTCGCCGCGTTCGAACTGCGCAAGGGAAATGTGCTTGCCGCCGATCCTGGAAATCCGGGTTTCTCGCTTCCGATCGGCGAAGCCGGAAGCCGCGGTGTGGAGCTCGACGTGCAAGGCCGGCTACCGCGTGGTTTTGAGCTTCTGCTGTCCTATGCCTTCATCGATGCGGAAGTGCGCGAGGATGTGATTGACTCCGACCTCGGGTTTGCAATCCTGGCCGGTGATCCGCTGCTCAATATCCCGCGGCATAATCTGAACGTGCAGCTCGCGAACGAGGTCAATGTGGCCGGTCGGCCGCTCCGCGTTGGCGCGGGCGTGCACCACGTTGGCGAAAGGCTGGGCGAGACCGGCGCGGATTTCCACCTGCCCGCCTACACTCTGGTACGCGCTTTCGCGAACTGGCGTCCCCATGAGCGGCTCGAGTTGTTCGCGGAAGCCAACAATCTCCTTGATGAGGTGTACTACCCGAGCAGCTACTCAGCTCTTTGGATCCAGCCTGGCGCACCGCGCACGGCCTCGGCCGGGGTGAGATTGCAGTTCTAGCGAAGGCGCCTGGCCATCTGTCTCCCTTGAGGGTTATCGTTTCTGCGCCCATATACCGGCAGATGGCCGCTTCTTCTCACACTCACCTGGCGCTGGACGACGCCGCGCTCATCACGGCCGCTCGCGATGCGATGGTTCTGGACGGCGAACAGTGGACCGCAATGCGGGAGAAGGTCTTCAAAGCGCTTGCCGCCGCTGCGCAGCCGGTCAGCGCCTATGACGTCGCCGAACGGCTGAGCGCGAGCGAGGGCCGCCGCGTGGCGCCGAACAGCGTATACAGGATCCTCGACTTGTTTGTGGCGCACAACCTTGCCCTCAGGGTCGAGAGCCGGAATGCTTACCTCGCCAACGTGCATCCCGGTTGCGTTCACGACTGCATCTTCCTGATCTGCGAGCAGTGCGGCGACACCGCGCATCTGGACGACGATGAAACCGCACGCATGGTTCGGCGCTCCGCCACGACGGATGGCTTTGCCGTGACGCGTCCGATCATGGAAATCGTCGGCCGATGCAGGAACTGCGCCACCTGAACGGGCGAAATCGTGGGAAGCGCGGTATAGAACGCGCTTTATCTCTCCCGAAACGAGATGCGGTATCATCTGAACTCTGGATGGGGTTACACGCATGAACCCGGGCAGTTCGCCGCCACGACTGCTTCATCCCCTTGGTAACAGCGCGCCAGCAAAAACCAGAATCCCCGCAGGAGCGAAGGCTCTTGCGAGGGTTTTTACGTGAGCTGTCTTGGCAAGAGAGAACGGAACACCGGGAGGACGATCGCTTTGTTCCGGGTGCCGCAAAGCGTGGCTGCAATGAACGGGATCAAACTGTTCCTGAATCTACTGCCCCTGCCCAACCCCCTCGTGCACCCGATATCTATCCGGTGCAGTTCTTCTGACGGTGCCCTTCCCTGCCGCGTCCTTGACGTCCCGATCAATCCCGATCAAGATCGACAGCCATCTGCGTCGGAGAAACAGGTAACACCTCGGGATCGCAGCGGCTTGGGTTTGCCTGGACGCAAGGTTGATCAAACCAGTTGCAGGGAGGCTGAATGGGCGCAGACAAAGAGCGGGAGCTGGATGGCAAAGTTGCGCTTATAACCGGTGCCGGAGGATGCATCGGGCGAAGCACTGCAGCGGTGCTGGCGCGTCGCGGTGCCCGGATTGTCGCGGTCGATCACCCGGCGGCCGATTTGTCGGCCCTCTCCGCCGCCCTACCGTCCGGCGTCAAGCCTATCCTGATCGAAGCGGACGTTACCGCCGAGGAGGACGTGCGCCGCTATGTTGCCAGCGCGCTCGCCGAAGCCGGTCGCATCGATATCTTCTTCAACAACGCGGGGATCGAAGGACCCCAGGCTGCGATCGCCGACTATCCGGTTCGCGACTTTCGCAGGGTCCTGGACGTGAACGTGGTCGGCGTGTTCATGGGGCTGCAGGCGGTGCTGCCGGAGATGGTGCGCCAGGGGTCTGGATCGATCATCAACGCATCTTCGATTGCAGGCATGATCGGGGCGACCAACATGGCTGGCTACATCGCGTCGAAACATGCGGTGCTCGGCCTTACCCGTGTGGCGGCACTGGAAGGCGCGGCGGCGGGCGTGCGCGTCAATTCCGTGCATCCGGGCTTTATCGAAAGTAGGATGTTGAGCGACATCGCGGTCCGGCTCGGCAGCGAAGCATCAGCGCTTGCGGAAACGGTTCCAGCACGCCGGCTGGGCACGCCGGAGGAGGTCGCCAACGCCGTGGCCTTTCTGGCATCCGACGACAGCAGCTACATGAACGGAGCCTCACTGGTTCTCGACGGGGGTGTTACCGTAGGCTGACAATGGCGCCGCTGAGGACCACTGTCAGAGCAGCCGCACCTCGCGACCGGAGAACGTCAGGTTCCTTCTCCCAGGCGGTGCCCCAGCGCACCGATCCTCGATTTCCGCCAGAAACGGAAGCGAGCTTGAAAGCGGACCGATGCGTCCCTCAGCTGCGTTCTGCGGTTTTCATGGAACCAGTCCGTGACTGTCCTATCGCTCGCGTGCGCACTGCTTTCCGTTCGAAAGAATACTCCTGAAGCTCGTTCACGGACGCATCCTCTCACAGGTACTCTGCGACACCAGCTTCGGCACACAGATGCCGTCCGGGGGGGCGTCCATCCCATAAGAAAATGCCGCCGCCGGCAAAAACAAAGATTGCTGATAGACACTCTGACAACGTTGTCTTACGCTGCTGGAATCAGCCCTTCGAAGAAGAGGGAGAGTCACGGGGGATTTTGTGCCTGCTGTCGTGAAGTACTCTTCACGACCTACCAAGACGCGCCCTCCGTTGAGTAAGAATAGACCCGCCGCAGGACGGACGGGCTGCAGGAGGAATGAAGATGAGGGTGTCACCGAATTCTGTTCGATGCGGTAGCAGCATTATGGTTCTGACGCTGGCGCTCTGCGCACCAGTTACTGTGCACGCGCAGGCTACTCTTCCCGAAAAGGCGGGAACCAGTCCGGAATCCCTACCTGAGGATGAGCCGAGCGTCGCCGAGGACGTGTCCGAAAGTCAGCTGCAGGATCTTCCCCCGAACGACCTCGACGATGACACCGCTGGCGGCGAAGCAGCCAACGAGATTGTCGTCACCGGCACCAACATTTCCGGCGTGGAGAACGTCGGCAGTGAAACCTTGCGCCTCACCCGCGAAGACGTGCTCGCCACCGGCAAGTCGACCGTGGCCGAAGTGCTTCGCACTCTGCCGCAGGTGCAGACTGTGTCCGGCGGCTTCGGGCAGGGCACGCCGAACGGCGGCGGCGCCACGCGCGGGAACGCGATCAACCTGCGCGGCCTCGGGCAAGGCGCGACCCTGACGTTGGTGGACGGGCACCGGGTAACGCCGTCAGGTACAGCGTCGGCCTTTACGGAGGCTAACCAGGTTCCGCTGGCGGCGGTGGAGCGGATCGACGTGATCGTCGACGGCGCATCCGCGATCTACGGATCGGATGCTATCGCGGGCGTGGTCAATTACGTGCTGCGCAAGGACTTCGAAGGGCTGGAACTGGGCGGCCGCTACACCTTCGGTGATTTCGACAACGACGAATGGGCGCTTTCAGCCACTGCGGGCACGTTCTGGGATGTCGGCGGCAACAGCGGTAACATCCTGCTTTCCTACGAACATAGCGATCGCAGCACTTACCTGCGCGGGTTGAACCCCCGCCTGCGAGAGGACCAGCGCCCCTATGGCGGGATCGACAACCGCATCACCTTCGCGTCGGGCCCATTCGCCGCGTTTCCCGCGGGAAGCCCGGGGCTGAACGGAAACGTGCTCGTTCGCTACCCCGGCGGGGCTGTAAACCCCGGATTTCCCCAAGGTGGCAGCTTCGTCTACTACACCCTGCCGGAAAACCCGACGGGCGCGCCCCTTACTGCCGCCGACCTGCGGCGGGTGGACGTGAACTGCGCCGCACCCGCGGCCTGCACCGATTACCCGAACGTGACGGATGCCTCATATGCGACCGACTACATCGGTGCCCAGACCCGCGACCAATTGGCCGTCTTCCTGAACCAGGACCTGGGCGGGATCTCCTTCTACGATGAGTTCTTCTACACCCGATCCAAGCAGAAGACCCGGCCCGGTCTGTTCGGCGGCGGCGCAACCAACGGCACCCCCGTGGTCCGCGTGGCGCCGGACAACCCGAACTACATTCCAGGGATCGCCGACGGCACGCTGGTGGTCCAGATGAACCTTGCGGCTCGCGGGCTGGAATTCGTCAATGACAACCCCGAGGAATCCTTCAACAACACCTTCGGCGCGCGCGCCCGGTTGTTCAGCGACTGGTCTGGCGAGGCTTACTATACCTATGGCCAGAACGAGGCCTGCGGTATCTGCTACCTCGGGAATTACATCTCATTTGAAACCAACGCCGCCGCGTCCATCTTCGGCGAGCCGATCCTGGGCCTGGGACTGCAGAGCGCGATCCAGAACGCCGTCGATTCCGGCTTGATCAACCCGTTCAGCACCGCGCCGATCAGTCAGGAGGCCAAGGACTACATCCTTGGCACCAATTCCCAGTATTCGCAGAACTACAGCCACGACGTGGTGGTGAAGTTCGATGGATCGCTGCTGGAAATTCCTGGCGGCACGATAAAGGCGGCGATCGGGGGCGAATACTATTACGGCATCCAGAAGCTGCAGAACGGCGCCAACCGCCCGCCGGATGCAGGCCCGGTGTTCACGCCCGATGCCAACGCCCGCACCACGCGGGAACAGTACGCGGCATTCGGAGAATTGTACCTGCCGCTGATCGGATACGACATGGACGTCCCGCTGGTGCAGGAATTCATCGTCAGTGCCGCGATCCGGTACGACCAATATTCCGATTTCGGATCGACCACCAACCCGAAGGTCAGCGCTACCTGGGAGGTGTCGGACGATCTTTCGTTCCGGGGGTCCTACGGCACATCCTTCCGCGCGCCCGGCCTGCCCGAGCTGAACGCGGGCGTGTTTTCCGTGGGCCTCGGCTTTGCCAATGCGGTCGCCCCCGGCATCACCGGGGTGCCGCAGACGTGCGACAACGGCAATTGCACGGTCAACACGCTCTACATCATCGGCAACAACCCCAACCTTCAGGCGGAAAAGGGTACCAACTGGCAGCTGGGCGTGGACCTTACCCCCCGGGCGATCCCGGGCCTGCGCGCATCGGCGACCTATTACAACATCACGTATGAGAACAAGCTGGGCGCCACCGGCGTCCCGGCAAATCCGTTCACCTCTGCGGAAACGTACAACCAGTTCCAGGGACTGGTTATCCCGCTGGACCCCCCCGCCGGCTGCGTGAACAGCGATCCATCGACATACGACCCCGCGCTGCTGGAGTACCACGATTTCCTCTACGCGGCGGCGATCACCTACCAGCCGCGCAACTACTGCGGCCTGCAGGCGGTCGTGGACGGGCGCACGGTCAGCGCGGCCGAAGCCTTCCAGGACGGGATGGACTTCAACCTTCAGTACACAACCAGCACCGGACCGGGCACGTTCGACCTTGGGGCAAACGTCAACCTGATCCTGAACAGCACGCAAGTGACCACACTAGGCGGGCCGGAAGTCGATATCCTCGACACGTTGGGCAACCCGATCAGCGTGCGCGGTCGAGGCAACATCGGCTACCGGCAGGGCATCGTCTTCGCCACGTTGTTTGCGAACTACACCGGCGGATACAGCAACAACCAGCCGCTCTCCGTCCTCGGAGTGATCCAGCCGGAAACGGAGATCGGGTCCTGGACCACTTTCGATCTGTCGGTCGGGGTAAACCTGCCCGAGGACAGCTGGAGGGCACTTGGGGGGACGCGGGTTTCCCTGAACGTGACCAACTTGTTCGACAACGATCCGCCCGTGGTGCTGACGAGCGGGATCGAGGATTCCTCGATCGATCTTTATGCACACAATGCGCTTGGCCGTTTCGTGCAGCTTCAGGTTACAAAGGCCTTCTGATCATGCTGCCGCCGGCGACTGCGCCGGCGGCACGTTCCGCCGCCCGAAAGGGTGGCCTCTTACAGGAGAACGCCCGTGTCTCGCTTTTCCCTTCGTCGCGCAGCCGGACTGCCCTCGTCACTGCTGGCCGGTTTGTGTGCTGCAGCTCTCGCCCCGGCCCCCGCTTCCGCACAGCAGGTCAGTACGCAGCAAAGCTGCCGTCCACAGGGCATGTTCGCCACTTACGATTTCACCTCGGTCGAAGTGCTGCCGGATCAGCGCGTGACCTTCCGCCTTTGCGCGCCTGAGGCGAACGATGTGCGCGTGGTCAGCACCGACATTGCCGACGTGATCCCGATGGGGTTTCCCCCCGGCACGCCGGTAGGCCTGCCGATGACCAAGAACAGCGCCGGCTTGTGGAGCGTCACCACCGCAAAGCCGGTGCCGGCCGATACGTACCGCTTCAATTTCCAGGTCGATGGAGCGCGGGTGCCCGACCCGCTGGCAACCGAATTTTCCGCCGAGCGCACCGGCATCAATTCGCTGTTCGAGGTCAAGGGACCGGAAGGCGCGTTCCAGACCTTCCAGAAGGACGTGCCCCACGGCGCGATCAGTGAGGTTGAATACTGGTCCGACAGCATCGGGGCGAAGCGCCGCGCCCATGTCTACACGCCGCCCGGCTACATGAAGGGCGATGGCTCGTACCCGGTGCTCTACCTCGTCCACGGGGCGGGAGACAGCGACGATAGCTGGAGCACGGTGGGCCGCGCGAACTACATCCTCGATAACCTTATCGCCGCTGGTCAGGCGAAGCCGATGATCGTGATCATGCCCTTCGGCCACACCCCGCCGCGCGCCGGGCAGGACATGCTGAACAACAACGATTTCGGCAACGACCTGATCAGGGACCTCATGCCCTACGTGGACGCGAACTTCCGCACGCTCACCCAGCCGGAGAATCGGGCGATGGCGGGTCTCTCCATGGGCGGAGCGCACACTATCCGTAACGGCCTCACTCACCCCGAATTGTTCGACCACATCGGTATCTTCTCAATGGGCCTAGGCGTCGGCGGCAACGGCGACCAGGTGGCGCAGTACACGGCGGAGAACGACGTTGCGTTGCGGCGGGCGGCGCAGGATCTCGACCTCGTCTACTACGCGATGGGCAAGGACGATTTCCTCTACGGAACCGTTGCGCCGACTCGCGCAATGCTGAACCGCTACGGCATCAAGCACGTCTACAATGAAAGCTCCGGCGGCCACACCTGGATCAACTGGCGGCGCTACCTCGCCGACTTCGCCCCGCGCCTGTTCCACTGACCCAAGACGGGAGAGATGGCATGCCTCGCTGGACCACGCGATCCGCATCGCGCGTGGAGCCGGTCTAGCGAGCGCCGCCGGCCCCTCGCCGAGTGACGCTCCGCCGGGTCGTTCCCCAGCCCCTTCCCCGCTTCTCCCGCAGCGAAAGGCGACATGCGCGACATATGCCAGGTACTGGGCCTGCCGCAGGCGGGCCGCGGCTCGGACGGCCCGCGAGGTGCTGTCCGTTCAGTGCGAACCGCTCTCCGTTTGACGCAGTTGACCCTGAGGCAATCCGACCTTCCACCCACGAGAGCTTGTCACTCGGCCAAAGCGGCCGAGGGGCGCTGCTGGTAGGTCTTCCTGTCGACGAGGTGGCGTTCGGAACTGGAGTGGTTGTGGAAGGGAACGTGGAGCGAAGCGAACTTCTGGAGCGCCTTCATTCGCCTGAACCGCAACATCGTTCGCTCTCGCCTTCGGAACGGCAGGTGCGAGTTCTCGCCCCGGTTGTTCGCCCAGCGGCCGGCTCCCTGTTTCTGCTCGCATCCGAGCCCGGTCAGGGCTGCTTTGTTGGAGCGCAGCCCGTCCGTGGTGATCGCCTCCACTTTGCCGTGCCCGCTCCATCGCCTTGCCAATGAACCGCAGGGCAGCGGCTTTGTCCCTGACTTCGTGACGTCGCTTTCCAGGACTTCACCTCCGGATCAACAGCGGACCAGAGGGTAGACCATCTCGCCGTTCAAGCGGACGTACATTTCATCAAGGTGCAGACGCCTGTGTCCGAAGTCGCGCATCCGGTTGATCCGCTGGCGTCGGATGTCGCCTGCAAACAGCGGGCCTAACCTGTTCCACCTGAAGCGGACCGTCTCAGGTGAGATGGCGATGCCCGTCCGAACAGGAGGTCCTCCACGTTCCTGAGGCTCAGCGGAAACCGTACATACAGCATCACTACGAGGCGGATCACCTCGGGCGAAGAGTTGAGATACCGGAAGGGACTGGCTGGCTTACGCGGGCGGGCATGCCCCTCGCCTACCGCACATCCTCAGCAGGTGCATCACGTTCGACAGCACCCTCAAGGTCATCATCGCCGACATCAACGTACCCGGTAGAAGCTAATCTTGATTGAGCTGGGGGAGCCACCTTCTTCTCCACCCGGCCCGGCCTCAAGCACGCCCACAAACGGCGATCGGCCGAGCCATTCGTACTTTCCCAAAGGCGGCTCGAACGTGGCTTGCGTTCGCACCACCGCGGGCTCGCCTCCCTCAGTCGGACAGAGAACGGCTTCGTTAACAACGTTGATGATTGCCTCGTCGTCGGTTTTGATGAAGTAATCAGCGACGAGTTCCTTGCAGCCGTCCGGCCGTACGAGCTGCCAATCCCATCCGCCGGGGAGAACCGTGCCCCTGATCCCCGGACCCTCAACTGTCCCCCCTGTGATCGGGATGATGAAGCGCTCTCCGCGAGTAGTATTTCCAACAGAGATCGCGTCGGCGAGGGTGACTGTTTCGGTGAAGGCGAAGTCGAGGGAGGGAGGCTGCTGCGCCGCCGCTGGCGCCGCCACAAGACAGGCCCCGCCCGCCACTATTGAAGCGAACCGCTGCAGAACCTTGTCTCCCTTGATCATCGCTGTCTCCCTTCGTTTCTGTGACTGGCTTATTTCATTTGTTGAGCAGGCTAACGCGTTGCGTTCCGATGCAACGTCGCTTTCAAGGAGCCCAAGCTGACACGGCAGCCAGGTAGGCCGCAGTTTCGTCGGACGCGGCCTGATTGCCGGGCGGAAAGTGACTCAACTTGACGACCACTGTGCGTGTTTTCGGATCCACGTAGATGTACTGGCCCTGCAGGCCGACAGCGGAATAGGCGGTGTCGCCAAAGGTCCACCACTGCATGCCATAGCCGTC
>NZ_RSEK01000012.1 GCF_003958635.1 Altericroceibacterium xinjiangense | reverse complement strand
CGCCCACACCTTCATGTCCGCGATTTGCATCGCCGCGACCGTCATCTTCTGGTTGCCGCAATGAGTCCTGAGCCTAGAGCATAATTTGACCTAACGGAATCAGGCGAGGGATTCCCATTTGCCGGAAACTCTGATTCAACATGTCAGCTGGACGAGGAGGCCAGCCTGGCATGACGAAGCCCATATCCCAGGATCTGCGTTCCCGTGTGATTTCAGCGGTGAAGGCGGCCTTTTCCGCCGGGCGGCGGCAAGGCGGTTCGGGGTTGCTGCGGCCAGTGCAGTGCGCCGGGTTCGCGAGCGACGGGAAACTGGACACGTCGAAGAACCGCCTGATTTCGCCCTGAAGGGGCGGCGAGTGGCTCGGCAAGCGCGGGCGTTGCGCCTGTCCGGCCATAGCGGGATCGATTTTGCTTCTGTGTTGCCCGGTTTCGGCCGTTTCCGGCCCGGCCGGGCGCACTTTGCGCCTCAAACGGGCGCACTTCTCCTCTGGAGCCAGACAAGACGCTGGAAGTTGTAGGCAAGGTTCGCCATTCCGATCTTTATCCGGGCACGGTCAATGCCGATGGTGCGGATGAACAACCCCATGCGGTGCTTCTGTCCGGCGAATACATGCTCAACTGCAGATCGCACGACAGACCGCTTGGCGTTCGCCTTCGCAACTCGCTCCGGCATCGGCTTCTTCGGCGGTTTCTTCTGGTGGATGTGGCTGGTGAACAGCCCCTTGGCCAGGAACGCCTCGTTCTTCTTTGAGCGGTAGGCGGTATCGGCCCACACGCCCGAGGCGGTGTTCTCCCGGCTCACCAGCACTGACAGGCGCGCGCCGTCATGGGCGTTGGCCGCGCTTGCGTCCCAGGTGCGGATCAGGCCGTGGGCGCGGTCGATGCCAATGTGGCTCTTGTAGCCGAACATCGGGATCGCAAGGTCGACCGGCTTGAAGCCCTTGGGGTCCGCGCCCTCCTTTACCTTTGCCTTGGAGTACTTGACCATCCAGCGGGCATCCCGGTCCTTCTGCCGCGCTTTGGCCGGCTTGTTCTTCCAGTTCTCGGGAATGCGCCCCTGCTTGATTGCCGCCTTTTCCTCTTCGGTGTTCCGCTGCTTCGGCGCGGGCACGACGCTCGCATCGATGATCTGCCCGCCCATCGCGAGATAGGCCCGATCCTCCAGCGCCGCATCAAAGCGGGCGAACAGCTTGTCGATTGCCTTGGCCTTCACCAGTCGCTCGCGAAACAGCCACACCGTGGTCGCATCCGGCACCGCGCCATCGAGCCGAGGCCAAGGAAGCGCTGGAACGACAATCTGTCTCTGATCTGGAACTCGGTAGCCTCATCCGACAGCGAGTAGAGCGCCTGGAGCACGAGGATCTTGAACATGAGCACCGGGTCATAAGGCGGTCTGCCGCCCTTGTTCCGCGGTCCTCGCCGCAGCGCCGCGATCAACGGTTCCCGGAAAACCTCGAAATCCACTACCGAAGGCAACCGCTCAAGCGGATCGCCCGCCGCGCTCAGCGCCTCGTACCGGTCTGAAAGATCAAAGAACCCGGGCTGTCCTGCCATTCCGCGCCTCCTCACCTAGAAGGGCAATGAATCATCTCAGGGCCGCAAAAGCGAGGGTTTTTCGAACCGTCCAACTGGACACAACGAAAAACCGCCTGATTTCGGCCTGAAGGGGCAGCGAGTGGCTCGGCAAGCGCGGGCGTTGCGCCTGTCCGGCCATAGCGGGATCGGTTTTGCTTCTATGTTGCCCGATTTCGGCCGTTCCCGGCCCGGCCGGGCGTACTTTGCCCCTCAAGCGGGCGCACTTCTCTTCTCGAGCCAGACGAGACGCTGGAAGTTATAGGCAAGGTTTGCCATCCCGAGGAGGTGTCAGTCTTATGCGAACCTGTGTCCACTTGGCGCAATGCAGCCCAGACGATTACGCTCTCATGCCGCAAGATTCTGCCACTCGGCCAAGGCTGCCGAGCGGCGCTGCTTGTAAGTCTGGCGATCGACGAGGTGGCGTTCCGAGTTGAAGTGATTTGAAATCGAGGCGTGGACGGAGGCGAATTTCTGTAGCAACTTCATCTGGCGAAATCGCTGCATCGCCCGCTCTCGTCGTCGGAATAGCAGGTGCGAATTTTCCGCCCGATTGTTCAGCCATCTTCCCACCTCGCGACGATCCTGATTGCCGAGCTCCTTCATCGCAGCCGGGTAGGATTTTAGACCGTCGGTGACGATCTTCTCGGCTTTGCCGTGGCGCTTCAATGCTTTCTTCAAGAACGCCAAGGCCGCAGCCTTGTCCCGTTTCTTTGTGATGTAACTCTCCAGGATCTCGCCTTCGTGATCAACAGCGCGCCACAGGTACACCATTTCGCCGTTGAGCTTCACGTACATCTCATCAACATGCCACCGCCAATGACGAAATCCGCGCATTCGGCTGACCCGCCGTCGGCGGATTTCCGCCGCGAACATCGGACCGAAGCGGTTCCACCAAAAGCGCACCGTCTCGTGGCAAATGTCGATCCCACGTTCGAAAAGCAGGTCCTCGACGTTACGGAGCGACAGCGGATAGCGAACGTACAGCATTACCGCCGCACGGATCACTTCCGGCGACGAGTTGAAACACCGGAACGGATTACTGGTTTTGCCCATGGGTCTTTCAGCGCCTGATCGAAAAACTGTCGGGCCGCCGCCTCATCACGTTCTTCCGTAGCGTAGAACTCCAGGAGCTGCCCAGCCTCATCTACCGCCTTCCAGAGATAGCGCGGCTGACCCTTTATCTTCACGCGCTCAACCGCGAGCCGCCAGCCTGGGGTCGATGCTTTGCCCATGCCCTCGTCTAGCCGTCCACCACCGGCTGCGCAATTTGGTCTGACAAGGCCCCCTGCCCTACTCTGCTGCGCGCCTGATCGCTATCCGGTACCGTTGCTCTGACAGTCCCCCGCAGAGCCTTCAGGGCTGCGCCCACCAGCGCGGGTGATGCCGAGGCGAAAATGCTCACCCGCTTGCCGCGCGCCAGGTCCATGATCATCGCCGGCGTGCGCGCTGCCGACAAGCCTTCGCCCTCGTCGACGATCGTCGTCTCGGCAAAGCCTGGATTGTGCACAGTCGACGTGTCCGGTCCGGCTGCCGTCTTCAAAAGCTTGCGTCGCCACGTGTAGACCAATGCTGTGGAGACGTCGTGCCGCCGAGCAACTTGGCCCACGCAAGCTCCCGGCGAAAACGCCTCGGCCAGGATCACGCGGCCCTCGTCCTCGCTCCAGCGTCGCTGTCGCTCCGGCCCCGAAAACACCGTAATCTGGCCCATAAACCGCTCCTAAGTGCGCTCATAAGAGCGTGCTTAAGACCGGTCCTGTGCCTCCCGCACAAGGCGGGACCAACCGGATGGGTACGGAACAGTCGGTGCGATGGTCGGTTGAGAGAACACGGATTTCTCATCATAGACGTTGGAGCGAGGTAAAATATGCGAGTTCGGGCGAGCGTGTCCACTACGATTGCAGTGCTGCTGATCGGCGGCTGCTCAGCCTTCGGGGAAAACGCTCCCCGGATTGTTTCAGCAGATGCGCTGGGCATCACCTATCGCGTGGCACCGGACAACCAGTCGACGGCCGTGAACGCAGCCAAGGAATATTGTCAGAGCAGAAGTCGATCCGCCCAATTGCGCAGCGTAACACCATCCGGCGACAACAAGTCTACGATGAGCTTCGCGTGTATCTGACCGGATCGCGGAAGTGAACGAGTTGAGGGGCCGGATATTGCAGACATAGTGACGCGCTGAACGATGGGTCCGGTTTCCGGCGCGTCAGATCCCGAACTGCCTTCCGAAGGATTCCATTAATGACAACATCACAACCAGCTTTGACTTTGGCGGAAGCCGAAACCTCAGGACTGAAGGTGCGGTCGCGCGACGGCGATGACCTTGGCCACCTCAAGGCACTCATGGTCGACAAGCGCACCGGGCAATCCACGTACGCGGTTCTCAGCTTGGGAGGCTTTCTGGGTCTGAACAAGAGCTACTATCCAGTACCTTTCAGTCTGCTCTCCTATGATGTCACCAGCGACGATTACGTGGTCACAATCGATCGCCGCGTCTTGGAGGGCGGTCCTAGCTGGGCGAATAATCCGCCTGAGTTCAACGAATCTTATGCGGATCGCGTCTCCAGCTACTACGGTACCGAACCGACGCCGATCACCTGAGCGGCCGAGCGGCGGGTCTTGTAAGTCTGCCTGTCGACGAGGTGGCGTTCGGAGTTGAAGTGGTTGTGGAAGGAGGCGGGGACCGAAGCGAACTTCTGGAGCGACTTCATCTGCCGGAACCTCAGCATTGCTCGCTCTCGTCGCCGGAACGGCAGGTGCGAGTTCTCGGCGCGGTTGTTGGCCCAGCGGCCGGTCTCCTGCTTCTGCTCGCAGCCAAGTTCAGTCAGCGCTGCTTTGTACGAGCGCAGACCGTCGGTTGTGATCGTCTAGACCTTGCCGTGACGCTTCAGCGTCTTGCGTATGAACCGCAGGGCAGCGGCTTTGTCCCTGGTTGTCGTGACGTAGCTTTCGAGGACTTCGCCCTCGTGATCGACGGCGCGCCAGAGATAGACCATCTCGCCATTCACCCGAACGTACATCTCGTCGAGGTGCCACCTCCAATGACAAAAGCCGCGCATCCGGGAGATGCGCTGCCGGCGGATGTCCGCCGCAAACATCGGACCAAACCTGTTCCACCAATGCCCCACCGTTTCGTGACAGATGTCGATCCCGCGCTCGAACAGCAGGTCTTCCACGTTCCGCAACGAAAGCGGATAACGGACGTACATCATGACCACGAGGCGGATTACCTCGGGCGAGGAGTGGAAATACCGGAACGGATTGGCGGGTTTAAGAGGGCGAGGCATGCGCCTGCCCTACCCCGTTCCGCACCTAGTCGCTATCCGGTGCAGTTGCTCTGACAGTGCCGGACGATGGGGGGGTAAGGTCAGTCTCTTCAAGGCCGTAGGAACCGACCATTCCGGATCTCCGCTGTCCCCCTGGGACTCGCAACGGAATGCGAACCTAACGGCTCCCCGGTCAGACGTTGCCGAGGCAGATCGGGTTCCCCCGAAGCGGATGCTCGACGCAGCCGGATCAGCTGTATGCATCCCGTGGCGAGCGCCTCGGGATCAGATCACCGAATGGCAAGCGAACGTTGCGCCGTCTCCAGCGCCCCGGCGATGTCAGCGCGGTCGAGGTCGGTCCCTGCCTGGCTGGAGCCATGCTGTGCCATGGCATTTGCGTGGGCCAGAAGAAATGCGCGCACATCCTCGTCTGTCGTGCCGGCGCATGGAAGGCGACCGATCAGCTTGATCATGTGGATGATGACCGGTGGATAGGAAGCAGCCGCCTGGCGAAGCGCCTTTAAGGGTCCGTCCATGAACTGCGTCACGCGCTCCGTTGGCAGCTCAAGCCGAGGAGTGCCCTGTTTGTCGCACAGCCATTGGGGCGCTTGCCGCACGTTCAGGGCTGTGGCGAACACGCCGGCGAGCCGGTCACAGCACGTTAGAGCCGTGTAGAAATCGTTGATCCCGGGAGAGAGGGCGCGAGCCGCGATTTCCACTAGAAGATTGCATTCGAAGATTGGACCGTTCGTGTCATTCCGGTAGGCCGCGCAGGTAAGGTGCTGGTTCACCCAGTCACCGCTGCTGTCTCCGATAATGATACCGATCTGTTCGCCTTCTATCATGAAATCACCGGTTCCGCGCAGGAAGCGGACGAACGCGCCCCTGTTGCACGCCTCGCGCAGGATCGCGTCGCTATCGAGTTCATCGACATAGCCGGTTTCGCACGCGAGGATGGGCACGCCTGTCTCTCGCTCTATGCCGAGCGGGCCCGGCTGGCGATTGCGGCTGAGACTGCGCGCAGCGTTCCGCCCCAACTCTGCGATCGAAGTGTCGACATGAACGGTGCGCCCCAGATGGTTGAGGGCCTTTGTCATCCACCCAAGGGCAAGAATGGTCGCAACCACCAGTACGGTCAGCGTAAGCCGGGGAACACGGTCTGGCGCGGCATCGCTATCGACTGAGAAAAGCACGACCACCGAAGCCGCAAGAAGCGACATCAGCAGGCCGAGCGTAAAACGGATTTCCCGATCACTGATCCAGCGGTCGATCAGCCGCACGCCAAGATTGCCGGCGGCCAGTGTCAGGACCAGCAACGTGATGGAGAAATACAAAGTGGAGAACGTGCTGTGCAAGGTCACGAGCGCGCTGGCGAGTTGCTGCGCCGTCTTGCCTGTGATCGCGAAGGGCCAGCCTCGGTCCCCCATCCAGGCCGATCCGCCTCGGGCGTCCAGCGCCAGCAGAAGCCCGGTAAGGACGACCGCTCCGAAAATCATCGCGCTGGGCAAGGCCCAGAAGTTTGACCAGAAATGATGGCGTTTGGATCCGGCCATTAACTGGGCTTCAACCTCCTGGACTTTCACCTGATCTTTCCGCCTCATGCAAGGTGCGGCGGTCGAGGTCGCGGAGCGCTCTCATGGCTTTGCTCGGAAGAGAGGTCAAACGAATGGTGAAGGTTGGAATCAAGCCGTTCATCGTTCGCAGCGGGAATGGCAGGAAAGTCCTGGGGGCGGCCATTCCGACGGCCGGCCGCCGCCGCATAACCAATGGCCACTTGCAGGTTCGGCATTGCAGGCCGGAAACGGCAAAGATTGGGCGCGCTTCCGCCCGGCTGCTTTTCGGCTCAAGCTGGGCCGCTTGGAGACCGTCCGGTTTCGGTTGACGGACAACAGATAGCTGCCGCTAATCATGCTCAACTTCGCTGACCCTTGTCGCCGATAATAGCCGACGTTCACAACGCCTCTCTTGGCCGTTGAAACCAGCCGTTCATTCACGCGGCCAGTTATGGCGCCTCTTGGGCCGTTTGCGGCCTGGCGGCTTCCGGGCCCCAGATCGCGCGAAGCGGACATTGGCTTTGCTCGCCAGTTAAGCCGCTGAGAGCGACGTTGGTTACGACCTCTTTCGCTTGCTTGTCGAAAAAGGGTTGGCCCGCCGTCGCCAACGCTGCATCTTCTAACCGTCGGGGGCGGCTGCCGCGAAAGTTGAATCTTTCAAGTCCGTTGGTTTCGGGCGACAAAAAGCGAATGAGGGCGCGGCGGTCGATGGTTTGTTCGGTTAGATATCTCAGCAGCGCAGGTGTTCAGCATCGCGAGGTGAAGGGGCTTGACGCTTTAGCCAGCGCTTTTCCCAGCAACTGGCTCGTGTACGCGTCACTTAACGCCTTTCCCAGAAACAGCGCACCCATTGAGATAGACGTGTTCGTGGTCATGGACGACCGGATCGTACTGCTCGAACTCAAGGACTGGAACGGGCCCATTAGACCGAAGGGGGACATGTGGGTCCACGCAGGCAAGCACGAGCGTTCCCCCGTGATTCTCGGCAACGAGAAGGCGAAGAAGATAAAGGGGATCATCAGGTCACAAATCCCGTCGATTAGTCGCATCTTCGTCGACTCTCGCGTGGTCCTGACGGCCACCTCGACTAGGGAAGATCTGCCTGACGACCAGAAGCCGTACGTCCTCACGCTTGAGGAGGCAAAGCTCCTAGGCGACCGCAAGCAGCGTGACCGTCTGATCGGGTCGGTGCGGCTAACTCCGGTCAGACCCAACATGCTGGTCAAGGACTTCGAAAAGCTGTTCGGGAACGGCAGCTATTTCCAGCCTCTCAAGATGACATGGGACGGGTACGGTGTCACGGACGAGGACTTCTTCGTCCACCGCCGGGACGTCTGGCGTGAGCACCGGGCGCAACTCAAGCGGGAGGAGCGGGTCAAGGCACTGCTGCGGCTGTGGCGCTTCGACAACTTGCCCGTGGGCCTGAACGAGCCCGGCGGCCGTCAGCTCATCGCGGACCGCGAATTGAAGACCGTGGCGTATCTGGGCGAGCAGGGTAGCTGGATGGCCGAACGCGGCATTCTCCAGCAGGTGGGAACGCCGCCGGACGAGGTGCTGACCGAGCATCACCAGCTCATATCGATACCGAGCGGATGGACGACGCTACGGCGATACCTGCAGCGCCACGGCGCGGAAGTCACCGGCGAGCAGCGGGTCGACATCGTCCACACACTCGCCTCCATGGTCGCGGAGCTGCACGCGCAAGGAGTTGCCCATCGCGATCTGGGCGCCGACGCGGTGTGGATGGGGTCCCCGACCAGCATGTCCATGACGGGCTTCTTCTCGGCGAAGCTGCCCGATGACCGCTCGGTGTCCGACTTCCTCGAGGTTCTTGGCACCTTCGCCGAGGAGGAACCCGATTGGAACGGCCAGCTCCCCACCGCCAAGGAGCGGGACGTCTACAGTCTCGGTGCCGTCATGCGGGATCTCGCAGCACTGGAGGGAGACATTAGCGCGCTGCCGACAGGCTGGGACGAGGTGGCCGCCAAGGCCTTGTCGGCACCTGGGGAGAGGTTCGCGGACGCTCGTGCCATGGCGGAAGCCCTGGGTGAACTTCGGACCCCGGCCGGCCCAAGCGTAGATCAGTCGAGGCTCGACGCCTTCGAAACGACCGCCATCCCCTACGTGCTGTTTTCCCCGACCGGCGCGACCCATACAGGAGCGCACTCTACGCGGTACGAGAGTGCGACCGGGAACGAGCACCACATGGTCAAAGTCTGGAACGGCATGGCCCGCGGCGATGCGCGCCGGGATCACGCGCTCCTTTCCATGCTCGAGGCAGCGGCCTCGCTGAAAACAACTCCCCTGGGGTGTGTAACCCCCGTCGTTGCCAGCGGTCTCTCGCCCGTCGGTCCCTTCGTAGTGACGCAGTGGATCGACGGCGTGACCCTCGATCGACATGCGTCCGCCGACGCCTTGGGCGAACTCGCCCTTCTGGACCGTCTCGCCAAGGCCGTCGACGAACTGCACGCTCGGGGTCTGGCGCACGGGGATCTCCATCCGGAGAACGTGCTCGTCGCGTCCGACGGTTCCATCACGATCATCGACCTCTTCGACATTTCGCAGGTCGGGGCTGGCCGGATCAGAAGCAACGCTTGGGCGCCCGAAGATCACGAGCGGCGCACCGAACAGCAGATCGATCGCTTTGCCGTCTGCCGCATGGCCGCGTTGCGAGCAGAGGGTTCCATATTCTCCGAGCTGAGCCGGATCGCACAAGTCGCGCAGGAGGAGATGCAGCGGATCTCGATCGAAACTCTTGCACCGGTGATCGAAGCCATCGAACTCGAACGGCGCCGGCTCCTGCAACCCGAGGCTCAGCAATTCCACATCAGCGCGCCGGGCCTCCCGCACGGCGACCTTCAGACCGACGATGGCGACGTTTGGGTCAAGGCCTTCCGGAACGCCGCGGGTATGGACGTGCACTGGGTTACGGGCCTTAACGGCCGCATCCTGCTCCGCATCAAAGCTGGGGAGGTGGACGGCATCGAATTCGTCGAAGCAAAGCTGTCCGAGCTTGGTCAGGGCGCGCGCGTGCCCCTCGCGATCAGCATGGCGAACGGACCCGAGCAGGGTCTGCTCGAACTCGGCGACTATTTGGCAGAACACGTCGCGCCGGAGGAGGTCCGCTTCGCGGACATCGTCGAGGACAATCTCGAGGTCGACGACGACGAAATCGCGCCCATGGAAGAGGTCGGCGACCTGGATACGGACGACCCCACTCTTGCCCCCGTCGCGCCGCTCTTCGCTTTCAACGTAGCCCGCATATGGCTCCGTGCGGCAGAGATCGAGGAAGAGACCGCGCTCCAGGTCAGGGTCGACCGACGGCTGCCCGACTCCACAAACGCTGCGGCCTATTCCTATGCCTCGCCGCGGCCTCTCGAGTTCGAGGACGACGACACGGTCGAGGTGATGCTCGGCGGCGTTCATGGGCGGCGCATCGGCTTTCTCGACGTCGCGCGCTGCGACGAGAAGAGAATCGCACTGCGCGATCAGCGCTTCCCGATCGCGGAGGGCGAGTTCCTAACCCTCCTCGACCGAAGGGACCGGGTCTCGAAGGAGCGCAGGCGAAGGGCCGTCGAGCGGATCACGCGGCGAGCAAGCGTCGTCCCGAACCTGATCGACTACTTCGACCCGGGCATCGACACGCCGGAGACGAAAAACGCGGTCGAGGTGTCCGACGAAGTCCTGCTCGAATACGGGTTGAACGAGGGTCAGCGGAAAGCCTTCCGGGGCCTCCTCGGCACTGGTCCGATCGGAATGCTCCAGGGACCGCCCGGTTCGGGCAAGACTCGCTTCATTGCCTCCTTCGCTCACTGGCTGCTGACAGAGGGCGGAGCGCGCCGGGTACTGATCGCGAGCCAGTCGCATGAGGCAGTCAACAACGTCCTCGAGGAGGTGCTCAAGACCTACAGAACGCACGGAGGGCATGCCGACATGCTGCGGGTCGGCGCCCGTGGCGCTACGGAAAGGGTGAGGCCGTATCAGGCACGGTCGCTGCGCGAACGCTATCGTATCAGGTTCGAGAACGGTTTGAAGGCTCGCGTCGCCCATGCGGCCGGCGCGGCGGGCATCCCGAGGGCGTTCGTCTATGATGTCGTCGACGTTGACCAGCGGCTCGGCCGCCTCAGGCGCTCGATCGAACTCGTCTCCTTCACGGCGAATGCGGAGACCACTCGTGAGGGACGGACACGCCATGACAACCGCCTCCGTACGTTACTGACGGCGTTCATACGGGAGGCCGGGATTTCGCTCGAGCGCCAGGTTGAGGCTGTGGTCGAAGACGTGCCGACGCTGATCGAGGAGGCATACGCAGCCGTCCTAGGAAGGTATCCCAAAGCGAGTCCCAGCGATCTCGCCACCACGCGGCGGCTCATGAGGCTGGCCGAGGACTGGCAGAACACGCTCGCGACCGGCCATCGCAACTTCGACGAGTTCCTCGCCAAGACCCGTCGGGTGGTCGCCGGCACGTGCGTGGGTCTGGGACAGTCGCAGATCCGGCTCGAGGAAGGCACCTTCGATTGGGTGATCGTCGACGAGGCGGCGCGCTGCACGAGCGGCGAACTTGCCGTTCCGCTCCAGCTCGGAAGCAGGGTGATCCTCGTTGGTGACCAGAGGCAGCTCAGGCCCATGATCGACTTCGCGGTGAAGGAGGGACTCCGTAAGGAGTTCAGTGGGCTCGGGCGCGTGTTGGCGAAGTCCGACTTCGAGCGGGCTTTTGAGTCACCCTACGGGCGGAGAAACGCCCTCGTCCTCGACGAACAATACCGCATGACGCCGGTTATCAGCGACCTCGTCTCGGAAATCTTCTACGCGCCACATGACGTCAAGCTGAGGCCTTCCCCGGCGCGAAAGGGGGATGAGGCATTCTCCGAGCTGCCTGCCGATCTGTCGCTACCCGTGGTTTGGTACGATACCGCCGAGCTTCCGAACGCGGACGAGCAGGACAAGAACATGCGACGCGACATTTGGAACGATGCGGAGGTCGCAACGGTGCTCTCGCTGTTGCGACGGCTGGCAAGGGAGGAGACCCTCATCGAGGCTCTCTCACGACGGGGCGATCCGGCGATCGGCGTCATCTGCATGTACAGCGAGCAGAAGCGCCGCATCGAGCGTGAGTGGTCGCAACAACACTTCTCTGAAGCATTCAGGCGAATGGTGACGATCGACACGGTGGATGCCTATCAAGGCAAGGAGAATGCGATCGTCATCGTGACCCTTGTTCGAGCCAACGACGACAGGCTTTCAGGGCATGTGGGCAGGGAAACCCGCTGCAACGTTGCGATGTCGCGGGCAAAGGAGCGCCTGTACATAGTGGGGAACGTCGAAATGTGGTCCGATCCCAAATGCGACTCCCCGATGCGACGGGTGCATCAGCGCGTGAGGGCGATGAAGGGTGACGGCGGCGCCGTCATTCCCGCCGGGAGCATCGCCCAGTGAGCGCCGAGGCAAACAGGATCGAGATCGACGCCGTCGACTTCCAGATTTCATGCCGCCGCTTCACGATCCGTGCATCGGTGACCAACGATCGGCAGCTTCCGGTCGTCGACGAGTTCGTGCTCCGGCTCCTCGCCGTCCTCGAGCGAATGCAGGTGACAAGGTTGCGTGCCTGGTTCGGCTTCAGCGAGCCGGAGATCGAGACGGTTCTGCTGGACATGGGACGGAACAAGTACGTCGAGTTCGATGGCGACGAGGTGATGTTGGCACCTGCCGGCCGCGAACTGTTTCGTTCCGCTGGCGACGGCGGAGCGCCACACATAGTCGAGGTCACCCCTCTGGTCGACACCGTCTGGTTCGACCTCGTGAGCCGCAACATGGTGCCGCGGTCGCGAACGCCCAACACCGACTATCTCGTCCGATTGGCCGAGCAGCCCAACGCGCGCGAATTTCCCGAGGCTTTCGCGCGGCAGGCTTTCGAGGAGAACTTCCGAGACTACGCAAAGCGGATCAGACGCTTTCCCGAACCGGACAAGGTGAACCTCTACTCGATCTCCGACGTTGAGAGCGGAAGTTACGGGTACCAGCTACTTCCGGCGGGGCTCGTCCTCGACACCGACGGGATGACAGTACGGACGACGTTCTCGGAGTTGGGTGATGACGCCGCCGCCTTCCAGAAGCTCACGGTGGCCGCAAACGACGCCTGGCAGTCAGCGTACTCGCCTGAACCAACGCCGGTGACGGCCGCGGAGTTCGAGAGGATGACCGGGCGCGGAGATCTGGCGTCGCTCATCCACTCGCCCACCGAAGCTGAGGGCTGGATCCAGGCCATCACAATGCTAGGTCGCGAGGAAGGCGGGTTCACCGCTACGATCGGCGCCAGTTACATGGCGCCTAACCTGGCCCGCCTCGTCGATCGCATAGCTACGTCAGACCAAGACTCGGACGAGCTCGAGATAACCTGGCTCAGACCCAGCGGCTCGACATGGGGCCGTACGCTGCGGGTGGCCGAAGCGCTCCATCAGGTCCGAGTGGCCGCGCGGAATGCCGGACGGTCCGAACTCAGAACTGTCCAGGCGATGCCGAGGTCGACGCACCGGACTGTGAGATCCCAACATCGTCGGCTTTTCGGGCGCGGCTACCTTCTTCCTCAAGGGCATCTGCCCGCGAACCTCGAGGTGTTGCTCGTGCCCGGCATCGGCGCGCTGGTGAACGTCCATCTTCGCCTAGGCCATCACTCGGTGCCGGTGGGCGGTCTTGTAACCGATCCGAAGCGGCTCGTCCGAATGGCCGAGCGTCTCGACCCATCGGTAGTCGCGGGCTGGGAGGAGGCCTGGCGGGCCAGCGTTCAGAGCGATGTCGCAAGAGCATCGTCGCCGCGAAGGACGTGATCAACCACTGGAGCGTTCACTTACCACGTTCGACGCTCGAACGCTGCCATTTTGCCTCCGACCATCTTATCCGACGCCCTAGCTTGAAGGAACGTCCGCTTTCAGGATTTGCGGCTGGTTCGGCGAATGACCGCTAAGGGGCGCGAAGCCGACGTGCCGATTCATCGTTCGGAATGACCGCTATCCGTAATTCGCGCCCCAAAACTTGCCGTTCCGGAGCGTCCAACAATGCTGCCGCTCCAGCGGCACGCGATCTACGTCTGCTTTCGGCTCGTCGACTATGATCCCGAACAACCGAGATTAGGGCGCGAAGCGGACATGCATCTCTCCTGCGATTGGCCGTGAGTTTCGGGCGCTCCCCCAAGGCGGTCAGCTCTCCCCCTGACCCAAGCATTGCGTCACCTGGCGCACTCTGGCCGTCAGCTCCCGAACGAGCGCGTTCCGCTCGCGCATCTACCGATGATGGGCCCCGTGCTTCAGAGCATTGCGGTTGTTCAAAGGCGCACCTGATCCCTTGCCTCCGTGCATCCGGCACCACGCTGCACCGGCAATGCTGGGGGATCTGCAAGGCTCGCCGAAACGAGTTCTTGCCCCGCAACGCAGGGCAGAGTGCATCGCCCCGGTGTTGCGCTCATGCGTGCCTGCCACGTTCATCCCTCTTGCGCAGCGCCTTGCGATGACTGTCACTGGCGGCGACGAGAGCAGCGCAGCCCCTGGCGAGGTCCAGTCCCTGCTTCAGGAACACGGCTGATCGCTGCGGATTTCCTCGTTCCCTTGCGGCCTGCTCGAACGAGCCCAGCGCAAAGCTGTTTGTCTGCTCCACCAGGTCATTCAGAATGAGCGCATGGTGGTCGACAGGCGGAACAAGCGATCCCAGCGCCACGATGGTTTGGGCAGCGCCAGGCTTACGGCCCGGTTCCCTGCCGTGCGGCTCCTCATCCTTCTTCCTTGCCATGTGGTCACCCCCTCGAATCCTCCCGAGGGTGCTGTCACGACCTGTGGCCGCCAAAGCGCAAAGAGCTGGCCCCGGCTACAGTGCATGGGATTGTTTTCGGCTGATCGGTCACCCGTCAGCTCGCTGGTGCTGGTGATCTTGCGCGGCCTGCGATCACCGCACGCCCTGCTCGAACAAGCTGGCCGCCATCTCCTCGATCCGCTCCTTCCACGCGAGCGGACCGAGGCTGTTTGAGGAGATACCGCTTGCTCCATAAAGCGCGCCGGCAAGCTGGCCGGTGATCGCAGCCGTGGTATCGGAATCGTCGGCAAGGTTGGCCGCCAGCAATACCGCATCGAAAAACGAGGCAGTGCGCCCCACGCACCAGAGCGCGGCTTCAAGCGAATGGGCCACATACCCGGATGAGCCGATCTCGTCCCGAGACTTGCTCCGCCAGGATCCGGCCACAATGCTCGCGATCTCGCCGGCGTAAGGACCAGACCGCGGACGCAGAACTTCGCTGCGCGGACGCCCCTCGATCGCGTCGGCAAGGATGTCGGCGTAAGAGATACAGGCATCGACTGCCTCGGGTGCGCCGTGCGTCGTGCGGCTCTGGCGCGCGGCGACCTCGTGCAGGGTCTTGCGATCCTGCCAGTAGCAAATGGCCACCGGCGCAAGCCGCATCAGGCTGCCGTTGCCGGCGCTCATCGGATCAGTGGATCCCGCAACCGGATTGCCCGTCTGCTTGTAACGCGAGAGAGCACGGCTGACGGTCGTGCCGATATCGAAGCAGGTCCCGGTACAGGAATACTCGCCCTCGTCGCGCCAGCGGAGAAAGCGGTCCATCAGATCAGCCTCATCAAGTCCGCTGCTGGCGATCAGACTGTCACCCAGCGCAAGCGCCATTGCGGTGTCATCGGTCCACTGGCCCGGTTCGAGATGGAACGGACCTCCCCCTTCCATGCGGGTCACTCGGGGGTGAGTATCGCGCAGGGCGAACTCGAGCGTGGTGCCCAGCGCATCGCCGACGGCAAGGCCCAGCAGAGAGCCGGTCGCCCGGTCCCGCGCCGCAATGAGCGCGGCGTCGGGCTTCTTTTCCGCTTTGGGTCCGAGCTCAAGGACATGGTTCAGCTGCGCGGCTGTCTCGATTGCTCCGGGGCGAACCTGGCGCACAGCGGCAACGGCTTCAGCCGGGTCCATGCCGAGCTCGACCAGCAGGCGAGAGGCAACCATTCCTGCCCTGCCCAGCCCGCCCTTGCAGTGGACGAGGACATTGGACCCTGAGCGAAGGAAGGAGCGCAGGTCCTCGCCGGCGACCTTCCAGGCTCGCTCGAACGAGGTTGTCGGAATACCGACATCGCGGATCGGCAAGTGATACCAGGCAATGTACTCGTCGATGACAGCCTCGCCCAGATGCACGACGCCAAGGCTGGCAAGCTCATGGTCCTCAACCAGGGTTACAACCGCTGCGGCTTTCCAGTCCTTCACGACCTGCATATCGAGCTCGAGATCCCGGTCCCATGCTCCCGTAGCAGCATTGGGCTGCTTCTTGCCCGGGCAGAACGTCAGACCGACCTTGCCCATCCGTTCGAAGGGCTGAACTTCCGCGATCTCAAGTGGGTGAGTAAGGCTGGTGCGCATTTTAAGATCTCCCGAATGGACATGAGCAAATCACTTGTCCCGCGTGGCCATTGATCCATAGTTTTCCGGCTCTTTCAGTATCTATCTGGCTTGAGCAGTCGTTTCCTTCTCGCTGTCTCCTGAACGTGACGAATGACACGGCCGCTGGCTTCTTTGTATAGGGGCCAAAGAAGCCTTCGCAGGCCGCAGATCCTCACGCTGACCTTCATTCTCATTCCGCTCGACTAATCGAGCCAGAGCGGCATGTGTTGAAGGGAGATTCGCGAGGGCGATACTCGCCTCGCACGCCCCGGCCGCACCCCCGCACCGGGGCCAGAGGTGGTGAGAGCAGTGGAACGCTGCTCATTCAACGCGAGGAGAACACCACTCTTGAAGCCCACCCTCGACCTCGATACCGAACTGGGTGCCCTGCCCACATGCTCGCGCGCCGAACTGCGTCAGCGCTGGACCGCTCTCACCGGTAAGCCAGCCCCGAAGGTTAGCGCCGCCCTCATGCGCATGGCGCTTGGGGCTGAGCTTCAGGCGCATGTCTACGGCGGGCTCTCGGCGCGCACCCAACAGCGCCTCGCCAGGGCAGCAGGAACAAGCGAAGCAGGAGCCACGGCCCCCAAGCAGCGCCTGATGCGCGAGTGGAAAGGTGTGCTCCACACCGTCACGATCGAGGCCGACGAGACAATCCGCTGGCAGGGTAAAACCTGGAGATCGCTCAGTGAGGTCGCCCGCGCGATCACCGGGACCCGCTGGTCGGGCCCTGCTTTCTTCGGTCTCAAGCAGAAGAAAGCCGCATGACCCCGGTTCGCTGCGCGATCTACACCCGCAAGTCGAGCGACGAGGGTCTGGAGCAAGGGTTCAACTCGCTGCATGCCCAGCGCGATGCGTGTGCGGCCTATATCCTCAGCCAGGCCTCGGAAGGCTGGCAGCTTGTGCCTGAGCACTACGACGACGGCGGAATCTCCGGCGGCACGCTTGAGCGCCCGGCCTTGCAGACGCTGCTGGCGGATGTCGCAGCCGGCAAGATCGACATCATCGTTGTCTACAAGGTCGACCGGCTTACCCGTTCGCTGCTCGATTTTGCCAGGCTGGTCGAGATGCTCGACAAGGCCGGCGTAAGCTTCGTCTCGATCACGCAGGCGTTCAACACCACCACCAGCATGGGTCGCCTCACCCTCAACATGCTCCTGTCGTTTGCGCAGTTTGAGCGCGAGGTCACGGCTGAGCGGATCCGCGACAAGCTGGCGGCCTCGAAAGCCAAGGGCATGTGGATGGGCGGTGTTCCCCCGCTCGGCTACAAGCCCGATGGGCGCAGCCTTACGATCGTAGAGGAACATGCAAGCTTCGTGCGCGACATCTTCAAGCGCTACCGCACACTCGGCAATGTCCGCCTCGTCGAGGAGCAGCTGACCGAGGAGGGGATTACCGTGCCTCAGCGCACGACGGGCACGGGTCGGGCACTTGGCGGCGGGTTCTTCTCCCGCGGGCAGCTCTACGCCATCCTCAAGAACCCGATCTACGTGGGCGACATTGCGCATCACGAGACCATCCATCCCGGCAACCACCCGGCGATCATCGAACGCGAAGAGTGGGACAAAGTCCAGCGCCAGCTGGTCTCGCACACCAAAGGCAAGCGGGTGCAGCGCGCACCGACGAACAGTCCGCTGGCTTGCCTGATTGTTGATCAAGCGGGCGAGCCGCTCGTCGCAACCCACACGAGAAAGGGCGAGCAGCGCTACCGCTACTACGTCAGCAAGGCCCTGCATCATGGAACCGGCGAAGGATCAGGAGGCGGCATTCGCCTCCCCGCGAAAGAGGTCGACCAAGTGGTGGCGCAGGAACTGGCCGCGCTGTTTGACGATCCGATGCACCTGGCTGAGCTTGCTGGGCTTGATCTGCAGCCAGCGGCACTGATCCCGCTCGTCGCCCGCTGCAAGGAAGTCGGGCCAAAGCTGCAATCGAGCAGCAGCAGTCTTCTTCAGCGCCTGCTGGTGAAGGTGCAGGTCCATGCCGCCTCGCTCGACCTGGTCGTCTCGGCAGCAAGCCTCAGCAAGCTCGTGGACGTTCCCCTCGCGGGTCATGCCCCTGAGCACTTCACGCTGACCAGCAACGTACGCCTGACCCGTACCGGACGCGCCGTTCGCCTGGTCCAGAACAACGGCGCGCTGGCGGCCCCTACGACGGGAGCTGATCCCGCACTGCTGCGCCTGCTCGTGAAAGCCCGTGGCTGGTGGGACATTCTGGCGGAAGGGAAGCTCGACACCCCCTCACTTGCAAAACAGGAAGGCGTCACCCGCTCCTATATCACGCGCGTGGTGCGGCTTGCCTTCCTCGCGCCATCCGTGGTCGAGGGGATCCTGGCCGGGCGCACCAAAGCCGGGATCGATGCCCAGGCGCTCCTCAGGGCCGATGCATTCGGGTGGGATTGGGAAGAGCAGGAGAAGGCGCTGCTCGTTTTCTAGCGGGCGCTCCTTTGGCGAGCCGGTAGAGCTTTGCCGGGCGGTGCGCCCCTCCGCGCACCTCTTCGGTCGGCTCAAGGCGCCGCCCATCGGCAAAAATGCGCTGCAGCATCCGCTTGCGGAAAAGCGGCTTGCTCAGCTTTCGTCCGAGGATTGCCTCGTGCACCTGCTGCAGGTCGAGCAGCGGGAACTCGTAAGGCAGCACGTCAAACGCGAGCATCGACCCGTCCACCCGATCCCGCAGGTGCCTTACGGCCGCGGCAACGATCTCGGCATGATCAAACCCCGCCAGAATGGAAAGTCCCTCAAAGTTCAGCCGCGCGCGCTTGGGAACTTCGGCTAGCTCGATTCTTACCAGCTGCGGTTCAAGTCCAGGCCCTGTCAGCCGCATCAGCCAGTCAGCCGGAGCAAGCGCCAGGTAGGCAACGCTCGTCACCCAGCCTCTCGGATCGCGCTCGGGATGGCTGAAGGTAAAGAACTGCTCCAGCCTTGCGTCGATATCCCCGACCTTCTCGAACAGCACGCTGTACGCGGCCTGCTCCAGGAGCTGAGGTTCATGGATCATATTGCCGGGAAGGACGAAGCGATGAGCAAACGGCTCCTCGTCGCGTTCGGCCATCACGACGTGCAACGCCCCAGCCCTAATCGTCATCAGCACGATGTCGACCGCGAGGTGTGCGGCACTCGGCGCAAGACGGCGAGAGATCGGAATGCGGGAGTCGGGCGACATGTTTGCTTTCACGGATGCGCGGGAAGTCTGACGCTGTCCCCGCTGCCGATCTTGTAGCTGCGACTATACACAAGGGCCATACACGAGGCGGCACAGCCGCCCAGATTGTCGTGGACTAACGGGCAGGCATGTTCGATGTGTCTCGATGCCGCAGTCCGCTGTCCCCGCTCACTGGTCGATCCTGACAAGGGCGAGCAAGACAAGGATGCCAGCGCGCGAGCTCTAAAGAGCCAGGAGCGCCCAGCCACCAGGCGCCCGTCCCAACTGCTTCGATCCCCTTCAGGCACTTCACTGGCAGATCTGCTCGGCCGGTCAGCCACGCTCATCTGGTTGTCGCTCTCTTTTTAGGGCGAAGCGACAACCTTTGTCCGGGTTATAACTCTGGCATCGAATGTTTTCAATGGGTTGCAAGTAGGCGCGACAACTGCCCCCCAGCCAGCGACAACCGGTTGCGACAACTACGACAACCTGTTTCGACAACCGACAACCTCTTTTCGACAATCGACAATCGGTTGCGACAACTGATAATCGGCTGCGACAATCGGGCTCGTCGCACCGACAACTAAACGTGTGCACACCCCTTTCTGGCGATCTGGAGCTGGTTGCGTGCGTCCACCTGAACAGATCAGCCTGGAGGATGCCTCAATTCTTGAAGCGGCGTTCCAAGTCTGGCGAGCAACGTTAGCGCCCAGCGCAAGGCTCCAGGCGGGGAGCGGGTCGGCACAGAACTGCCTGAAGATGGCGCGGCGAATTCTCTGCTATCCAGCAGACTGCAGGTTCTACGCCGGATTTCTCTCTCCGCCGCTCCCAAGCCGAACACCGAACGGCCCAAATCCGCCAGGTGGCGGGCCGTTTTCTCCGGTGAACAGGGATTCATCGAGACTAGGTGGCGGAGAGGGTGGGATTCGAACCCACGGTACCCGTGAGGGCACAACGGTTTTCGAGACCGTCCCGTTCGACCACTCCGGCACCTCTCCGCAAGGCGCGCTTGGGCACAGCGCCCGGTCGCTTTGAGGAGCGGCCGTTAGCGCATGCTTCGCAGCTTGCCAAGCCCTGCTCCACGTCACCAGACTCTTTTGTGCAAGGCCGGGAACCTTGCCTACCGTCTCGCGCGTTCTATATCGATGCCGATGGACCGTTCAGAATTCTATTCCCCGCAAGCCGGACGCCGGATCGAAGCACCGCGTCATTGCGAAGCACGCTTCGGCATCGGCGATGTCGTGCGTCATCGGCTATACGATTTTCGCGGGGTGATCTTCGATATCGATCCCGTCTTCGCCAACAGCGAGGAGTGGTTCGAAGCAATACCCGAGGAACTGCGCCCCCGGCGTGACCAGCCGTTCTACCACTTGCTCGCCGAAAACGAAGATTCGTCGTACGTCGCTTACGTCAGCCAGCAGAACCTGCTGGAAGACGCCGAAGCCGGCCCGGTGGACCATCCCAGCCTTGCGCAGATTTTCGAAGACTTCGACGGCGGGCGCTACCCCTTGCGCCGTAGCCTGACGCACTAGGTCAGCTTTTCAGCTTCCAGCCGCTTTTCAGCAGACGATAGCAGACCAGGCCGAGTAGCAGGTTCAGGACCAGCGCGCCGACCGCTGCACCGAGAACCGCCTCGTTGGTGTTGCCGATGTCGCTGCGCCCCAGAAAGCCGAAGCGGAACCCGGAAATCATGTAGAAGAACGGATTGAAGCGGCTGATCGTCTGGAACAGCGGGGACAGATTGTCGATCACGTAGAACGTGCCCGACAGCAGCGAGAGCGGCGCGATCACGAAGTTGGTCACGGCCGCATTGTGGTCGAACTTTTCCGCCCACATGCTGGTGATCAGCCCCATGATCGCCAGCATGACAGAGCCCATCAGGCCGAACCAGGCGATCGCCCATGGGTGGGCAGCCGTCAGTTGCACGTCGGGCCAGAGCAGCATCGCCAGGGCAACAGCGCCCCCGACCATGAGAGCGCGAGTCACTGCCGCGGCGACGATGCCGATCATCAGTTCCGCGTTGCTCAGGGGCGGCATCAGCAAGTCGATAATTGTGCCTTGTATCTTGCCGGCAAGCAGGGAAAAGCCAGAATTGGCGAACGCGTTCTGCATCATGCCCATCATGATCAGCCCGGGTGCGACGAAGGTGGAGAACGGCACGCCCAGCACAACCCGGCTGCCACGGCCCATCGCGACGGTGAAAATGATCAGGAACAGCAGGGTGGTAACCGCCGGAGCCCAGACCGTCTGCGTCTGGACCTTGAGAAATCGGCGCACCTCCTTCATATAGAGGGTCCAGAGCCCGATCCGGTTGAACCCGGTGATCGTGGGCTGGCCCTTGGGCGGAAACCTGTGCCCCGGACGCGTGTTTGTGTCGAGGAAATCGGGTGACCCCACTCCTGGTGCGGCTTCTGTCTGGACTTGATCGACCATGTCAGGCCGCCTATCGGCAGCGGCTTCGCCTGGCAAGCACCGGCGCCGCCCGACCGTGAATTCGAGGTATTGAACTGATGAGCTGGACCGAAGAACGAATTGGCAAGCTGACCCGCATGTGGGAAGGCGGCGCCACGGCGAGCCAGATTGCCGAGGAACTGGGCGGCGTTTCCCGCAACGCGGTAATCGGCAAGGCCCACCGCCTTGGCCTGAAAGCGCGCCCGTCCCCCGTCAAGGCAAGTGAAGAAGCTTCGGCGGCAAAGCCTGCCAAGGAGGCGAAGCCCGCTGCCGAGCATACCGCGGCTACCGAAAGGCCGGCCACGCCCAAAGCCGAACCGAAGCGCGCCGCGCCCGCTGCTGCGCCTCGACCGGACCCGGCACCGCAGCAGCCGGCGCCGCCTGCGTCCGGCGGCAGTTCCCCCCGGATCGTCTCTGTGGGCCCGGGTGGATTTCTGCGCCAGGGCCCTGGTGACCAGCAGGCGCCGATTCCCCCAGCTCCTCCGCGCCGGCTTGTCCCGGCCAGGCCAAGTCCGGAAGTCGCCGACAAGACCAGCCTGCTCGATCTCAACGATCGTGTTTGCCGCTGGCCGATGGGCCATCCCGGGGAACCGAATTTCCACTTCTGCGGCGAACGGGTGAACCCCGGATTTCCTTATTGCGTCGAACACTGCGGCCGCGCGTATCAGGCGCAGCTGCCCCGCGGCGCTCGCCGTCCCCCGCCGCCGCTGCCGTTCGGTGGCCCGCGCGTGCGCTGACCTTCCGGCCCGCCTGCGTTCAGCGCACGGCGGGCCTTCTACTCTAGGAAGAGCTACCGCCCCGCGACCGGCGGCACACCCGACAGCTCGGCCACGGGCGCGGATTGCCGCGCCGGCGGAACGTGGCGATTGATCACGAAAGCTGCGGTGGAGACGAGGATCGCGCTGGCTGAAAGCACCGCAAAGAACGGGATCAGGCTCCCTTCCCCCCAGTCGATCAATGCGCCGCCGAACCCGCTGGCAAGAATGGCCCCGATCCGGCCCATGAAGATGCCGAACCCGATCCCGGCCGAACGGCACGATTGCGGGTACCCCAGCGCAATGACGACGTAGATGGTAGCGATCCCGGTGCTGAACACCGCGGCCGCGGCTCCGATCAGCGCTATGACCATGATGCGGTATGCCTCGCCCGCCGCTGTCGGCATTGCCTCAAGTACGGCGGCGAGGCTGACCAGCACAGCGAACAACAGCACGCTAACGCCTGCCATCACGATCCTGGAGCCGAAATGCCGGGTCAGCAAGCCGGCTCCAATCGCTCCGAGGATCGACGTGATACCGGCGACGGAGACCGCGTAGGCCGCTTGTTCCAGCGCAAACCCTGCCGCCGTGAGGAAGGTCGTTGACCAGTTGAGGATGCCATAGGCCACCAGCGTGGATGCCGCGAAGCTGATCCCCACGCCGAGGTTCAGCCGGAGGTTGCTGCGGTGGAGCACTCCGATCGATCCGCCGCCCGCCGCATCGCCGGCGTCACGTTCGGGGATCAGATCGACTTGTCCCCGCAGCACCTTGCCGGCAGCCTCGTGGGCGGCTGCACGCCGCCCCTTCGACAGCAGGAACGATGGACTGTCCCGCAACACTCCCAGGATCAGCACCAGCAAAAGCAGCGTTGCCACACCGAACAGGACGAACGTGCCGCGCCAGCCGAACGAGTCCAGGGCTGCGGGCGCTATCGCCGCCGCAATCGCGCCCCCCGCGGGCGTGCCGACGGACAGCGTGGTGATTGCCACCGCTCGCCACCGCTCCGGCAGCCACTCGCTTCCCATCGCCAGCGCGTTGGCGTACGCCGCGCCGAAGCCGAGCCCGCCGAGCAGCCGCCAGAACGCCATCATCCACACCCCATCCGCCCGGCTGGCGGCGATAGTGGCAAGGCCGAACGACACGGCGGCAACGGCCAGCGAGTAGCGCCGGCCAATCGCGTCTCCCAGCCAGCCACCGGTCCATGCACCCAATCCCATGCCCACGAGCGCCGCGCTCATCGCAATGCCGAAGGTACCGCGGTCAACACCGAAGTCCTCGATCACCACCGGCGCGACGATGCCGAGCAGTTGCATGTCGATGCCGTCGCAGATCAGTACCAGCATGCACACGGCGACCGTGGCGATCTGGAACGGACGCAACGGCGCGCGCGACACCGCTTCACTGAAAGGAACGGCCACTTGTTCTCTCCCGAACCTCAGGTTTGCTCGGCCGAAGGGGACTGGAGATCCAGCTGGAAGCCGGATCCGCCCTCACCCGCCGGTGGGTGCCCCGCCGCCATCAGATTGCGCACCATTTCAGCGCGCATCGTCTCAAACCGAACCCGTCCCTCGGGAGGTGCCTGTTCGGGAAAAGCGTCCTCGATTTCGCGGTGCCGCTGCTTCACTTCGTCTAGGAACTCACGGTTTGTAAAGATGTAGAACCGGTTCTCCCGGATCGCGTCCACCACCGCGCCGCCTGTCTCGAGTGGATCGATCGCGGCGCGCATCGCGTCCCACAGTGCGTGCATGAAAGGATCGGCGTTCCGGGCGTCGATGTGTGCCCCCGCCTCGTCTTCCGGCACCGGAACGAGCGCAGTGCGCGTCGCGCCGGGGAACAGGCAGGACACTCCGATGCCGTCAGGAGCCAGCTGCATCCGTAAGCTTTCGGAGAAACCCCGTACCGCGTACTTCGCGGTCGAGTAGGCAGCGAGGCCCGGTAGCGGGACGACACCGGCCATGGAGCTGGTGTTGACCACGTGCCCCCCTTCCCCTTGCTGCTTGATGATCGGGACGATGATCTTGGTGCCGTTGATCACTCCGCCCAAGTTGACGGCCAGCGCCTTGTCCCATGCGTCGAAATCGTGGGAATCCGCGGTGCCGCCGCCGTTGACCCCGGCGTTGTTGCACAGCACGTGGATCTTGCCGAACACCTCCAGCGCTTCTTCCGCCGCGGACCGCAAGTTGGCGCGATCGGCCACGTTGGTCTTGACTAAATGGGCAGCGTTGCTCCCCTTCAGCGTGTCTTTCGCCCGGGCGATGTGCTCCTCGTTCCAGTCGGCGAGCACGACCTTCATCCCTTCGGCCAGAAACGCGCGGGCCATGCCAAGGCCGATCCCGCTCGCTCCGCCGGTGATGAAGGCCACCTTTTCGGTCAGGTCCTGCATCATTGTATCCTCCTCTCCCGTGAGGGGTGACTACTCTTCGCGGAATTGCCCAAAATCGGGCGCTTCCTCTTTCTGGTCGGGCGTGGCGGCAAGCACAGCCTCAGCCCGCGCACGCATCCCATCCTTGTAGAAGCCGTGCGTGATGACATAGGTCGTGTCGTTCAGGATCCCGTCGGCAACCAGATTGCCGACATGCTCAGGCTCCATCCAGTTGTCGCCCACGATCCGGCGGGAAAGCTTCTCCTCGCTCGCCTTGAAGCCGCTTCCTTCAAGCAAGTGCTTTGGCCGGTTCGACTGCGTTTCGTGGATGTTGGATTTCACCGGGCCCGGCAGCAGGATGGACACCCCGATCCCGTGCTCGGCGAGTTCCGGCTTCACCGCCTCGCAGAAATGGCAGACCGCCGCCTTGCTGGATGCGTAAATCGCCATTTGCGCCGGCATGACCACTTCGGCGGCCAGACTAGCGGTGGAAACGATGTGTCCCCCGCGCTTGTGCGCGACCATCTGCGGCAGGAACTCGGTAAAGCCGTTGATCACCCCGCCAACGTTGACGCCGAAACCGAAATCGTAATCGGCGTACGTGGCTTCCAGCAGCGGGCCTTCCAGCCCAACGCCGGCATTGTTGACCAGGATATCGATCCCGCCGAAGTCCTGCTCCATCTTCCGCGCCGCTTCGCGGTAAGCCTCGCGGTTCGTCACATCGAGTTGCAGCGCTGAAACTGCGTTTGATTGGCCGCCACCTGCAAACTCGCCCAGCGCCTTATCGATGTGGTCCTGCCGCAAGTCCGCGAGCACCACCTTTGCTCCGCGCGCGACCAGCACTTTCGCGATGCCGAGCCCAATTCCGCTCGCCCCGCCGGTGATGAACGCGGTTTTCCCTTCGAAGCTGGTGATCGGCATGCGGCACTCTCCCTTAAATTTGCATCCGGTTTGGCAGACCCGCAGGGTAAGGTCTATGGGAACCGCGAAACAAGGGAGAATCGCCATGCCGCTTTCGCTTCACGCCGCCCTGGTCCCCAGCTGGCTGCAGATCCTCAACTCCGGCAAAGGCTGGCTCGACAAGGCTGCGTCCTGCGGGATGAACGAAGCCGAGCTGCTCGACGCCCGGCTGATCGACGACATGCTGCCTTTCGCCTATCAGGTGAAGGCGATGGCGGTCCACAGCCAGGGCGCGGTGGAAGCGGTGCGCAAGGGCGTGTTTACGCCTGATTTCAACGCTCCGCCGATTGGCAGCCTGGATGGCCTGCGGACCAAGCTGGACGAGGCGATCGCCTTCCTCGAAGGCTTGGACGAGGCCGAGCTGGAAGGAATGGTCGGGCAGCCCATGCGGTTCGAGATCGGCCCGAAGCGGCTCGACTTCACGGCGGAGGAGTTCCTGCTCAGCTTCAGCCAGCCGAACTTCTACTTCCACGCGACAACAGCTTACGGCGTCCTGCGCGCCAAGGGCGTCGGCGTCGGCAAGCTCGACTATCTCGGCCGCCTCCGCCTCAAGCAGGACTGACGCCGCTAGGGCCTGCGCGCAAACCAGATGATGTGGCGCGGGCCCTTGCCATTCGGCCGGGCACGAACGACGACTTCTTCGACCTCGAATTCCGCGGATTCCAACCTGCGGACGAACGACGGGTCCGGCGCGGCCGACCAGATCGCCATGATGCCGCCCGGCATCAGCGCAGTTTTCGCCCGGCGTAGCCCCTTGGGGGAATAGAGCTGGTCGTTTTCGTCCCGTACCAGTCCGTCGGGGCCGTTATCGACATCCAGCAGGATCGCGTCGTACCGGGCGGTGGCAATCGCGTCTGCGACGTCCTGGAGCTTCAGGGTCACGCGCGGATCCTCAAGGCATCCGGCGGTCAGTTCCGCCATCGGCCCTCTGGCCCATTCGATGATTTCCGGCACCAGCTCGGCCACGGTCACGCGCGCCTTGGGCGGCACCATCCCCAGCGCCGCGCGCAGGGTGAAGCCCATCCCATAGCCGCCGATCAGCAAGTGCGACGCCGGTCTGCCGAGCCGCTCCAGCGTCATCGTCGCCAACGCTTCTTCCGATCCCCGCATCCGGGTGCTCATCAGTTCGTTACGGTCGAGCGCGATCATGAAATCGCGTCCGTGGGAAAACAGCCGCAGTTCCGCCCCACCGGGGACTTGTGCGGTTCCAAGAAGTTCGCGGGCAATCATAGTTAGCTTCCCAAGCAAAAGGCCGCGAGGTTTCCCCCGCGGCCTCTTTCACGTCATTTCAGCAAAAGCCGGCCTGACAGTTCGTTCTCAGTCGTCGTCCTTCAGGAACGCCGGCATGTGGTCCGGGTTGCCTTGCGGCTTTTCGTCCCCATCGCTGCGCTCACGGCGCGGTCCACGATCGCCGCGGTTGCGATCGCCGCCACGTCCGCCACGGTCGCCGTCACGACCCCGGTCGCCGCTTCTGGGACGGCGGTCACCGCGGTCGCCTCGGTCGCCGCGGTCACCCTTGTCGCCGCGCGGTTCGCGTGCAGGACGGGTGTCCTCCAGCTCCTCGCCGGTTTCCTGATCGACCACCCGCATCGACAAGCGGACCTTGCCGCGGTTGTCGATCTCGAGCACCTTGACCTTCACTTCCTGGCCCTCGGAGACGACATCGGTCGGCTTCTCGACCCGCTCGTTCTTCATCTCGGACACGTGGACGAGACCGTCCTTGCCGCCCATGAAGTTCACGAACGCGCCGAAGTCGACGATGTTGACCACCTTGCCGGTGTAGACCTTGCCGACTTCCGCTTCTTCGACGATCCCTTGGATCCACTTCTTCGCGGCCTCGATCTGATCGAGGTCGGAAGAGGAGATCTTGATCACGCCTTCGTCGTCGATGTCCACCTTCGCGCCGGTTTCGGCGACGATCTCGCGGATCACCTTGCCGCCAGTGCCGATGACGTCGCGGATCTTCGACTTGTCGATCTGCATCGTCTCGATCCGGGGCGCGTGCGCCGAAAGCTCGGTCCGGGCGGAACCTAGCGCCTTCAGCATTTCGCCAAGGATATGCGCGCGGCCTTCCTTCGCCTGTGCAAGGGCCTGCCGCATGATCTCCTGGGTGATCCCGGCAACCTTGATGTCCATCTGGAGCGAGGTGATGCCCTCTTCCGTACCGGCCACCTTGAAGTCCATGTCGCCGAGGTGATCCTCGTCGCCAAGGATGTCGGACAGCACGGTGAAGTCTTCACCCTCAAGGATCAGGCCCATCGCGATGCCGGATACCGGCCGCGTGACCGGAACGCCCGCATCCATCATCGACAGACAGCCGCCACACACGGTCGCCATCGAGGACGAACCATTGGACTCGGTGATGTCGGACAGCACGCGGACGGTGTACGGGAACTCTTCATGCGTCGGCAGGACCGGACGCAGCGCGCGCCAGGCGAGCTTGCCGTGGCCGATCTCGCGCCGACCCGGAGCGCCGAAGCGACCGACTTCACCGACCGAATACGGCGGGAAGTTGTAGTGCAGCATGAAGCGTTCGTACGTCAGGCCGCCAAGCCCGTCGATCATCTGCTCGGATTCCTTGGTGCCGAGCGTGGTGGTGCAGATTGCCTGCGTTTCACCACGCGTGAACAGCGCGGAACCGTGCGTGCGCGGCAGGAAGCCGACCATCGATTCGATCGGACGAACCTGGGTGGTCGTGCGTCCGTCGATCCGCTTGCCTTCCTTGAGGATCGCGGTGCGGACGATTTCCGCCTCGATCTTCTTGACCAGCTTGTTGGCGGTCATCTGGGTCTGGCCGTCGGCATCGGCGTACTTCGCCTTCACCTTGTCGCGCGCGGCATTGAGCGCGTCCGAACGATCGGACTTGCTGGTCATGCGGTAAGCGGCGGCAATGTCCTCGCCGATCAGGTCCTTGATCTCGGCCTTGATCGCGGACTTGTCGTCGGACGTGTTGAGCTCCCAGGGCTCCTTCGCGGCTTTCTCAGCCAGGTCGATGATCGCGCCGATGACCTTGCGCGACTCTTCGTGCGCGAACATGACCGCGCCGAGCATTTCGTCCTCGGTCAGTTCCTTGGCTTCGGATTCGACCATCATCACCGCTTCCTGCGTCGCGGCAACGACGAGGTCGAGACGGCCTTCGGTCGTTTCGGCGATGGACGGGTTGAGCTGGTACTCGCCGTCCTTGAAACCGACGCGGCAGCCGCCGATCGGGCCCATGAAGGGCAGGCCGGAGATGGTCAGCGCGGCACTGGCCGCGATCATCGCCACGATATCGGCCTCGGTCTCTCCGTCATAGGAAAGAACCTGCGCGATAACGTTGATTTCGTTGTAGAAACCTTCCGGAAACAGCGGGCGGATCGGACGGTCGATCAGGCGGCTGGTCAGCGTTTCCTTCTCGGTCGCTCCACGCTCGCGCTTGAAGAAGCCGCCCGGAATGCGCCCGGCGGATGAGAACTTTTCCTGGTAGTGGACGGTGAGCGGGAAGAAATCCTGCCCTTCCTTCACGTTCTTTGCGGCAGTGACGGCGCACAGGACCACGGTTTCGCCGTAGGTTGCCAGAACGGCACCATCGGCCTGACGGGCAATGCGCCCGGTTTCCAGCGTGAGGGTCTTTCCGCCCCACTCCAGCGATACGGTTTTCGTGTCGAACATTGAATTTCCTTCGACCCGCCGGGCCCTATTGCACAGGCGGGGTTTACTGCCGGGTGTACCGTCCCGGTCCGGTAGGGGCCTTGTCGCCGCCCCGGGGCTCGACCCGCCGAATTGCGAGTGCTTGCCCTCTCAAAGCAAAACGGCCCCGGAAGGTCCGGAGCCGCCCAGCATTTGTTACTTACGCAGACCCAGCTTCTGGATCAGGTTGTTGTACCGCGCTACGTCCTTCTTCTTGAGGTACGCCAGCAGGCTGCGGCGCTGGTTGACCATCATAAGGAGGCCGCGCCGCGAATGGTTGTCCTTGTGGTGCTCCTTGAAGTGCTCGGTCAGGTTGCGGATCCGTTCGGTGAGGATCGCGACCTGCACTTCCGGCGAACCGGTATCGCCCGGGTTCTGGGCGTTGTCGTTGATGATTTCCTGCTTCTTCTCGGCGGTAACCGACATATCTTAGCTCCGCGACATCTTTACAGATTGAAACCCCGGACGACCCGAGCGTCACCGCCCGAAAGCTCCACCAGCGCCACCGGCACATCGCCGCATCGCGCCCAATAAAGCCCGTCTTCCTGGGGCATTCCGGAAAGGACCCGGCCCTGACGGACCGCCTGCGCACTGTCCGGAGAGAGGGTGAGAGCCGGGATGTCGTCCAGCCCCGCCTCCAGCGGCAGGATTACGTCTTCAAGCGGCGCGCCTTGTCCGATAGCGTTCAATTTGTCCAGCGAAATCGCCTGAGACTGGTCGAACGGACCGGCCTTCACCCGCCGCAGGTACGTCACATATCCCACTGTGCCGAGCGCGTGCGCGATGTCGCGCGCCAGGGACCTTATGTAGGTCCCCTTGGACACTTTTGTAAGGAGCGTTACGGTCTCCGCCAGTTCCAGCGGCGCTGCCGGATCGTAGGGATCGGGCCGACCGGCCGTGGTTGCAAAAGCCGAAGCCGGTAGAGAGTCCGACGTCCACAAGTCTTCCCCTGCGCCCCCGTCTCGCGGAAGCGGGACAAGGGTATGGATCGTCACCTGCCGCGTCTTCAACTCAACCTCTTCGCCGGCCCGGGCCATTTCATAGGCGCGGCGCCCGTCCACCTTCAGCGCCGAATAGGCCGGAGGCACTTGATCGATCGCACCGGTAAAGTGGTCAAGTATCGCAAACACCGCCGCCAGCGGAGGACGCCGGTCGCTTCGGGCAATCACTTGGCCTTCCGTGTCGAGCGTATCGGTTTCCTCCCCAAAGGAGATGGTGAATTCGTACGCCTTGTTCGCATCCAGCATCCGGCCACACAACTTGGTCGCCTCACCCAGCGCGATCGGCAGCACACCTTCGGCCAAGGGGTCCAGCGTGCCGCCGTGGCCGACCTTGACCTTGCCGTAGCCGGCTTGCCGCAGATTCCGCTTCACCGCCGCGACAGCCTGGGTGGATCCCAGCCCGCGCGGCTTGTCGAGGATAATCCAGCCGTGCGGGCCGCTCATGCCCCCTCGCCCGCAACTGCGGCGGCAAGGGTCATGAACTGCCTCCAGGCCCAGTCAACCGGCGGCAGCACCACCTTTTCCACGATCCCTGCACCCGGAAACAGCCAGGGGATCACCAGCAGCAGGACGAACAGCAGCGGGAAACCATAAGGGCGCAGTTTCTCGTACGTGCGTGCCGCACGTCGCGGCAGCAGGCCTTCCAGGATGTGCGATCCGTCGAACGGCGGGATCGGCAGCAGATTAAACAACGCCAGGAAGATGTTGATCAGGATGAAGGAATTAAGCGCCATGAAGGCGAAGGCCGCCATGCCATCCGGGGGCCCTTCCAGCCCGCGCCCCAGCAGCCCCATCAGGACAGCGCCGATTGCCGCGAGCAGCAGGTTCGTCCCCGGCCCCGCGGCGGCGACGGCCATCATCCCGAAGCGGGGATTATTCAGCCGCCACTTGAGTACCGGAACCGGTTTTGCCCAGCCGAACACCGGTGCTCCGATCAGCGCCAGCATCCCGGGCAGGATCAGCGTACCGAACGGATCGACATGGCGCACGGGGTTAAGCGACAGCCGCCGCTCCTCCTGCGCCGTCGGGTCACCCAGCGCGAGCGCGACCCACCCGTGGGCGACTTCGTGAAAGACGATGGCGATGACAAGCGCCGGTATCAGCGCGAGCGCCATGAAGAGGGTTTCGGACATGGCGGGGAGATAGGGTGCGGCGCGGGAAAGCGGAAGGCGGGATAATCCTACCTCAGCGTCTCCAGCCACGCCACCAGCCGCTGCGCCAGCGCAATCCGCCGGTCGGCAAAGCCGTGATCGGTCTCCCACACGTCTTCGGTCACCTGCGTGTTGCCCGCCCGCCGCGCCGCTGCGGAAAGGGGCTGGATGTCTCCGCCAATCCCCAGCCGCGCCCCGAGTATGTCGAGCGGCCGATCCCCGAAAGCCGCGACTCGTCGGGTGATGTCGAACCGGTCTGGGTTTTCCGTCATTTCGGCCGTCAGAGCCTCTTCGCTGGTGCCGGAAAGCGGCGGCAGGTCGTGCGCGACCTCGACCCGCCAGCGCCGCATGGCTTCGGGGTCTTCCAGCGTCCGCGCAAAGCCGCCGATGTCCCACGCATCGATCAGCGCCAGTCCGACAACGCTCGGGTCGGCCGCAGCCGCCTCGGCGGCCATGAACCCGCCCATGCTGTGCCCGGCGACCGCAACCGTCTCCCGTTCAATGCGGTAGCGCGCCGCCACGCCCGGGCTCCTGAGATAAGCCAGCGCCGCACGCGCATCTTCGGCCGCCCTGCCGAAACTGAAGTGCCCCGGACTGCCCCATGAGCCGCGGTAATGCAGCGTCAGCACGTTCCACCCGGCGCGTCGTGCGGCCTGGGCGAGATCGAGATTCTGCTCGTTTCCGGGAAAACCATGCAACAGCAACAGGGTCGGATGCGGTCCCTCACCGGCCGCGGTGTAGAGTACCGCATTCATCGCGCCATCACCCACCGGCAGCACGAGCGCTTCCATTCCGGCCGGGTTCTCGGCGTTGCGCGGCGGATCATCCATGACGTGTTCCGGAGCCTCCCCCGCCAGCGACGGCGTAGCGGCACTCAAGGCCAGCACTATCGCCGCGATCCCGGCTCTCATCCGATTCTCTCCAGACGACGGACAGCGTGCGCTCAGTCGAGATCGCGCGCAACCCTCGGGTCGGAGAGCAGCCGGTCTATCCGGTCGGCTTCGTCGAAGCTTTCATCGACCGCGAAGCGCAGCTTGGCAGCGAACTTGAGCTTCATCGCCCTGGCCACTTCCCTTTGCAGGAACGCAGTGTTCTGCCGCAGCGCGGTGATCACTTCCTCCTCCTCGGAACCGAGCAGCGGCTTTACGAAGACGGTGGCCTGGCGAAGATCGGGGCTCATCCGGACTTCCGTCACGCTGATCAAGCGCGCCGACAGCGTCTCATCGTGCACCTGCTGGCGCATGAGGATCTCCGAAAGCACATGGCGCACGCGCTCGCCCACCTTCAGCAGGCGGACGGAATGGTCTTCGGATGTATGCTGCTGGCGCGCCATTTCAATCAGTCCATCTTGTCCAGAATGCGCTGCAGGGAGCGCATGTTGCGTGCCGTCCCCCGGCAGCCGAGCCGGCGTTCGACAAAGGCGCTCGTCAGCTTGCTGGTGCCGACACCTGCCGCATAGTCGATATAAAGGGCCCGGTCGCCCAGGGCGAGTTTCTCCGGCCCGCGCCCGGCGTAGTCGGCCACCAGCTTGCCAAACTGGTCTTCACCGGGTTGGCTTTGGAGGAACATGGTGTGGACCAGTTCATCCTGACCCGTTTCGCGAAACGGATTATCCACGATCGCCGTCTCCACTTCCGCCAGGTTGCGGACGGCGGCGAAGCTGTCGAACCCGAACCGGTCGCTCATGACGTAGGCGAGCTTTTCAGCGAGGCCGACGGATGGGCGTTCCTCATGGGAGAACAGGATGTTCCCGCTGGCGACGACTGTCTCCACGTCGTCGAAGCCTTCCCGGTCCAACGCATCGCGCAACTCAGCCATGGTCAGCCGGTTTCCACCGACGTTGATGCTGGAGAAAAAGGCGGCGTAGCGAGTCATGCCATTGCTCCTCCCGTCCCTCTTGCAGGACGGGCCGCGGGTGGGCCGGCGCTATGCGCAGCCAGCCCACCCGGCTCGTGATCAAAGCGTCCGTTCGCGTTCCTCGACCTCGAACACCTCGAGCATGTCGCCCGGCTTGATGTCGTTGGTGTCGGCCAGCACCACGCCGCATTCCAGACCGGTGCGGACTTCATCCACATCGTCCTTGAAGCGCCGCAGGGATTCGATCCGCGTGGCTGAAACGATGACGTCGCGCCGGGTAAGCCGCGCAAACAGACCCTTGCGGAGCACGCCTTCGGTGACGAGCAGACCCGCCGCCTTGTCGCGCTTGCCCGCCGGGAACACCTGCTTGATCTCGGCACGACCGACCACGTTCTCGACCCGCAGCGGGCCCAGTTCGCCGATCATCTCCTTCGCGATCTCTTCGGTCAGGTGATAGATGACGTCGTAATACATCATCCGCACCTTGTCCCGCTCGATCAGCTGGCGCGCATTGGCGTTCGGCCGCACATGGAAGCCGACGATCGGCGCTCCGCTGGCAGCCGCGAGAGTGACGTCGCTTTCCGTGATGGCGCCCACGCCCGAATGAAGGATGCGGACCTTGATGTCTTCGTTCGACAGGTTGTGAAGCGCGGTGTTGATCGCCTCCACCGAGCCTTGAACGTCGGCCTTCACCACCAGCGGGAACTCGATCACGTCGCTGTTGAGGTTGGAGAACATCGTGTCCAGGCTGGCCGGAGCGATAGCCGTGCGCTTCGCATTGGCCTTTTCCTTGCGGTACTCGGCCGCCTCACGGGCACGCTGCTCGTTCTCGACCACGGTCAGCTGGTCACCGGCCGACGGAACACCGCCTAGGCCAAGGACCTCGACCGCCATTGACGGTCCGGCTTCCTTCACCTGCTTGCCCTTGTCGTCGATCAGCGCCCGCACACGGCCGCTTTCGGTGCCGACAACGAACACGTCGCCGCGCTTCAGCGTTCCGCGATTGATCAGCACGGTCGCAACCGGGCCGCGGCCCTTGTCGAGCTGTGCCTCGATCACCGTCGCTTCGGCTTCACGGTCCGGCCGCGCCCTCAGTTCGAGCAGTTCTGCCTGAAGCAGGATTTTGTCGATCAGGTTGTCGAGCCCGGTCTTCTTCAGAGCGGAAACTTCGACGTCCTGCACATCGCCGCTCATCTCCTCGACCACGACTTCGTGTTCGAGCAGGCGTTCGCGGATGCGCTGCGGATTGGCTTCCGGCTTGTCGATCTTGTTGATCGCCACGATCATCGGCACGCCGGCCGCCTTGGTGTGGCTGATCGCCTCGATCGTCTGCGGCATCAACCCGTCATCGGCCGCAACCACCAGCACCACGATGTCGGTGACGTTGGCTCCGCGGGCCCGCATTTCAGTGAACGCCGCGTGGCCCGGGGTATCGAGGAAGGTGATCTTGTCGCCCGACTTGGTCTTGATCTGGTACGCGCCGATGTGCTGCGTGATGCCGCCGGCCTCGCCCTTCACAATGTCCGTCCCGCGCAAGGCGTCGAGCAGGCTGGTCTTGCCGTGATCGACGTGACCCATGATGGTGACCACCGGCGGACGCGTCTTGAGCGTTTCCTCGGGATCCACATCCTCGCTGGTGTCGACGTCGACATCGCTTTCGGAAACGCGCTGGATGCGGTGACCGAATTCCTCGACCAGCAGCTCGGCGGTATCCTGGTCGATCGTCTGGTTGACGGTGACCATCATGCCGAGGTTGAACAGCGCCTTCACCAGGTCGGCACCCTTTTCCGCCATACGATTGGCGAGTTCCTGCACGGTGATCGCTTCGGGGACGACCACGTCGCGGACCTGCTTGTCGCGCGGCTGGTTGTTGCCGCCCCTGTGGGAACGACGTTCCTTTTCACGAGCACGCTTCAGCGCGGCGAGCGAACGGGCGCGAGCCCCCTCGTCATCGTTGAGGGCGCGATTGACGGTCAGCTTGCCGCCACGACGGCGATCCGCCGCCGTTGCCGCCGCGCCGCGATCCGGCGTAAGGCGAGCAGGCTCGGTGCGACCCTTCTTTTCTTCCTTCTTCTTTTCCGGCTTCTTCGGTTCGACGCGGGCTACAGGCGTGAACCTGCGCGGAGCGGGGGTGACCTCGCCCTGCGCTTCGGCCTCTGCGCCTTGCGACGCTTCCGTCGAAACTTCGGCCGCGCTGTCCGCCGGCTGTTCAGCCGCGGTGTCGCCAGCTGGCGACGCTTCGGCCACAGGTTCTACGGCTGCCGCTTCCCCGGCAGTCGCGTCCTCAGCCGCACGAGCCTTCGCTTCTTCCTCGGCACGGCGATTTTCCTCGGCGCGGCGCTTCTCTTCCTCAAGCTGGCGCTGCTTTTCCTCGAGCTCGCGCCGGTTGGCTTCTTCCAGCGTGGCAAGGCGAGCTTCCTCGGCTTCCCGCAGCAGGCGCGCCTGGCGTTCCTGGCGCGTTTCGTCGGAAACGGGCGGACGCACGGGTGCAACCGGCTTGCGCGCTACCGGAGCGGGAGCGGGTGCCGGGGCGGGAGCAGGCGCCGGTGAGGGAGCAGGCGCGGGAGCAGCCGGTTCCGGCGCCACCGGAGCCGCTTCGGCTTCACCCGGACGCGTGAGCTTGCGCCGACGCTTCACCTCGACCGCGACCTTGTTGGTGCGGCCATGGCTGAAGGTCTGCTTGACCTCGCCGGCGTCAACCGAGCGCTTCAGCCCCAGCGGCTTGCGGCTGCGTGCCGGTGTGGTGGTGTCGTTGTCGCTCATACGCCTCGTAACTTCCTTCGCATCAATTCGTCGCCGCAGTTTCCGGCGCGGTATTCGCCGCCCGGTCACCAGAGACAGCCATGCCTGAGACACTCTCAGGCGCGGTTCCCGTAAAGATCAGCAGGCGCTGCAGCGGGATCGAAATCCGCTCGGCCGAAGACCGGTCAGCCAGCGCCAGGTGGACGACATTGTCGCGGCCCAATGCCACAGACAGTGCCGTGCGGTCCAGTGGCAGACGAATGCCGCCCAACCCTGAACCTTCTGCATCCATGCCGACGCGGTAGGCCTGATCGAGCTTTCGCGCCCCATCGTCGCTCGCGTCCTGCGCATGATAGAGGGCGGCAACGCGCCCGTCGCGGGCAGCCTGCGCGATCCTGTCCGATCCCAAGATAAGGTGTCCGCCGCGCATTTCGAGTCCGAGCCGCTGAAGAAACGTGCGGGTCAGGGCCTCTTCGGTACGTCCGGCAAGGTCATCGGGGATGTCAAGCGCGCCCGTCTTGAACGCGCGAGCCAGCGCGCCGCGCAGCTTTCCGTTCTTCAACGCCGTTTGCAGCTCTGTGCGGCCAACCGCGATCCACGCGCCGCGTCCCGGCGCACGCGCCAGCACGTCGGGCAGCACGCTGTGCCGTCCGTCCGCTCCTTCCGGCGAAAGCGCCAGACGGATCAGCGTGTCGCGCTCTCCATGCTGTCCGGAAAGCACGCAGCGCCGCTCCGGCGCACTCGCATGCGCCGAAGCCGTGCCATTGATGTCGGAACTTAGCGGTTCATTGCGAGGATTCCGCATCAGCGGCCTCCTCTGTCTGAGCCGCCTGCGGCTCGTTTCCGGAAACCGCGGTGGCCCTGTCGCTTTCTTCGTCCTCGAACCAGTGCGCGCGGGCGGCCATGATGACCTCGTTGCCCTGCTCCTCGTTCAAGCCGAATTCGCCCAGCACGCCGCCCTTGTCCTCGGTGCGCTGCGGACGGCGCATCGGCGGGCCGTCCGTGTTGCGCCGGCGGGGAGCTTCGCGCTTCTTGGCGATCAGTTCGTCGGTTGCGAGATCAGCCAGGTCGTCCAGCGTCCGGATGCCCGCCTTGCCCAGCGCGACGAGCATCTGCTCGGTCAGGTGCGGCAGTTCAGCCAAGGCGTCTTCAACGCCAAGTTCGCGGCGCTGGGCACGGTAGCCCTCTTCCTGGCGGTCGAGCGCTTCGAGCGCGCGGCTCTGCAATTCCTCGGCCAGTTCCTCGTCAAATCCTTCGATCGAGGCAAGCTCCTGCTTGTCGACGTAGGCGACTTCTTCCAGCTCGTTGAAACCCTCAGCGACAAGCAGCTGGGACAGCGTCTCGTCGACGTCGAGTTCCTCTTCGAACATCTTGGAGCGTTCGGCGAACTCGCGCTGGCGCTTCTCGCTCGCCTCTTCCTCGGTCATGATGTCGATCTGACGCCCGGTCAGCTGGCTGGCCAGACGGACGTTCTGGCCGCGGCGCCCAATGGCGAGCGACAGCTGGTCGTCAGGAACGACCACTTCGATCCGCCCTTCTTCCTCGTCGAGCACCACGCGGCTGACGGTGGCAGGCTGGAGCGCGTTGACGACAAACGTCGCAGTGTCCTCGCTCCAGGGGATGATGTCGATCTTCTCGCCCTGCATTTCCTGCACCACGGCCTGGACGCGGCTACCCTTCATGCCGACGCAGGCGCCGACCGGATCGATGCTGGAATCGTGGCTGATCACACCGATCTTGGCGCGGCTGCCCGGATCGCGGGCGGCGGCCTTGATCTCGATGATCCCGTCGTAGATCTCAGGGACCTCCTGCGCGAACAGCTTCTTCATGAAGTCGGGATGTGCGCGGGACAGAAAGATCTGCGGCCCGCGGTTGTTGCGCTCCACCTTCAGGATCAGCGCACGGATGCGCTCGCCGACGCGGACGGCCTCGCGCGGGATCTGCTGGTCGCGGCGAATCACGCCCTCTGCGCGGCCGAGGTTCACGATCACGTGACCGAACTCGACCGACTTGATCACGCCGGTGATCACTTCGCTCGCGCGGTCCTTGAACTCTTCGTACTGCCGCTCGCGCTCGGCGTCGCGGACCTTCTGGAAGATCACCTGCTTCGCGCTCTGCGCATCGATGCGGCCAAGATCGACCGGGGGCAGCGGATCGACGATGAAATCGCTGACCTTGGCGCCTGGCTGCAGCTTCTGCGCCTGCTCGACGCTGACCTGCTTGAAGTAGTCCTCAACCTCTTCAACCACTTCGACCACGCGCCACAAGCGCAAGTCGCCGGTCATCGGGTCGAGCTTGGCCCGGATGTCGTTCTCGGCGCCGTAACGGTTGCGCGCACTCTTCTGGATGGCTTCTTCCATCGCCTCGATGACGATCGACTTGTCGATCATCTTCTCCGACGCGACGGAATTCGCAATCGCGAGCAACTCGGCCCGGTTGGCGGAAATCGAACTGGCCATCAGTCTGCCTTTTCTTCGTCTGTCTCTATGATCTCATCCGCCCCGGTAATGTCGAGCGGCTTGGTCGCGGCGATCAGTTCGTTGGTCAGAACAAGCTTCGCCGAATGAATCTTTTCGAAGGGTATGGACACCCTGCCCGACTTGCGGTCGTCGAGCGAGACCATCCCATCTTCGATCCCGATCAACTGGCCGTGCAGGCTCTTGCGCCCGTCGATCGCCTCGGCGAGCGAAAGCCGCGCCTCATGCCCTTGCCAGTTGGCGAAGTCCTTCGGGCGCGTCAGCGGCCGGTCGATGCCGGGCGAGCTGACTTCGAGGTGGTAAGCCCCCTCGATCAGTTCATCGCCCTGCTCCTCCAGCGCGTCGATCGCACTGGAGACGCGGCGGGACAGCGCCATGCACTGTTCGACCACCAGCTGTCCGGTAGCAGGATCTTCGGCCATCACCTGCAGCGTACGCTCTTCAGCCGAACCGGTCAGCTTCACCCGCACGAGTTCGAAGCCCAGAGCCGTTGCCTCGGGTTCGATTACTTCGGTCAAGCGCGCGATGTCGGCCATTCTTTCTCCAGCGTGATGACCCCGGGTGCAGGAAATGCCGTTTGGGCCGGCCCCCGGAGGCGCCAGCACCGGGCATTGCCATGACAATGTCGGGATATGGAGTAGCTAAGCCAGTTATCGCTCATTTGCAACGAAAACTTCCGCCCGCGGCGCAAGGGCCGAAAACGTCCCGCCTGCGATGCGCCGGTCCTTACTCCGTCAGCCCGTGCCTGCGGATCGCGTGGCGCAACTGATCGTAAGTTAGTCCCAAGGCTTTTGCCGTCTGCCGCTGGTTCCAGCGATGCCGGCCAAGCGCGTGCTCCAGGATCGCCCGCTCGTGCGCGTCCACGGCTGCGCGAAGATCGGTCACGCCGTCGAAACTCGGCGGAGGTGCGGCTTTGGCAGGAACGGCCGCCCCGTGATCGGTTTCTCTCGCACGCGGCGATGCAGGCCGCTGCCCGGCGGGTTTCCACGGGCTGTCGAACGGGTCGAACTGGGCATGACCGATCGGTTCACTCCAGTCATCCCAGCGATAAACCGCACGCTCCACGACGTTGCGCAGTTCACGCACGTTTCCGGGCCAGTGATGTTCCTCCAGCTGCCGCTGGACGTGGCTGGCGAAGCCGGGCCATTCCTCCCACCCGAGTTCGGCGGCCATCCGGCGGCCGAAATAGTCGGCCAGCACGGCAATGTCGCCCTCACGAACCCGCAGCGGCGGCAGCGTGATCACCTCAAAACTCAGGCGGTCAAGCAAGTCGGGGCGGAAACGCCCTTCCTCCGCAAGCCGCGGCAAGTCCTCGTTGGTAGCCGCGACGATCCGCACGTCTACCCGGATCGGCCGGGAAGAACCGATGCGCGTGACCTCACCGTATTCGACCGCACGCAACAGCCGCTCCTGCGCTCCCGTCGACAAGGTCGCCAGTTCATCGAGAAACAACGTGCCGCGATCCGCCTCCTCGAACCGGCCCTCCCGCATCTTCGTGGCGCCGGTGAACGCGCCCGCTTCATGGCCGAACAATTCGGCCTCGATCAGCGTTTCGGGCAGCGCGGCGCAGTTCATCGTCACCAGCGGCTCCTCCCAGCGATCGGACAAGCGATGGAGGCGCTCGGCGATCAGTTCCTTGCCCGTGCCGCGCTCTCCGATTACCAAGACAGGGCGACGCATGGGCGCGGCTCGGCTGGCGCGCTCCACCGCGTCGAGAAAGGCGCCCGATTGGCCGATGAACTGGTTTTCCCGTTCCACGCACCAACATGTAGCGGATTTTCCCAAGCCTTGGCAATCCACGCCGATGGTCGCCGGTGGTGCGCAGAGTCCAAGCGCTGAACTGCCGGGATTTCTCCACTTGGCACACCCTTTGCAAGGAAGGGGGCATCAGGGTTCAAGGAGAGACATTACCATGTACGATCGCCGCTTTTTCGCCAGCAAGCTCGGCTTGGCCGCCCTGGCGAGCATCGCCGCGATGGTCAGCTTCAACGTGTTCGCCCTGACACACTACGCGGCGGCATCGCCGCCCCTGGTGATCCTCGGCGGACCAGCGGTGATCCTGGCGTGAGCCGCGAGGACGACCCGCTGCGCCCGATCGGGGCCGATCGAGCCAGAGAATCGCGGATCGACCGTGAGGTCGGCCGCCTGCGCTCCAGCCCCACCCCGACTCGCAACTCCCTCACTTCCGGAGCATCCTGGATGGGCATCTTTTCCCGCACCCGCGACATCATCGCCGCGAACTTCAATGAACTGCTCGATCAGGCCGACGATCCGGCCAAGATGATCCGGATGATCATCCTCGAGATGGAGGAAACCCTGGTCGAAGTCCGCGCCAGTGCCGCGCGGACCATCGCGGACCAGAAGGAGATGCAGCGCCACACGCTGAAGCTGGAAAAGCTGCAGGCCGACTGGGGCGAAAAGGCGCAGCTGGCGCTCAGCAAGGACCGCGAGGATCTTGCCCGGGCCGCCTTGATGGAAAAGAAGAAGGCCAGCGACATGCTCGAGCAGCTGAACGCCGAGATCACGGTGCTGGACGATGCGCTGCGCGCCTATGAACAGGACATCGCAAAGCTGCAGCACCGCTTGCGGGAGGCCCGTAGTCGGCAAAGCCAGATCGCGGCCCGGCTGGAAAGCGCCGAGAACCGGATCAAGCTGCGCAGCCTGATGACGAGCGAGCGCGTGGACGAAGCGCTGGCCCGATTCGACCAGCTGGAGCGGCGAGTCGACTACGCCGAAGGGCGCGCCGATGCGCTCAAGGTCGGGGGCGACGGACCGCCGAGCCTGGCCGACGAAATCGCCGCGCTCGAAGGATCGGACAAGATCGACGCTGAACTGGAACAAATGAAGCGCGCGCTCGGCAGGGGTGCCGGCGATAATCAGGAGACCTGATCATGGAAGGGTTCGTAGCAATTGTAGCCATTTTCCTTGGTTTGCCGTGGATCATCTTCCACTACATCACGAAGTGGAAAACCGCCGCCACCCTTACCAACGACGACGAGACCCTGCTGGAAGAGCTCTATCAGCTCGCCAAGCGGCTCGATGAGCGGATGGACACCGTCGAGCGGCTCGTCGCGGCCGACAATCCCGAATTCAAGCCTGCGCGGATCGAACTTGACCGCGCCATCGACAAGGAACCGCTGAGCGAGTTCGATCGCCTGCTGGCCAGCAAGGGGAACGCAAGATGAGCAGCGCCCGCACCAAATTCTATCGCGACAAGCAAAACGGCAAGCTGATGGGGGTATGCGCCGGCCTCTCCGATTACACCGGGATCGACGCGCTGTGGTGGCGCCTGTTCTTCCTGATCCTGACCTTCGGCTTCGGCTTCGGCCTGCCCGTGTATCTCGCCCTCGGGATCATGACCGAGAAGAAACCGCCGCATCTTTATGTGGACGCGCAGGAGCAGAAGTACTGGCAGCGCGTGCGCCAAAGCCCGACGCGAACCGCGCGCGAGGTCCGCAGCCGCTTCCGCGAGATCGACCGCCGGCTCGCCGAGGTCGAAAGCCACTACGTGTCCAGCAATCCGCGCCTGTCCGCCGAGATCGAGCGGCTGCGCTGAACGCGAAGGGTGCCGGCAGGCCGCCGGGCCGTTCAGTGAACCAAGTCCGGCGCCTGCGGTTTACCTTGTATCATCGGACGGCCGGCCCACCATTGTCCGTCCAGCGCTGACTCAGGGGATAACCGTGGCGTTCTTGAATTTAGTTCTTCTCGTTTTTATTGCCGTGATGGCTTTCAACATGTGGCGAAACCGGAACACCGGCAGATGGCTGGACCAGTACCCGACCGACGCGAACGGCAATCCCATCATCAGCCCCTCGCCTGAGCCCGAACTGCAACGGGAAGTGGACTTGCTGCGCGAACGGATCGAGGTCCTGGAACGGATCATCACGGAGGATCGCGAGGCGAAGCGGCTTTCCGCCGAGATCGAAAGCCTGCGTGTCAGCCCCGACGAAGGAGCCTGAATGATTACTCCGGCTGGACCTGCCGCTCGATTGCGCTAGGGCGCACACCATGCGCTCCCTCGATGATATCAAAGACGAATACGAGTTCCTCGAAGGCGATGAACGCTATCGCCTGCTGATCGAACTCGGGCGTGAGCTTGAGCCGATGCCGCCCGCGCTGAAGACCGACGCAACGCTGGTGCGCGGCTGCTCGGCCAGCGTGTGGATCTATCCGACGGAAACGGAAGGCAAACTCCACTTCCTGGCCGACAGCAACGCGGCGATCACCAAGGGAATTGTCGCACTGGTCCTGTCGGCAGTGCAGGAAAAGCCCGCCGCGGAAGTGGCGCAAATGGACGTTTCCGCCGCGCTCCAGCCGTTCGATCTGAAGAACCAGCTAAGCTCCAATCGTACACAGGGCGTTCCCAACATGATTGCGCTGATCCAGCAGACGGCAGGGCGATTGGCGGCTCAGTAGTCCCGGCGCAGCGACGTTCGCCGGCTCCGCGTACCGGCCCCAGCGACCATCTTGATGCTTGCGGCCGGATCGTCAGGAGCGCTCCGTCTCCCGCAAGGTGGTCAACCCCGCTTCGCGCTGGCGCTTCAGTTCGGCCTTCAGCCTGGCCGGGTGGCGCACGAATACGAAGCCGAAGCTGACCCCGCCTTCCTTCGAACTGGTCGCATGGTGCAGCTTGTGCGCCTGCACCAGCCGCCGCGCATAGCCGCCCTTCGGCACGTACCGAAAGTACCGCTGGTGGACCAACCCGTCATGGATCAGCGTGTAGATCAGGCCATAGCCGAAGATCCCCAGGCCGATCCACGTCCCCGGCCACCACGCCTCGCTTCCCATCACCAGCGGTGAGCCGACGGCGAACATCCCGATGCTCATGGCCGCGCCGAACACGGCGTAAAGGTCGTTCTTCTCAAGCACGCGGTCGTGCGGCTGGTGGTGGTCCCGGTGCCAGGCCCAGCCGAATCCATGCATGATGTACTTGTGCGAAGCCCATGCAACGCCTTCCATAACAAGCATGGTGGCCAGCACGATCGCAAGGGCGAGGAGCACGTTCATGATGCCTTTATAGACGTCGCAGGCTGCGACGAACAGCGCGGGGATCGTGACACTAAAGTACATCACGAGACGCCCAGTTGCATGTTTCGGTGGCAAACCATGTGCACGGCCCAAAGGCCGCTACACAGGAGTTCATCAGATGCGCAATATCTTCATCCTTGCCCCGCTCTCCCTCGCCGCCAGCGCCCTGCTGCTCGCGACCCCCGTTTCAGCGGCGAGCGTCTCGCGCGATGCGGGCCAGCTGCGCTCGGAGATCACGCAGCTTGACCGACAGGTCCAGAAGCAGAACGGATCCTCGCGAAAGGGGACAGCCGGACTGGCGCGGCAGGTAGACCAGCTGCAGAACCTCTACCGCAGCTACAGCCGCAACGGCTTCACCCGTCCCGAAATCCGGACGCTTACCGCACGCATCGAGTCGGTTCGGTCGCAGGTCCATGCCGCGGGCCGCCATGATAACGGCGCGGGCCGCGACGACCGCGGCACGGCGACTCGCTCGTCCCGCGGCGGAAACCACCGCCGCTAAGGCTTGAGCCGGGCCAAGTTTTCGTCACTTGTCAGCCGGGGCCGGCGGGCTTACCCGCCATCGCATGGCCAGCCGACCCCGCACACTTTACGAAAAAATCTGGGACGCCCACGTCGTTGAACGGCGTGAGGACGGAACCTGCCTGATCTTCATCGATCGCCACCTGGTTCACGAAGTGACCAGCCCCCAGGCCTTCGAAGCCTTGCGGATGAGCGGGCGCAAGGTTCGCAGGCCGGAGCTGACTCTAGCGGTCCCGGATCACAACCTGCCCACCACCGCCCGGATCGATGCCAATGGGCAGCGGATCCCCATCGCCGACCGCGCGAGCGCTGAGCAGCTTTCCGCGCTGGAGCGGAACACCGCCGATTTCGGCGTTCACTACTTTGGGGCGACCGCTCTCGAACAAGGCATCGTCCATGTCGTGGGGCCTGAACAGGGCTTTTCCCTCCCCGGCACCACGATCGTCTGCGGGGACAGCCACACGGCCGCTCACGGCGGCGTCGGCGCGCTGGCCTTCGGCATCGGGACGAGCGAGGTGGAACACGTCCTTGCCACCCAGACCCTGCTGCTGAAGCAGTCGAAGGCGATGGAAATCGTGGTTGAAGGGCAGCTTGGCCCCGGCGTCACGGCGAAGGACCTGATCCTCCACATCATCGGCGTGATCGGCACGGCGGGCGGCACCGGATACGTGATCGAGTATCGCGGCGAGGTGTTCGAGGACATGAGCGTCGAATCCCGCCTGACCGTCTGCAACATGAGCATCGAAGGCGGTGCACGCGCCGGGCTCGTCGCGCCGGACGACAAGACCTTCGCCTACCTGCAGGACCGGCGCTTCTCCCCCAAGGGAGACGACTGGGATCGCGCGGTTGCGTACTGGCGCACCTTGAAGACCGATCCCGGCGCGCGGTTCGACAAATCCGTGCGGATCGACGCATCCAAGATCGAGCCGAGCGTCACCTGGGGCACCAGCCCCGAAGACGTGGTGCCGATCGGCGGCGTGGTTCCGGCCCCGGAAAGCTTTGCGGATCCGTCCAAGCAGCAGGCCGCCCGCGCCAGCCTCGAATACATGGGCCTTACCCCGGGTCAGCGGATGGACGAAGTCGAAGTCCAGAACGTGTTCATCGGCAGCTGCACCAACAGCCGGATAGAGGACCTCAGGGCCGCCGCCGAAGTGCTCAAGGGGCGCCGGAAGGCGGACACCGTGAAGTGGGCGATCGTCGTTCCCGGATCAGGCCTCGTCAAACGGCAGGCTGAACAGGAAGGGCTGGACCGTATCTTTACCGAGGCGGGGCTCGAATGGCGAGAGCCGGGCTGTTCGGCTTGCCTCGGCATGAACCCGGACAAGGTTCCTGCGAATGAGCGGTGCGCCTCGACCAGCAACCGCAACTTCGTCGGGCGCCAGGGCCCCGGCGCGCGCACGCATCTCGTTTCCCCGGCCATGGCCGCCGCTGCGGCGCTTACCGGCCGGCTGACCGACGTGCGGCGCCTTGCCGACTGACTTTCGCAAGTCTTCCTTCCCGCCGGTCATCGCGCCGGACACGCGCGTGCTGATCCTTGGCAGCCTGCCGGGGGAACGTTCCCTGACGGCGCAGCGGTACTATGCCCATCCGCGCAACCGGTTCTGGCACCTTGCCGGGCACGTGGTGGGGAAGGATCTGGAAGCGCTCGACTACGAAGCGCGTCTGGCCGCCCTGCTCTCCGCCGGGATCGGCTTGTGGGACACGATCGCCTCGGCGCGACGGGAAGGCAGTCTCGACGGCGCAATCCGGGACGAAGAGCGCAACCGCCTGCCTGAACTTGTCGACTCGCTGCCTCAATTGCGCGCGGTCGGGTTCAACGGGGCCAAGTCCGCCGCCACCGGCGCTCCGCTGCTGGCCGGGAGAGACGTTGCACTGGTGCGCCTGCCATCCTCCAGTCCAGCGAACGCCCGGACCCCGTGGGCGGAAAAGGAGCGCGCCTGGCTCGCGCTGCGCGATTTCCTCGATTGAACGCTTGCCTCGCGCCCGCGCCCGCTCCAAGATTCATTCATGACGAGAAAAATGCCAGAGAGCCTTGCCGGAAAGGCCATTGCAGGCGCCGCGATCGGATCCGCAGCCGTGGCAGCCGCGCTGCTTTACGCAGGCAAACGCAAGGTCAATCATCGCAAACCCAAGCAACTGCCGCCGATTCCGTCGGGCGAGCCGCCGGAGACTGACTGATGGAACCTGTCCGCGAGATCGAAGGCCGCGCGTGTCCCTTCGGGCGCAAGAACGTCGACACCGATCTGATCATCCCGGCAAAGTGGCTCAAGACCATCAGCCGCGAAGGCCTGGGCCGCGGCGCATTCGAAGCCTTGCGCGGCCAGCCGGATAACGTGTTCGAGCGCGAGGAGTTCTTGGGCGCCCCGATCATCATCGCGGGCGACAACTTCGGCTGCGGATCGTCGCGTGAACATGCCGCCTGGGCCCTGCTCGACATGGGCGTGAAGGCGGTGATCGCCCCCAGCTTCTCGGACATCTTCTCCGGCAATGCGTTCAAGAACGGCATCCTGACCGTCGAACTGCCGCAGGAAGCGGTCGACCGCTTGCTCGAGGTCGCTGAAACCGACCCGGTGACGATCGATCTGGAACGCCAGATCGTCACCACCCCGTTTCAGGACCGCTTTACGTTCGAGATCGATCCGTTCCGCAAGCACTGCCTGCTGGAAGGCCTCGACGAAGTGGGCCTCACCCTCGCCCGCGACGCAGCCATCTCCGACTATGAGCAGCGGCAGGACAGCGAAATGCCGTGGCTCGGGCGCGGCACCAGCTTGGCCGCATGAACACCCTCCATTCCCTTGCCACCAGAGGCTTTTGACATGACCGATTTCAAGGATCGCGAACGCGCCGAAGAAGCCAAGTTCGCGCTGGACGAAGATACCGCCTTCCGCATCGCCGCCCGGCGCAACCGCCTGCTCGGCCAGTGGGCGGCCCGGCAGATGAACCTCACTCCCGAAGAGACGGAATCCTACTCCCGGTCCGTCGTCCAGGCGGATTTCGAGGAAGCGGGTGAAGAGGACGTGATCCGCAAGCTGCTCGGCGATCTGACCGCCGCCGGAGTGGTCGTGGATGAGCCCAGCATTCGCGCCGCGCTTGAGGAAAAGAGCGTCGAGGCGCGCCGCCAGCTGATGGGCGAATCCTGATGGCGATGCCCGCTGCCGAAATCGAAGCGCTGATCAAGGCGGCCCTGCCCGATGCCGACGTGGTGATAGAGGATCTGGCCGGCGACGGGGATCACTACCTCGCGCGCGTCAGTTCTGCCGCGTTCACGGGCAAGAGCCGGGTCCAGCAGCACAAGATGGTGTACGAAGCGCTGGGCGGCCGCATGGGCGGAGAGCTCCACGCCTTGCAACTCACCACCTCGGTTCCCAACTGATCGCCACACACAACCAACAGTCAGGCTTTTTTCCATGTCCAACTCCCAGGAGCGCATCGCGCAGATCGTCAACGACAACGACGTCGTGCTGTTCATGAAGGGAACGCCCTATTTCCCGCAGTGCGGCTTTTCCAGCCGTGCCGTGGCGATCCTTGAGCATTGCCAGGTCGGCTTCGAAGGCGTGGACGTGCTGCAGGACCAGGAGATTCGCCAGGGCATCAAGGCCTATTCTGACTGGCCCACCATTCCCCAGCTGTACGTGAAGGGCGAATTCGTCGGCGGCAGCGACATCATGATGGAGATGTACGAAGCCGGCGAGCTCCAGCAGCTTCTGGACCAGAAGCAGGTCGCCAAGGCCAGCTGACCCGCCACTGGCTCGCCTGCGCGGCCGGCCGGTTGATTTTGTCCGAAACGTGCTGGCCCTCGGGCCGGCAGCGCCCTATGAAGTGGCGAAACCACGACGCGGGAGAGCCAGATGGCCAAGGACAACAGGATTACCCTTTACGATCTGCAACTTGCCAGCGGGGCAACGATCAGCCCGTTCGTCTGGGCAACCAAGTACGCGGTGGCCCACAAGGGATTCGATATGGATATCGTCCCCGGCGGGTTCACCGGAATTCCGGAACGGACCGGCGGCAAGACCGAACGGCTGCCCGCGATCGTCGACGATGGCCAATGGGTGCTCGATAGCTGGCTGATCGCCGAGTACCTCGACGAAAAGTACCCGGACCGCCCGACGCTGATCGGCGACCCGAGCGTCAAGGTATGCGGGCAGATGATCGAGTCGTGGCTGTGGCAGACCGCGGTCGGCCCGTGGATGACGTGCTACCTCAAGGCTTACCGCGACCGGTCGGTGCCCGAAGATCACGAATACGTGACCACTTCGCGCGAACGGATGTTCGGCGGCCGCAAGATCGAGGATATCATCATCGGGCGCGAAGACCGCCTGCCCGAGATTTCCGCCAACCTTGAACTGATGCGCACCACCCTGCGCGAGAACAAGTGGTTCGGCGGCGACAGCCCCAACTACGTCGATTACCGCCTGCTGGCCTGCTTCCTCTGGCTCGCTTCCGTCGCGGATATTCCCGCGCTGGTAGAGGACGATCCGCTGCGCGACTGGCTGGATCGCGGGTTCGACCTTCACGGCGGCCTTGGCCGTCACGCCGGACTATCGCCGATCTTCGGCCTGCAGACGCGCGACGGCGATCCGGAACCGTTCAACCGCAACCCGGTCGGCAATGGCCTGACCAAGCGGAATACCGGCCCGGAAAGCACCCGCACGGAAACTGCGATGATGAAGGGCCAGTCGGCGAAGTAAGCGCTCGCTTCCGACCGCTCACTTCTGCGACGTTACAAAAGGGCGCTCGGGACCATACCCGGGCGCCCTTTTCGCGTGAAACAACCTAGAACCGGTAAGCCAGACCGGCGCTCAGCAGCCACGGGTCCAGCCTGTGGCGCGTCTCGATCACTTTCGTCGCACCGGCATACCAGTTGGCATCCGTGCTCACGAAGTACCGTTTGGCATCGAGGCTCAGCGCCAGACCCGCCGAATTCAGCGGCACGTCTACCCCGGCTTGCAAGGCGACCCCCAGGCTGTCGTCGAGGCTGAAATCGTCCGCCCCGGCCGCGATCGCAGCCGTGCCCGGCTCATCGTCGATAAACAGGAAGTACGTCGCGCCCGCACCAACGTACGGCTTGACCGCCCCGCCGAAGCCGAAATGATACTTGAGCTGCACCGTCGCCGGGATCAGCTTCGCATCCGCTGCAAGTTCAGCCCCGGCCATGCCTGACGTGGCGTCGACATCGTGCTGCGTCAGGCAGCAGATCGTCTCGACCGAAAAGTCTGAAGTGAAGAAGTACTCCACCGCCAGCGTCGGCACGTAATTGTCGTTCGCCCGGGTCTGCAGATCGGCGGGCAAACCCACGGCATCGCTCTTCACGTCCTTGATCTGGCCATCGGGAAGCACGGCCGTGGCAAACGCCTTGACCTGAACTCGCCCGGCGGGATCGGCTTGCGCAGGCGCGGCAATTCCAAAGGCGGCAAGAACGGCAAGGCTCACAAACGCTGGTCGCATGGTTTTTCTTTCCACGCCGCAGCCGCCGCCCCTCGCGGCGTTTTCCCCATACTGCGGCGTCGAAAGCAAACTGCCGCGCGACCAGCCGCAGCGCATTGATCCGCCGCAAACCTGCGTTTGCCCTGCCCTGAAACGTCAGCGGCGCGCCTGCTGCTCCGCAACGCGGCAAGTGAAGCTGGACGCATCGGCCGGGTCACCCCCGGTGTACGCGGCATAAGCCGGCCAGGGGCACAGCGGCCGGCTCTGATCGGGCGAGGCGGAACGACGCGCGGTGACCTCCGCCGGCGCCTTGCCCTGCTCCACCCACTCCACCAGCGCGCTCAACATGTCGAACTGGTCGAAGGAATTGCCGCCCCCACAATGCAGCATGCCGGGCACCATGTAGAACCGGCTGGCATCGGTGAAAGCCGCTCCGTTGGCCTCCGCAGCGCGCTGGTAGTAATCGAGCGTCGCGAACGGCGAGAACCAGAAGTCCGAAACGCCGTGGTAGAACATCATCTTGCCGCCGCGACCAAGGAAGGTGTTGAGATTGGTCCAGTAATTCGTGTCGGTCAGGCGCTGCCAGGCGGTGTTGCGGATCGCATGGATCCGCGCGTCCAGATCGATGGTGGTCGCGCTGCTCGGCGGGCCGAATGGTCCCGACTCTCCCGTTGGGAGGTATCCCACCGGCTCGGCGACGACCCCGGTGTCGAACGCCATCGGGGCGTAGATCGGGTATCCCGCCTTGTCGACCGGACCCGCGAAGCCTTTCTCCAATGCGGTCACCTGGCCCGGACTAAGGCAGCCATCCTGCTTGTCCCCCGTGCACTGGAGCGCGCGCGGCTGGAACCCGCATCCGGCGACGTTCTCGACCATCCCGTCCTCAAGCCCGTCAAGCGCGTCGCATTGCTTGAGTATCCCGGTCAGGATCGTCGCCCGGTCCGCGTCGGTCAGCACCTGGCTCATGATCGGGCGGCCCTGTTCGTCCTTCGGGGCCGCCTGGTTGAACAGGACCTGCGTATATTCCACGGCGAGGTTGGAATCGCCGGAACGCATCGCCGGCGCGCCCACGATGATGCCGTCGAACAATTCCGGATAGCGCTGCGAAGCGAGCATCCCTTCGCGCCCACCGGTGGAACAGCCGGTCATATAGCTGTGCGCAGCCGGCCGGCCGTAATACCGCTGCGTGATCCGTTTGCCCAACGCCGCGACGGTGGGCACGGCTGCTTCCGCGAAATCGAGCGCCGCGCGCTGATCGGCCAGGAAGCTGTCGTCGAACACCGCGCCCTGATGTCCGCTGTCGCTGGTGATCACGGCAAATCCCCGCGCCAGCGCAGGCCGGTCCGCGGCGGCGACCGGCCCCGTAGGCGGGTTCACCGTGCCGTTGAGGCCCCCGCCGCCTTGCAGGAGAAATCGCCCGCTCCACGTTTCCGGCAAAGAGATCGCGAAGCGTATGCCGTACGTCTTGCCCCCGGCGCCTTGTCGTTCGTTGATGACGCCTTCCACACGGCAATGCGGCGGCAGCGCGGGCTGCACCCCGGCAGCCCCGGCGGCGCCTCGGGCGAGACTGGCCGGAACGTGGGCCGCGGACAGGATCTCCACCTGCTCCCCAAAGGCCTCAGCCCCCAGTGCCGCACAGCGTCGATTGTCCGCCGATGCGGGCTGCACCGGCGGCGGTGCGGCGTGTTGCGCGCTTGCCGCCCCGAGCGTCAAAAAGCACCCGCCAAGCAAGGCTGCACGATACCCGATGTTGCGACGAACCATGGCTACGCTCCCTCTCCCGAACCTTTTGCCTCGCCACCTTTTGCGGTGGAGCCGTTCAGGCGGTCATCTGGGCAACGTTGTCAGCAACATGCAAGCCGTTTGTCCGCCCGCCTTGTGGATCAAGCCGCTCTTCGAGGTCCGGAGGCAGGGATTTTCACAATTCGGCCAGATGCCGCTTGTTTGCCCAAGCTGTGCCCGTACATCACCCCTGTTGCATGGACAGTGGAGATTGCCGGGTGGAACAGCAGCAGCGCGACACGTTCGCGTGGATCATGAAGTCCGGCTGGAAGGGCCTGTGTCCGCGTTGCGGCAAGGGGCACATGTTCAAGTCCTGGCTGCAGATTACCGACACGTGCGAAGTCTGCGGTCTCAACTACCGTTTCGCCACGCCCGATGACGGTCCCGCCTTCTTCTCCCTGTGCATCATCGCGTTTCCGCTGATCTTCCTGGTGGTCTGGCTGGAAGTCGCCTTCAGCCCGCCGTTCTGGGTCCATCTGCTGACGTCGATCCCGCTGCTGGCGATCGGCTGCCTCCTGCCGCTGCGGCCGATCAAGGGCTGGCTGGTCGCCTCGCAATACATGAACAAGGCGCAGGAAGCCGGGACCGAGAAGCTGTGGGCGCAGCTCCATGAGCGGGACGAGGCGAAGAAGCGCGACAAGCGGGATACCTGACGGCTCCCGCTCGTCCCATGCCTCCCTGCGCAGCCCGATGGCGGGCAGCGCAGGGCGTCCGATTACTTGCCGGGCAATGCCTTTCGCACAGGCGGACCGGAAATCTCGGCCAGGATGTCATCGGCGCTGCTGGTCCGGCCGCTGATTCCCGCTTCCAGCAACTGCTGGTCGAGATCCGCACCGTTTTCGAGCGCGGCCAGTTCCTCGCCTGCCTCAAGCCGCGCCGCGAGCTGCGCCTGACGGTCCCGGATCCGCTCCAGTGAACCCACCGCGCTGCCCATGCGGGAATTGACCCCGGCGTGGGTGGAGGCGATTGTCTTCTGCGCGCGCTGAAGCGACGCGGTCGCCTTCACGCTTTCCACCTCGCGCTTCATCGCAGCGATGCGCTGTTCGGTTTCCCGTACCGTGCGGATCATCGCCTGCTGCTGCTGCTGCATGGTTGCCAGATCGGCTTCATCGCGCACCAGCTCGGTCCGTCCGGTGGAGATCCGATCCGCCAGTCCGCGCGCCAGGTCTTCCCGGCCCGCTTCCATCGCGGCCCGCGCGTTCTGGATGTCGCGGTCTTCCTTGGCGCGGTTGTCCTCGATCCGTTTCTCGATCCGTTTCGCCGTCGCCATCATCCCGGCAAGGTCGCTCCGGGCCTTGCGCAGCGCGGTGTCGGCATCGCGCAGTTCCTGATCGAGAATCCGCATTGCCTGGCTATCGGCGACGGATTCCGCAGCTTCATTCACGCCGCCACGCATAGCCGTGAAAAGTTTTCCCCAGATGCTCATGCCGCTTCTCCCATGTCCGAGGCGCCGCCGCTGTCGACCCATTCTCCAACCCAGTCCGCCGCGTCCATCGCGTTGGCGGCCAGTACCGATACTTCTTCCACCAGCGCGGCGGCGGTGGACGACGCGGAAAGGGAGCCGAACAGCTCGTACCATTCCGTGCCGTCGATCCGCGTAATCCCGAACGTCGAAAGCGGGATCAGCTTGTGGACCGACAGGAGCATCCGCTCGAAGGCTTCGCGCCGCGGGATCGTCCCGGCTTCGGCCAGCAGCACGCTGCACAGCACTTGCTCCCCGCTCGCGGTGACGAGCACGGTCAGCCCGCCGCGCTCCTTCAGGGTGATGGAAAGCACGTCGCTGTCATCGACGACTTCCACATCGACGTCGCCCAGCTCCTCCGGATCGGAAGCGAACAGCGCCGTCAGGCCGGTGATGTCCCAGCCATCTTCCGGAACCGGCCAATGTTCGTTCAGCACCTGAATTCCCTTCCGCTTGTTGATCTGCGTCTCTCCCTATAGTGCGCACCGGGAGCGGGCGTAAAGCGCAGGGGGAACGTCATGCCGATTGTCCAGACCGCCTTGCAGCGGCTTTATGTTGCCATCGCCACCCTGTCGTGGGGCGTGCTGGCGGCCGCTTTCCTTGCCCACATGGCCCTCTCCTGGCTGCTGCTGCGGCTCGCCGGGGAAACCGATCTCACGTCCGAATGGCTCACGTTCGGGTACTTCTACATGACGACGGCGACGACCGTCGGGTACGGAGATTTGTCTCCCTCCTTGCCGGGGGGAAGGCTGGCGGCCATACTGGTGATCCTGCCGGGCGCGATTGCCTTGTTCACGGCCTTTCTGGGCAAGGCGGTCAGCGATATCGGCGGTTTCTGGAGGCGGCGCTTGCAAGGTCAGGGGAACTTTTCCAGGCGGCTGGGCCACACCCTGATCGTCGGCTGGCGGGAAAACCACACGCGCCAGCTGATCGAGGGACTGCAAAGCGACGGCGCGGGGCACGAACGCATCGTGCTGCTTGCCCCGGGGCTCGATTCCAACCCGCTGCCCGACACGGTCGATTTCGTCGGTGCGCAAAGCTTGTCGGACTTTGACAGCTTCTCCCGCGCCGGCGCTGCCGGAGCGACGACGGTGGTGGTGCGCGGCGCCAGCGACGATGAGACGCTGGCCGCGACTCTCGCCGCCCGTGCCGCCGCGCCAAAGGCGCACGTGGTCGCGTTCTTTCAGGACGAAGGCGCGGCGCGCCTGATCCGCAACCAGTTGCCCGACGTGGAAGTGATCACCTCCATCGCGACCCAGCTGATGGTCCGTTCCGCCCGCGACCCGGGCGCATCGCGCCTCGCGGAACTGATGTTCTGCCACGACACGCAGGACACGGCCTTCTCGCTGAAGGTGCCGGACCTCGCAGGCGAGCTGACGTACTTCGGCCTGCTTTGCGGCCTGAAACAGCGGCACGACCTGACCCTGATCGGCCTCTGCCGCGAGGACGACGGCGAGATTGACCTTAATTGCCCGCCCGATCGCCGGGTGCGCACGGGAGACACCGTGTTCTACATCGCGGACCACAGGATCGGTGCCGGAATGATCGACTGGGCCGCCTGCCAGGGAGTTCCGGCATGATCCGTTCGCTGTTCGGCCGCGGCAAGCCGGAAGACGCCCTTCCGCCTGAACAAGGCCCGCTGCAGTGCGCCATCGGCGGCGCGATCGAGATCGATACGCTGGGCCTGCAAGCCGCCCTTGCCTCCGGAGAACCCGCAATGGGCGCGCCCACCGGCGGCGCGTTCATCGTCGCGGCGATCGGGACCGCCCGGCTCGATGCCACCAGCGAGCTCACGCGCTACTACGACGAATACGACCGCCTCCTGCAAGTGATCGCCTCCCCCGGAGGAGGACCCGACACGATCCAGGACGTCAGCCTCTATGCGGCCTGGGACAGCGTCGTCCCTGTCGGCGCAGCCGAGTGGGAACGCTGGACCGGACCCGGCGGGCTGATGGGCGCGCCCCGCTACGATGCCGACGGCCTCCTGTTCCAACGCTACTGGGGCAGCGGAGAAGCGCACACGCCGCTGGTCGAATTCGTCGAAACGGTCGACGACGGGGAAAGCCGGCGGCAGATCCACCAGCAGTGCATGCTCTATTCCCGCCCGGTGGGACAAGGCGAGGAAATGCTGCTCCTGAACGTGGAGCGGGATCTTTCCGACAGCGCGAGACGGGAAGGCGCCGCCATCGCGTTCATGCTAGGCTACGGCCTCGGCCCGACTGACGTGCGCCGTGTTTGAAGCAATTGAGGAGAGGGGCCGATGAACGGTTACGTCGCGGGGCTCCCCGCATTCCTGGCATATTTCGGCTGCGGGATGGTCCTGCTGGTCGTCTTCGCCGCGATCTACACGGCAGTGACTCCGCAAAGGGAGCTTGCGCTGATCCGCGCTGGCAATTCCACGGCCGCGGTCGCTTTTCTGGGGGCGCTGTTCGGCTTCAGCCTGCCGCTCGCTTCGGCTGCGGCCAATTCGGTCAGCCTGATCGACTTCGTCATCTGGGCCGCAGTCGGCGCGGTGATCCAGCTGATCGCCTTCGGGATCGCCGCTTTGACCCAGCCAAACCTTGCGCAGCGGATCACCGATGACCAGATGAGTGCCGGGCTGTGGGCAGGCGGCGTCGCCTTGACGGTCGGCCTGCTCAACGCCGCCTGCATGACCTACTGAACCGGAGCCCCGCGATGAGCGACAAGCCACCCGCCCGCCGATTTTCTTCCCGCAAGCGCTCCCGCCTTGCGCTGGGAAGCATCGCCGCCGCCGGGATGAGCCTTGGCCTCTCCGGGTGTGAGGACCAGCCAGCCGAACCCCTGCGTTTCAGCAGCGTCGAGCAGTGCATCACGGCCGGCTACGAACGCCCGTTCTGCGAATCTTCGCAGCAAGCGGCGCTGGCCGAGTATCGCGAGACCGCACCTCGGTACACCACGGCCGCCGAGTGCGAGGCGGAATGGGGCGCGGCGGGGTGTGAGCGCCCGCCGGGCGGAGGCAGCGTGTTCATGCCGCTGCTCACCGGCTTCCTTGTCGGCCAGGCACTGAACCAGGGCGGCAATCGGTCCTACTACAACTATGGCGGAGCCGGCTATTACGGTTCCCCCATCTACCGCAACCGCACCGGACAGGCGGTAACCCTGACCCCCGGAACCGGCCTTGCGCCGCCGAAGGCGACGCCGGTCAACGTCGGGACCACCACGGTTGCCCGCAGCGGCTTTGGCGGCCGGGGCATGGCGCGCGGGGGCTACGGCTTCGGCGGCTGATGCGGCGGATTACCCTCCCCGAACGACCCGGCTGGCGGGATCAGGCCCGCGCGGCCGGATTCGGCTTCCACGAGATGTACGGGGAGCCGTACTGGGTGGACGATGCCGCCTACGCCTTCACGCTTGAGCAGATCGAGCGGGACATCGAGGCGCCGAGCGAAGAACTGCACGAAATGGCCCTCGCCCTCGTCGGCGATGTGGTAGACGATGAGCAGGCGCTGGAACGGCTCTGCATTCCGCGCGACCGGCTCGATCTCGTGCGGGATAGCTGGAAGCGCGGCGATCCGCACCTCTACGGGCGGTTCGATCTCGCCTATGACGGGACCGGTCCGGCAAAGCTGCTGGAATACAACGCCGACACCCCGACCTCTATCTTTGAGGCTGCCTATTTCCAGCACAACTGGCTGGTCGACCGGATCGAGGCCGGGCAGCTGCCGGACACCGCCGACCAGTTCAATTTCCTGCAGGAAAGCCTGATCGAAGCCTTCGCCACGGCTTTCGCATCCGACCGCATCTTCCACTTCGCCTGCTGGACTCAGAACGAGGAAGACCGCGGGACCGCTGTCTACCTGATGGACTGCGCGGTCCAGGCGGGGCACCACACCGAACTCATCGACATCCGCGACATCGGCGTCGATCCGCAAGGCCGCTTCACCGACACCGCCGACCGCACGATCGACCGCTGCTTCAAGCTCTACCCCTGGGAAGACATGTTCCGGGAGCCGTTCGCGGCCCACCTGAAACCCGGCGTGTTCATCGAGCCGCTGTGGAAGGCGATCCTGTCGAACAAGGCCATGCTGCCGCTCCTTTGGGAAAAGCACCCCGGGCACCCCAACCTTCTGCCCGCCTTCTTCGAAGGCGATCCCCGCAGCGCCGACCTGGCGCGCGCCGTGTCCAAGCCGGTCTTCTCGCGCGAAGGCGAGAACGTGACCCTGCTGGAAGGCGGAAAACCAGTGGTCGAGGCCGGAGGAGACTACGGCGAGGAACGGCGCATCGTGCAGGACTACGCGCCGCTGTTCGCCGCCGATGGGCAGCACGCGGTCCTCGGCAGCTGGATGATCGGCGACCGCGCGGCGGGCCTCGGACTGCGGGAAGACACGACCCGCATCACCCGCAACCTCTCCCGCTTCGTGCCGCACTTCATCGAAGGCAGCTGAACGCCCCCACAGGGCACTCGCGTTCAGCCTCTCAAGCGAATATCACAACCGCGTCACGCGTGGACAATCACGAGCGTGCGTTGGTCGGGGTAAAGGATGGCGCCCGGTGCCGTGGCCCCGTATGACATCGGCAAAGCTTGGGAGAGGAACAGCATGCGCAAGGCATTCAACGGAGTGATGCGGGTCGTCAGCACGCTGATCGGCGTCCTGATGGTGTGCATGGGCAGCATCTGGATTCTCCAGGGGCTGAACGTCGCCTTTCTCCAAAGCTTCATGGCCGGCGATCCGCAGTGGGCGCTCTATGGCGCCATCCTGGCGCTCTTCGGCATCGGGCAGGTCGTGTGGAGCAACACCCGCGTCCGCTAGCGTCTCACGATCGCCTGTTTCAGACGTTCAGCCGAATGTCCGCAATGGGTGGGAAGCTGACATTAGTTCGCTTGATTTGGGCCACCAACTTCTTGGAGGTCGAGCACTTCCAACACCATGACTGCTCCCGTGCTGGTTCCACCCTCGTTGAGCCCCGGGGAGTAAGACTCGGTGCCGATGAACCGGATTTCGTAGATATGGCGCTGTTCAGGCCATGTGAGGGCCATCAGTCCGGGCGTTTGCGACGGATCGAACAGCAAGTTGGTGGCGTGGTCTAAGTGCCGCGTCGCAGCAGCTTCGCTAGGGACTGTCAGGAATTTCGTGTGTGGCGGGCATAATGGGTAGGAAGAAGGAGTCCCACTATGTCACGACGCAAAGAG
>NZ_RSEK01000011.1 GCF_003958635.1 Altericroceibacterium xinjiangense | reverse complement strand
AGAGGCAGTCCCTGATTGTCGCAGCGGGCGTGGATCTTGCTCGTAAAGCCGCCGCGTGATCGACCAAGAGCGTTCGCACAAGCCCCCCTTTTCCGCCCGCTGCCGAGACGTGGCCGCGAACGCTGGTGCTGTCGATCATGTGCTGCCAGTCGTCGGTCAGGCCCAGATCGACCAGCGTTTGTAGGAGCGCGTCCCAGACACCCTGTTCTGCCCAGCGCCGGAACCGGACATAGACCGAGTTCCACTTGCCATAGCGCTCATGCATGTCGCGCCAGGGGCAACCGACCCGCAACACGTGCAGCATGCCGTTGAGGAAGCGCCGGTTATCGCCAGCTGGCCGTGCCCAGCGACCACGCTCAGACGGCAAAAGTGGCCCGATCAGTTCCCATTCCGCATCCGATAAGTCCCCGCGACCCATGACCGCTCCTTGAAAAGCAGTCTTGAATCAGAACGAGGCGGGATTGAGAATCCCTTTTGTCAACACGGCCTAGGGTTAACGCCGATGTTTCGAGACAGCATGGTGTCTACATCTAGAACTTATTGAGACAGGAGCTGCAGATGTTGGTGGGCTATGGTCGGGTGAGCTCGGCTGGTCAGTCGCTGGACGTTCAACTCAATGCCTTCCGGGCAGCTGGTTGCGAAAAGGTTTTTGCCGAGAAGCGCAGCGGAACCAGCCGGGAGAAACGGATCGAACTTTCCGAAGCCCTCTCATATGTGCGGGAGGGCGACACGCTGGTCGTGACCCGGTTGGATCGTTTGACCCGTTCCGCCGGTGATCTGCACACGATTGTGAAGCAGCTGGCTGATAAGGGCGTGTCGTTCCTCTGCATTCAGCAAGCGGGCTTGGACACGTCTTCAAGCACCGGGAAGCTGCTGCTGGGCATGCTCGCATCGATTGCGGAATTCGAAGCTGACATACGCCGTGAGCGGCAACGTGAGGGCATCGAGCGGGCGAAGGCTGCCGGCGTCTACAAAGGGCGCAAGCCATCAGTTAACGTGGCCGCAGTGCGAACCCTGAAAGCGGAAGGTATCGGAGCGACCGAGATCGCCAAGCAGCTCGGGATCGGCCGAGCTTCGGTTTATCGCGAATTGCAGCAGTAGCGATGCATCTGATCACGAAAACATTGAAGTCGTAGGACGGAAACACCCGACCGACTAGGATCGCGCCGATACGCCGGTGTGCTGGAACTCGACTCCCTTGCATTTTCGAGGCGGCAATGGGGCACTGTTGAACTTCCGCGCTCGCCGAAACGTGGTCCCCGAGACGCTCTTTCGCCATGGGAGCCGAAGCTCAAACGCACCGTAGCCCGTGCCCTACTGCCGAAGATCTCAAAAGCCGCCGCACCTCGTCTGCAGGCACCGCACGGCCAAAGAGATAGCCCTGTCCCAGTGCACACCCTTTCTCGACTAATGAATGCTTCTGCTGGTCAGTCTCGACACCTTCTGCGACGACCTCGATCTTGAGGCTTCTCGCCAGGCCGATGACGGCAGAGACGATCGCAGCAGTCTCTGGATCAGAGGGCATCTTGTCGACAAACGAGCGGTCGATCTTAACCACGTCCACCGGGAAGTCCCGCAGGTGCGTTAATGAAGAGTAGCCGGTGCCGAAGTCGTCGAGAGCAATTCGGACGCCGGCCCAGTTCAGTAGCTCCAGCGCGCGGCGGACGTAGTCAGCGCCTCGTTCAAAGAAAACTTGCTCTGTTATTTCGATCTCCACCAAGGAGGGGGGGATACTGTGGTCCTCCAACCGTGCAAGCAGCCGCTCTGCAAAGTCGTCGCGGACAAACTCAACCGGCGCGACATTGAGCGCGACTCGTTGAACCAGAAGCTTTTGATCGAGCCAAGTGCGCAGGTCTTGAAACACCCGCTGCTGCATCAAATCGCCGATCTTCGAAGCGAGCTCGTAGTTTTTGAATGCCTCGGCAACTGTATCCGGTGTTTGAAGCCCACGCGATGGGTGATGCCAGCGCAGGAGTGCCTCAAACCCGATGATTTCTCCGGTTCTGAGGTCGATCTTCGGCTGATAGTGGGGTTCGACCGACTGTTCAGTGACTGCGGTCCGCGCGAGGCTGAGCTGGGCAGATACAACCTGGATTTGGTCCCGCATCTGCTGCTCGAAGGTCTTCGTCCCGCCGCGCCCGCTTTGCTTCAGGGCGTAGAGGGCAATATCCGCGTGGTTGAATAGCTCAGTTGCGCTGTTCGCATCCTCGGGCAACATGGCCGCACCGATGCTTGCTCCAGTGCTGATCGAGCGGTGCTCGAACGCTACCGGACGATGGAGCCGCGAGAGGATCGAATTGCCCACGCCAGCCAGATCGAGCGGACTACTTCCTTCCAGGACGATCGCGAACTCGTCTCCGCCGAGCCGGGCCACGAAGTCGCCCTTTCGCACGGATTCTCTGAGCCGTCTCCCGGCCTCCTTCAGCAGGTGATCACCCGCAGCATGGCCCAGCGTATCGTTCACATGCTTGAAGTGATCGAGATCGATCAGCAGCAGCCCTACCGTTCCGCCGGTTTCCCTTGCCTTCTTGCTCACCGCTTCCAGATGTGCCTGGAAAGCACGTCGGTTTGGAAGCTCGGTCAGCGGATCGTGCTTGCCTGCCCACTCGAGCTTTGCGGAAGCCTCATGCTGGGCAGTGACGTCGCGGGAAATCGACAGAAGGCTGGTGACCTGCTCATTCTCATTACACATCGGCGTGACGACGACATCCCACCACTTGGGATTCCCCAGAGCAGTCGGGCAAAAGGCGCTGAAGCGAGCGAGTTTACCCGAACAAGCTTGCTCCATCGCAGCTCTGACACTCGTCCGCCCCTCATCAGGCCATAACTCGGCCCAGTTCGCGCCCCGAACCATCTCAATGCATTCAAGTTCCATTGCCTTCAGGCCCGGTGCGTTCATCAGCTGAATGCGACCTTCAAGATCGATAATCTTGATGCAATCGGCGCTTGTCTCCAGCACACTCCGGTAAAGGGCCTCGCTCTCGCTTAGTGCCTGTTCGGCCGCTTTCAGCGTGGTGATGTCTCGTGCGATGAGCAGGACGCGCTCCCGATCTTGAGACAATCGCACAGGAGTAGCGACGATGTCGAACCACTTACTATTGCCCCTTGCGGTCGGGACTTCTGCCAAAAAATGCTCTGCCCCACCTTTGAGGCACTTGGCGATTGCAACCCTTGCTCTTTCCGCGACTTCTGAGGGCAGGAGATCAAACCAGCACGCCCCCAGCAATGACGCGGCATCCTCAATCTCCAACGCCTGTGGCCCTAGCGGATTCACATAGAGGATCGTGCCATCCGGTTCGACAAGTTTGATGCAGTCAGGGCTGGAGTTCAGGATGCTGCTGTTCAGAGCCTCGCTCCGGGTGAGTTCCTGCTCTACCTGTTTCCTGGCCGAGATGTCCGTCGCAATGACAACGACGCTGGCCGGCTGTCCATCTGCATCAGGGACGCATGAGACGTGCACCTCGCACCACACGATGCTGCCGTCTGGGCGAACATAACGTTTCTCAGTCTGGACAGGCTCACCAGACTTGATGCGCTCGTAGTGGTTCGGGTCGTTCCAGCGGAGGTCATCTGGGTGAGTGTAGGCCGCAATCTCGAGATGCCGCAGATCCTCCTCGGAGCGACCTAGAATCTCGCAGTAGCGGGAGTTAATCATTAGCAGCTCACCGTCGAGCCGCCGGTGCAAGATACCCACCATCGCTTGGCCAAACACCGCGGAGAGATGCGCCTCCCGTTGCTGCAGGTCCCGGTGGGTTTTGTTGCGGCTGGTGTTGTCCTGGAGCACACCGACCATCCGAACGGCGAACCCATCTTCGTCGCGTCTGACGAAGCCTCGCTCAAGAACGTCGGCATAGGAGCCGTCGGTCTTGAGGAATCGATATTCACAAACGAACCGCTCCTCGGCACCCTTCAGGACCCGTTGGAGTTCATTGCTAGTACGCTCGCGATCGTCAGGATGAACGCGCACGAGCCACCAGGTAAGGTTCGTGGCCAGTTCTGCGGCAGGATTGCCTAGCCGCTCGTTGGGAGCCTCGTTCCACAGGATTACATCAGAGGTGATGTTCCAGTCGTAAATGATGTTCTGAGTTGCTCGTGCCGCCAGTCGGAAACGTTCTTCGGCTGCTATGAGGGCATCTGAGGTTTCCTTTCGCTTGTTGATGTTGCGAAACCACACCCCGAGGCCACCGCCCTTGAGGGGGGAAGCGTTAACCTCATACCAGGCATGGAGGGGGGCAAAGTAGCTCTCAAAGCCCACTTGCACCCGGTATTCCATCGCTCGCCGGTAGTTCTCTTCGAATGAAGTTCCCCGCGCGTCGCTGAAGACGTCCCAAATAACCTGGCCGAGCAGGTCTTCGCCGTCGGCAATCTCATAGATCGCGCGCCGGTTCAGATAGGTGAAGCGCCAGTCCCTGCCGAGGAGGAAGACGCAGTCACTCGTTCCTTCAAGGAAGCTGTGCATCTCCAACACCGCTTCGGGAGAGCTATGACAGCCTCTTCCTTCGGCCCGCTCTTGAGCCGACGCCTTCAGCGGCATGGCACTCCAGTGTCGCACTTATTCCTCCGAGCTAGTCTGCCCCGAACATCCGCCTCGGGCGCCTGGCGTCTTCACAATCGATTCGCGTCCAAGCCGATCAGCCAGCTCGTCAATGTCATGAGCCGCTTAGTCTGCAATTTGAGCAGAGGCGAACCTGCGATGGAGACGATGGTGTTGCTGAAAACCAAAGATCCTCGAACTCGCCGTTCCTTGAAATCGCCCACTTGGAGGAGCCCGAGAGAAGTCCCAACTCGAAGCAACACTGTAGGCCCGATAGTGGTAATTAGGCAGCCTGTGCAACTACTTACCATTCAGCGGCTCCAGGTTTGTGAAGGGGTCACCAGCTCACGGCCCTCCCGAACCAGCGCTGCTTACGCCGTATCGCCACGGCACCAGCCTGAAAGCGCGCCGGCGGTAACATCCTTGGCGCTGCCGTGGTTTGCCCAACATCTTGGTGAGCTGCTACAGTGCCTGCGTCCGTTGCGTGGGCTCTCCATTTGCACGGTATGCTCTCACCGCGCTGGTCGCGTTCGGCTGGTTCAGTTGGGGCTCTCCAGCCGATCGATCACGAACCTTGCCTTCCGCCTTATCTGGTTTTCGTGCCCGCGGTCGTTGTCGCTTCACTCCTGTTCGGCTGGACATCGGGCTTCTTCGCCGTTGGGCTTAGGCTCAGAGATGCTATGGCTCTCGCACGTTCTCTAGGCACGCAGTAGAGAACGTGGATGACCCGCCGGCAACTGCTTCCCTTGGTCGCGCTCATCCTGCTCAGCGCGATTGCTTCCTACCTCCTCCAGAACACGCGCCCACTGGGTCGGAATGCGGCCGAATCCGCCTCGGCTGCTCGCATACTGGAGGACCAGGGATCGCCCGAGACCGTGCGAGGCAACGGGAACCTCACTGTTGTAATGTTCACAGACTACCAGTGCTCAGCGTGCAGGAAAGCAGACCCTGCACTACGGCGCGCCGTTGCTCGTGACGGGAATGTTCGGGTCGTTTATAAGGACTGGCCTATTCTTGGCGAGCGCTCCGAGCGAGCTGCAACAGTGGCTTTGGCCGCGCACCGGCAGGGCATTTACCCTTCCGTCCACCGCCAACTGATGAAGTCGCCTTCCTTGGACGACACTGCTCTGCGCAATGCTGTCGAAGGAGCAGGAGGCGATTGGGAGCAAGTGGAAGCCGATTTACTCACCCATGGACCAGCGATTGCGAATCAACTCGCCGCTAATCGTCTGGATGCCTTCGCCCTCGTTCTGCAGGGGACGCCGAGTTATCTGATCGGACCCTTGCTCGTGGAAGGAGCTCTGACGGAGCGTGAGTTCCTCCGGGCTTTTGAGCAGGCGCGTTCTGATACTTGAGCCCAGAGCTGCCCGTTAATACCAGCAGAGTTGTTTACGGCCCAGGCGAGTGTCCGGCTTTCGCCCTTTCGCGACATTCGGCCTCATGGTGTCACAGCGATTGGCGAACGAGGCTACATGTTGGTGAAAGCTCAGCACCGCGCCGCCCTGTCATGCCTATTGGGGAACGCCCCGCAATCGGCGCCATTTACTGCCATGAACCCTGGTAGCCGGTGGTAACTGTAGATGAGGAAAATGGTAGTCCTCCTGGGAAGCGCGCTGCTGGCGGGCTGCGCCACTGTCAGCACCGGGCCTGCGGTCATTGACGGCTCCACGGCGGCAGCGTTCGAGCAGACATTAGGAAAAGCACGGGACGATCTCAGCCTAAAGGATCGGCTGAAATTCGAAGCTGCCCTGACCGAGTTCCGCGCGCAGATGTTTGCTCGCGCCGACAATCGCCAGGAATATCAGGAACTCGTCAGGCAAGGACTGAGTGGCTTGACCGCGCCTGCCATAGTCGAGGAGTTCGACAGGAACACCAGGAAGCTCGGCACCGATGCAGCGGACGCGATCTTCAATCTCAAACGTGCGCTGGGAGGTGGCGGGTCATCCGAGTAGCCTATGCGTGATCGACGCGCGTCGGCAGCTGGTGCTGTGAGGACACCCTGGAGCACCAGGAACATCATCGGTGTAAAATTGCCATTTCGGTGGCGGCGCGGGAATTGGTCGGTCGGCAAGCGATTGATTCAGTCATAGCCACCGCACTGAGTAGTGCCCCGAGCCAGTCATTTTCTCGCACCCCCTTCACGGCGTGACTTGGGCCGCTTTCTGTCAGGCCGCTTTCATGGGCGTAGCCGCAGGAAGCTGCCTTCTGCCCTGGCGATATGGAGACTGGCACTTTGATGCCGTGGCGTTAGGTGTCCCGAGAAGTGCCCGGCAACACTACTGGCACGATCGCAGTCGGATTATCTGCCCGGCCGATCTCGAACGGGAAGGTGCTCCGATTGAGAAGCGGCGATGCAAAATCGACCTCGATTCGCAATTCTTTCGGCGTAGACATATTGACGAGTTTGAACACTTCCGCGTCATTTCCGATTGTGTTCCTAGCGAGGGCATGGAGCTGGGCGTTGCTGCTTTCGGCCTTCATGCCGAGGAGCACTGGCGTCAGGATAGCCCCCAGTTTCATGCGCAGCAGCTGATCCTCGTCCACCAGCTGGTTGGGCGCGGCATGCCGTAGTGCGACGCAAAGGTCGGTATATTGCTCCAAGAGCTTTTCGCCCTCTTTCGCGTCAAACCCCGCGGCCTCGATCGCCGCGCGATCTGGCTTTCCAATTCCGCCACTCCCCGGTGCGTCATAATAATTCTCTATCGCTCCACGGCGCAGAAAGAAGCATCCGAGCTCGGCCAAGGCGTTTAGTAGGACCTCGTATTGGGTGCGGAGGCTGGAAGCTTTGCGCGCCGCATCGCCTCCGAAGCTCTCTGGATCTGAGAGTACGCGCGCAAGCGTTACTCGCCGCTTGGCAAGGGCGCTCGATTCTTTGCTCAACCAGTCAGGATAGGTCTCGGCCGCGGCATCGATCTCTGTATTGTAGCCGGACATGAAGGTCGAAAGAGCGTCACGTAGATCGTGATCGAGGTCAGCGAGGTTCTTGCGTCCGAGCCTGTGGGCGATCGCGGTGGCCTCGGGCAGCTCACTGAAATGGCAGACTAGAGCGCGGTCGTCCGCCAAAGCGTCGAGATCGGCGAGCAAGGAAACGCGCTTGCTCATCAGGCGAAACAGCTTGGCGGCCTCGATGAATTCGCCCTTGCCGGTGACCGGCAATATCTGAGCGTTGCGTGCGAGTAGACGCAAGCTGAGCTTCCTCGCCAGCTGCGAGGCGATCATCTCGTCGCTCGGACCTTCGACGAGAAGGATATGCTCGGCGAACATCGCGTTGAGGTGCGTCGTACCGAGGCGCGCGACCAGGGCAGCGAGCTTGGCGCGCTTCAGAATGTCCGCATCGGGCGAGACCTGGGCAGGCGCCTGCCGCACTGAAGTGAAGAAGACGATCTTTGGCAGCTCGTCGATGCGCCGCAGCGGCAGCATCGAGGCCGAATGCGTCGCTATGACGATCAGTTTCTTCTTGGGATCGCTCGGGTCCCCCGCAACCTGCTCCATCTCCTCGAGCAGGAAAGCTTGGTGCTGCGGATGGAGCGAGATTTCGGGCTCATTAATCAGCAGTGCGCCGATGTCGTCATTGTGAATCGCTGAGAGCAGAGCGACGAGTTGGAGGATTCCACTTGCTTTGTAATTCGCTGCGTAACCGTCACCGCCTTTGACAGAGGTGATCCTGATGGCCATCCCCTTCGCGTCCACTTCAGCCGTACGCTCCGGTCGAACAATTGCTGCAGACGTGCTTCGACTTTCAGCTTGAGATCCGGTCGACTGTCCAAGACTATCAAGTCGCCCGTGACGCTTTCATAATCCTCCCATTGCTTCAGAAAGCTGGAATCGCCGATCGCAGCGTCGCGTTCGTCTATCCAATTGGGCCGATCCGCTCTCGCCCGATAGGTTTCAAACGGACTGCTGCGTCCTGCCGAAAGAAAGTGGACCTTGCGACTGTGGATTGCGATCCAACTCGTCGCCAATGTCGATTGTATCGACCGCAGCGCCCGTGTCTTCCCGCTGCCGTTAGGTCCGACCAGTGTCGATATGCCCGGACCAATGTGGATAACAGCTTCAGTATCCTGCTCGCCCACGAGGTGATATTTCGCATCGAGCGGCCAAAGCGACACCTCGGAAACAACGCCCTCGTCCATCAAACGCCCCCAAATTGGATTGGTGCCGCGTATGACCGGCACCGTCTTGCTTCGTTCCTATAAAGCCGCGCGAGACGATCTGTCGAAAAGGTAATGCTCGACGAACGCTGTGCGCATTCTGATGCGGGACGTGCCAAGAGTCTGTCCCTTCTCAACAAGGAGCCGCGCCTCAATCTCGCCAAAGATGATTGGAGTGGCTGAACCCAGCCCCGATTGTTGTATGTCGGGCATATTTTTTCGAATGAGTGGCAGGTCTTGGGACCACCGCACGAGGGTGGGCGGCAGGAATGAAGGCGCGGAGTCGCCGACCGGTGCTGGTCGGCTGAATATTCGCTTCCCACCCACACTTAGGCACTTGGGGGGGCGTGAAGACGCTGAGCATTGATTGGGCCGCTGCCTTTCTTGCAGGCACCCGCTCCGAGGTGCGATTGATCAAGCCATGTCCATCCCAACCTTTGCCTCGCGGGTAGCGTTCTTGGCTCGCGCTCACATGCAGGGGATAGTAATCTTGTGAGATGTGCAATCTCTACCGACTTGATCAATCGACCGCGGAAGTGGGGCGCCTGTGCGAGGCAGTCAGCAGCGTCGGCGCGAACACACCGGCGGAAGTCTACCCCGGCTATCCTGGACTGGTGATCGCTGGGGGTGAACTGCGTTCGATGGTATGGGGTTTCCCGCTGGCCCTGAAAGGCAAGCAGGGCCAACAGCTCACGCTGAAGCCGGTCAACAATACTCGAGCAGATAAGCTGGACAGCAGCTTCTGGCGAACGAGCTTTGCTTCCAGACGCTGCCTGATCCCGCTCAGCGCTTTCGCCGAGGCCGAGGGACCAAAGGGTAAGAAAACGCGGACGTGGCTCAGCCTGCCGGACCAGCCGGTGTTCGCCATTGCAGGCATCTGGCGCCCTACCGAGGAGTGGGGGCCTGCTTATTCCATGGTGATGACCGAGGCTTGCCTGGCAATGGATGGCATTCACGATCACATGCCTGTGGTCCTACCAAGTGACAGCGTATCGCAGTGGCTGGAAGGCTCGCCCGCGGATGCACGAGAACTGTGCACTCCCTACTCTGGCCCAATGGCGATCAAGCGCACTGATCAGCCATGGACACAAAAAGCCGAGCTAAGCTCTGCTGGGTCCAACTAACGCAAATGCGCGCGGGGACAGCACGGATCTGGCCTGTTCGCAACTTTAGCTTGCATACATGTCGCGCCGGTGAGTGAGTACCCTATGCGGTGAAGGATAGGACTCCCTCGCCGCCCCAGCAAGGGACCGAGGATCGACCGTACTTGCGGAGCTAGGGCAAAGGGCGGGCGCGGATGAACTCGCAGCCTCTGACCTACCGTAGGCCGCATGGCTCGGCGCCCCGAACCAGTGTAAATCATGTATAATCGTGCCCGGAATCAAACGGGCATTCCCGGAACACCGCGGCGGCGGTCGAGGCACGCAAGCGTCTACTTTTCAGACTCTTAAGCTTGCCGCGGAACCATGTGGAACCGGCGGTCAGTAGACTTAAAATCTTCTGATCCTTGATCGTGCGGGTTCGAGTCCCGCCGCCCGCACCAAGATCCAAACGGCTGGGCTGTATTCGATCAGGCGGGCAGCGGAACCAGAAACCTCTTACAGAGCTTGGTCGACTTCCTGAGCAGCTTGCGTCGGCGGGCAGTTCACATCGTCGGCCGTGCAGGCAACAGCAGCGGCACCGGCACTGGCACCAAGCAAGGCGGCGCAACCGGACGTACCGAAGCTGGCGAGAAGCGCGGCAATCAGAGCGGCTTTTTTCATGGGTTTCTCCTTTTTACATCCCGGAGAAACAATGAGGGGGAGCGGCAGCAGTTCCCCGTAACCTCAGGCCGGGCGGAACTTCATCGCCGCTCCGTTCATGCAATAGCGCAAGCCGGTGGGCTTCGGGCCGTCCTCGAACACGTGCCCAAGATGGCCGCCGCAGTCCGCGCAATGGACCTCGGTGCGGGGATAGCCGATCTTGAAATCGCGCGACGTGCCGACCCCGCCCGCCAGCGGAGCATAGAAGCTGGGCCAGCCGGTGCCGCTTTCAAACTTGGTCTTCGACGCAAACAGCGCGTTGTCGCACCCGGCGCACGCGTAGGTGCCGGTGCGCTTTTCCTTGTTCAGCGGAGAGGTGTACGGCCGCTCGGTCCCTTCCTTCCTCAGGATCTGGTACTGCTCCGGCGTCAACCGCTTGCGCCACTGATCCTCGGTAAACGAAACCTTGTACGAAGCGGCGGTCGCAGGCGCGCCGCAGGCGGCCAGCACAAGCGCCGAAACACCGATGCCGAAAAAGCCAAGGGTTTGACGACGGGATGCGAATCGATTGATCATGCAGCCTCTATAAGTCAGCCAACTACAACCTTTCCTGAACAATAGCGGTGTCGGCCCCGGGTTCCGACCCCCGGCGGCGCCACCGCAGAAAGCGCCCGCTGCCGCCCTGCGCACCGGATTTCATCACCCGGCTGCGGAACATCGCCGCCCCCGCCCGGACGAAGATCGCCACCCACAGTCCCTGCCAGGCAATCGCCGCAAGATGCGGCCACACCGCTTCATCCTGCGCCGCGCGGGCAATCATCGTGAACGGACTGCTCAGCGGAAAGGCGATTGCGGCCAGTTCGGCGGGTTCCCCCGGATGGGCGGCGGCATAGGACCCGAGGAAGAAGATCAGCACCTGCCCCATCGTCACCGGCATCGACAGCGTCTGCACCTCACGCACCGTCGACGCGAGCGAACCGATCGCAAGGAAGATCGAGCCGACCAGCAAGTATCCGGTCGCGAAATAGACCACGCCCAGCGCAAGGAACAACGGCCACCCCACGCCTGGCGCCGGCAAGCCGGACAGCGAGAATCCCGCCAGCGGCAGCACGAGCGCGGCCACGCTGCCCCACACCGTCAGCCCGACCAGCGAGACCCCCAGCATCGCGAACAGCTTGCCAAGGAACACGGCATCCATCGGGATTGCAGCGGCCAGGATCTCGATGATCTTGTTGCCCTTTTCCTCCACGAGGTTTGACAGCACCATCCCGGCCAGCAGCATGATCAGCAGGAACAGAAGCGCCTGCCCGGCCTGCGCGGTGATCATCCGGGCCTGCTTCACGCTCGCCCCGCTGCTGGCGACCTCGACCGGGCGAACCGGGGGGAACGCGGTGGGCGTGCGTTCCGTCGCGGTCGCGGCGGTCAGACTGATGAGCCCCTGCCAGCGGGCGATCCGTTCCGGTGTAGCCGTGAGCACCGGCGCGTCCGGCGTGCCGCCGACGATCGCGGCCAGATCACCCTCATCGCGCCGCAAAGCCGCCGCGGCATCGAACGCCCCGTCCGGTCCTACTCCTTCCAGTGCGACCATTCCCGGCACCGCGCGGCCGAGCTTTGCCGCCAGCACACCGCGCGCGGCCAGCATGGCTTCCGTGTCCGGGGCGCTCATCGCGATCCCGATCCGGCTTTCGGCGCGTCCCGCGTCGATCTGCTGCCCGAGGGTTCCTGCCAGAAGCCCGACGATCACCGGAAACAATGGGCCGGCGAGGAAAAACAGGAAAGCGCGGCTGAACAGGATCGAGGCCAGATCGCGCCGGGCGACAACCAGCGCCGCCTGCCATCCGGAAAGCCGGCCCTGCGCCGCGGATCCCGGGCGCCATTTCACGGACGATTCTCCTGCTCAAGCGCCCGGGCTGCCGCTTCGCCCGCAATCGACACGAAGGCATCGTGCAGCCCGGCGCGCTCGATCGAGAGGGAGCGGATTCCGGCATCGCCTTCGATCAGCGCGCGCAGCAGCGGCTCGACCCCGCCTTCGGGCAAGGGAAAGGACCAGACGTTCCCTTCGCTTCGAGTGTCGGGCGGCAACGCGGCGCGCCAGAGACCGTCTTGCCTTTCGGTTTCGAGGCGGACTTGCGCCGGGATCCGGTCACGCGCGGCATCGACGCTGCCGGCGTACGGCACTTTGCCCCCGGCGATGATCGCGATTTGCTCACACAAGCGTTCCGCGTGGGCGATGACGTGGGTGGAGAAGAGCACGGTCGCCCCATTGGCCGCAAGCGAGCGGATCAGGGTTTCCAGCTTGCCCTGGTTGATCGCGTCGAGTCCGGAAAACGGCTCATCCAGCACCACCAGCTTGGGTTCGTGTACCAGCGTGCCGAGCAGCTGCATGGTCTGCGCCATGCCCTTGGACAGCTGGCGGATCTGCCGCTCCGCCGCGTATCCCAGCCCGTGCCGTTCCATCAATTCGCGGCCCCGGCGGCGGCCTTCGCGCAAGCCAAGCCCGCGCAAGGAGCCCATGAAGGCAATTGCCTCATACGCCTTCATCGCCGGATAGAGCCCGCGCTCCTCGGGCAGATAGCCGATCTGGCGGGCGATTTCGTGCGGGTGCGGATGGCCGAGCACGCGGCGCGTTCCCGCGTCAGGCTCTATGATGCCCAGCAGCATGCGCAAGGTCGTGGTCTTGCCCGCGCCGTTCGGGCCGAGCACGCCGTAGATCGAACCTTCCGGCACGGCGAGATCGACCCCGTCCACCGCCAACGTGCCGTCGAAGCGCTTGACAAGCCCCTGCGCCTCCACTGCTAGCGGACAGGAGCCACGGGCCGGATCTTCAGCTATGTCTAATCCCCCGTTCATGGCCGCTGTTACAGGCCCGTTGCACAACAGGAGCAACCGACCCTTTGTTACCGGCTTTCCGTGCACTCTAACAGTTCCGCCTCCTCCGGCCACAGGTCCATCGCGGACCTGAAGGAGCGTTTGGTCGAAAAAGCCCATGAGCTGGGCTTTGCCGCGATCGGCTTTGCGCCGGCCACGGACGATCCCGTGCGCGCGCGCCGTTTGCAGGAATGGATCGAGGCGGGCTTTCACGGCGAGATGGACTGGATGGAAGCCCGCGCCGACGTGCGCAAGGGCCCGCAAAGCATGTGGCCGGAAGCGAACAGCGTGATTGCTCTGGGCATGAGCTACGCCCCCGATGCCGATCCGCTGGCGCTGGTGGGAGACCCGGAAAAGGCGCGCATCTCGGTCTATGCGCAAGGGCGTGATTATCACGACGTGGTCAAGAAGGCGCTGAAGGCGCTCGCCCGCTGGCTGGTGGATGAAGCGAAGCGGATCGGGGCCGAAGCCGCGCTGAAGGTGTTTGTCGACACCGCCCCGGTCATGGAAAAGCCGCTGGGCGAAGCCGCCGGGATCGGCTGGCAGGGCAAGCACACCAACATGGTCAGCCGGGCCCACGGCAACTGGCTGTTCCTGGGCGCGATCTACACCACCTTGCCGTTCGATCCCGATCCGCCGCACGCGAACCGCTGCGGATCGTGCAGCGCGTGCCAGGATGCCTGCCCGACGAACGCGTTTCCCGCGCCGTACCGGCTCGATGCGCGGCGGTGCGTGTCCTATCTCACCATCGAGCACAAAGGGCCGATCCCGCATGAATTCCGGGAAGCGATCGGCAACCGGATCTACGGCTGCGACGATTGTCTGGCGGTCTGCCCGTGGAACAGCTTTGCCAGCACGGCAGCCCGCCACAAGGCCTTCGCCCCGCGTGAGGAATTGACCGGGCCGGAGCTTTCCCGCCTGCTCACGCTCGACGATGCGGCCTTCCGGCAGCTGTTCTCCGGCTCCCCGATCAAGCGGATCGGGCGGGACCGTTTCGTGCGCAATTGCCTGATCGCGGCCGGTAACAGCGGCAACCCGGCCTTGATCGAACAGGTCCGGGCACTTGCCGCCGATCCCGATCCCGTCGTGGCCGAAGCCGCCGGCTGGGCGCTCGGGAAGCTTGCCGGGGGACGGCTTACAGCATCGCCTTGAGCGGGGTCTCGGCGTCGAGCAGGCGCTGCGGATCGATTACCGCGCGCGCCTCGATCAAGGCGCGGCCCTGCACATAGTCCTTGACCATGTTGACGCAGTCGAGCGCGATCACGCGTCCGCCCTTGAGGTACATGACCGAAAACCGCCGTGCGGCCGGATCGCCGCGCAGCACGGTGGTGTCGTGGCCGGTGGAAAGCCCGACCGTCTGCAGCTTCAGGTCGTACTGGTTGGACCAGAACCACGGGATCGCTGCGTAGGGCTCAGGCTCCCCGCAAATCGCCCTCGCCGCAGTCTTGGCCATATCGTGGGCGTTCTGGACGCTCTCGATCCGGACCACCGCGCCATCGGCATAGGGGCTGGCGTGGGCGGCGCAGTCCCCGATGGCATAGACCTTGGGCAGGCTCGTGCGGCAGTACTCGTCGATGTCGACCCCGTTCGCGCCTGCGGCGCCGGCCGCGATCAGCGGTCCGATGGCGGGGACGATGCCGATCCCGGTCACCACCAGATCGGCCGGGATCATTTCCCCGCCGGCCAGCCGCACCCCGCGCACGGTCTGCTCGCCCTCGATCGCCTCGACCTCGCTGTCCAGCCGGATATCCACCCCATGGCGGCGGTGTTCGTCCTCAAAGAAGCAGGACAAGTCCTCCCCCGCCACGCGGGAGAGCACGCGATCCTGCGCCTCGATCACCGTGACCGCGCAATCGCGCTTGATCAGCGCGGCCGCGGCTTCCAGCCCAATATACCCGCCGCCGATCACCGCCACCCGGCGTGCACCCGCATCGAGTTCGGCCAGCAGGCGGTCGACATCGGCCTTGTCCCGCACCGCATGGATGCCGCCAAGGTCCGCCCCCGGACAGGACAAGCGGCGCGGATCGCCGCCCGCAGCCCAGATGAGCGTGCCGTAGCCGACGGTCCTCCCGCCTGCGAGGCTCGCCTGCTTGGCCGCGGGATCGACCCGCACAACGCTGGAGCCGAGCTTCAGCCCGATCGCCCGCTCAGTCCAGAACGCCTCGGGCCGGATCAGCAGCCGCTCGAACGGCTTGTCGCCGGTGAGGTACTCCTTGGACAACGGCGGCCGCTCATATGGCAATTCGCGGTCGCGGCCGACCATCAGGATCGAACCGTCGTACCCCTGCTGGCGCAAGGCGATTGCCGCCTGCGCCCCGCCGTGACCGGTGCCGACAATCAGGACATCGGCTTCCGGCGAAACATCGGCTTCGGGCGAGAGATCGGTATCGGGCGCGGTCATGCGGCTACCGCTGTAACAGGTTGCGCGCCTGGCTGGCAATCTGGGCCAGCATCGCCGGGGCGACAGGCGATGCGCTCTGCGCCCGGCCGATCATCCCGCGGAAGTGGCGGATCGCGTCCTCATGCCCTTCGGCCCACCGGTCAACCATTGCGATCGGATCGGCCCCGCCTTCCTGAGGCGCCATGCGCCGCAGGAAATCGAACCGCATCTGCTGGAAATCGCGGGCAAGGCCCGCCACCAGCAGCCGCTCCCACGGATCGGACGGGTTCATCACCGCCGCCTTCGACTGTGCCCAGTACAACCCCAGCCGTTCCCCAAGATTGACGAAGGCGTGGGTGATCGTGACCGGGGAGATGCCGGTATCGCGTGCCAGCCGGGCCAGCCCCGCCAGCCCGTCGAGCGCGAACAACCGCGCCACCATTTGCGCAATCTCCGGCGGCGTGCCTTGCTGGGTCAGGTCCTCGGCAATCCGCAGCGCGTGCCTGCGTCCTTCTTCCGCCAGCAGCTCGTCCACTTGCCCGCTCAGTTCGTTCACGCCTTCGGCGAGCTCGCTCTCGATCACCGAGGGAGGCGCCAGTCCGGCGCCCGCGCGCAGCAAGTCGGCCAAATGGCCCCGCATTGCCATCGCGGCCTGCTCGAACAGCAGGGGCCGCGTAAGTTCGGGCACCGGCGCAGTGTCGAGCACGTCCCACACCTGATCGAACCCGAACAGCTTTTCAGCCGAAACGAACGCGGCGGCCACGGATTCGAGGCTGGTCCCTTCCTCCTCGGCCAGTTCGAACGGATGGACCAGCCCCATGCGGTTGACCATCCGGTTCGCCACCACGGTGGCGATGATTTCCCGCCGTAGCGGATGGTGGAGGATCTGCTCGGGGAACCCGTACTGCATCGGTCTCGGGAAATCGGACAGCAAGTACCGCTCCAGCGCCGAATCCTCAGCCAGTCGGCTTCCCTCGACCGCGTCCTGCAGCACGATCTTGGCGTTCGACAGCAGGACGGCCAGTTCGGGCCGCGTCAGCCCCTCCCCATCGGCGGCCCGGCGGGCGAGCGTCTCGGCCTCGGCCAGTCCCTCGGTCCGCCGGTCAAGGTCGCCAAGATCCTCCAGCGTTTCGATGAGGCGGCTTTGCGAAGCGACCGCCGTCGCGCCGCCGATCTGCGCGATCGACAAGGCGAGCGCCTGAAGACGGTTGTCCTCCTGCACCAGCTCGGACACGTCGTCCGTCATTTCGGCCAGGAGCTCGACCCGGCCTTCTTCCGTCAGGTCTCCGGCGCGCTTTGCTCCGGCAAGGGCGATCTTGATGTTGACCTCGTTGTCCGAACAATCGACCCCGGCCGAATTGTCGATGAAGTCGGTGTTGATCCGCCCGCCGTTCAGCGCAAACTCGATCCGCCCCGCCTGCGTCACCGCCAGGTTCGCACCTTCGCCGATCACCTTGGCGCGCAGGTCTTCCCCGTTCACCCGCAGCGCATCGTTCGCCGGGTCGCCGACCTGGACGTTGTTTTCCGCGTCCGACTTCACATACGTGCCGATCCCGCCGAACCACAGCAAGTCGACCGGGCTTTTCAGGATGTGGGCGATCAGCGTGTCGGGGTCCAATTCCTCCGCGTCGATGCCCAGCGCGGCCCGGGCTTCCTGCGACAGCGGAATCTGCTTCATCGTGCGCGGGAACACTCCGCCGCCCCGGCTGATCAGCGCGGGGTCGTAATCCGCCCAGCTCGACCGCGGCAGATCGAACAAGCGCTGGCGCTCGGCGAAGCTGGCGGCCGGATCGGGATCGGGATCGATGAACACGTGCCGGTGATCGAACGCGGCCACCAGCTTGATCGCCCGGCTCAGCAGCATTCCGTTGCCGAACACGTCGCCCGACATGTCGCCGCAGCCGGCCACGCGCACGGGCTCGCTCTGCACGTCGACGCCCATTTCCAGGAAATGCCGCTGGACGGAAATCCACGCGCCCTTGGCGGTGATCCCCATCGCCTTGTGGTCGTATCCCTTGGACCCGCCGCTGGCGAAGGCATCGCCCAGCCAGAAGTCCCGCTCTTCCGCCAAGGCATTGGCGACGTCGGAGAACGTGGCGGTGCCCTTGTCGGCCGCGACCACGAAATAGGGATCGTCGCCGTCGCGGATCACCACGCCGTCCGGGTGGATCACCTTGCCGTCGATGCTGTTGTCGGTCAGCGATAGCAGGCTGCGGATGAAGATTTCGTACGCCGCGCGTCCCTCGGCCGCCCAGGCCTCGCGGTCGCTGGCCGGATCGGGCAGCTGCTTGGGATAGAACCCGCCCTTGGCGCCTGTCGGCACGATGATCGCGTTCTTAACGCGCTGCGCCTTCATCAGGCCAAGCACTTCGGTGCGGAAATCGTCGCGCCGGTCGGACCAGCGGAGGCCCCCGCGCGCCACCGGGCCGGCGCGCAAGTGAATGCCTTCCACCCGGCGCGAATAGACGAAGATATCCCGCCAGGGGATCGGCTTGGGCAATCCCGGAACCTGCGAGGAATCGAACTTGAACGCCAGCGCCTCACCCGCCGCCGTACTGAAGGCGTTGGTCCGCAGCATGGCGCAGATGGTGTCGCGGTAAAGCCGCAGCAGGCGATCATCGTTGATCGCCGCGACACCCTGCAGTCCCTGGTTGATCATCGTCAGCGCCTGGCTGGCCGCTTGCTCGCGTTCGCCGCCAAGCGAAGGATCGTGCCGCGCCTTGATCAGTTCGATCAGGCCCCGGGTCACGTCGGGAGCGCAGCGCAGCGCATCGACCACGGTGTAGATGGTAAAGCCTATCCCGGCCTGGCGCAGATAGCGGTAGAACGCGCGCAGCCAGTTCGCCTCGGTCGCTTCCAGCGCGGTGCCGATCACCAACCGGTTGAACACGTCGTCCTCGGCCAGGCCGTTGAGCACGCCCGCAATCGCTTCCTCGATCGCTTCGGAGCGTGCCAACACCGGCGCGGTGTCGTCGCCTGCGGGCAGGGAGACGCGGAAATCGTGGATCGTCCCGATGTCGCCGGCCAGTTCGATCGGCATTTCCGACATGACGCGAAAGCCGAAGTTCTCCAGCGCGGGCACCGCGTCCGACAGCGGCAGCACGCCGCCCAGCTGGAACACCCGCAGCCGCAGGTCCCCCGGGGCATCGCGGTCCAGCCGGCACAAGCGCACGTCGCGGCCCAGCGGACGATCCTGCTCCCCGGCGCTCAACCGCCGTATACGCTCGATGTCATGGGCCGCCTGCTCCGCGCCGTAACTGGTGCGGTAGGATGGGGGAAACGCCTCGGCAAAGCGGGCGGAAATCGCGGCCGCGCGGCCCGCGTCCATGTCGCCGGACAATTCCCGCTCAACCGCATCCCCCCAGCCGCGCAGCATGTCCTGCAGCTGCCGGTCGATGGCTTCCTCGTCCGGCTCCACCGGATGGTCGCGAATGTCGATCACATAGCGCAGCATCGCCAGGTTGCCGCCTTCTACCGCCAGGCTCCAGGCGAGCGTATCGGCGCCGGTCTGCTTTTCCAGCAGGCTCTGGATCTGCAGCCGCGTGCTGGTGGACAGCATGTCGCGCGGCAGCCAGACGAAGGCGAACAAGTGCCGCTGCAGCGGCGCGGCGACCAGCGCCAGCCGGGCGCGCGGGCGATCCGACAAGCTCATCATCGTCGTCGTGATCCGGAGGATGTCCGCTTCCGAAAACCCGATGATCAAGTCGTGCGGCAGCGCCGTCAGCGCATGGATCAGCGATTTTCCGTCATGGCTCGTCGGATCGAAGCCGAGCTGGTCCATCATCCCCTTCAGCTCCTTGCGCAGCAGGGGCACGGACTGGGGCGGGGCGGCCAGCGCCGCGCTGGTCCACAAGCCGGCATGGATCGACAGCGCGACCAGTTCGCCCTGCTCCACCACCGGCACGATCAGCAGATCGAGCGGGGCGCGGCGGTGAACGTTGGCGATCAGGTTCGCCTTGATGATCAGCGGCGCGTGGTAGCGCGGCTCCTCCTCCTTGGCGAACCACGCAAAGGCGCGGCGATAGCTTTCTTCCGCCAGCAGGTCGCGCGCGCTTTCACGGCAAATGCCAAGCGGGTTGATAACCGTGCCATCGCGTCGGCGAGTCAGATGGCCAAGCTGGGTGAACTTGCCTTCCGCCAGCCAGCGCAGCAGCGCGCCGCCTTCCTCGTCGAACACCCGCCCGACATCTTCCAGCAGCGCGATCTGCATTTTCGGCCAGTCGCCGACCGCGGCCCGCACGTCGGCAATGGTGACGCCCAGCGCATGCTCCAGCGCCCGCCGTTCGCGCGCATCGACTCGCGCGGTTTCCAGATAGAGCATCGACTCGCGCAGCGAATCCCCGCCCTCGGCGGAAATGCCCACGATCTGGCCAGAGGCATCGCGCCGGACAGGGACGATCGGATGGACCAGCTGATCGATATCAAGCCCCGCGGCCGCGACCGTGGAGGCGACTGAATCGACCAAAAACGGCATGTCGTCGTTGACCACGGCGATCCGCGTCTGGCGCTTCGGTCCGCTTTCGGTCTGCAACTGGCCCGAACGCATCAGGATGGAGGCATGCCCGCGTTGCCGGTGCCGCGCGGCTTCCAGCAGGAATTCGGCCACTTCGGCAAGATGGCCCTCGGGCGGCGGCGCTTCGCCGGGAAGGATCGATCCCTCGATCCGCCGGGCGAGTTCGTTTGCCAGCGCGCTGTCGTTCGCGCGCTCGTTCTGGGGCGGCGCCATGCCGTCCTTCGGGGTCGCCATTCCTGCCTTCTCCTCATTCGGGTGCCTGTCCGGACCAATGGCCCGGCGGCCCGCCTCGTTCCTCATGTCCCGGTCATTCCGCCCGGATCGCGTTTCCTCCGCGCGGATCAACCCGCGCGAATTGCTTCCCCCGCGCGGATCAACCCGCGCGAATTGCCTCCATCGTCAGTTCCAGCGAGCGGCGCCGCGCCGCCGGATCGTAAGTCGCGCCCGAAACGACGATTTCGTCCGCCTGCGTCCGGTCGACAAACCGCCCGATCCGCTCCCGCACCGTTTGCACGGAGCCGACCGCGCGGGCGACGGACAAGCGTTCCAGCATCGCCTGGGCCCCGTGGGGCAGGCTGGCGCGGTAATCCGGCACCGGCGGCGGCAGCTTGCCCGGATCGCCGCTGCGCAAGGCGACGAACGACCGGTCCTGAGACGACGCGAGCGTTTCGGCCTCGCGGTCGTCATCCGCGCAAATCACCGTCATCGCCGCCATCACGTGCGGCTTGTCCAGCGCGTCCGACGGCTGGAACTGCTGGCGGTACGTCGTCAGCGCCGCGTCGAGATGATCGGGCGCGAAATGGCTGGCGAAGGCATAGGGCAGGCCCAGCCGGGCGGCGAGCTGCGCGCCGAACAAGCTCGACCCCAGCATCCACAGCTGAATGTCCGCGCCAAGGCCGGGCGTGGCCCGGATCGGCAAGTCGATGTCGCCGGTCAGCAGCGCGCGCAGCTCGACCACGTCCTGCGGGAAGAATTCGGCCGCGCGGTGCAAGTCCTTGCGCAGTGCCTGGGCAAGGATGCCCGCCGCCCCCGGCGCGCGCCCCAGACCAAGGTCGATCCGCCCCGGAAAAAGGCTGTCCAGCGTGCCGAACTGCTCCGCGATCACGAACGGGTTGTGATTGGGCAGCATCACTCCGCCCGACCCGATGCGGATGGTGGAGGTGCAATGGCCGATGTGGGCCAGCACGACCGAAGTCGCCCCGCCGGCGATCCCGGGGCTGCCATGGTGCTCGGCCACCCAGAAACGCTTGTATCCTGCGTTTTCGGCAGCCTTGGCCAGCTTTCCGGCATCCTCCAGCGCCTCGGAAACGCCGCTGCCTTCGCGCACCGGCACAAGGTCGAGGACCGAAAGCTCCATCATCACTGCTCCTGTTGCTCCATCGATGCAGGACCGTACCGCGCCCTTGCCGGACAAGCCATGCGTGTGACGGAAACGCGCCTGAGCCGATTCGGGACCACGAGAGTCAGGACCACAGGATTCAGGCCAGCGCCGCCACGGTCTGCAGCAAAAGGGCGACGTCCCCTTCCCGGGACAGCCGGTGGTCGCCGCCTTTGACCAGGGTCACCTGCACGTCGCCCAACCGCAAGGTCGCCGCCAGACGGAGGCTGATTTCAGGCGGCACGACGTCGTCCTCCTGTCCGTGGAGCAGCCGCACCGGGCCATAGAACGGGACGACGCCTTCCAGCTGCCGCTGGGCTTCGCCGTCGGTCCAGAACCCGGCATGGGTCGGGGTCGGCTCCGGCCCGTAGGGATTGTCCTCGTAAACCGTTTCCCCGGCGGCCAGCCGCGCTTTCTTTTCCGGCGAGAAGCCCCAGTCGGTGAAATCCGGCGCGGCGGCGATCCCGACCAGTCCCTTGACCCGCGGGCCCAGCACGCGGGCAACCAGCAGCATCAGCCATCCGCCCATCGACGATCCCACCAGCACCACCGGCCCGGCGATCCGCGCCTCGATCAGCGAAACCGCTTCGTCGCGCCAGCGGCTGAGCGTCCCTTCGGCAAAATCGCCGGAGCTTTCCCCGCAGCCGGAATAGTCGAGCAGCAGGCACTCGCGCCCGTTGGCGCAGGCCCAGTCGAACAGCGCGGTCGCCTTGGACCCGCTCATGTCCGACATATAGCCCGGCAGGAACACCAGCGCCGGGCCAAGTTTCGCGTTCTGGGGCCCGGAATGATGCCGAAACGCAATCCGGCGGCCGTCGGGCATCGAATGGATAACGGGTTTCATCCGTAACCAGATGAAGCACGGCGCAGCCAAGGGCAAGCCCGACAGCAAGCGGACACACTCAGTCCCGCAGGAAAACATCCTCGATCCTCAGGCCGAACAGATCGGCGATGCGGAATGCCAGCGGCAGGGATGGATCGTACTTGCCGGTCTCGATCGCGTTCACGCTCTGGCGCGAAACGCCGATCCGCTCGGCCAGATCGGCCTGGCTCCAGTCCCGTTCCGCGCGCAGGACCTTGAGACGGTTCTTCACGCCCGCAGTCGAACAATGGCGCCGCTCACTCCGAAAAAGGCGAGCCAGACCACCCCGATCCACTGCGGCCCCTGCTCGATGACATCGTAGACGGTGAGGAACTGCCAGACAGTCGCGATCACGAGGGTGGCGGCCGTGGCAAGCAAGGTCTGATTCGTGAACAGCAGCCGCTGGTACTCATCGTCGCATTCACCGATCAGCTTGAAGATCGTCCAGAAGACGCCGCAGATCGGAGCGGCCGTGGCCAACGCGAGCAGCAGACCCGCCCACTGCGGGAGACCGGTTCTGGCAATGGTAAGGCCGCCGACGAGGATTGCGATGTACAGCAGCATGAAGGTGGCGATCCGGATGACGTACCGTTTCATGTAAGCGGGCTGGGCCATTGGCTCTCTCCTCCAGCGGAAGTCACGGTGACGAGGCAAGGAAGCCTGTCTTCGTGTAAAGCATCCTTTACATAGCGCAGCTGCATGTCAAGCGAAGTTGACAGTCTTGCGCCTTATGCGGGGAAGCCCACTTTACAATTCCGATGCCGCCCTTCCGAAGGACGCCGCTTTCTGTCAAAGCGCGCGCAGAGCTTCAGAGATGATTTTCAAATGAACGAACTGGTAAAGATCAGCCTTCCCGATGGATCGGTGCGCGAAGTGCCCGCCGGGTCCACTCCCGCCGACATTGCCGCCGCGATCGGTCCGGGGCTTGCCAAGGCCGCCCTCGCCGCGCGCGTGGACGGCGAAGTGCGCGACATCACTCGCCCGTTCGAAGGGGACGCGCAACTCGCCCTGATTACCGCGCGCGATGAAGCGGACGCACTGGAACTGGTCCGGCACGATTACGCGCACGTTCTGGCCGAAGCGGTGCAGGCGCTGTGGCCCGACACGCAGATCACCTTCGGCCCGGCGACCGAGGACGGGTTCTACTACGATTTCGCCCCCGGCGCGCACGGCCCGTTCACCGAAGACGACCTGCCGCTGATCGAGCAGAAGATGCGGGACATCATCGCGGCCGACAAAGCCCTCACGCGCGAAGTCTGGACGCGCGACGAGCTGGTGGCGTGGTTCAAGGACCATGGCGAGACCTTCAAGGCCGAATGGGCGGGCGAATTGCCGGAAGGCGAGGAGCTGACGGTCTATCGTTCGGGTCCAAAAGACGCCGAAGACGCATGGCTCGACATGTGCCGCGGTCCGCACCTTGCCTCCACCGGCAAGCTCGACCCGCAGGCTTTCAAGCTGACGCGCGTCTCCGGCGCCTATTGGCGCGGGGACCAGAAGAACGCGATGCTCAGCCGCGTCTACGGCACCGGCTGGCTGAACAAGAAGCAGCTGAACGAATACCTCGTCCGGCTGGAAGAAGCCGCCAAGCGCGATCACCGCAAGCTGGGCCAGGAAATGGATTTGTTCCACCTCCAGGCCGAAGCGCACGGCAGCGTGTTCTGGCACCCCAAGGGCTACATCATCTGGCGGGAGCTGGAATCCTACATGCGCCGCCGGATCGACCTCGGCGGCTACCGGGAGGTCAAGACCCCGCAAGTCATGGACGCCCGCCAGTGGGAACAGTCCGGCCACTGGGGCAAGTACCGCGAGAATATGTTCGTCATTCCCGACGAAGTGCCCAACGTCGACGAGGAAGGGCCGATCGTCTCGGGTGAGGCGGACTGGATGGCGCTGAAGCCGATGAATTGCCCGGCCCACGTGCTGATCTTCCGCCAGGGCATCAAGTCCTATCGCGACTTGCCGCTGCGCATCTACGAGAACGGCTGCTGCCACCGGAACGAGCCGCACGGCGCGCTCCACGGCCTGATGCGCGTGCGCCAGTTCACGCAGGACGATGCCCACATCTTCTGCCGCGAAGACCAGATCGTCGCCGAAGTCCGCAAGTTCTGCGAACTGGCCGACCGGGTCTACAAGGACTTCGGCTTCACCTACCAGATCAAGCTCGCCCTGCGGCCTGAAAAGCGGTTCGGCAGCGACGAGATGTGGGATCAGGCCGAAGCGGAACTGCGCAACGCGGTGCAGGAAGCCGGCCTCGCCACCGAGGAATACGGGTGGGAGGAACTGCCCGGCGAAGGTGCGTTCTACGCCCCCAAGCTGGAATGGCACCTGACCGACGCGATCGGCCGCACCTGGCAGGTCGGCACGATCCAGTCCGATCGCGTGCTGCCCGAACGGCTCGACGCCAGCTACATCGCCGAGGATGGGGAACGCCACCGCCCGGTGATGCTCCACCGCGCGATCTTCGGCTCCTACGAACGGTTCATCGGCATCCTGATCGAACACTTCGCCGGCAAGCTGCCGCTCTGGCTCACCCCGGTGCAGGCCGTGGTGGCGACGATCGTGTCGGATGCGGACGATTACGCCCGCGATGTCGCCACGCGCCTCGCCGCCGCCGGAATCCGGGTGGAAGCGGACCTGCGGAACGAAAAGATCAACTACAAGGTGCGCGAGCACTCGCTGAAAAAGGTCCCGCAGCTGCTTGTGGTCGGCAAGCGGGAGGCGGAGGAAGGCACCGTCGCCCTGCGCACGCTCGGCGAACAGCAGCAGAAGGTCCTGCCGCTGGACGAGGCCATCGCCCTGCTGAAGGCGGAGGCGACTGCGCCGGACTTGCGCTGATCCGGTGCGGATCGACCCGGCGACGGAAGTGGACCTTGAGGCGATCGACCGCCTCGTCCAGCGCGCTTACCGCGGCGATGCCGCCCGGGCGGGCTGGACGCACGAGGCCGATCTGCTGGACGGGCAGCGGACCGATCCGGAGATGCTGCGCGAAGGCCTGGCCAATCCGCGCCTGCGCCGGCTGGTGGCGCGCGACGGGGCGGAGCTCATCGGCTGCGCCGAAGTCACCAGCCCGCACGATGGTCTCGCCGCCATCGGGTTGCTGACGGTCGATCCGGCACGGCAGGGGCAAGGCCTCGCCAAGCAGCTGCTCGGCGCCGCCGAACGGCTGGCGGCGGACGAATTCGCTGCTCGCCGGATCGAACTGACGGTCATCCGCCAGCGGAGCGAACTGATCGCCTACTACGAACGCCGCGGCTACCTCCGCACCGGGGAAGAACGCCCCTTCCCTCACCACGATCCCCGCTTCGGCGTGCCCCGCCGCAACGACCTCGCCTTTGTTGTGCTGGGCAAAAACCTGCCGGACGCAGACTGAAGCGGCAGCGGCGGGACGGCCGCGCCGAACGCCTGGGGATTGCCCCCCGACCTCGGCGCCGAATGTCCGCAGCGGGCGGAAAAGCGATGCGCCGAGGATAAATGCCAATGGCTGCGAACGTGCTTGCGCATTCCTGGCGGCGGAATGATAACCTGCCTTACGGTTTCGGAGGGTTGGGCGACTTCATGCGGTACTTCCTGGCATTGTGTGCCCTGCTTCTGCCCTCCGCGGCGCACGCCGAATGGCTGGAGGCGTCCAGCGCCAATTTCGTGGTCTATACGGACGACCGCGAGAAGGACGTCCGCCGCTTCTCCGAGCAGCTCGAACTGTACCATGGGGCCATGGAAGTCGTGACCGGGCTTGACCTCCCGGTGCCGAGCCCGTCGAACCGCCTGACGGTGTTCGTCGTCCGCAATGAGCGGGAGGTGCAGCGTCTCGTTGGAAACGACGCCCGCAACGTGGGCGGCTTCTACATCCCGCGTGCAGGCGGCTCGATCGCCGTCGTCCCGCAGGTGCAAGTCAGGCGCGGTCAGCTGGACTTCTCGATGATCGCCCTCCTGCACGAATACGCGCATCATTTCCTGATCTCGAACAGCAGCGTCGTCGCTCCGCGATGGTTCAGCGAAGGCGGCGCGGAATTCTTTGCATCGGCCGAGTTTCCGCCCGCTGGCGGCATCAAGCTGGGGATGCCCGCCCATCACCGCGCGGGAGAACTGTTTTACGGCCGCGACGTGAAGGTCGAGCAATTGCTCGACCCTGCCGCCTATGAGGACGGCGTGCGCGATGGCTTCGACTCATTCTACGGCAAAAGCTGGGCCCTGTACCATTATCTGAGCCTTGGAACCGAGCGACCAGGCCAGTTCAGGACTTACCTGAAGCTTCTGGGGTCGGGAAAAGCCTCGCGCGAGGCAGGGCTCGAGGCCTTTGGCGACTTGAGTCAACTGGAACGGGATCTCGACGGCTACATTCGGCAGCGGAAGATCAGGACGCTGGTATTTGATCCGGGCCGGCTGCAAGCGGGCGAAATTGCCGTCCGCCCGCTGACGGCGGGAGAAACGGCGGTGATGCCCGTGGTCATCCGATCCCGGCGCGGCGTCAATCGAGAGCAGGCGCTGGAGGTGGTGCAGGAACTGCGCCCACTGGCGGCCGCCTATCCGCGTGACCCGTTCGTGCTTGCCGCCCTTGCCGAAGCGGAGTTCGACGCTGGTGACGACGCAAGGGCGATCGCAGCCGCCGACGCAGCGCTGGCGCTCGACCCGCGACGGATCAACGCCTACGTGCAGAAAGGCTACGCCCTCTTCAGGCAGGCAGCCAATGCCGAAGATCGGGATGCGGCTTACGCCGATGCCGTCCAGCCGTTCCTGGCGCTGAACCGCATCGAGAACGACCATCCGCTGCCGCTCGTCTACTACTACCGAAGCTTCGCCGAGCGCGGGCAGCGCCCGCCGGCTCAGGCCGTAAAGGGGCTTGAACGGGCAACACAACTTGCCCCCTTCGACCTTGGCCTGCGCCTGAATCTGGCAAGCTACCAGATCATGGACGGCCAGCTCGACCGCGCCCGTGCCACCCTGATGCCGCTCGCCTTCAATCCCCATGGGGGCGGAATGGCGGAGGCCGCCCGGCAGGTCATCGAACGGATCGACGCTGGCGGAATGTCTGAACCGCCAGAGCTTCTGGCCTTGCTGGAGCCTGCGGCCGAAGAAGAATAAAGCGGCTGGACGGTCTTCAGGTTCTCACGGCCAAGGTCCGCAATCAAACACAAGAGGGGCAGCTTTTCGATTCAGACTGACCAAAAGCCGCCAAAGCCACGAACAGCAAGATGTCGCACTCTGTTTGGTGGCCGCCTTTTCCGCCGCTATGATCCCTCTGGGGGGTTACATATGATCAGCTTTTCTCATCCGGCTGTGCCAATCGCGCTCGGCAGGCTTCGGGTTCTCAAGCCAGGACGGCTTCGCTGGCTGCGGGCATTGGCCTGGATGATCGCGCTCTTCTTCATCTGCATCGCTACTTTCGGCGCATCCATGGAGATCATCCAGCAGCTTATCCCGAAGAGCGAACTGGGACTGCGTTTCCTCGGCCACTGTATCGGTGTCTTGATAATGCTCGGCATCTACAGCCTGCTCGTCAGGCTGGGCGAGGCCCGTTGGCCAACCGAGTTGGCGATCAGGCCTGCTCCCTTCGAACCCTTTTCTGGCGCTGTAATCGGGGCAGCGATGTTCACGGTCGTGATGGCGGTACTCGCCGGCTGCGGGCTCTACCATGTCACCTATACCGGCCCGGCATCCGCCTGGGCCGCAGCCGGCAAGGCAATAGAAGCGGGGGTGGTGGAGGAACTTGCTGTCCGTGGCATCATGCTCCGGCTGCTGTGGCGGGCATTCGGCCCGGGGCCAGCTTTTCTCGTTTCAGCCTTGGCGTTCGGGGGCAGTCACCTTTTCAATCCGGAGTCATCGTTGCTCGCGGCAATCTGCGTCATGCTGGAGGCGGGAATCATGCTGGGCGCGTTCTATGCTCTCACTGGACGGCTCTGGATGTCGATCGGGGTTCACGCCGCATGGAATTTCACGCAGGGTTATCTCTTCGGCGCCGCGGTATCGGGAACGGAGCTCGGCCCCGCCATCGCCCGGAGCGTGCCCAGTCCTGACCTGCCCTCATGGTTGAGCGGAGGGGCCTTTGGTCCTGAAGCCTCGTTGCCAGCCCTGGTAGTCTGTACGGCGGTAGGAGCGGCCGTTCTCTGGCGCGCATGGACGCTGGGAATGTTGAGGAGCCACTCGGACACGAATGAGCCCCGTGCGTTGGCCCCCTCGCTGAGCCAGCCTGCAACCGCTTGCGTATAGGGAAGCACCCTTGAAGCGGGTCCAGGTGGCACATGAGTGAGGGCCGCTTTCGGGCAAGGCCGATCAGGCTCGAAATGACCGTCTATGGCGCCCAAGCCGACATTCCCGCTTCCCTACACATGGAGCGGCCAAGCAAACCCGGTACGCTCTTGGCCATCGTCGTTCCCGCCTCCTGAAGCCTCTCCGTCCTTGTGCAGAAGATCAGGCAACCGAAGGTTCTTTTGTTGCTTGGACACGAAAGAACATTTTATTGTTCGCGCGCGCGCCATTTCGTCGCTCTGGGCCCGCAACCCTGCGGAAAACATGGAGTTTGCAGCCTGACACCGCGGTGTAGGACATGTCAGGTGTGTCAACCTCGCGCTCGCTCCAGACGCGAAAAGGGCGCGCCTTGCGGGCGCGCCCTTGCGAAAACACAAGTCAGCCGGAACGGCTTACTTCGGCGCCAGCACCATCAGCATCTGGCGGCCTTCCAGCCGGGGATAGGCTTCGACCTTGGCGATTTCCACCACGTCGTCCTGCACCCGCCGCAGCAGGTCCATGCCCAGTTGCTGGTGAGCCATCTCGCGGCCGCGGAAGCGCAGGGTCACCTTGACCTTGTCGCCATCCTCGATGAACCGGCTCACGTTGCGCATCTTCACATCGTAATCGTGATCATCGATGTTCGGACGCATCTTGATCTCTTTGATGTCCTGCGTCTTCTGCGTCTTGCGCGCTGCGTTCGCCTTTTTCTGGGCTTCGTAGCGGTGCTTGCCGACGTCGAGGAACTTGCAGACCGGCGGGTCTGCGCTGGGCGAGACCTCTACCAGGTTCAGCCCGACTTCGGCGGCCTGTTCGATCGCCTGTCGGGTGTACAACACGCCGAGGTTCTCGCCATTTTCGTCAATGACGCGGACCTTGTCGGCCTGGATGAAATTGTCGTAGCGCGGGCCGCTCTTTACGGGGGGGGCCATGCTGCGCCGGGGGGGACGGGCTATTGTGCGGTCTCCTGTCTTCTGTTTACGTTAACGGGCTATCTAAGCCGAATCGCACCGGCGCGCTAGGGGTTCCCGCTCATGCGGCAGCCCGCCAGAGCGGAAATTTCAACAATTTCCCCTGCGACGCCACCATAGCGTCGATTCGGTCCGCCGGCTGCATGGCGGAAACGATCGCCGGATCGGCCGCATTCATCCCGCCGGTCAGCGCTCCGAACGCAGGCAGGATCATCCGCCCGCCGCCGTTCGCGCCCCCGCTCACCACCGCGCACGGACGGCGAATCGCGCGTCCGCGCACCGTTACCTGCAGCCTTGGATGGTAATGGCCGGACACTTCCGGCCGCACTTCCCCCGCCTTCGTCTGGTGCCGCAGACGGATTCCGGCGATCTCCAGTTCCTCTGCCAGGGTGCCGCCGATCCCGCCGGCCAGATTGGCCTCGCCGGCCGCGTTCACATCGTGGTTGCCGGTGATCCACACCCAGTCGAGCGCCCGGGTCAACGCCGCCAGCATGCCCGCCGCGTGCGGCTCCAGCCGCCCGGCGCCGGCGCTGTCGTGGAAGTTGTCGCCCAACGTATAGACTCGCCGCGCACCCGTCTCGCGGACGGCCAGCGCCAGCCGCTCCAGCGTCTCCCGGCTATCATAGGGTGGCAGCATCTGGCCGGTGCGCGCAAAGAAGCTCGCCTTTTCCAGGTGCAGGTCCGCCACCAGCAACGCCGATTCGCGCGGCCAGTAAAGCGCGCGGCTTTCGGTGAGGGCAAACTCCTCACCAGCGAACGAAAGGGGAACCATCGCGCTCCCTTGCCGCAGGGCACCGGCAATGGCAAGGAAATCCCATGACTGACTGGACCTCCCAAACGGCACGCGCAAAAGACTGGTTCGAGTCCCTGCGTGACCGGATCTGCGCCGAGTTCGAAACGATCGAGCGGGAGGCAGGCAGCGGCGCCGCGTTCGAGTACACCCCCTGGCAGCGCCAGACGGAGGACGAATCGGAAGGCGGCGGCGGGGTTCGCGGCCTGATGAAGGGCAAGGTGTTCGAGAAGGTCGGGGTCAACGTCTCGACGGTGCAGGGTGAATTCGCGCCTCAGTTCGCCGGAACGATCAACGGAGCCGATGCCGAAAACCCCGGCTTTACCGCTACCGGGATCAGCCTGGTGGCGCACATGGCCAACCCGCACGTTCCGGCAGTCCACATGAACACGCGCTTCCTCACCACCGGCAAGGCATGGTTCGGGGGCGGAGCGGACCTCAATCCGCCGATCCCCTATGAAGAAGACACGCAGGCGTTCCACGCCGCCTTCCGCGCCGCCTGCATGAAGCACAACCCGACCTGGTATGACAGGTTCAGCAAGTGGGCCGACGATTACTTCTTCATCCCCCACCGCAACGTTTCGCGCGGGGTCGGCGGAATCTTCTACGACCATTTGGAAACGGCAGACGAAGCCCAGTGGGAACACCACTTCGCATTCACGAAAGACGTGGGCGAGGCGTTTTTGTCGGTCTTCCCGCAGATCGTCCGCCGCCGGATGGAGCAGGAATTCACGCCCGAAGAGAAGCACCGCCAGCTGGAGTGGCGCGGACGCTACGTGGAATTCAATCTGGTGTACGATCGCGGGACGCTGTTCGGACTGAAGACCGGCGGCAATATCGACGCGATCCTGATGAGCCTGCCGCCCGAAGCCACGTGGAGCTGAAAGCCCGCCGCAAACTGCTGCGGTTTCATATTTCGGGCGCGGTGATCGCTTCTGCCTGGCTCGGCAGCTTCCTTGGACTGTTCGTCGCGTTCGCCTTTTCGGCCGCGGGAGGGTGGACGGCGGCCGATATCTGGCGCTTTCCCCTGTTCATCATGGTGATGGCGACCGTTTTCGGCCTGCCCGCCGCCAGTCTGGGCGTGCTGCTGATCGGGCTGCCGCTTTCCTGGCTGTTTCGGAACGCTCGCCTGAGCGGGTGGTTCGGCTTGGCGAGCATGCTCATCGGCGCGCTTGCCGGACGGCTTTTTTTCCACCTGATCGATCTGGTGTTCCTTGCGCGGACGGACTCGTTGCGAAACTGGCGAATTGACGATCCAGGACTGCTGACGGGCCTGTTCACGGGCCTGCTGTGGTTCATCTTCGGACGAAAACTGTTCGAGTCCGCTCAAGCGCACCAGGGATAACACCTCAGGCCGGGTTTGCCGTTGCCAAACCGGCACCGTTCACCCCATCTAGCTGTCATGCTGCGCCAGTACGAACTTGTCGAAAGAGTGAAGGAATACGCGCCCGAAGCGGACGAGGCGCTGCTCAACCGCGCCTATGTGTACACGGTGCAGAAGCACGGCACCCAGAAACGCGCCAGCGGCGATCCCTACTTCAGCCATCCGATCGAGGTCGCCGGCCTGATGACCGACCTGAAGCTGGATCAGGAGACGATCGTCACCGCTCTGCTTCACGATACGGTCGAAGACACCCTGACGACCATCGACGACATCCGGAAGAATTTCGGCCCGGAAGTCGCGCGGCTGGTGGACGGGGTGACCAAGCTTTCCAAGATCGAGCAGATGCCGGAAAACGAGCGCGCGGCGGAAAACCTGCGTAAGTTCCTGCTGGCCATGAGCGAGGATCTGCGGGTCCTGCTCGTCAAGCTGGCCGACCGGCTGCACAACATGCGCACGCTCCACTTCATCAGGAGCCCCGAGAAGCGCCAGCGCATTGCCCGCGAAACGATGGAAATCTACGCCCCGCTTGCCGAGCGGGTCGGGATGTATGAATACATGCGGGAAATGCAGTTGCTCGCGTTTGAACAACTGGAGCCCGAAGCCTACGCCACGATCGTCGGTCGGCTGGAGCAGATCCGCAGTTCCGAAGGTGGGCAAGTCGATGCGATTGCTCTCAAGGTCAAGCAGGCGCTGGCTGAAGACGGGATTCGCGTCGAGGTGAGCGGGCGTGAGAAGCATCCCTATTCGATCTGGAAGAAGATGGCCGAGCGCCACGTCAGCTTCGAGCAGATCACCGATATCATGGCCTTTCGCGTCCACACCGAGTCGCCGGAGGATTGTTACCGTGCGCTCGGGGTGCTCCACCGGACCTGGCAATTCGTCCCCGGGCGCTTCAAGGATTACATCTCGACACCAAAGACCAACGGCTACCGGTCGCTGCACACGACGCTGATCTACCAGGGAGCGATGCGGGTGGAGGTGCAGATCCGCACGCGCGAGATGCACCGGTTGAACGAATTCGGCCTCGCCGCCCACTGGGCTTACAAGCAGGGCGGCTCCCGGCCAGACGGGCAAGTCGGCTGGCTGCGCGATCTGATAGAGATCGTGGACGCGAGCCACGACGCCGAGGAACTGCTCGAGCACACGAAGCTGGCGGTCTACCAGGACCGGATTTTCGCCTTCACGCCCAAGGGGGCGCTGTTCCAGCTGCCCAAAAGGGCAACGCCGGTCGATTTTGCTTTTGCGGTCCATACCGATCTCGGCGCCCACACTGTCGGGGCCAAGATAAACGGGCGCCACGTCCCCTTGCGCACGCCGCTCAGCAATGGCGACGTGGTAGAGATCATCAAGGGGGCCAATTCGGAACCGCAGCTTTCGTGGCTCGGCTTTGTCGTCACCGGCAAGGCCCGGGCAGCGATTCGCCGCGCGGTGCGCCAGAAGGAGCGGGCCGAGGTTGCCGAGATCGGCTCCAAGCTGTTCGAGCAGATCGCCGACCAGCTGCCGGCGAAGATCGGCAAGAAAGCCATCCGAGCTGCCGTCGAGCGGCTGGAACTCGCCGACGAAGAGGACCTGATGTTCGCCATCGGGGCCGCAAAGCTTTCCGACCGCGACGTGATGGAAGCGCTCGTGCCCGGCAGCACCGTCGATCTTCCCGAAGCACCGCGGGACGGACGAGCGGTCTCGATCAAGGGCCTGACCGCGGGAGTCGGCTTCGCGCTGGCAGACTGCTGCCATCCTGTGCCCGGAGACCGCATCGTCGGGCTCCGCCGGCCCGGCGAGGTGGTCGAGGTCCACGTGATCGACTGCTTCACCCTGGCCCGGGGCTTCGATACCGACTGGATTGATCTTTCATGGGGTGACCGATCCCATGGGGCTGTCGGACGTCTTCGGATCGTGCTGTACAATCGTCCCGGCACTTTGGCTGAAGTAGCCGGCATCTTCGCCAAGAATTATGCCAATGCACTCTACCTTGAACAAGTGGAACGGGACGATCCCTTCCACACATACGCGGTCGACTTGGAAGTGCAGGATCTTGCCCATCTCACCCGGATCGTAAGTGCGCTACGAGCCAGCGAGGCGGTAGCGGAGGCAGAGCGGGTCTAGTTCTGCCTCGCCGCGCAAGCCAGCAGGTAATCCCACTGGCCTCGAGATCGCTCTAGCTGGTGCCGGACTCTCGCCTTGACCGCCGCACCATGCCTTCCTGGGCCACGCTGGCGACCAACTGACCGTCGCGTGAAAAGATCTGGCCGCGCGCAAATCCCCGAGCCAGCCCCGACCAAGGGCTTTCAGTCACGTACAGCAGCCAGTCGTCCGCTCGCAATGGAGCATGGAACCAGATGGCGTGATCGAGGCTGGCCATCTTCACTTCCCCTTGCGCGAAGCTGAGGGAGTGCGGCAGGAGGCTGGTGCCGAGAAGCTGGAAATCGGTTGCATAGGCAAGCACGGCGCGATGGACGGCCTGGTCGTCCGGCAGACTGGCGACGGTGCGGAACCAGCAGTGAAGCACGGGTTCGCGCGCCTTGGGATTGAGCCATTCGCGTGGTTCGACGGAACGGAAATCGATCGGTCGCGGCTGAAGCCATAGATCGCGCTGCGGGCCTTCGACCCGGTCTGCCAGATTGCGCCGGATCTGGGCATCCGGCACAAGGTCTTCGGGCTGCGGCACGTCGGGCATCGCCGCATACTGGTGGGAAGGTCCTTCCTGAGATTTCTGGAAGGAGGCGATCAGGTTCAGGATCGGCTTGCCCTGCTGGCTGGCCACTACCCGGCGGTTGGAGAAGCTGTGCCCGTCAAGATCGCGCTTCACCCGAAATTCGATCGGCTCCTCCTCGCTGCCCCCCCGCAGGAAATAGGCGTGGAGTGAGTGCGTGAACCGGTCTTCCGGAACGCTGCGCCGGGCGGCGACCAGCGCCTGCGCGATCGCCTGGCCGCCAAAGACGCGCCCGCTCCCGCCTTTCTTCCGGCGTCCGATATAGCGGTCACCGCCGCGGTGTTCCAGATCGAGCAGCAGGACGAGATCCGCCACCAGTTGCTCGGGCGTAGGATCGCTGAGAATGGATGCCATCGATCCAGCGCTATTGCGCTGCACCATCGGGGTCAACGGATTCCCGACTGCTCCCATGAATTTGAAATCAATTTACCCTCCGGCAAGGGCGGCAAGCAGCAAAAGGGCAACAATATTGGTTATCTTGATCATTGGATTGACTGCAGGACCGGCGGTATCCTTGTAGGGATCGCCCACTGTATCCCCTGTCACGGCGGCCTTGTGGGCTTCGGACCCCTTCCCGCCGTGATTCCCGTCTTCGATGTATTTCTTCGCATTGTCCCACGCGCCGCCGCCCGAAGTCATCGAAAGGGCAACGAACAAGCCGCTGACGATCACGCCCAGCAGCAAGGCCCCCAGCGCGGCGAAACCATTCGCCAGCCCGGCTACCGCGGCGATCACGAAAAACACCAGGATCGGCGCCAGGACCGGCAGCAGAGAGGGCAGGATCATTTCCTTGATCGCCGCCCGGGTCACCAGATCCACCGTGCGGGCGTAGTTCGGTCGGCTGGTCCCGGCCATGATCCCGCTGTCGGCCGCGAACTGGTCACGCACGTCCTTGACCACGTCGCCCGCCGCGCGTCCCACAGCCGTCATGCCCATGGCGGCGAACAAGTAAGGCAGCAGGGCCCCGAGCAACAGGCCGACGATGACGTAAGGGTTCTTGAGGCTGAAATCGACCACCAGGGCTGGAAAGAACTCGGTCAGGTCGGTGGTGTAGGCCGCAAACAGGACCAGCGCGGCCAGACCGGCCGATCCGATCGCGTAACCCTTCGTAACCGCCTTGGTCGTGTTGCCGACCGCATCCAGCGCATCCGTCCGGCCGCGGACGACATCGTCGAGCCCCGCCATCTCCGCGATCCCGCCGGCGTTGTCGGTCACCGGCCCGTACGCGTCGAGCGCCACGACCATCCCTGCCAGCGCGAGCATGGCGGTTGCCGCGTAGGCAATGCCGATCAGACCGGCGAGCTGGTACGCAATGATGATTCCTGCGACGATCACCAGCGTCGGCAAGGCGGTCGCCTCAAGGCTGATGGCGAGCCCCTGGATTACGTTGGTGCCGTGCCCGGTCTCCGAAGCCCGCGCGATCGAGCGGACCGGGCGGTAATTGGTGCCGGTGTAGTATTCGGTGATCCAGATGATCAGGCCGGTGATGGCCAGCCCCAGCATCGCACACCAGAACAAGTCCCATCCTGTGAAGCCGCCGATCGTGGCAGTGGCGACCACGCCTACCGGCACATCCGCCACAGTGGCGACGCCGGCCGTTCCGACGACGACCCCGCCAATGCGCGCGCTCATGTCCCCCAGCGCCAGCCACATGGCGAAGCCGATCGCGGGGATGGACAGCACGGCCGTTACCAGGAAACCCTTGTACATCGCGCCCATGATGTTCGTGCCGCCGCCAAGGCGAACCGCATACGTGCCGATGATCGATGTAACGATGCACACGCCGCCGATCAGCAACGGCAGGCTCATCAACGCGAACAGGAGGTCCGGCGCGATGCCGGTGAGCAGCAGCGCCGTCAGCACCATCGTCGCGCCCACGGTCACCACGTACGTTTCGAACAAGTCGGCCGCCATGCCCGCGCAGTCGCCGACATTGTCGCCGACATTGTCCGCAATCACTGCTGGGTTCCGCGGGTCGTCTTCGGGGATGCCAGCCTCGACCTTGCCGACCAGATCGGCTCCGACGTCTGCGGCCTTCGTGAAGATGCCGCCGCCAAGACGCGCGAAGATCGAGATCAGCGAAGCGCCGAAAGCCAGTGCGACCAACGCGTCCACAACCGTGCGGTCGTTGGGAGGCAGATCGCCCGGACCGGTGAGAAGCCAAAAGAACACCGAAATCGCCAGCAGGGCGAGCCCGGCGACGAGCATCCCGGTTATTGCACCTGCCCGGAAGGCAAGCGTGAGCCCTTCCTGCAATCCGGTCTGCGCCGCGGCGGCCGTGCGCACGTTCGCACGCACCGAAATGTTCATGCCGATAAACCCGGCCGCGCCAGAGAGAATTGAGCCGAGCAGGAATCCGGCCGCGGAGACCGGAATTCCTCCACGGGGCAGATCCAGGAACAGGAACACGAGGATCGCCACACCCGCTCCGACCAGCGCGATGGTGATGTACTGCCGCCGGAGAAAGGCCTGCGCCCCTTCCTGGATCGCGCCGGCAATCTCCTGCATCCGCGCATTCCCAGGGCTCGCGCTGAGGACTTGCCGACTCGTGACATAGCCGTAAACGACGGCCACCAGGCCGAGTACAATCGCAATCACCACGAGGTGCATAAGCCCTCTCCCTGTTGCGTTATGTGCACCCGTTCTTCGCCGGGTCTGAAAGCGCAACATGACTTGAGCGGCTATTTGGCGCAAGCGATAAGAACACTGCTCCACCTCTACTTCCCGGGAGCAGGATTAATCCCCGAGATACGCCGATCAGTGCTGGTAGCCGAGATCTCTTGCCGCGGGCATCGGTTGGCCATCGAGCATGAGGGGAGCGGACGCGTCCGACCTCACGCTCCCGATCCGGGCCGCATCGACTGGCAGCGCCGTGTTGGTGTTGGCAGGGGCGGTGAACAGGAGCTCGTAATCGTCGCCCCAACGCAGTGCCTCGCTGCGGCGGTTCCCCGGCGCGGCGATTGGAACGGCGCAGGATTCCAGCGCGAGCGTGACCCCGCTTGCCTGCCCCATTCGCCAGGCGTCGAGCAGCAGTCCGTCGGAAATGTCCATCATCGCGCTGACATGGGGCGCGAGCAGCCGTCCTTCCGCAAGACGAGGCTTGGGACGGCGGTAGGCGCTGCTGTCCGCGCCCGTTCCCTCCTGCAAGGCTTCAAACCCGATCATGGCCGCGCCGATCGGGCCGGTGACGAACACACCGTCACCCGGCCGGGCATTCGAGCGCGAAGGAACCGGGCGGTGGGTGGCCCGCCCGATCGCGGTCAAGCCCCAGGCGCGCGGCGGTCCGCCGGAGACGGTGTCTCCGCCCAGCAACGGCACGTCGTAGCGGCCGAGGATTTCCTCCAGACCTTGGGCAAAGCGCTCATCGCCATCGCCCAGCATGTGGCCGAGCAGGACGCCGACCGGCTCCGCGCCCTTGGCGGCGAGGTCGCTGAGGTTGGTCGCCACCAGCTTCCAGGCGATGTCCGCAGGGTCCTGTTGCGGCAGGACATGTATGCCCTCGACCAGCATGTCATGGGTGAGGACCAGCGCCTCGCCCCCGAATTCTATAACGGCAGTATCATCGGCAAGGCCGCGCGCGCCGGGATGGCGGGCAAGGCCGCGCAGGCTTTCGATGAACGCGTGTTCGCGCTTCAACGCACCGCCTTGGCCACGGCGTCGAGCACGCCGTTGACGAACTTCGCCTCGCGCTGGTCGAAAAAGGCGTGAGCGACATCGACGTATTCGCTGATCACGCTGCCGACCGGCACGTCCGGGCGGGCGAGCAGTTCATAGGCTCCGGCACGAAGGATCTGAAGCATCGTGCGGTCGAGTCTCGGCAAGGCCCAGCCTTTGGCAAGACGGTCGGAAAGCAGGGTGTCGATTTCCTCCGCGCGCGCCGCGACTCCGCTGACGATGTCGTCGAAGAATTCGACTTCCGCCTCGACCATCCGATCTTCATCGATGACCTTGCCGAGCCGGTGCTGGTGAAACTCATCCAGCAGGCGGGCAAGCGGGGTCTTTTCCATTTCCCGCTGGTAGAGCGCCTGTACCGCCGCCAGACGGGCGGCGGAACGGGAGCGGGAGCGGGCCGACGCGCTCACAGCCGGACTCGCACGGACTGGGCGTGTGCGGGAAGGCCTTCGACTTCGGCCAGCGTCACCGCGGCCGGGCCGATCTTCGCAAGCGCTTCCTGGTCAAGGCCGATGAAGCTGGTTCGTTTCATGAAATCGAGCACTGAAAGTCCGCTGGAAAAACGTGCCCGACGGCCTGTCGGCAGCACGTGGTTGGGGCCGGCGAGATAATCGCCCACCGCTTCAGGGGTGTAACGGCCAAGGAACACGCTGCCGGCGTGACGGATCCGCGAGAACAGGCGTTCCGGATCGTCCACCGCCAGTTCGACGTGTTCGGCGGCGAGCCGGTTGGCCAGTTCGGGCGCTTCATCGAGGCTGGACACCGTGATGATCACTCCGTGGTCCTGCCAGCTTTTCCGCGCTGTTTTCTCGGTGGAGAGCATGGAGCACTGCACATCGACGGCATCGGCGACATGGCCGGCAAACACGGGATCGTCGGTGATCAGGATCGATTGCGAGGACGGATCGTGCTCCGCCTGGCTCAGGAGATCGGCGGCGATCCAGTCGGGATCGTTCTGCCCGTCGGCAATCACCAGGATCTCGCTCGGCCCGGCAACCATGTCGATGCCGACGACGCCGTACAGCTGGCGCTTGGCTTCGGCGACCCACGCGTTGCCCGGTCCGGTGACGACGTCGACCGGCCGAATGCGCCCCGTGCCATACGCCAGCGCCGCAACCGCTTGCGCCCCGCCGATGCGCCAGATCTCGTCCACTCCGGCGAGATGCGCGGCGGCAAGCACCAGCGGGTTGACCTCGCCATCGGGAGTCGGCGTGGTCACGACCAGCCGCCCTACCCCCGCGACCCGCGCGGGAATCGCGTTCATGAGCAGGGAGGACGGGTACGCAGCGCGCCCGCCCGGAACGTAAAGCCCCGCTGCATCGACCGCATGCCACTTCGCGCCCAGCCGCACGCCGGCATCGTCCACATAGTCGCGGTCCTGCGGCAGTTGCGCTTCGTGATAGGCGCGGATGCGATCCGCGGCGAAGACCAGCGCATCCCTTAAGGAAGGCTCCAGCGCCTCGAACGCTTGGGCGCAGGCTTCCGGCGCAATCCGCCAGCCGGCATCGCCTGCAAGCGAGTGACGGTCATAGCGCCGCGTCAGCTCGACCAGCGCCTCGTCACCCTTGGCTCGCACCCGCGCCAGAATATCCGCGACGGTGCGCGCGACGCTGGTGTCACTTTCGCGCCGGTCGGCGACCAGCCGGGCGAACTGGCGCTCGAAATCCGGATTCTGCGTGGAAAGCTGCAGCATCAGGCGGCAGCCTTGTGCGAAAGGGCGCGGAAGCGTTCGACCAGGTCCGCCACCCGGGACTCCGTCTTCAGGGCCGCACGATTGACGATCAGGCGCGCCGAGACCGGCATGAGGATGTCGGTTTCGACCAGGCCGTTCTCCTTCAGCGTGCGGCCGGTGGATACCAGATCGACGATTCGCCCCGCCAGCCCAAGCGATGGAGCCAGTTCCATCGCCCCGTTCAGCTTGATGCATTCGGCCTGGATGCCGTGCTGTTCGAACCACCGGCTGGTGATGTTCGGGTACTTGGTGGCGATCCTCAGGTGGCTGGCGTGACCGGAAGCGGCATCGGCGTCCTTCGGCTCGGCAATCGAGAGACGGCAGTGGCCGATGTCGAGATCGACCGGCGCGTAAAGCTCGGAATACTGGAATTCCTCGACCACGTCGGAGCCGACGATCCCGGCCTGCGCCGCGCCGAAGGCAACGAACGTGGCGACGTCGAACGCGCGCACCCGGATGATCCGCATGTCGCCGCTTTCGGACGCGAAGCTGAGGGACCGGTTGGCCTTGTCGTGGAAGGCGCTTTCCGGCACCACCCCGGCCTGCTCCATCACGGGCAGCGCTTCGTCGAGGATGCGCCCTTTGGGGACGGCGAAGGTTAGCGGCTCGGGCATGGGCGCGCATGTAAGGTCAGGGGCGGCAAAGGGCAACTCGAATGGCGGAACAGGAATCCCGGGCGGTGATGGAGATCGCCGATGTGGCAGAGGCAATCCGCTGGCAGGCGGACCACGCGGAAAAGGCCGATGCGCCGAATACCGCGCGGGTGGTCCGGGGCGAACTGGCGATCCTGCGCACCCACACCGGCCTTGCCGCCCGGATGAACGGCTGGGCGGGCTTGAGCCTTGAGGACGCAATGCCGCTGCGGGTCGCGGGCGGGCTGCACCACTTGTTCCTGACCCGAGAGGACCGGCGGCTGGGGCCGGTTTATGCCGGGCTGACCACCGATCAGGCGGCGGTCGATGCGCTGGTGGCGGACCTGGCGGAAAAGTACGACGCGCGGCTGATGGCCTGGCTGGACGGGCCGCCGCAGACCAACGAGGCGGGCCGGTCCGCCAGCATCATGGCGGGCCTGCTGTGGCTGTCCGACAAACTGGGGCCGAGGTTCGAGCTGAACGAGATCGGCGCCAGTGCGGGCGTGAACACGATGATGGAGCGGTACTTCTACGATCTCGGCGGCGTGAAGGTGGGCCCGGCCGTATCGATGATGCGGATCGTGCCGGAGTGGCGCGGACCGCCGCCACCGGACGCGGGAGTGGAGGTTGCGGCGATTCGCGGCTGCGACGTCGCCCCCGTCGACTTGTCCGATCCGGAACAGGCCCTGCGGCTGAAGGCCTATGTCTGGCCCGATGCGCAAGTGCGGATGGCGCGGATCGACGCGGCGATCGCACTGGCGGGCGAGCAGGCGCCCGACTTGCGCAAGCAGGACGCGGCGGAGTTCGTGCGCGAGCGGCTCGCCTGCCCGCAGCAGGACGGCGTCACCCGCGTGCTGTATCATTCGGTGATGTGGCAGTACCTGCCCAAGCCCACGCGGCAGGCGATCACCGAGATGATGGAGCAGGCAGCCGAGGACGCGAGCGCCGACCGGCCGCTCGCGTGGATCCGGCTGGAGACCAACCGGCAGACATTCCGGCATGAGCTTTCCATCCGGTACTGGCCGGGCGGCGGGGAGTGGGTCCGCCTTGGCGAAGCCCACCCGCATGGCGCATGGGTCGAGTGGTACGGAGAGCCTCGCCCCGTCTGACCGGGAGCGCGTGAGGTTGACACACCTGACATGTCCTACAACCGGGTGTCAGGCTGAAAAGCCACGGTATCCTGCGGGTTTGCGGGGCGAAAACGACAAAGGGACGCGCGCGGAGAAAATAAAATATCCTTTCGTGCAGGAGTAAGGATCGGAAAGCCCTGCCTGTTTGATCAAGGAGCGGCATAGGGCAGACGGAAACGACGATGGCAAAGAGCCTGCCGGGTTTGAGGCAACGCTCGCGGTGTAGGAAAGCGGTGACGCGGTTCCGTTTCCGGCCGCCACCCCGTTTCGGCGCAAGAGTAATTGCGGGACAGAAATCGACCGAAAGCATGGAGGTGCGAATGTCCGCTTACGACCCATATCAGACATTCGTCATCCCCGCGAAGGCGGGGATCCAGTCGGCGCGAAGGATGCAAAGCCGATATCCTCTGCAAGGTCGCACCGGTCGGGGTTCCCGTGTTCGATCAGCGCGATCTTCCAGGCGCGATTCTATTTCCTGATCCGCTTTTCGGGCAGGATCGCCTGCTCCATCGTCCCGTGCGGTTCGAACCAGACGAGGTGTTTCACGCCGTACTTGCTGGTGAAGCCGGGCAAGAGCCTTTCGCGATGCTGATGAAGGCGAGTAAGCAGATTCGACGTGACGCCGATATAGAGTGTGCCGTTCCGGCGAGAGGCCAGCAGGTACACGGTTGGGGCGAAGCCGTGGTGCACGCAGCCGTTGCTACTGGATTCCCGCCTTCGCGGGAATGACGAGAGGGGGAGGTCCGCTTTCGCCCCAAGGGCGGACATTCCGCCATCCTTTGCAGGTGTCGAGAAGGGGCGAGCGCAAAGCTAGAGGATGTTCAACCTGTTCGAATCCTTGCCGCCGTGGACAATTCGCCTGTTATAGGTGGTTACAGGGATAAGGGTCTGCCCAAAGTCAGCCACGCCGCCTAGGGCTGTTGTTATGATGTCAGTGTTCAGGGTTACTTCGGCCGTCCTCGCCATTGGTCTTGCCGCTTGCGGAACTCAAGAAGAACAGGCTGCATTCGAAGATGGATTGATCAACCGGCCGGACGCTCTGCAATATGCGGTCTCTGCATCCCTCGATGACGAAGTGATGCTCATTGAGCCCTCCGAGAGGGCAATCAGCGCTGCCCCGGACATCCTAGGCATTGGCGATACATCTCTCCTCGATGCAGCAATCAAATGGTGCGATACTGGCGGCTTTGCCGTTGTTACGGCATCACCCCATTCGCTGGTGATTATCGTTCCTTCCGCTGGCTCATGGCTGTGGCGAAGCGATGATCCGGCTGCGCGCAATACGGCTTATCTGGACTGCGTACGGAAACACACCAATGAGACTTTTCGCGCGACACTTCATCCCAATGCGCGGGGAATGGTAAGAGCGGGGAACGGGGCACCTCTAGGTCTGAAAGACTAATCCCCATACATTTGTACATCGTTGATCCCAATGATGTGAGTGGCGGACTGTGGCTGTCTGGAACGTCCGCTTTCCACCCGTTGCGGACATTCCCTTCTTCGTCATTCCAGCGCAGGCTGACATGACGACTTTGATGGCGAAGTCGTACGTTCGCTTTCCGCCCCATGTTGGACGTTCGCTTCATCCCCCTGCCCGCACCAAGGCACTGGCGCGCGGCGGTGGATCGGGTATGCTGGGACACACAAAAAAGGGAGAAGGCCATGTTCGTCAGGTTCACTGCCCCCGACCGGGTGCCCACGGTCGTCAACGCCTCGCAAGTCAGCTATGTCTCGGAAGTCGAGGGCGGGACGCGCATCCGCTTTGGCGAAGGGCGCAGCGTAACTGTGGTGGAGCCGCTGGACGAAGTGTTCGAGCGGCTGAACCGGACGCAGCAACTGCCGATGGAATAAGCCGCCGGGCGCGGGTCAGCTGGTCCTGTCAGGGGTAGCTGACCGTCTTGGGCTTGTCCGGCAGCGGGATGTATTCCTCCGCATCGTCCGGGACCTTGGGAAAGCGGCCCGCCCGCCAGTCTTCCTTGGCCTGTTCGATCCGGTCACGGCTGGAGCTGACGAAGTTCCAGTACACGTAGCGTTTGGTCGCGAACGCTTCCCCGCCCAGCAGCATGACCTTGCCGCCGGACCGGGAGGACAGCGTCATCGCTGCGCCCGGTTTCAGCAGCACCAGCGTGTAGAGATCGATCGGCTGGCCATCCAGCGCGGCATCCCCGCCCGCCAGCAGCACGGCGCGTTCATCGGCCTCTGCATCGATCGGCACCGATCCGCCGGGGGCGAGGTCCATTTCGGCGTAGATCGTTTCGGCATGGGTGGTGACGGGAGCGCGGCGGCCCCACAATTCGCCCATGATCACGCGGGCGCGGGCTTTTCCGTCGTCGATCAGCGGCAGGTCGCTCACCGCCTCGAACGCCGGGTCGATGTCTTCCCGCCTATCGGGCAGGGCCAGCCAGGTCTGCATGCCGTACATCGCCGCGCCGCTGCCGCGTTCGTCGGCGGGGCTGCGTTCGGAATGGACGATGCCGCGGCCGGCGGTCATCAGGTTCACCGTGCCCGGGCGAATGGTGGAGAACGTGCCCAGGCTGTCGCGGTGATCGATCGCGCCGTCGAAGATCCAGGTGACGGTGGCAAGGTTGATGTGCGGGTGGGGGCGCACGTCCATCCCCTCCCCTGCGTCGAGCCGAGCCGGGCCGAACTGGTCGACGAACACGAACGGGCCGACCATCCGGCATTGCGGGCTTGGCACCGCGCGGCGGACCTGAAAGCCGCCGAGGTCATGCGTCACCGGGGTCACGATCTTGAGGATGCTCATGCGAACTCCTGTTGCGGCCCCGGTGGATGCGGCGGGACTAGGCGCTGGGCGCGCCCTTCTGGCGCAGAATGGGGTCCAGTTGTTCCCAGCTGCCGACGTCGAGCTTGTTGCCGTTGAGGAAGAAGGTCGGCGTGCCCTGCACGTCGAGTTCTTCCGACTGGGTCTGCGAGCGTTCCGCAATCTGCTGCGCAAGATCGGTACGAGCGAGGCACTGCGTCGCCTGTTCCCGGCTGACCCCGCGCGCGGCGACGAAATCGATCAGACCGGTCGCCTCGGCGATTTGCTGGAACTGCTGCGCCGGCGGGGCCTGCATCGCCTGCTGCAACGCCTGCGGATCGTTCTGCACGGACTGCATGATCTGCGGCTGGTTGGCCCAGAATTGCGAGGCCAGCGGCTGGAAGGTCGCCGGATCGCCGCAGCGGGCGAGCAGCGCCATCGTCATGTCCAGCGGATCGTGCACCTGGTTGCGCAGTTCGAAGCTGACGGCTCCGGTGCTGACGTATTCCTCGATACCCTCATGCGATTCGGCTGCGAAGTCGGCGCAGTGCGGGCAGGTGTGGGAGGCGTATTCCACCAGTTTCAGCGGCGCGTCCGGGTTGCCGATGCGAAAGCCGCCCTCCGGCGTTTCCGCCGCGACGTCGATCCACTGCTGCCCGGCGGGCGGCGGCACCGCGGTGACGACCGAGGTCGGGACGTTGCTTTCGCTCGATTCGCCGCAGGCGCCGAGAGTCAGCAGGAGCGGCAAGGCAAGACCGGCAAGGGCAAGGCGTTTCATCGTGGCAGTTTTCCCGTCATGAAGAATGGGTTGGCAGTACCCGATAGACAGCGGCAATCAAGCGTTCACTCACCCGTGCCTCAGCCGGTCAGGCGCCCGCTTAGTTCATCCGCGTGTCGAGCGCCTGCTTCAGCCCGGCCCAGGTGTGCACCTGGTCCAGCAGCTTGCCGTTCAACACGAAGCTGGGCGTGCCCTGGACCTTGTAGGTCTGCCCATCGGCCTGCGACTGATTGGCGAACTTGTCCACCCGCGCGGGGTCGGACAGGCACTGATCCACCTGCGTGCGGGAATAGCCGCGCTGCTGCATCAGTTCGTAGAACCTGAGATCGGCGGAAATCGCCTTGAACCGGTTGGCCAGCGTGCCGGTGCTCCAGCGTTGCCGCTGTTCCGGCGTGGTGGCGCGGGCCGTGGCCATCCAGTCATCCTGAGCGGCGAAGATCGCGCGGTGATTGCCCCAGAAGCGGCTGGCCGGACCGCATTCGGCCAGCAGCACCGCGGTCATGTCGATCGGATCGCGGATGATGTGGCGCACTTCGAGCGCGAGAGTGCCCGGCTGCACGTAGGCCGCGCGCAGGGGCATGTCGCTTTCCCCTTCGAAGCGGGCGCAGTGCGGGCAGGTGTAGCTGACGAACGTGATCAGCCGCGTATCGGCCTGCGGGTTACCGAGGACGTGGGCTCCATCGCGGGTGACGGAGCTGGTCGCGGCCCAGTCCGGCGCGGCGGCGGCAGGCGCGGCCCCGATCGGCGCGAACGCGGCGAGCGATGCGAGGGCGGCGGCTCCGATCCCGGCCAGCCTGTTGCGAGAACGCTTCATTCTTTCCCTTCCCTTTGCGTGCCGAGGCTGCGCGCCAGGGATTCCAGCACGGTGCGCAGCTCCGGATCGCCGATATCGCGCAAGGACTCCCCCAGTTCCATCGGGATCGGCTTCAGCGACGGCGGCGCGGCGGGACGCTTTTCAGCAACCGGCGGCTTAACCTCCCCTTGCCGAAGCTTGACCTTGGCCACGGCCTTGTAGCCGAAGAAGCGGTTCACCCGCTCGATGATTTCCGGCGTGACGTGCTGGATCATCGGGGCGTGGGCGGGCAGGACCACCAGTTGCAGGATGCCGTCGCTCTTTTCCCCTGGGGGGAAGCGGATCGCTTCGGGCGCGCAGACTTTCGCGTGGGTCGGGCCGACGATCTCGGACCAGCGGGTGACCACGTTCGACTGGACGAATCCAAAGCGGCGGAAGGCTGTGCGGCCGATCTGCGGCATCAGGTCGGCGATCGCGCGCGCCGGGCCACCGCGCGGGCGTTCGTACTGGCGGGCTTTCTTCTGGGGCTTGGCGGGTTCGCGTTCCATCGGTGGAGGCGCCATGCCATAGGCACGCCATGGATGATAGAGCCGGCACGATCCCGGAGCGTCTGCTCGGCTGGTACGATGCCCATGCGCGCCGCCTGCCGTGGCGGGTCATGCCGGGCACTGTGTCGGGCGAAGAACCCGCCCGAAGCCCGCCCGATCCGTACCGCGTGTGGCTGTCCGAAGTGATGCTGCAGCAGACCACCACTGCCGCCGTAGCGCCGTATTTCCTGAAGTTCACCGAACGCTGGCCGACGGTGGAGGCGCTTGCCGCCGCGCCGGAGGAAGACGTGATGGGCGCGTGGGCGGGGCTGGGTTACTACTCCCGCGCCCGCAACCTGATCGCCTGCGCGCGCGAAGTGGCGGCGCGAGGGAGCTTTCCCGAAACCGAAGCAGACTTGCGCGCCTTGCCCGGCCTTGGCGCCTACACTGCCGCTGCCGTGGCCGCGATCGCGTTCGGCCAGCGGGCGGTGGTGGTCGATGCCAATGTGGAGCGAGTCGTCGCCCGCCTGTTCGCGATTGCCGAGCCCCTGCCCGCCGCGCGCAAGGCGATCCGCGAAGCGGCGGAGCGGATCACGCCTGAGAGCCGCCCCGGCGACTTCGCACAGGCGATGATGGACCTCGGCGCCACGATCTGCACGCCGCGCGATCCGAAGTGCCTGCTGTGCCCGGTCGCCGCGCAGTGCGAAGCGCGGGCGAGCGGCGATCCCGCCTCTCTCCCGGTGAAACCGGCGAAGAAAGCCAGGCCCCAGCGGCGCGGCACGGCCTTCTGGATCGTGCGGGACGGGCACGTCTGGCTTGTGCGGCGGGACAAGCGCGGCACGCTGGGCGGAATGCGCGCGCTGCCGGACGATGGCTGGAACGCGAGGGGCGACGGCACGGGCGAGCCGCCCCTGCCCGGCGAGTGGCGCACGGCAGGGGCAGTGGCCCACGTGTTCTCCCATTTTGCCCTGACGCTGGAAGTCAGGGTCCGTGCCGGGAACCAGCCGGGCGACCCGGAAGGGGACGGCGAGTGGTGGCCGGCCGAGCGTCTGGAAGAAGCCGGCCTGCCGACGCTGTTCGCCAAGGCGGCGCGTCTGGCGCTGGCCGGAGGATGATCGTCCGCCGCGATCAGAACAAGTGCGAGTACCCAACGGACAACCCGACATCCGGCGCATCGTTGAGGCCCACGGTCGCCCCCACGTCGAACTGCTGGTCGGGTGACGGGAACCAGGCGGCGGTCAGGGTGCCGGAAAGCGGGGTGGTGCGTCCATCGGGATCGTGATCCCGCCCCGCCAGCACTTCCGCGCTCAAGCCAATCGCTTCGGAAACCGTGACACCAAGGCCTGCCGCGGCGCTGTAGGCCAGATGCCGCCCGCTGCCGTCGCTGTCCGTCGCTGCATCGATCTGCGGGGAGAATTGCAGGCTCAGCCCGTCACCGAGATCGTAGCTCATCGGTACGAGCACGCCCGCGCCCCAATCGCCCGCGCCAACGGGTTGGCGGCCCACCGGGAGCAGGGCGAAAGGCTGCACCGCGACCGAAAAGCCGCTGCCGTCCGGATTTTGAAGATTGGCCTTTGCGCCGACCAGCACGTCGCCTGTGCGGCTTACGCTGTCGACCGCGCCGGTAACGGCGTTGCGCGTGCGAACTCGCCCGAAAGGAACCCAGCCCACCAGCACTTCTACCGTCTCCGAGACGCCGACCCTGACCAGCGTATCGCCGAGGCGCAACGTGTCCGTGCGCAAATCGGCCTGATCGTCGCGTTGCCAGTCGGCGAACCCGAATTCCACGGCCACCCGGCCCGGCGCGATCGTGCAGGCCGGCGTGTTCGGGCCGGGCCGCGAAGGGCAGAATGGACGCTCCTGCTCCTGCGCCAGCGCGGGCGATGCCGCAGCCATCAGGGCCAGCGCGAAGGCTGCGGTTGCTCTCAACATGATCGTGCATTCCCCTGATTGGCGTGACCGGCCGGTCCCTGGAACAGCGCTTACCAAAGCTTCAGTTCCCGTCGAGCCCGAAAAGGCCGCTTTCAGGAACGCGGCACCCGGAGCCATTTCGGCCCCGCGGCGTTGGCAGGCAGGAGGATCGCGATGCCAGACCGCTCAGGGCCAGAACGCTCAGGCATTCGTTGGGCTATTGTCCTGGGTTTCGCGCTGGGCGGATTCTTCGATGGCATCGTGCTCCATCAGATTCTCCAGTGGCACCATCTCCTGAGCCTTGTCCCCGGTGTCGATACCATTCGCGGTCAGGTGCTGTGGGACGGCTACTTTCATGCCCTCATGTACCTCATCGCGGCCGCCGGGCTGTGGGGACTGTGGCGCACGCGCGCGGGCTTGCAGCAGCAGTGGGGACGCTCCCTGGTCGGCGCCCTGCTTGTCGGGTTCGGCAGCTGGCACATCGTGGACAGCGTTCTGTCTCACTGGCTGCTGGGGATTCACCGGATACGGCTCGACAGCCCCAACCCGCTGATGTGGGACCTCATCTGGCTTGCCGCTTTCGGCGTACTGCCTTTCGCCGCCGGCTGGCTGCTCCTGCGCAGCAGACGCGGTCGCTCCGATGGCAGGCGGAGCGCGACGATGGCTGTCTTGCTGGTCGGGCTGCTGACCGCCGGGCTGGCAGCGTGGTCGTTGCAGCCGCCCAAGGGGCAAAGGTTCACCACCGTCGTGTTCGCGCCGGGAGTGCGGCCCGCCGACGTGATGAACGCCATCAGCGCGCACGATGGGCGGCTGGTGTGGAGCGATCCGAAGATGGCGGTCGTCGTGGTCGACGTGGAACAAGCAGATCGGCTGAGCTTCTACCGCCACGGCGCCATGCTGGTGAGCGGTTCGGGCCTGCCCAACGGGTGCTTCAACTGGAGCCGGGCCTGAACAGCGCCAGCGCATGATGGGGAGCGAACTGACTCCCTTCCGGCGGCTGACACAGACGAGAGCCGCCGTCGAGTCCGGTGCTCTTCTAGCGTATGAAGTACCCTGCCACTCTCCAGCCGGACGGGTCGCGAGCGAGAATGACGGTTTCGATGGCACCGCTCTTGCGGGCAAAGTCGGTTTGGAACTGAAGGATCTCATACTCGCCTGCCGGGGCGCCGGGAAGCGAGTTGGCCTTTGTCACGCTCTGGAAGGTGCGAGACGAAACCGGACCGAGCGGTTGCCGTACAGACTGAACCGTCGAAGCCCATTGCGAGGCGGTGATTTGCGACTTGAACAGGGCAGCGGCCGTGCGCCAGGTCTCTTCCCAGCGTTCGCGATCAAGCAGGCTCACCCACTCACGAGCCGAGCTCAGGCTGGCTGATGCAGAAGCGTCGGCAACTGCGGAAACCCGAATTGAGCCCGCCGCATCTGGTGTGGTGTTCCCGTGAAAAGCTGACGAGAGAGCGACTGCTGCAATCACAAGCGACATGATAAACATTCCTCCGCTTAACCAGACAAGCCGATGACCTGCGCGGTGCGCGCTGCTTGCCTTTTGAGAAGAAGGCCCGTCATCCGCTTCGTCGGCCACCCCGAAAAACGTGTCCGCCAAGAAATCGGGGGGACCCTGCTCCGCCTCCGCAAGGAGTCTCGCCGCTTCTCGGCTGCTTGAAACGTCAAGTTTTCTGCGCGCATTGCGCAACCGCTCGTTAACGGTGTGAACCGAGAGTTCGAGGTGGCGCGCGATTGACTTGGCGTCGTGCCCGCTGACGAGCAGCCGCAACGTTTCTTTTTCTCGTTCGGTAAGCGTCAGGATGCCGGTGCGCATCGAAAGGTGCTCATCAGCTCCATGCCGACGACCGTACGAGAAGACATTCCGACTTTCCAGCGATGTTCAACGGGGCCACGCCATCGCGGCGTTACTGGTACCACGACGGGAGCCAGAACGTCGGCTACAGGATGAGACGGGCGTCCCGCAGCGACCGGCATCGGCCAGAGCCTCGAAGGTGCAGCCCGATCAGCTTCGCTTCCTGGCGATGGTGGCGTTGAGATCGGGGTCCTTGTTCGCCGCCCAGCCGACGAACTTGCGCACGTGGGATTGGGCAGCAGGCCCTCCACTCCCATCCCGTGGCACGCTCAGCCGACTTGGCTGCTGGCGTCTTCCGGCAAGCTTGGCATTTGCTGGCTGGCGCAGTGGAAGCCGCCGCCTCCGGCCAGCACCGCGTCGGCGGGAATGCCGATAGCGGCGCGGTCGGGGAACAGGCTGCCCACCGCCGCCACGCCGTCCTCATCGTGGATCGTGTTGTAGGTCGGCACGACGACGAGGTTGGTAGTGACAGCGAAGTTCATGTAGCTTGCCGGCTCGACGATCGGCCCGGCCTGGACCCGGCCCGGCGAAGGCACGTCCCGCACGGCCAGCCCGAAGTCGCGCGCCCGGTCGCGCGCGTCGGCGTAGATGCAGGCGTTGGGATCGTCCGGCCCGGTCGCCACCGGAACCGCGATGGTCCCGGGCGCGACGAACCGGGCAAGGTTGTCCACGTGCCCGTCCGTGTGATCGTTGATCAGGCCGTCGCGCAGCCACAGGACGCGGTCGAACCCCAGGTCCGCCCTCAGCCGCGCCTCGTTGTCTTCCCGGCTCAGCCCCGGATTGCGATTGGGGTTGAGCAGGACTTGCTCGGTCACGGCGACCAGACCGGTGCCGTCCGTGTCGATGGCCCCGCCTTCCAGCACCCAGTCCGCCACACGCAGCGGCAGCCCGGCGTCTTCGGCCAGGTCCGCCCCGATCGTCTCGTCCCCGTCCATCAGGAACTTGTTGCCCCAGCCGTTGAAGGCGAAGCGGCGCGCGGTCCGCCTGCCTCCCTCGAACAGGACCAGCGGCCCGGTGTCACGCAGCCAGATATCGCCATACACGCGCCGTTCCAGCGTCACGGCGCTGCTGACCAGCGCGCGGGCGCGCGCCTCGCTTGCCCCATCGCGCACGATCAGGCGGACGTCCTGTCCGCTTTCGGCCACGGCGTTGGCGAACGCGGCGATCTGTTCCTGCGCGCGGGACAGGATCCCCGGCCATTCCGCCTCATCGTGCGGAAAGCCGATCCACAGCCAGTCCTGCGGATGCCATTCGGGCGGCATCTGCCCCGCGCCGGTGCTCATCGCCTCAGCAGCCCACCGTTGCGGCGGCGCAGCTTTCATCCCGCGCGCGGCGGAATTCATCGCCTTCGTACCAGTTCGGCCAAGCCGTGGTTTCCGCCAGTTCGCGGCCCAGGATGTAGAACAGCTTCAGGTCCTGTTCCGCCCCGCTCCAGTTCCAGTTGGGATCGTACTCGTCGCTCGGCTGGTGATAGCGGTTGGTGGTGTAGTCGCTGGCCCAGGCTTGTCCCGCGGCGCGGCCGCCGTCGATCAGGTCATCGCCGCTGTCGATGTAGAACATCGGCACGCCGCGCTTGGCCAGGCTGAAGTGGTCGGACCGATAGTAGTAGCCCGCTTGCGGGTTGCTGTCGGGCACTGCCGTACGGCCGACCGTCCCCAGAGCGCGGGTGAGGTAGGCGTCGAGTTCGCTCTTGCCGCCGCCGATCACCGTCACGTCCCGGGCAGGGCCCGCCAGCGACAATGCATCGATGTTGAGCCCGCCGACCGTCTGCGCCAGCGGATAAACCGGGTTGGCGGCATAGTAGTCGGAACCGAGCAGGCCCGATTCCTCGGCCGTTACCGCGACGAACAGCAGCGATCGGTCCGCCGGGCCCGCCTTGCGGTGCGCTTCGGCCAAAGCGACCAGCGCGGCGACGCCGGTGGCGTTGTCGATCGCGCCGTTGCAGATGTCGTCCCCGGTTGCATCCGGCTTGCAGCGGCCCAGGTGATCCCAGTGGGCTGTCTGCAGCACGTATTCGTTCGGCCGCTGGTTCCCCGGCAGGACGCCGACCACGTTCTTCGACTGGAACTTGCGGATGGTGTTGCCGAAGTTCGTCGACACCTTCAGCCCCAGCGGGACCGGCTTGAATCCAGGCTGCCGCGCCTGTGCGGTCAGCGCGTTGAGATCGCGGCCGGCTGTCCTCAGGATCTCCTGAGCCGCGGGTTGCTGGACCCAGCCGTTGACCAGGGTCTGGTCCGATCCGCCGTTGGCGCGCTGGGCATAGACCTGCGGGCCCGACCACGAGCTTTCGACCACGTTCCAGCCGTAGGATGCAGGATCAGTTTCGTGGACGATGATCGCGCCCGCCGCCCCTTGCCGGGCGGCTTCCTCATACTTGTAGCTCCAGCGGCCGTAATAGGTCATCGCCTTGCCGCCGAACCGGCCTTCCAAGCTATCGCTTTGCCAGTCGGGATCGTTGACCAGGATCACCGCGGTCTTGCCGCGCATGTCGACCCCGGCGTAATCGTTCCACCCGCGTTCGGGCGCGTTGATGCCGTAGCCGACGAACACCAGTTCGCTGTCCTGCAGGTTGGTGCGCTGATCTTCGCGGTAGGTCGCGCCGACCCATTCATCGCCGTAGTCGTAGCTCAGCCGGGTGCCCGAAGGTCCGGTAACGACCAGCGGCTGGAAGTTAGCGCCGGTGATCTCCACCAGCGGCACGTCCTGCACCCAGCGGCCGTTGTTGCCGGGCTGCAGACCAGCCTCGGCGAACTGGGCCGCGATATAGGCGACGGTTTTCTCTTCACCCGGCGTTCCGGGAGCGCGGCCTTCGAATTCGTCGGAAGCGAGCACGCGGGTCACTTCCTTCATCGTCTCGATCGAGATTTCAGGAAGCGCGGCCGCGGCTACCGGAGCCGTTTCCGGCATCGTGGCGGTGGTCGCGCAGCCGGCCAGCCCGGCAAGCGCGGTGGCGGCAAAGGCAAATCGGATCATTCGTCTTCCTTTTCGCGGGCGAGAGTGCGCCAGTCCGGCATCAGGCTATCGTGCCTGTCAGGCTTGCCCTCGGGCGCCCGGCCATGCACTCAGGCCCGATGGACTGGGAAATGGCAATTCGTCGCGCGCAAGCGCATTCTCCTTTTCTCGCACGCGGGCTTGAACGATTTCCCGAGATTGCGGAATTGCTCGCCCATGGCAAGGGCGAGGAAGCGCTTGCCCACGCCCATGCAGCCGGATCGGGCGCCGAGGACATCGGCGTGGCCCTGCGGCGGCAGCGGCTGGCGCTGGCGGTCGCGCTCGGGGTCGGCGATCTGGCCGGAGCCTTCCCGCTTGCCCGGGTGATGACGGAACTGACCGAATTTGCCGACTTCTCGCTTGGCCAGGCGATTGCCGCGGCGATCCGGGAGCGAGTGCCTGATGCCGAACCGGCCGGATTCACGGCGCTGGCGCTGGGCAAACAGGGCGCAGGCGAGCTCAACTACAGTTCCGACATCGATCCGATCCTGCTTTACCACCGCGACCTGCTGCCGCACCGGGCACGGGAAGAACCGGGCGAAGCGGCCCAGCGCGTCGCCCGGCGGGTGGTGGAGCTGCTGGCGCACCAGACGGGCGAAGGTCACGTGTTCCGGGTGGACTTGCGGCTGCGCCCGGCTTCCGAAGTCAGCCCGCTGGCGATCTCTTTCGGGGCGGCGCTGACCCACTACGAGTCCTCGGCGCTGACGTGGGAGCGGGCAGCCTTCATCCGCGCGCGGGCCGCGGCCGGGGACGTGGAAGCCGGGGAGCGGTTTCTCGACATGATCCGCCCGTTCGTGTGGCGCCGCAGCCTCGACTTCACCGCGATCGAGGACATCCGCCGGCTGACCGGGCGTATTCGCGATCATCACGAAGGACCGCGTGAGCCGGGACCGGACTTCGACCTCAAGCGCGGCCGGGGCGGGATTCGGGAGATCGAGTTCTTCGCCCAGACCCACCAGCTGATCCACGGCGGGCGCAATCCCGCGCTCCAGCTGCGCGGCACCCGCGCCGCGCTGGACGCGCTGGCAGCTGAAGGGATTGTTTCGGCCGACGATGCGCGCGACCTCGGTCAGGCTTATGACCGGCTGCGGACGATCGAGCACCGGTTGCAGATGGTGGGCGACCGCCAGACCCACAGCCTGCCTGCGGACGAGGCCGCGCTGGACAACGTGGCCCGGCTCGATGGCCTGCCGGATGGGGCGGCGCTGGTGGAGGAACTGCGCGGGCTGACCGCGCGCGTGGCGAGCGCTTACGACAGCTTGCTCGATGCGCCGGACACCGAGGTGAAAACGGTGGCCGCCCACGGCTTCACCAACCGGATCGCGGATTGGCGGCAGTCGATTCGCACCTTGCGCAGCGGAGCGGCACGCGATGCATTCGACGCGATCAGCCCTGCCCTCGCCGAAGCGCTGGCCCAGGCGCCGGACCCGGAACGAGCCGCCAACCGGTGGGAGACGCTGCTGGGCCGCTTGCCGAGCGCGGTCAACCTGTTCCGCTTGTTCGAAGCCCGGCCCGGCCTGCTCGATCAGGTTCTGCGGCTGCTGACGCTGGCCCCTCCGCTGGCGGATGAGCTTGGCCGCCGGCCCGATTTGCTGGACCGGCTGATCGATGCCTCTGCCCTCGATCTGCCGGGCAGCGTGGACGAGCTTTACGCGCTGATGACGCGCGGCCAGAACTCGGCCGATTACGAGCGTCGGCTGGACCACTTGCGCAAAGTGGTGGGCGAGGAACGCTTTGCCCTTGGCGTGCAGCTGATCGAGGCGCGGCACGATGTCCTGTCGATCGCAGAGGGCCTTGCCCGCGTGGCGGAGGCGGCGATCCGGGCTGGGGCGGAAGCCGCCGTCGAGGAATTCCGGCAGGTCCATGGACGCGTGCCGGGAGAGAACCTGCTCATTCTCGGGCTGGGCCGGCTTGGCGGAGGGGCGCTGACCCATGCGTCCGACCTTGATGTCATCTACTTGTTCCGGGGAGACATCGGGGTGGAATCCGATGGTCCCAGGCCGCTGACCGCCTCCCTCTATTTCAACCGGCTGGCCCAGCGAGTCACGGCTGCGCTCAGCGTCCCGACCGCCGAAGGGCGCTTGTACGAAGTGGACACGCGCCTGCGCCCGCAGGGAGCCCAGGGGCCGATTGCGGTCAACCTCGACAGCTTTGCCCGGTATCAGCGGGAAGACGCCTGGACGTGGGAACACATGGCGCTCAACCGCGCGCGCCCTCTGTTCGGCCCTCCAGCCGCGCGGGAGGAACTTCGCTCGATCATCCGCGACGTGCTCGACCGGCCGCGCGATCCGGAGAAGCTGCGCGGCGACGTGCTGACGATGCGGGCGGAAATGGCCGCGCACAAACATCCCTCCGGCCCGCTGGACCCCAAGCTCGTGCGCGGCGGGCTGGTCGATTGCGAATTCATCGTCCACTTCCTCCAGCTGCGGGACCGCATCGCGCTGCTTCCGGCAATCGACGAAGCGATCGTCGAACTGGCCGAGGCGCAGCTGTTGCCGGCAGAATTCTCCCACTGGCACGCCGTGCTGACGCGGATCCTTGTGGCTGCCCGCCTGCTTGCGCCGGATGGCCGGGTCCCGTCGGAGCCGGAACAAGGGGCGCTGGCCCGGTCTTGCGGCTTCCCCGATTTCGCTGCCCTGTTGCACGGGCTGGCGGAGGCGCGGCATGGGATCGGGCGTGTGTGGGCCGACTTGTTCGGCGAACAACTGGAGATTGAAGCATGAGCAACCGCCCCGATGTCGGCGATGAAGTTCCTGACGTTGAGATGGAAGGAAGCAAGGGCCCGGTTCTGCCGTCCGACTTTCGCGGGCGCAAGCTGGTCCTGTTTTTCTACCCGAAGGACGATACGCCCGGCTGTACGACCGAGAACAAGGATTTCAGCGCGCTTTCCCCGCAGTTCGAGGCCGCCGGAATTGCCTTGCTTGGTGTCAGTAAGGATCCACTGGAAAAGCACGCGAAGTTTGCCGCCAAGCACGACCTGACGGTGCCGCTCGCATCGGATCGGGAAAACCACGGGCTGGCCGACGCGCTTGGCATCTGGACCGAAAAGAACATGTACGGCCGCACCTACATGGGAATGGAGCGCACGACCTTCCTGATCGACGAGGAAGGGCGGATCGCCCGCGTCTGGCGCAAGGTGAAGGTCAAGGACCACGCCGCGCAGGTGCTCGAAGCCGCTCAGCAGGCGTGATGGCCGCCGAAGCGCCCAGTGTCGCCCCAAGCATAGCCGGAGCGATCCGATCGGTCCTGCTCACGGCTGAGCCGCGCGACAAGGTGATGGCGACGCGCGCGCTGGTGCGCGGCTACCGCACGGACGCGCTGTCGTTCGTGTTCGATGTTGCGATGCCCGAACGGCCGGCCTGGCCAGCCGAGCTCGAGCTGCTGCCGCCCAACCGGATGCCGAAGCGCGGGCGCGGCGGGTCGGAGCGCGGGCGAATCGCCTTGTGGCACTCGCTCGCGCACATCGAATTCGTTGCCATCGACCTGGCGCTGGACATGGCGGGGCGATTCGGCGGCGAGATGGGGCCGGACTTCGTGGCGGATTTCCTTTCCGTCGCGGCGGACGAGGCGATGCACTTTGCGCTGATCGCCCGCAAGCTGAAGGCGCTGGGTTCGCACTACGGCGCGCTGCCTGCGCACGACGGCTTGTGGGAGGCCGCGCACGCGACTCGCGGCGATGTCGCCGCCCGGCTGGCGATCGTGCCGATGGTGCTGGAAGCGCGCGGGCTGGACGTGACGCCGCCGACGCTGGAGCGCGTGCGTGCGGCCGGAGACGAGGGCGGCGCGCGCATTCTCGACCGGATCCTCAAGGACGAAATCCGCCACGTGCGGACCGGTACGGAGCACTTCGTCGCCCACTGCGAGCGGCTGGGCCAAGCCCCGGAAGATACGTGGAAAACCCTGGTCGCTACGTACTTCCGCGGCACGCTGAAGCCGCCGTTTAACGACTCAGCGCGTCTTGCAGCCGGTTTATCGCGCAACTTCTACGCTGCTGTTGCCACCACCTGAAATCACAGGGTACCCAAACTCCAGAGACGGCGGGGGGTTCCGACCATCTCGGGAAAATTGTTCGATTTCATCCGGTTATACGGCAGACCGTGCGTCTCCGCGGATAATTAGAGCAATAACAGTACCTTGCGACTGATACGAAGACGGAGTGGTCGGAATGAAGTTCAGCAAAAGCCTTCGCGTGCTTTCGGGTATCGCAGCCGCAAGCACCGTGTTGGCAGCCAGCCCGGCCCACGCGAACAACACCGCGGCCGCCGCGCAGATCACCGGCATCGTCAAGTCCGATGCGGCGGTGGCAGGCGAAGGGGACCGCGAATTCCAGCAGCTCTATGCCAGCTGGAAGGCTCTTGACGGTACGGAAGCAGTCGTCGGCTCAGCCGCTCCCAAGCTTTCGATCCCGACGCTTTCTCCCCTGAAGACTTACCGGCTTTCGAGCGATTTCGGCACGCGCCGGCATCCGGTGCTCGGCAGCGTCCGTGCACACCACGGCCTTGATATGGCGGCCCCGACCGGCACGCCGATCTATGCCCCCGGTGATGGCTATATCGAGAAGGCATCGGCCTTCGGCAGCTATGGCAAGTTCATCGAGATCGAGCATGGCGGCGGGGTAGAAACCCGGTACGGCCACTTGTCCGACTACGCGGTGAATGAAGGCCAGTACGTCCGCAAGGGCGACCTGATCGGCTATGTCGGCTCCACCGGCCGTTCGACCGGTCCGCACCTGCACTACGAAGTCCGCATCGATGGCCAGCCGGTCGACCCCAACCAGTACATGTACGACACTCTGCTGGCTTCCTCCGACACGCCGGGTGCGACAGCAGGCGGATCGAAGTAAGCTGCGCTAGCTTCAGCTTGTAAAAAAGGGCCGGTTCTCCCGGCCCTTTTTTTATGTCCGCGCCCCGGCCGAGGCCGGGTCCGCGAAAGAAGGTTGCTGCGGGTTATCGGCCGAGCAGGCGCTCGGCGATGCGGCGGACTTCCTTGCCCATGTCATCGCGTTCCAGCGCCAGCGCCAGCGTCGCCTCAACGAACCCGGTCTTGCTGCCGCAATCGAACCGGCGGCCTTCGAACGTTACCGCGTGGAACGGCTGACTGCCGATCATCTTGGCCATCGCGTCGGTCAGCTGGATTTCTCCGCCAGCGCCTTTCCCTTGGGTTTCCAGCGTGCGCATGACTTCCGGCTGCAGGATGTAGCGCCCGGAGACGATCTTGTTTGACGGCGCCTGGTCCACCGGCGGCTTTTCGACCAGCCCCTTTACTTCGGTAAGCGCACCGTTCGCCGCGCCCGGATCGATCACGCCGTAGCTGGAGACTTCTTCATGCGGGACTTCGAGCACGGAGATGAGGTTGCCGCCGACCTCGTGGTAGGCTTCGACCATCTGCGCCATGCATCCCGGTTCGCCGACCATCAGCTCGTCCGGGAGGAGAATGGCGAACGGTTCATCCCCCACGATCGCGCGGGCGCACCAGATCGCGTGGCCGAGGCCCATCGGAACTTGCTGGCGGACGGAAATCAGGTCGCCGGGCGTGAAGCGGGTGGGCTCCAGCACCGACAAGTCCTTGCCTCGTTCGGCCATCGTGGCTTCGAGTTCGAAGGCGATATCGAAGTTTTCGATCAGGGCTGTCTTGCCGCGCCCGGTGACGAAGATCATCTGCTCGATCCCCGCTTCGCGCGCCTCGTCGACGGCGTACTGGATCAGCGGCCGGTCGACGATCGGCAGCAGTTCCTTGGGAATCGCCTTGGTGGCGGGGAGAAAACGAGTGCCCAGTCCTGCGACGGGGAACACGGCCTTGCGGATTGGTTTTCGGCTCATGCACCCTGAATAGAGTCGCGGTACTTGTCGGGTCAACCGCCGAGTGGTGCACTTTGACGCAGAGGGTTCAGCTTCCTTGTAAATGCAGGGAAAGACGCGGACCTTTCTTTTGTCACGCGCGTTCAGACCGCGAAGAAACGAAAGGACGACCCAATGGGACTGATCAAGATGGCTGCGCTTGGCGCACTCGGCTATGCCGGGTACAAGTACTACGAGAATTCGAAGAGCGAAGGCAACGCGGCCTTCGCCTCTGGCCAGACCAGCGAAGGCAACTTTACGCAGGTGCGCAGCGCCGGACCGGGCGCCATGGCCGATGCGCCGGTTCGCGAATGGACCAAGGCCGATGAGATGAGCGACGAAAGCTTTCCGGCAAGCGACCCGCCCTCCACGTACTGACCGCGGTACGGGCTCAGCAGTGGGCCCGTTCCAGGCAGTGGTCTGCTACCCGCCGGAGCCCTCGACGGCCCGGCGGGCCAGCCATAAGCGGATGGCGCCTGCAAGACCCGGAGCCGGATCGGCTTGTATCCGGTCCGCGTCGATCCGGGCCACCAGCGTATTCACCGGCAGGCGCTCCATTTCCGCCGCTTTGCGCAGCAATTCCCAGAAATAAGGCTCCAGGCTGATCGACGTCTTGTGGCCGGCTATCTCGACCGACCGCTTGACCGGAGGGTGATAGAGCACCGCTCCGGCCGTTTCGGTACGGGCCACCTCAGTACATGTGCTGGCCGCCGTTGATCGACAGGGTCGACCCGGTGACAAATCCGCCTTCTTCCGAAGCCAGGAACGTCACTCCGCGGGCGATTTCGTTCGCTTGGCCCAGACGGCCGACGGGAATGCGCGCAACGATCTTTTCCAGCACGTTCTCCGGCACGGCCGCGACCATATCGGTATCGATGTAACCCGGGGCGATGGCGTTCACGGTGACGCCGAACCGCGCACCTTCCTGGGCCAGCGCCTTGGTAAAGCCGTGGATGCCGCTTTTGGCCGCGGCATAGTTCACTTGTCCGTACTGGCCCGCTTGTCCGTTGATCGACCCGATGTTGACGATCCGGCCCCACCCGCGCTCCTTCATTCCGGGGAAGCAGGCCTTGGCCATGTTGAAACACCCGCCAAGGTTGATCCGCATGACATCGTACCAGTCCTGGAACGTCATCTTCAGCAGCGTGCCGTCTCGCGTGATGCCGGCGTTGTTGACCAGGATTTCGATCGGACCGACTTCCTGTTCGACTTGCCGGCAACCGGCCAGCGTCGCCTCATGGTCGCCGACGTCCCACTTGTAGGCCGGGATCCCCGTCTCATCCGAGAACGCGCGGGCCTTTTCCTCATTCCCCGCGTAGTTCGCGGCAACGGTATAGCCGGCATCCTTGAGCGACAGACTGATCGCCTTGCCGATTCCGCGTGTTCCGCCGGTAACTATTGCAACTCGAGCCATCGTGATCCTTGCCTTTCGCCACTCACCCCTGCGGAGGGTAGCGGAACGGCGCTGTGGCGCAAAGGCAAACTGCCGGTTCGGCAGTCCGTCACGTGTTAGAAGCGGAACTGGGTTCCGATGTAGACCGCCTGCGTATCAGTCGGCTCCGCCGCGACCAGCGGGGCGATCCGGTCGCGATCCTGCGAGTACCGCACGCCCGCCGTGACATCGAGGTTCTGCGTCAGGCGGTAGCTGCCGGCAACATCCAGGCTTTGCGTACCGACGCCGTCAAGCGCAGGTGCGGTACGCGGTGCGGCTTCTTCTTCCAGCACAACGCGTGCGGCAAACCGGCTCGGTTTTTCCTCAACGGTGGCTGGCTTGAAGGCCGACAAGTCGGGGACGTTCGCCTGCGAAAGAGTTTTCGACAAGGGCGCCGGCTGCACGAAGCTCTGGTAGTCGCGCGACAGCCCGAGGTTGTAGCGCATCGGGGAAATCTGGACCGCAGGGCTGCTGGCGACCTGCTCCTTCGCTGCAGTGATCGCGGACCGGACCGAAATGGCGCGGGCCGCCTTGTCGTCCAGGCGAATAGCGACCGTGACCGATCGGCCGGGACGATCGCTGACCCCTGCGGGAGTGAACCGCATCAGCCGGCCTGCCCCGTTGATCCGTTCCGCTACGAGCCGAGCCACCTTCGGATCGACCGAGGCTGGCGTGAACGCCGCGAAATCAGGAGTGGTCGGCAGGCTGGAAGAGGCTTTTCCCACATCCTCGAGCGCGAAGCCCGCGCTGGGCAATACCAGGAGTGCGGCAGCCACGGCCAGCATCGAGGCCGAGCCCCGTCTGGTAATCCGCTTGATCTGCCGCTTTCCGGTCACTTGAACTGCCCCTGGTTTCGCAGTCGTTCAAAACACTGACTCTGCGTGCAGGCCGCGGTTCCCCACCCACCTGCATTCCCGTTATTCATACGAGGGCACCGTCCGATTTGCCAGCCGATTCCCCCATGCCAGAGAAACCGGGTCGTTCTTTTTGGCAACTGTTGCCCCCGGTCCACAACATCGAGCGGTTAACGGACCATTCACCGCCGTGAACGAGAAAAATGGAACAGAGGCGGCAGTCTTGCCGCAATCGGCGGCGGGACTATAGAGACGCCCAAGGGCGCGCCGCGCCGCATGAAGAACAGGACCGAGCATGGCAATGTCGATTCCCACCAGCCCGATTCGTTTCCGGGGAGCCTTGCGCGTCGTGCTGTTCGGCGCCCTTGGCGTCAGTCTGGCGGCTTGCGGGGGGAAAGAACGGCCCGAAGCCGATCTGGCTGCGGCGCAGATCACGACCATCGGGGTCAACTCCTATCTCTGGCGCGCAAGCCTGGAGACGCTCTCCTTCATGCCGCTTACCCAGGCGGACAGCCAGGGCGGCGTGATCGTGACCGACTGGTACGTCAATCCGCAGAACCCTGGCGAGCGTGTGAAGATTTCCGTGTCGATCCTGGATCAGGACCTGCGGGCCGACGCCTTGCGCGTCGCCGCCAGCCGGCAGGCGCTGCAGAGCGGCGTCTGGGTCGATGCCCCGATCCAGGCGGCCACGGTGCAGAAGCTGGAAGACATCATCCTTACCAAGGCGCGCGATCTGCGCCGGACCGCAATCGGCTGATCCGGCGAGGCCCCGCGTGACCCACACCCGTTTCGATCCGTCGCAGGCCGACGGTCAATGGCAACGCGCCTGGGAGGAAGCCCAGTGTTTCCGCGCGGACAGCGATAGCCCGAAGCCCAAGAGCTACGTGCTGGAGATGTTCCCGTACCCTTCGGGACGCATCCACATCGGCCATGTCCGCAACTACACGATGGGCGACGTGGTCGCGCGCACCAAGAAGATGCGCGGGTTCGAGGTGCTCCACCCGATGGGCTGGGACGCCTTCGGCATGCCGGCCGAGAACGCCGCGATGGAAAAGAACATCCATCCGGGCACCTGGACCTACCAGAACATCGCGGGAATGAAGGCGCAGCTGAAGCGGCTCGGCTTCGCGCTCGACTGGACACGGGAATTCGCCACCTGCGATCCAGAATACTATGGCCACGAGCAGGCGCTGTTCCTCGATCTATACGAAGCCGGCCTGGTCTATCGCAAGGAAAGCGCGGTCAACTGGGACCCGGTCGACCAGACGGTACTTGCAAACGAGCAAGTAATCGACGGCCGTGGCTGGCGATCCGGCGCGCTGGTCGAAAAGCGCAAGCTCAGCCAGTGGTTTCTCAAAATCACCGATTTCGCGCAGGAACTGCTCGACGGTCTGGGTGAACTCAAGGACTGGCCCGACAAGGTCCGGCTGATGCAGGAGAACTGGATCGGCAAGAGCCAAGGCCTGCAGTTCCGGTTCGGTCTGACGAACGGCGAAACGGTAGAGGTTTATTCCACCCGGCCCGATACGATCTTTGGTGCCAGCTTCGTCGCCGTCGCGCCCGATCATCCGATTGCACAGGGGCTCGGCGCACGCGATGCGCAGGCCGCTGCCTTCATCGAGAAGTGCCGCGAAGGCGGGACGACCGCCGCCGAACTGGAAACCGCGGAAAAGCTCGGCTACGACACCGGCATCGCGGCGGTCCACCCGCTCGATCGCCGCCGGAACCTGCCGGTCTACATCGCGAATTTCGTGCTGATGGAGTACGGAACCGGTGCGGTCATGGGTGTGCCCGCGCACGACCAGCGGGATTTCGATTTCGCGACCAAGTACGACCTGCCGATCGTCCGCGTCGTCGCAGCGGACGCAGCCGACGCAGATGCGCCGCTGGCGGCGGCCGAAACGGGCGACGGGACGCTGGTCAATTCCGGCTTTCTTGACGGAATGGCCGTAGCCCGGGCCAAGCGCGCGGTGATCGATCGGGCGGAAGGCGAAGGGTGGGGCGCGGGCAAGACCGTCTGGCGCCTGCGCGACTGGGGCGTTTCGCGCCAGCGATACTGGGGCACGCCGATCCCGTTCATCCATTGCGATGCATGCGGAGTGGTGCCGGTTTCCAAAAGCCAGTTGCCCGTTACCCTGCCCGAGGATGTGGATCTCTCAATCCCCGGCAACCCGCTTGCCCGGCATCCGACCTGGAAACTTATCAGCTGCCCCGAGTGCGGCGGCGCGGCGAATCGGGAGACCGACACACTCGACACGTTCGTCGACAGTTCCTGGTACTTCCTGCGCTTTGCCAGCCAGCCGGCCGACCGACCGTTCGATCCGCAGGAAATCGCGGCGTGGATGCCGGTGAACCAGTACATCGGCGGGATCGAACACGCGATCCTGCACTTGCTCTACTCCCGGTTCTGGACCCAAGCCCTGAAGCGCATCGGCAAGATTGACGTGGCGGAGCCGTTCGCCAGCTTGTTCACGCAAGGCATGGTGACGCACGAGACCTACCGCGCACCCGATGGACGCTGGCTGGCGCCCGAGGACGTCGACAATCGCGGCGGAGGGGTAATCGAGAAGGCCAACGGCCAACCGGTCGAGGTCGGCCGCGTGGTCAAGATGTCGAAATCGAAGAAGAACGTGGTCGATCCGGACGCGATCATCGATCGCTACGGCGCCGATGCCGTGCGCTGGTTCATGCTGTCCGACAGCCCGCCGGAACGCGACCTGCCGTGGTCAGAAAGCGGGATCGAGGGCTGCGCGCGCTTCGTTCAGCGCCTGTGGCGCTTATTCGCGGAGTTCAATCCGCAGGCGAGCGGCGAGGACAAGGCTCTTTCGCGCGCGACTCATCAAGCCATCGCTGCGGTCGGCGGCGCGATCGACGAGCTTTCGTTCAACAAGGCGGTCGCGCGGATTTACGAAATGACGACGGCGGCAGAGAAGGCCACTCCGTCGGCCGCTCGCACAGAGGCGATCCGCACGCTTGCGCTTCTTGTTTCGCCGATGATGCCGCACCTGGCCGAATCCGGCTGGGCGGCAATGGGGCAGAGCGGACTGGTGGCCGAACAAGTCTGGCCCGAGGTCGATCCCGCCCTGCTGGTGGAAGACGAAGTCACGATCGCGGTCCAGGTGAAGGGCAAGCTGCGCGACACGCTGACCGTGCCCAAGGGCCTGCCGAACGCGGAAGTCGAAGCGCTCGCGCTGGCGAGCGAGAAAATCCAGCGGGCGCTCGATGGCGCTCCGGTGCGCAAGGTCATCGTGGTTCCGGACCGGCTGGTAAACCTCGTCGCATGAGTCGGCTCGCACTTGCCCTGCTGCTGGCGGCTGGTCCGGCCTTGAGCGGCTGCGGCTTGCAGCCGATGTATCCGGGCGGGCGGAACGGAGCGGTGGCCAAGGGACTTTCCGCTGTCGCCGTTCCGCCGATTGCCGGACAAGCCGGATGGCTGGTGCGCAACGCGCTACAGGATCGGCTCGGGCCGAACCTCACGGACCCACGCTACCGGCTTGACGTGATCATCGATCAGGAGCTCGAAGGGCTTGGGCTGCTGACGAACGACACGATCGGGCGGGAACGGCTGACCCTGCGCGCGCGCTATCAGTTGGTCGATGCCTCGTCGGGCGTAGTGCTGCTGGACGCGACAGCGGGCTCCGATGCCGGGATTGATGTCATATCCGGCGAATATGCCACGATCGCGGCCGAAAACACCGCGCTGGAGAACTTGTCGACGCAGGTGGCCGATCAGATTACCACCCGGCTCGCGCTCTACCTGCGCCAGCGCACCACGACGCCGTGAAGGCCACCCAGCGCGATTTCGCCAGTGTCGCCCAGCGCGCGGCGACGGAGTGCCGGGTGTTCTTCTTCTGCGGCCCGGATGAGGCGGGAGCCAGCATGGCCGCGGACCGCATGGTTGAATTGCTGGCCGACAGCGGAGAGCGGGTTGAGCTTTCCGGTTCGATGCTGCGCAAGGACCCCGTGACGCTGGGCGATGAGGCCCGCTCGGCATCGCTGTTCGGCGGCGCCAGGCACATCCTGGTCAGTGCGAACGGCGATGAAGCGCATGACGCGCTCGATAACCTGATCCGGCTGTTCGATGGAGGCGAAGCAGCGGGCGCGTGTCCCGTGCTGGTCGTCGCGACATCTGCCACGGACAAGTCGCGCACCGCGAAGCTGCTTGAAAAGCGGTCCGATTCGCTGGTGGCGATGTTCTATCCGCCGGACTTGCGCTCGGTCACGAACGACGTTCGAAAGATGAGCGACGCGGCCGGCCTGAAGCTCAGCGGCGATGTGGCCGAACGCATCGCCCGGGCCGCCGGGCTCGACATCCGGCTTGCGCAATCCGAAGTAACCAAGCTCGCGTTGTACCTCGATGCTTCGCCGCAGAGCCCCAAAGTCGCCGATTCGCAAGCGTTCGATGCCGTTGGCACGGGAACGGAAGGCGACAGTTTCCTGCCGCTGGTAAACGTGGTGCTGTCGGGGCAGCTTGATAGGCTCGCACCCGAACTTGCCCGCGCCAGGCATCTCTCGATGAACCCGGTCGGGCTGCTCCTGGCCTTGGAACGGCGAGCGGTTCAAGTCGCTCAACTCGCGGGAAAGCTTGGATCTTCGGGCGACATCAACGGCCTGCTGGAAGCGGAACAGAAAGCCCGGCGGATCTTCTGGCGGGACCGCGACGATCTTGCCGCGCAGCTTGCCCGTTGGCGGGGCAAGCGGCTGGAACGAATCGTCGAGCGATTGGTTGAAACGCATCAGATGCTTCTTGCGGATAGCCACGCCGCTGAACTGTTGCTTTCTCATTCATTGGCGGAGATTGCCCGCAAAGCGGCCGCGCGACAGTAATTCTGTTCGTGCGACAGCGGGTTTTCATTGCCTAGTTTTGCATTTTGACTTGCATACAGTGCAATAATCAGTACTGAGGTGCGTAATTTTACCTATCGACACTCGCGATTTAGGTCGTGCCAAGAACCTGTGGTGAGTCATGAATGCACCTTTCATCCATTTGCCTTCCCCAGTTTCCAATAGTCGTGGATCACGGGCAGCGCTCGCTCCGTCGTTGGAACGCAGGCGCTTGCAAGTCTATCTGTGTCAGGTCGTCGCTGACATCCTGCTGCTGGTTGGCGGTGCGGAGTTAGCCGGCCTCCTTTATTCCGCGACCACCGGGCAAGACCCAGTGGTCGCGGCGCAGTTGCTGTTGCCAATTTATCTTACGATTGCGCTGCAGAACGGAACCTACTCACTCGAGTCCCTGACCGACTGGCGTACGAGTAGCGGAAAGATGCTGGTTGCACTTGCCACAGCGGCGACCTTGCTGACCTTCGTCGGGTTTCTCGGAAAATTCAGCGAAGATATCTCACGCCTTACTTTTCTGCTTGGGCTCTGCCTGTCCGCCGCCAGCATGGTTTTCTCCCGCTATGTTGCGGTGCGTCTGCTCGTCCGGGTCTGGGGCCCAAGCTCGATGAACATTCTGGTGATCGACGCGGGAGGTCCGCCGGTCCCACTGCAGCATGTCTACCGGGTTTCCGCCGCCGAGCTTGATCTCGTTCCTACCTTGGAAGATCCGCACGCGCTTGATCGGCTGGCCCGGTGCATTCGCAACATGGATCAGGTGATCGTCAGTTGTGAGCGCGGCTCGCGGGGAGATTGGGCGCAGGTGCTGAAGGCATCCGGCGCCCATGGCGAGGTTCTGAGCGATACCATACGTGAGATCGGGGCCCTAGGTGTGGTCCGTAGGGGAGAGATGACTTCGCTGCTGATTTCAACCGGGCCGCTGGGAATGCGCGCGCGCGCAGCCAAGCGGCTGCTCGATCTTATCGCTTCAGCAGCAGCTCTTCTGTTGCTCTCGCCTATTCTTCTAGCGGCGGCACTCGCCATCAAGCTGGAAGACGGCGGCCCGATCTTCTTCAAACAGCGGCGCATGGGACGCAGCAACAGCTTTTTCCTGATCTACAAATTGAGGACGATGCGGGTGGAACGGGCCGATCTGGAGGGCAACCGTTCCGCATCTAAGGACGACGATCGGATCACTCGAGTTGGCCGATTTCTGCGCCGGACTAGCATCGACGAGCTGCCCCAGTTGATCAACGTGCTACGCGGCGAAATGAGCTTGGTGGGCCCCCGTCCACATGCACTCGGCTCGCAGGCGGGCGACAAGCTTTTCTGGGAAGTGGATCGCCGCTATTGGCAGCGTCACTGCCTGAAGCCTGGCCTGACGGGACTGGCCCAAGTTCGCGGCTTTCGCGGCGCCACACCGCACGAGCTGGACCTGTCGCTCCGACTTCAGGCCGATCTCGAGTATCTTGCAGGGTGGAGCATTTTGCGCGACTGTAGCATCCTCCTTGCGACGTTGCGCGTCGTTGTTCACGATCGCGCCTTCTGAACGATCTGGCGCTAGCAACGAGTCTGAGAATAAGACATTGATTTTTGCACATGCGGGAATGGGCAATGCTATCTTGGCTTCGTGGGCAAACTCGACACGATCAGTTTGCCGAGCGTAACACGATGATGTGGGCAGAAGGCTCCGTTTGGAGTATCCTCGTGAAGGAGGGAAGCATTGGATGCGGCTTGCTCTTTCGATGAATTTGCGGACGCGCGTTCTGGCTGCAGTGGAAGCTAGGATGAGCTGTCGTTCGGCGGGAGCCGGGTTTGGCGTTGCACCTTCGACCCCGCTCCGCTGGCAGGTGCAGCGGGGCACGACCGGCAACATGCCTAAGCCGCAGGGCAGGGACACGCGCTCTGCCCGTGTCGTGAAATATCGGGAGGAGATCCTGGCCATTTGGGAAGCGCGCCAGGACACCACGCTCGATGAGTTTCGCGTCCCGGCCGGCATTGGTGTGGACCGGCGTGCAAAATTGACCCCGTTAGCAAGGTGATCGGCGTCTAAAAATAGACCCCTTCATTCCAGGGCGTGAGGCATCGCCGTTTGGGCTTTTCCGAACGGCGGGGACAGGGATGCTGGTGGTGGAGACGGTTGCAAGAATACGCCGGGAGCACACGGACGGTAAGTCGATCAAGGGAATTGCGCGGGATTTGCGGTTGTCGCGCAACATAGTTCGCAAGGCGGCGCGCGCGGAAGATGCGGATTTCAGTTACGACAGGAAAGAGCAGCCTCGCCTGCAGACGGGGCCGTTCAGCGATCGTCTGACGAGCTCTTGGCCCGGAATGAAGAACTGCCCCGGCGCGAGCGGCCGCGGCTGACGCGGATACATGACCTGCTGCAGCGCGAGGGGGTCGCAGGCTCCTACAATGCAGTCCGGCGCTATGCGATGCGCTGGAAGCGGGAACGCCGGACCGATGGCGGGATGTTAGCAAAGTATTCATCCCGCTCTCGTTCTGTCCCGGCGAAGCCTACCAGTTCGACTAGAGCCACGGGGGCGTCGAGATCGCCGGCAAGCCGACGCGCGTCAAGGTGGCGCACATGCGGCTATGCTGGTCACGGGCACCTTCGTCAGGGCCTATCCGCGCAAGACCCAGAAGATGGCATTCGATGCGCACGCACGGGGCTTCGCCTTCTTCGGCGGGGTACCTGGCCGAGGAATCTACGACAATATGAAGACTGCGGTGACCACGGTCTTCACCGGCAAGGAGCGATTGTTCAACCGGGGCTTCCTGATCATGACCGATCATTACGGGTCGAGCCAGTGGCCTGAAGCCCGGCGGCGGGCTGGGAGAAGGGGCAAGTCGAGCACCAGGTGCAGACGAGCAAGGAGCGCCTGTTCAAGCCCCACCTTGCGCTTTGCCAGCATTGCGGAGCTGAATGCCTGGCTCGAAACCGAGTGCCGCCGCTGGGCCGAGCGTCATCGTCATCCGGAGCTGGATAGAATAGTCGCGCAGGCGCTGGAGCAGGAGCGCCCGCATTGCAGCCGCTTGCCTCTCCATTCGACGGGTTCTTCGAGAGCGAGCATGTTGCCAGTTCGACCTGCCTGGTAACCTTTGATCGCAACCGTTACTCGGTCATGGCGTACGCATCCGATAGGTGGCGCGTTGACGAAGCAGTTTTCGCTGTGAAGCTCAGGCAGCCATTTCGCTGCGTTCTGCTTGTTGCGCGGCTTTCCAGTTCCAAGGAAGGAGTTCTTCGAGCCGGCTTTGCGGCATATCGGCGATGCGGGCGAGTACGTCGGCAAGCCAAGCCAGCGGATCGATGCCGTTCAGTTTGGCCGTGCCGATCAGGCTGAACATCATTGCCGCCCGTTCACCGCCCCGGTCTGACCCGACAAACAGCCAGGCCTTTCTGCCCCGGGCCACACTGCGCAGCTCGCGTTCCGCAGCGTTGTTCGTCAGGCAGATCCGGCCATCGCCGAGGAACGCGGTAAAGCCGTCCCAGTCGCCCAGCAGGTACGCGATCGCCGTGGCCACAGGATCGTGACGCGACAGGGTGCTGCGCGTCTCGCGCATCCAGTCTTCGAGCTCGCCAACAATGGGCGCGACCTGTTCCTGCCGCACGTGCAGGCGCTCGTCAGCGGTCTGTCCGTTGATCTCCTGCTCGGTGGCGAAGATCCGGTCGATCATCTCCAGCGCTTCTGCTGCCAGAGGCGAGACGAGCGGCGTTACACCTTTCCTGCGCTTCAGCTGGCGCGCGACATCGACTAGCTCGAAGAACTGCCGGCGCGCGTGGGCCCAGCAGTTGGCGCGGATCATCGCGCCCCCGCGCAAACATCTCATTGAACCCGGCAAAGCGGTCGACCTGGAGGATCCCTGTGTATCCGGCCAGGTGCTCTCGCGGATGCTCGCCCTTGCGGTTGCGGGAGTAGTAGCAAAGCACCGCTGGCGGCGAGAGGCCGCCGAACGGGCGATCATCGCGCACGTAGTCCCATATCCGCGCGATGTCGGTCTTGTACTTCGCCAGGAGCGGCACGGTGGTGTCATCGGCATGCAGGCGCCCGGCGGCAAGGACATGGGCCTCGAGAAGGAGGAACAAGGGCTTTACCGCCACGCTCACCGCCCCGATTTGATCAGCGAGTGTCGACAGGCTCAAGGGAATGCCTTCGCCCTCGAGCCGATCGCGCTGGCTGTTCAGTGGCTGGTGGAGACCATACTTCTGGAAGACGAGGCTCGCCAGAAAGTGCGGCCCGAACATCCCGCGCGGGGTCACATGGAAGGGCGCAGGTGGCTGGCTGATTGCCTCGCACCGGCGGCACGAGACCTTCTCGCGCACTGTGCGGATGACCTTGTGACGGGCAGGCACCTTCTCGAGCGTCTCGGTGATTGAGGCTGGCAGATGGCTCAGGTCGTCCGACCCGCAGCAGGGGCACACATCGGGAGCAGGAATGACTACATCCTCGCGCGGCAGATCGGCCGGGAAGTCGCGACGAGTGGTCCGCTTGCGCTTGAACGCAGAGACAGTGGCCGTCTTCGCCGCCGCCATTTCGCCCTCGATCTCGGCGGCGCTGGCATCGGCCTCGAGCTGTGCGAAGGTGATCTCCAGCTGATCGAGCAGGCGCCGGCTGCGCTCGGAGCTTGCGCCGTATTTGTCGCGGCGCATCTTCTCGTTCATCAGCTCGAGATGGGCGTTGCGGGCGAGAAGGTCGGCATTGACCGCCCGAACCCGGGCTGCTTCCGCCTCGGCTTTCCAGACCAGTTCCCGAGCGGCTGCGAGCTCAGCGCGAAGCTGGAAGATCTCGTCAGAAGCATCGCTCGCGGGCATGCGCTTCTATAGCGAAAGAACCGCCCAGAGCCTATCGTTTTTGGCAGTTCTCCGCGCTTTCTTCAGCCTCATCGGGCAGGTTTCTCTCATCTGCGATCAGCTCATCCAACCTGCGCCGGGCGCCAGGTTTGCTTGGGATTGCGCCAGTCAATCCCCTCGAGCAGGCACGCCATCGCCGACGCCGAGATCGCCACCGCCCCATCCTTCGCTGCCGGCCACACGAACTTGCCCCGCTCAAGCCGCCGAACG
>NZ_RSEK01000010.1 GCF_003958635.1 Altericroceibacterium xinjiangense | reverse complement strand
ATCGCCCCTATGGCGGGTTGACGCTGGATGCGGGGCTCAGTGTGCTGGATGACGAAATCCTTTCGATCACGCCAATACCGGGCGCCACCGCAACCGTGCAACCAGGTGACGAACTGCCTCTCACGCCGACTTTCCAGGGCAATTTCGGGATCGCCTATGAATTCCCCATCGGCAGCGCCTACACGCTTACTCCCCGCTTTGACGGCAGCTACACGTCAAGCGTCACCTTCATCACCGGCAGTGTTCCGATTATCGAGCAGGACCCCTATTTCGTCGGCAACGCTTCCTTGCAACTGGCAGCCGAAGACGATCGCTGGAACCTGACCGCAGGCGTAATCAACGTGTTCGATGAGCGGTACCTGATCCAGGGAAATGCTTCGCTCGGGACGCTTGGCTATGCAGAACGGATCTATGCCCGGCCCAGGAACTGGTACGTGCAGCTTGGGATCGAGTTCTGATCGTTTTGGCGGTGGAGCGGAGCTTCGGCCTTCCTCCGCCGCCGCCGCCCCCCTCAGATGCAATGTTCGCTGTTCCCAGATCTACGACTCACTCTGCGTATCGGAAGCAACCGGCCGCCGTGGCCTACAGCCCATCGGCGCGGTTCCGAACGTGTGACGCCTGAGGAGCGGACACAAGGTTGCCGCGGGCGGTAGCCGGATCGTGGCTTGTTGAGCGGTGTCCGCTTTCGACACCTGCGATCAAAAGCCGACTGTCGGCCACCAGCCTGCCTTGCCCGTCAAACGGTGCGGTTCCGGCGATTCTTTGGAGGTCCTAACCTGCCGCAAGCTGTTGTTCGCCATCACCTTGGCGAACAACAGCCAAGTCCCAGATGCAGCCATTCCGACAGTCCAGGCCACCCGGTGCGACGCTCTTGCCCGCGGTCAATACTGCTCCGGCTCCTCCGGCGTGGCCTTGCCGTGATCGGCTCCGGCTTTCCTCTCCCCGCGCGCGAGCTTGAAAACGACGCCCGACAGGAGAGCGAGTGCCAGCAGGTTCGGCAGCGCCATCGTGGCGTTGGAGATATCACCCAGCCGCCAGACCAACTGCGAAGGCTGTGTCGCGCCTATGAAGATCATCACGCACCAGATCACGCGCCATGCGATGTGCAGCGCCTTTTCACCCCCGCGCGTGGATCCGGGAACGCGATCGTAGATGAAGGTGATCGCCCGCTCTCCATAGTAGGACCATGTCAGCAGAGTGGTGAACACGAAGAGGATCAGCGCAAGACTGGCGATCAGCGTGCCGATGGGGACCCCGGCCAGAACGAACGGGAAGGCCGCGGCGAATGCCCCCGAAGTTGTCACGAAGCCCGACATCGCGGTGGTTCCGAGGTCGGATTGCCAGACGTGCTTCACTGCCTCGACTGATCCGTCGGGAAGCGTGTGCGTGAAATCGCCTTCGACCGTCAGGATGACGAGCGCGGTCATCGTGCATATCACCACCGTGTCGATGAAGGTCCCGAGCATCGCCATGCGGCCTTGCTGCTCAGGATCGTCAGTCTGCGCGACGGCATGGGCGATCGGCGTCGACCCTTGCCCCGCCTCGTTGGAGAACAAGCCGCGGGCGACGCCTGCCCGGATGGCGATGATCAGCGCTGCCCCGGCAAAACCGCCGCTCGCGCTCTGCACGTTGAAGGCGCCCGCGAAGATCCGGCCGAAGGTTTCCGGCAGGTCACCGAAGTTGAGGATCAGCGCGACCAGTGCCATGACGACATAGGCAGCGGCCATGATGGGCACCACCTTCTCGGCAACGGTACCGATCGACTTGATGCCTCCGATGATGACGACAAACACCGCCACGGCAACGATCAGCCCCCCTAGCCACCGCTCGAATCCGAACAGTTCATTGAGACCGCTTGCGACTTCGTTGGACTGGATGGAGTTCCCGGTGACGAGCGCCGAAAACAGCGTGCCGATGCAGAAGAGGATCGCCAGCCAGGTCCACTTCGGGCCAAGGCCCATCATGATGTAGGTCATGGGCCCGCCGCGATAGATCCCGTCTGAGGTCCTTTCGCGGTAGCGGATGGCAAGACTTCCTTCCGCAAAGGCCAGCGCCATGCCGAACAGCGCTGTGACCCACATCCAGAAGATCGCCCCTGGGCCCCCGAGTGCAATCGCTGTCGCCACCCCTGCGAGGTTCCCGGTGCCCACTTGGCCCGAAAGCGCGGTGGACAGCGCCGCGAACGGCGAGATTTCGCCGCTTCCCGATCCCTTGCGCGACCGGAACAGTCCCGCAAATGCGCTGCCGAGCTTGAGGACCGGATAGAAGCGGAGCCCGGCCATCATCCACAAGCCGACACCCAGCAGGATCAGGGCCATCGGCGGGAATGGAATGACTTCCTTACCGCCCCATAACCCGACCCAGATGAAGTCCGATACGTTCGATATCGGCTCAATCCAAGCTTCGGCTCCAGTCATGCTCGCGGCCACGCGGATCCTTTCCTCAACCTGTTATCCCGTCGCCACCTTGCGTCACAACGCAGCCAATCACAACCTCGACGCCGTGAGGACGCCGCTGGCTTGGCCGCATCATGCAGCTATCTTCCGGACAGATTTCTCGCGCGCGCGGCGGAGCTGAATCCGGAATGTCTGGGTTTCCGCACTTCGGCCTGCTTGGCAATCGCATGCCATTCTCTAGAACGGCGGTATGAAGGCGATTGTTTCTCTTACGGGTGCGGCGCTGCTGCTGTTCAGCGGCTGCACCGCGGAGGAGGTGGAGCGGGAGCCTGAAGCCGTGCCCGTCGTCGCGCAGCGGCCACAGATCCTGCCGGAACAACTGCAGGTGCAGGCGGTCGGCTCCGCGCGCGCGGAAACGTCTGCCGAGATATACCCGCAGGCGGCAGGACTGGTGCGAGCCGTGCGCTTCTCCGCCAACGATTTCGTTCGGGCGGGCGCTCCGCTGGTCGAACTTGACAGCCGGCGGGAGCGGCTCGCGGTCGACCTGGCGCAGGTGCAGGTGGAAGAAGCCTCGCAATTGCTCGCCCGCTACCGGAGGATCGAAGACACCGGGGCGATCTCGCAAAGTCAGATCGAGGCGGGGGAAACAGCGCTGGCTTCCGCCCGGATTGCTTTGGAACAAGCGCGGACAGAACTGGCGGACCGGACCGTCCGGGCCCCGTTCTCGGGCCATATCGGCCTGACAGAGGTCGATCCGGGGGACCGCATCGGACCGGATACGCTGATTGCGCAGCTCGACCGCCGCAGCACCTTGTTCGTCGATTTTCCCGCGCCGGAAACGGCCTTCAGCCGCCTCGGCCCGGGTCAGGTGGTTTCCGTCATCCCGTTTTCGAACCCGGACCGGCAGATCGATGCGCGGGTCATCGCGGTGGATTCCGGCGTCTCGGCGGAAAGGCGCACCTACACGGTGCGGACTGCAATCGATAATTCGTCCGACCAGCTGCGGCCGGGGATGAGCTTCCGCGTGAACTTCACGAGCCCGGGAGTGCCGCGGCCCGCGCTTCCCGAGGAGGCGGTCGTGTGGGGAGGCGAAGGGGCCTATCTCTGGCTGGTGCAGGGCGGCAAGGCGGTGCGTACCCCCGTTACCATTGCCTCCCGCCGCGAAGGCCTGGCGCTGGTGAACGGAAAGCTCGGCCCGCGCGATCTGGTGATCGTCGAAGGCGTGCAGAAGGTGCGGGAAGGACAGCAAGTGGATCTGGTCCAGCCCGCCGGGGTGCCGCCGCGCGAAGTCCGGCTGCGACGGTCTGCCGCGAGTGGGGCGACAGCCAGGTGAGCGAACGCAGCGATCTGCCGATGCTTGCCGTCAAGCGCCCGCTGCTGATCGGCGTGCTGAACCTGCTGATCCTGATTGCCGGGATCGCTGCCCTGATGGGAGTGGAAGTGCGGGAGCTTCCAAACGTCGACCGTCCGATCGTCAGCGTAAACACCACCTTCCCGGGCGCCGCGCCCGAGACGATGGACTCCGAAGTGACCAGCATCCTGGAGGATGCAGCGGCCCGGGTCACGGGCGTGCGGCAGATCAGTTCCTCGAGCGAGGAGAACAATTCGCGCATACGGGTGGAATTCAACCCGGGCACCGATCTCGATACCGCCGCGGCCGATGTGCGCGAGGCAGTCAGCCGGGTGACCCGCGAACTGCCCGACCGGGTAGAGCAGGTGACGGTCGTCAAGGCGGATGAAGACGCATCTCCCATCATGACGCTGGCCGTTTCAAGCCGAGAATACGACGAGGCGGAGCTGACGCAGGTCATCGACAACGACATCGTGCCGGAACTTCTGACTGCGAACGGGGTCGCCAGCATCGGGCAATTCGGATCACGCCCCCAGCAGATGCGCGTGAGCGTGGATCCGCAGCGCCTCAACCGTTTCGGGCTGACGATCAGCGATGTCGTCGCCGCCTTGCAGCGGGCCCCGTTTGACGTGCCGGTCGGCAGTTTTCGCTCCGATGCCCAGGAACTGGTCGTCCGGGCCGAAGCGAGCGCGAACGATCCCGAGCGGATCAAGGGCGTGGTGGTTCAGGGCACGACGCGCGTCGGCGATGTGGCGGAGGCCTATTTCGCGCCAGCCGATGCCACCAGTTTCGTCCGGTTGAACGGGGAGCGGGTGATCGGACTCGGCGTGATCCGGCAGGCTAGTTCCAACACGATCGCCATCTCGGACTCGATCCGCGGGACCGTGGAGCGCCTGCGGGAGCGTTTTCCGCAGATCAATATCCAGGTGGTCTCCGATGATGCGACATTCATCAAGATTTCGGTGCGCGAGGTCCTGATCACGCTCGGTTTCACCATCGCCGTCGTGGTCGTGACAATGCTCGCCTTCTTCCGCGCGCTGAAGCCTACCCTGGTGCCCAGCACCACGATACCGATCGCGCTGGTCGGGGTAATCGCGGGGATCTGGTTGATGGGCTTTTCCATCAACCTGCTGACGCTGCTGGCGCTGGTGCTGGCAACCGGCCTGATCGTCGATGACGCGATCGTCGTCCTGGAGAATGCCCAGCGTTTGCAGGGCCAGGGGCTGGGGCGCCGGGCGGCGGCGGTGGTCGGAACCCGGCAGGTGTTCTTTGCAGTCGTCGCCACCACGGCGGTGCTCGTGTCCGTGTTCGTGCCGATCTCTTTCCTGCCGTCGCAAGCGGGCAGGCTGTTCCGCGAGTTCGGGTTCGTCCTTGCCGTGGCCGTGATCCTGTCCTCTTTCGTTGCCTTGTCGCTCGTGCCCGCGTTGGCCGCCAGGATCGATCTTACCGCAGGCGGGGAAGGCGGCCGGCTCACCCGGTGGGGAGAGAAAACCAAACACTGGTACAATTCTGCGCTGCGCCGCTGCCTCGATCACGCCTGGGCCACTGTCGGCGTTTCGCTGGCGGCGGCCTTGGCCTCGGCCCTGCTCTACGGGTCGCTCGAGAATGAACTGGTTCCCGATGAGGACCGCGGGACCGTGGAGATCAGTGCGAGCGGCCCTGATGGTGTGGGGCTCGATTTCATGGACCGCGAACTGGATGAGGTCGAACGGGTCATCCGCCCCCTGGTGCAGAGCGGGGAAATCGCTTCGGTGCTTTCCATCGTTGGCCGCTACGACCCAAACCGCATTCAGCTGACGGCCGATCTCGCCCCGTGGGACGAACGCGACCGCAGTCAAACCGAAGTGGTCGAAGCCCTGCACACCCCGTTGCAGCGCATCCCCGGTTCGCGCGTGAACGCCAGCGGGCGGGGCACGCTGAGCTTCGGGGGCAGCGGCGGCGACACGATCGAGGTTGCCCTTACCGGGGCGGAGTATTCTGAAATCTACCTTTCCGCCCAGGCCCTTGCCGAGGCGGTCGACACCCAGTCGGACATTCTGTCAAACCCGGACATATCCTACCAGCCGACCCAGCCGCAGCTTTCGGTCCGGATCGACCGCCGCAGTGCCGCCGATCTCGGGGTCGAGCTCGATGACCTTGCGCTGACGCTGCGCGCAATGGTGGGGGGCGACGAGATCGTCGATCTCAACGTCGGGGATCAGGCGGTCCCGATCTTCCTCACCGCGGAAGCCGCCGCGATCAACAATCCGGAAGACTTGCGCAACCTCTCTGTCCGCGGAACGGGCGGGGCCCTTATCCCCCTGTCCAGCGTCACCCGGATTTCCGAGCAGGGGATCGCGGCTGAACTTGACCGCACGGAGCAGCGCCGGGCCATCGAACTGGAGGCGAACATAGCGTCCGGTACCTCGCTCCAGGATGCGGTGGACGAGATCCGGCGGCTTGCCGATGGAGCGGTCGCGGACGATATCGACATGCTGCTTCAGGGTGAGGCGGAGTCGCTCGAGGAGACATCGAACGACCTGCTCCTGACCTATCTCTTCGCGCTCGTCATCGTGTTCCTGGTGCTGGTGGCGCAGTTCGAAAGCCTGACCAGTGCCTTGGTCGTGATGCTGACCGTGCCGTTCGCCGTCGCGGCGGCAATACTCGCCCTGTTTCTGTCGGGAACTTCGCTCAACATCTATTCCCAGATCGGTCTGGTCATGCTGATCGGCCTGATGGCCAAGAACGGCATTCTGATCGTCGAGTTCGCCGACCAGCTGCGCCACGAAGGGCGCGATTTGCGTGAAGCCGTGGAGGAAGCAGCCACCATTCGCCTGCGGCCGATCGCGATGACGCTGATCTCGACGGTGATCGGCGCGCTGCCGCTGATCCTGGCGAGCGGGGCAGGGGCCGAAGCCCGCCAGTCGATCGGCTGGGTAATCTTCGGGGGATTGGGCATCGCGGCCGTTTTTACCCTGTTCCTGACCCCGGTGATCTATCTTGGGATTGCGCGGTTCGGGAAGTCGGGCAGCCAGGACTTCTCACGCCTGCGGGAGGAGATTGCGCAAGTCGACAAGGACGAGGCGCTTTCGGCGGCCACATGATCTTCCGCTTGCTCCTTCTCCCCGCTTGCCTCGCGGTCGCGGCCTGCGCCAGTCCGGTAGTCCAGGCTCCCGGCCGGGCGGACGTGGCCATGCCGCCCGACTACGGTGCAGACTACCGGCCACCTTCCGGGACGGGAGAGGCGTGGTGGACCGGCTTCGACGATCCGGCGCTGAACGCGCTGATATCGGCAGCGCAAGCGGAGAACCTCGACATCGCGGCCACGGCCGCGCGGCTTGAGGCAGCCCGCGCGCTGCTGAGGGCGGAACGTGGGGATCGTCTCCCGTCGGTCGATGCCGGAGTGTCAGCGGGTGCGGACCTCAGCGCTTCCGGGCTGCGCGATGCTGTGTCGCCCGGCGTGGGAGTAATCTTCGATCCGGACCTTTCCGGCCGGTTGTCGGCTGAAATCGAGGCCGCCGCCGCGTCCGCAGCCGCAGCCGAGTATCTCGTCGCCGATGTTCGCCGGCTGGTCGCCGCGGACGTTTCGCAGCGATATATTGAATGGCGGCGAACGGGGGAACGGCTCGCCTTGCTCGATCAATCGACGGAACTGCAGCAGCAGACGCTGCGGATCGTCGAGTTGCGAAACGAGGCTGGACTCTCGGCCAATCTGGACGTCCGCCGTGCCGCCGCCGATCTCGCGCAAACGCGGGCACAGCGTGGATTGCTGGAATTGCAGCGCGCCGAAGCGGCCAATGCGCTTGCGGTGCTGATCGGGAGTTTCCCCGGCTCCTTGCCCCCGGTCGTGGAAGAAGGCGGAGGCATACCGCGCTTTGTCGGAGGGCCGCCGCGCGGCGTACCCGCCGATCTCCTTCGCCGCCGCCCCGATCTCCTTGTCGCCGAAGCGCGGCTGGTGGAAGCGGCAGCGCAGATCGGAGCGGAACGGGCCGACCTGCTGCCGTCCCTCGTCATTCCGGGCGAGATTGCGCTCGGTGCCGGATCGCTCGGCGGCGTCCTTTCCGATTTCCTGCTGACACTCGGTGCCTCGCTCAACCTACCCTTGTTCGATGGGGGGCGCCGCCGGGCGGAGATCGCGGCCGCCAGCGCGGAAGCGGAGGCGCGTTTTGCGGATTACCGGCAGGCTTCGCTCGTAGTCCTGGCCGAGGTCGAGAACGCGCTCGTGGCGATAGAGGCCTACTCGGATCGCACCCGTGAACTGGCTCAAGCCATCGAGGAAAGCGAAACGGCCTTCAACCAGTCGAACGCTCTCTACAGGGAAGGGCTTGCATCCCTGTTCGACGTACTCGACGCGCAGCGCCAGCTGATCGCCAGTCGTCAGGCGTTGATCGACAGCGAAGCGGCACTCGCCTCCTCGATCGTCGGATTATACGCCGCCGTTGGGCATTGTCAGGAGAACTGCGCCAGATAAGGACCCGGGGTCGAGCCGGGTGGGGCAGGGCCATCGTTCGGGCACTATCCTTCGTCGCTCCGCTGGGGCACCGACCGCTACGATCGGAACAACGTAAGCACCACCTCGGGCGCGCTGTTTGCGATCGCGAGCGCCTGCATTGCAAGTTGCTGACCCACTTCCTGGGCCTTGAGCCGCGCATGCTCCTTTCCAAGATCGGCGTCGACGAGGGCTCCGAGCGCCTCCGCCTGGACGTCGTTGCGCAGCATTACTCCCTTTACGCGCTGTGCCAGCATCCGGTGGTGACGTCCGAAATAGGCGGTAGCGTCCAGGACGGTCTTCTCCGCACGCTCAACCACATCCAGCAGGTCTTGCGGGTTGCCCCAGGGTATACTGTTGGCGTCGAGCCGCAATGCTTCGGAGCTCAGGTCATGCGTCGAGATGCGTTGGCCGGTTTTGCCCGGCATGGTGTTGATATCATAGCGCCTTGGCCCAAATGCGGGATACTGCTGTCCGCCGATCCCGGACTCGGGCACCGGCAATGGATCGCCGGCATCCTTGCGGAAGGAAATTGCCCCCACCAGCCAGGCGCTGTTCGGATCCGCCTCCCCATCGTTGAAGCGAAACGTTACGGGGCCTGCGTCCGGATCATAGTCGAAGCTGATGCGCTGCACCCCTGTCACTGCCAGGGCGTCGTCAACAGGCGCGCCGCCAGATTGGTACGACCGGCCAGAGGCTGCAATACGCACGCCGTCCTGCCAGACTTCCATCGTATCCGGCAGGTCGAAGGCGTCGAAGACAAGATCCACACGCCCCGCCTCCGGCCCGCCATTGATCGTGTACTCGGCGCTCACGCCGATCGGCAACGCCCGCTCGTCGAGTGGATCGTCGAGTGCCTGCGCGACTTCTTCCGGATTGGCGCTGGCCACGGGCGGATCGAATATCGCAGTGCTGCTCCATCCCCAGACGTCGTTCCAGACCGGAAAAGGGGCAGGCACCGGCTCCGCAGGATCTTGCAACTGGAAGCTGTCTGCGGCGACAGACCAGAGGTTGGTGCCCGAAGAGCCGGAATTCAATCGCACCTCGATCTGCTGGCCCTTAGCCGGATCGTAGTCGAAGCTCACCACTGCGGGCGCGGTCGCGGCGATCGGGGCCTGGACGGGTTCGCCGTCGGCCGCGTAGGCCCGCCCGGAGGCGGCCACGCGGACGCCAGCCTGCCAGATCTCGACAGTGTCCGGGGACCCGAAGTGGTTGACCAGCAGATTCACCCGCCCCGCCGTCGTCCCGGCATCGACGCTGATTGTCTTGCTGTTCGAACCAATCATCTGGCTGCGTGCTGCATCGAAACTGTCGGGCGTAAGCGGCGAAGCGGGAAGCTGGTGGAAATGCGACTGCGCCACCGAGTAGGACGAGCCCGGCGGCATGGCGGCCATCTTGACGCTGGCGAAGCCCGATGGGTTCACGGTGGAGCCGGGGAGCTTGTAGGAATAGTGGGACCGGGTCGCAGGCTGGGGAACGCCCTTCAGCAGGTTGACACCCCCGAACTCGGAACTGTCGACCACGCGGTCGATCTGATCGATCAGGGCTTCCATGTCGGCGCGGATAGCCGAGCGGAATTGGGTGTCGGAAGCATCGGCATAGCCAAACGCCTTCTGCTTCAACTCGATGATCAGGTCGCTGACCGCTTCGGCTCCGGAAATTCCGACATCCGTGATCGATTGCCAACGCGCCAGTCCGGTGCCCACGGCATTCCAGCTGAGTTGATCCCCCCGCAAGGTCTGCGCTTGGATGAACACCGCACTGTCGTCCCGGGTACTGGCAACAGCGAGTCCGGTGGCGATGCGTGCGCGCGTCCCAGCGGATGACTTCTCGCTCGCTGTCAGGATCTGCAGCGCTTGTTGCGCGGCCACGTTGGTGAGTATCGAAACCATAGTTAAGGTGTTTTCTCCGCTGCTCCGACCCTTCATTATAGCAAGGGCTGAACGCGATCCTGGGTATCCGGAATCGACCCGGATAAGGTTATTCGCAGGTTCGCTTCCGCCCTACTTGGAGAGCAGTGAAGTGGTCAGCGATGCGGTCGGCAGGTTCTGCCAGAGTGACTGCGCCGGATAGCGACCTGCCGCCGAACGGGGGGGTCGAGAACTCGCACCGCTCCTTCGCGAAACCGGTTGACTTCCTTGCTGGTCTTGAGCCTCTTGCCTGTTGGCACGACAACGATGTCAACAAACAATAACAACAGAGGGGAGAGTCGGATGAGGGCATGGATGGTTACGTCGGCGGCTGGCATCGCTGTGGCGACTGGATCGGCCGCAGCTCAGGCTCAGGGCGTTCCGGAAACAAGCCCAACAAGCACGACCAGTGTCGCGTCCGGGGGGGCGCTGTCCGAGATCGTCGTCACCGCACTGCGACGCGAGGAGGATTTGCAGGACGTTCCAATTGCCGCGACGGCGCTGTCCGGTGAAGCTCTCCAGAACAAGGGCGTCGAGCGGATTGAAGGCCTCCAGTTCGTGGCGCCGTCGCTGTCGGTGACCGATGCGGGCCTCACTCAGTCGGTCAACATCCGGGGTATCGGCATCGCCAGCGGTTCGCCGGCTGTCGCCAATGGCGTGGCGGTATATATCGATGGTGTATTCCAGCCGCCTGTCCTGACCACCTCCAGCTTCTACGACATACGCAGCGTCGAGGTGTTGCGCGGCCCGCAGGGGACGCTTGTCGGATCAAACGCAACAGGCGGCGCGGTCTTCATCAACACCGAGAGTCCCTCGACAGACCGGGTCAAGGGCTACGCCCAGGCAAGCTACGGAAGTTACAACGAAGTCACGGCGCAAGGCGCGATCAACTTCCCGCTGACGAACACGTTGGCTGTTCGGGCTGCCGGAAACTTCCGGGATCGCGACAGCTACTACGAAGATCTCGGCCCGTTCGACAATGAACCAGGGAGCCTGGAGGAATATGCCGGCCGCTTCGGCGTGCTGTGGGAACCCGGCGCCTTCACGGCGCTCGGCAAGGTCGAATGGATCGACAGGAACACCGGCGGCTATGCCTATCGGCCAATCCAGGGGACGGCATTCGACAACAACCGCACCGACGATATTCGCGAGCTTACGTACAACGCCCCGACCCGCAACTACGAGCGTGGCTTTCTGTCCAGCCTGGAACTGCGCTATGAACTGGACGACGGCATGGTACTGCGTTCGCAGAGCGGATACACGTTCAAGCGGATCAACAATCTCTACGACAGCGACGCTGCCATCACTCCGCCGGCTCCCGGGATCAGCGCAAACCAGACCCAGGACCAGTACGCCGGCGAACGGCAATACAGCCAGGAATTCAACGTTATCTCCCCGGCAGAGAATGCCTTCGACTGGATTCTCGGCGCCTACTTCCAACGCAACATGATCAACGTCGATATCGAGAACCGTAACGGCGGGCCCTTCGCTCCGGACCCGACCGACATCATCATCTCGCAGAAGAAAACGACGTGGGGCGTGTTCGCGCATACCACGTACGAGATCGATCCGGCTTTCGAGGTTCAGCTTGGCCTGCGCTATTCCGGCTTCGAGGCGGAAGGCGGAGGATCGGTCAGCATTGGGCGCGGGATACCTGTTTTTCCGCCGAACGGGCTGGTGGTCGCCGATCTTGCCGGCACTCACGATGATGGGCTGGTCACGGGCAAGCTGGCGCTCAACTGGACGCCAGATGCGGACAGTCTCGTCTATGCCTTCGTTGCTCGCGGCTACAAGCCCGGTGGCGCCAACTCGGCGACTTCTGAATTCGGACCCGAGTCCGTGTGGAACTACGAACTGGGTTGGAAGTCGGCCTTTCTCGACAACCGGGTGCGCACGCAAATCGCCGCATTCTACATGGATTACAGCGATTTCCAGTTCGACGCGACCGATCTTGCGACCGGCCAGACGGGTGTGACGAACATCGCCAACGCCACGATCAAGGGCATCGAGGCGCAGCTGCAGGCGCAGTTCGGAGGGTTCGGCTTCGATGCCGGCGTAGCCTATGTGGACTCGAGCCTGGACTCGGTCGAGATCGTCAATCGGCGCCTGCTGCCGCCGCTCAACCAGTTCGGGCCGCAGTGTCCGGCAGGTGCCCCTTCCAATCCGCCGACGTGCTTCGACTATGGCCCGTTTCTGCAGGAGGCAGGCGGCGGACCGAACCTGTTCTCGCCCGAGTGGAGCTACAATCTCGGCGTCTATTATGAGTTTCTGCTTGCAGGCGGCGCATCCCTAACGCCTCGCCTGAACTGGGGCTATGTCGGGCCGCGTTGGACGAACCTCTTCTACGATCCGGCTCTCGACTATCTCGAAGGGCGCGGCCTTCTCTCGGCACAACTGGCGCTGCAGACCGGCAACTGGACCGTGGAGGCTTACGGGACGAACCTGACGGACGAGGAATTTGTCAGCGGCCAATCCGGCAACAACGAATTCTATGGTGCTCCGCGCGAATACGGACTGCGCGCCACCGTTCGGTTCTGAGCACAGCAAGGCCCTCTCCGCACCCGCCGCCTGTCAGCCAAGTCAGCGTCCTTGGAAGCAGGTGGCGGGTAGTCAGCGACCGGCCAGGTCGCGAAGGGGGCGGGTCGACCCTTACGCTTCTGGCGGATGCCTCGCCTGTGGCAAGCGCGGGGGTGGGAGGCGCCGGCTTTCACCTCGTCGGGCCGAACGGCGCGCCGTATCGGCGGGGCAGGACCGCACGGTTCCTTTCCGCCTTGGTGACCCGACTGGATCCGTGAACCCGGGTTCAAGCGTGGTGCACGGCCCGGTCGAGTTCGGCAAGAAAGGTGTGCCCGTTTTCGATATGGGCGCGCATCGCCTTTTCTGCTGCCTCAGGATCGCCGTTCAGAACCGCCTCCAGAATTCTGGAGTGGTCCTCGATCGCTTCTCGCAAGCGGTCGCTTCGGTAGAACGTCTCAAAAAGCAGGTGGTGAACCGGCGTGTAGAGTCGTTTGACAAGCATTTCGACGACGGAATTGCCGCCACCTTGCATGATCAGCGTGTGCCACTCAGCGTTCAGCGATCCGAACAGTTCAGGCGTGCCGTTCTCGACACACTCCTCCATCCGCAAAGCGAGACTCTCCAACCGTTCCTTTTCGTGCTTCGAGGCCTTTCGGGCGAAGTCGCCGGCGCAAAGCCCCTCAAGCGCCGCACGCGCCCGGTAGAACTGGCGAACCTCATCCATCGACGCTTCCCGGACGGACGCCCCGCGGAATTCCTCAAGATCGATGAGCCCTTCGGCGGCGAGCCGGTGGAAGGCTTCGCGCACCTTGAACCGACTGCCACCGGTCTTGCGGATGATGTCGACTTCCACCAGCCGCTGACCGGGCACCAGCCGGTTGGCCCGGATCTGCGCGCGTATCCACTCCGCAATTTCGGTGCCGGTCGGTCCCTTCGTGGGCAGCGAGGAGAGAGGAGGCGTCATGGTGGATCCCCTTCTAAAGTGCCGAACAATATCGTCAACAATTTCGTTATCCAGTTTTCAGTTGCCGTGTTTCCAGACTTGGGAGAGTTGTTGCGGGCACCGGCCTCGAAGAACGCCGGGTAGATGGGAGACGAACATGCCTCGGACTGGTCGGTTGCTGAGGAGTCGGGCGCTACTGGGCGGTACTGCCCTGGCTGCGCTCTGGCTTCCGGAATTCGCTGTAGCTCAAGATGCTTCCGTTGCCGGAAATGTCGACGAAGAGCGCGCCATCATCGTCACGGGCAGCCGCGTCAGCACAGGCGCCCCGGTAGGCGCGACGGCGACGGTGCTGGGGCGGGAAGAGATCACGGCGTCCGGTGCGGTCACGATCGACCGGGTGATCCGGGAACTGCCGCAAGTGTTCGACCTCGGCGTATCGGAAAACTCGCGCGGACAAGCGGGCGGTTCGGGCAACATCACCTACGGCAACAGCGTCAACTTACGCGGCATCGGCCCTTACGCCACGCTCGTGCTGATCGACGGACATCGCGTGGTAAACAACAGCCGCTCGACCGATCCTTCCGTTCTTCCCACGCTTGGCGTCCAGCGCGTTGAAATTGTCGCCAACGGCGCTTCGGCGATCTACGGATCGGACGCGGTCGCCGGCGTGGTGAACCTGATCCCCCGGCGGAATCTCGACGGTGTCGAGGCTTTCGCGCGGTACGGCTTTGCGGAGGACGGCGTGTTCGACGAGTGGTCGGCCGGCGCTGCTGTCGGCAAGACCTTCGCCCGCGGACAAGTCATGGCTGCCTTCGAACATGTGGAGCGCTCCAACCTGAGCGGCGACGATCGTGACTTCTTCGTCGCCGACCAGCGCCCCTTCGGTGGCGACGATTACCGAACCACCCGCTGTGCGCCGGGTACGCTGGTAATTGGCGGCGTGAATTACGCCCTTCCGAGCGAGTATACACAGGCCAATGCGGACGCGATTACTGCGGGAACGGCCAATCTGTGCAACAACCTGATCGGGCAGGATCTCTTCCCTCAGCAAGAGTACAATTCGTTCAACGCGACGGGAACCTATGAGCTCACCGACTGGGCCGAATTCTTCGTCGACGGCTTCTATTCCAAGCGCAAGTTCGAACGGTTGAGCGCTCAACCGTCCACTCGTCTGACAGTCCCTGAAACGAATGCCTTCTTCGTTCGCCCCGACGGTTTCACCGGTACGCGGTACCAGATCGACTACAGCTTCGTGAACGAGATCCCGTTGACCGGGACGAGCGGATATGCCGAAAGCTGGCAGGTGTCGCCGGGCGTACGCGTTCAGCTGCCTTACCGCTGGGAACTCGAAGCGCTGGCGGCCTACGGCGAAACGCACGACTTCTCCGGTTCGTACGACGGCGTGGACAACCCCGCCCTCAACGCCGCGCTGGCCAGCAGCGATCCAGCGACCGCGTTCGATCCCTACGGGCTCGGGCGCACGTCGCAGGATGTGATCGACGGCATTTTCGACCAGATATTCCTGGCTCCCACCGACGGTCAGCTGACGTTCTACGAAGCCGGTGCGAGTGGCCCGCTGTTCACCCTGCCTGGCGGGGAGGTCCGGATGGCCACGGGCTATGAACGGCAGGAGTTCGAGGTGGACCTGGGCGCCGCGCGCGGTGCGCCCGATACGCCGACCACCTTCCGCTCCTTCGATCGCACCGTGGACTCTGTGTACGCCGAGCTCCTGCTGCCGATCTTCGGACCGGGCAATGCCACCGCCGGTTTCCAGGAGCTGGAGCTGACCGCCGCCGTGCGCCATGACAGCTACAGCGATGCCGGTGATACGACGAACCCGCAGTTCGGCCTCGACTGGACGCCTGTGTACGGAGTGAAGCTGCGCGCCAGCTACGGTACTTCCTTCCGCGCGCCCACCATTCCGGAGATTTACGGCAACAGCTCGAATCTCTTCGTGCAGAACTACCAGAACCCCGCTGGTGGGGAGCCGATCATCGGCATCACGTTCGGCTCCGGGCCGAACAACGATCTGGGGCCGGAAACGGCGACAACCTGGTCGGTCGGCGCCGACGTGGAGCCGATCGACAACCTCCGGATGTCAGTGACGTATTTCGATGTTGCCTATGACAATCAGATTACCGGCAATCTCTCCAACCTCTCCATTCTAGGCCAGGAGGAGCAGTATGCCGGGACGGGCGTGATCCTGCGCGGCGCGGCGGCACGTGACCGCGTGGCGCAGCTGATCGCGGAGGGGACAAGGGTCCTGGGCGCATTGCCAGGGGGGAGCGTGGACAACGTCACCCTGTTCGTCGACGGCCGCTCCCTGAATCTCGGCAAGTCAATCACCCGGGGGATCGACTTCAACGTCACCTACTTCATGGATCTGGGGCCGGACGACGCACTGTCGCTCAGCGCGTCAGGGACGTATCTCACCGACTACAAGGTGGCGGTGGCTCCGGCGGCGCCCCTGGTGGATCAGTTGAACATCATATTCCAGCCCTTGCGGTTCAAGGCCCGCGCCACGGCGACGTGGGATCATGGACCCCTCACCGCGCGCGTGCTGGCGACCCACGTCGGCGGGTACACCAATAACCTCGTGACGCCTTCGGAGGACGTGGACTCCTTCACCCCGGTCGATCTGACGCTGACATGGCGCGTGGGCGAAAGCTTCGGCAATTCCTTCACCCGCGGGCTGGAGCTGATCGGGGAAGTGCGCAACCTGTTCGATCTTGACCCGCCTTATGTAAACCTCGCCCCCAGCGGCAACGGCAGCGGTGGCTACGATGCGACGGCGGCCAATCCGATCGGGCGTCAGTTCGCGGTCGGAGCGCGCGTTCGCTTCTGATCGCGGATTGAGGGGGGGCGCATGGACAAGGATACGATCAGCATCGCCGTTGTGGGCGATCTGGTTCTGGATGAACCGGATGCCGATTACTGGTTGGCGGGCATAGCCCCGGGGCTACTGGCCTGCGATCTGGCTATCGGTCATCTGGAGGTTCCACATACGTCCTGCTCCCACGAAGCGGCAGGCGATGTACCGGCTCCCGGTGCACCGCCGGAAAACCTGGAGGCGATTGCGCGCGCCGGCATCGGGATGGTCAGCACGGCGGGCAACCACATCGCCGATTGCGGCCCGCAAGGCATACTGGATACCCTGGGCGGCCTGCAGCGCAGCGGAATTGCCCAAGCCGGTTGCGGCCCTGACCTGGAAGGCGCGCGAACCCCGGCCGTCGCAAATGTCGGCGGGGTGAGTGTCGCCTTGCTCAGCTACAATTGCGTAGGCCCCGGATTTGCCTGGGCTGGGGAGGGTAGGCCGGGCTGCGCGTTTCTCCCCCTCATCACGGCGGACGGATCTCCGGTCTCGCCGCAAGCTGACTTTCGGAGCGTGCATCCGGCCGCGTTCGAAATGCTGGAGAGCGACATCGCGAAGGCGCGCGCGCAAGCCGACCTTGTACTGGTCTCCCTGCACAAGGGGATCGTGCACACTCCCGCGAAGCTGGCGCCGTACGAACGGCCGATTGCCCACGCGGCGATCGACATGGGCGCAGATGCCGTACTTTCCCACCATGCGCATATCGTGCGCGGGATAGAGTTTCGGGCCGGAAAGCCGATTTTCCACGGGCTCGGCAACGGCTGCGTCGTCACCAGCGCCCTTTCGCCCGGACAGGACCACCCCCAGCGCCGCGAATGGGCGCAGAAACGGCGGCAGATGTTCGGGTTCGAACCCGATCCCCGATACACGATGGCGCCTTTTCATCCCGAGGCGGTGAATGCCTTCATCGGGATACTTCAGGTCGAGAGCGGAGGATTGCTGGTGGTCAGGATAGTGCCCGTGGATGTCGAGCCTCCCGGGCGGCCGGTGCTGGCCCACGGCGCAAGGGTTCGGGAAATCGCCGACTACGTGGAGCGGATCACGGTAGCCGCCGGCATGCCGCCTATCCGCATCGGCAATGACGGTTTGGTGAGGGAAGCGGTATGAAGCCGTTGAGGAATGGTGCGATCCTGATGGGAGGTGTGGCGCTGCTTGCCGCCACCGCAATCGACACGCTGGCGGTCATCGGGCGCAACATCGGCCTGCCGCTGACAGGTTCGATCGAACTGATGCAGGCTGCCGTGCTGGTCTCGGGAGCACTCGGACTGGTCATCGCCACGACCGAGCAATCCCATGCGCGGGTTCGCCTGGTGGTCGACCGCTTGCCGGCGAACTGGCGCGCGCTCGCCGATCGGCTTTCCAACGTGCTGAGCTTGATCTTCTTTGTGGCCCTGTTTGCCGGTTCCGTTTGGCTTTCCATCGATCTGTGGGATGCGCACGAGCAAAGCGAACTGCTCGGCCTCTCGTGGCGCTTGCTGCGCTTGTTCGCCAATGTCTGCTTGCTGGCGATCTGCCTCCTGCTGATGTTCCGCATCGTGCGGGGACGCTCGACATGATGGACACCGCCGGAACCGGCCTGATTGGCGTTCTGATCCTCCTGGTACTGCTCCTGCTGGGCGGGAGAATCGGCGCGGTCCTGGGGATGGTCGGGCTGGGCGGCCTGACGTTGATCCTTGGACTTGAGGCGGCGCTGATCAAGGCGGGCGTCGTCGTAATCGACACTCTGACACGGTATGAGCTTGGAACCCTTCCGCTGTTCCTGTTCATGGCGCACATCTTCTTTTCAGTGGATGCCAGCCGTGACCTGTTCGATGCCGCGGCAAAGCTCGTCGGGCATCGCCGCGGCGGGTTGGCCTACGCGTCGATCGCCGGTTGCGGAGGGTTCGGCGCGATCAACGGATCGAGTTTGGCGACGACCGCGACGGTCGGCCTGGTGGCCTTTCCCGAAATGCGGCGGCGCGGCTACGACGATGCCCTGGCTACCGGCACGATCGCAGCCGGAGGAACGCTGGGGCAAATGATCCCGCCCTCGGGTGCGCTGATCGTGTTCGGGATCATCGCCGAAACGTCCATCGGATCGCTGTTCACCGCCGCGATCATTCCCGGCATCACCCAGGCGCTGTTCTATGCACTCGCGGTTTTTCTCGTCGTTCGCTGGCGCCCGGAACTGGCGCCGGCGGGAGAACGCGCCCCATGGCGGGAGCGGTGGCGGGCGCTCGGCCGCATCTGGGAGATCACGCTCCTGATCGTGCTGGTGATCGGCGGCATCGCGCTTGGCTGGATCAGCCCGGCCGAAGCCGCGGCAATGGGGGCGGCGGGTGCCTTGCTCATCGCCGTGGTGCGCGGGAAGCTGACCCGGGAAAACCTGTTCCATGCCTTCGGGGAGACGCTGCGGACAAGCGGGCTGATCTTCCTCATCATCATCGGAGCCCTGATCTTTTCCGTGTTCGTCGGCGTCACCGGGTTGGCGAGCGCAGCCGGGGACCTGGTCGAAGGGCTGGGGCTGGGCCGCTTCGGCACGCTGGTGCTGATCGCGCTGTTGCTGCTGGTGCTCGGGTCGGTGCTCGACGGGCTGGCCCTGATGCTGCTTACCACCCCGATCCTTCTGCCGATCGTGGAGGCGACCGGGCTGAGCGCGATCTGGTTCGGCATCTTCATCACCCGGGCCATGGAGATCGGGTTCGTGCACCCGCCGCTGGGGATGAACCTCTACATCATTCAAGGCGTCGCGAAGGACGTTTCCATCGGCCGCATCTTCAAGGGGGTTCTGCCGTTCCTCGCGACCGATTTCGTGCACCTCCTGCTGCTCATCCTTTTCCCGGCCATGATCCTGTGGCTGCCGCAAGTGCTTGGAACCTGACCCGTGATCGCAATCGCCGGCCCCAATCTCCCGCACGATCTCCTGCGCGCCTCCGGACGCTATGCAGGCCCGTTGCCCTATGATCCCGACCGGGACGCCCCGACTGCCGCGCGCTGGCTGGAGTCCAAGTTCGCCCCTTGGGCGCCGCCCGCGGTCGAAGCCTGGGCCAAGGGAGAATACGACGGCTTGGAGCATGTCCTCTTCAGCCGCGCCGACGATACATCACAGAGGGTCTACTACTACCTTTGCGAGCTGCAGCGGCAGGGTCTGCTTGGCGGGCCGCGTCCGATGATCCTCGATGTCGCCAAAATTGACCGGCCGTCGAGCCTCGAACGGACGATTGCAAAAGTCCGTGAGTTGATGACCGCCCTGGCGGTCACGCCCGATGCCCTCGAACGATCGATCGTCGAGACGAACCGCCTCCGGTCCTTGCCGCCTCCGGTCCCCTCCAGCGCCGTATGCCTGCTCTCTGGCACCGCGCCTCCGGATGAGCGGATGCACGCGGCCATCCGCGCTGCGGGCTTCGCTCCGGTCGGGCGCACTCTCGCCGAAGACTGGGCCGACCTTGGCCAAGCAGTGGAGGAGAATTCCGGCGATCCGGCGGCAGCAGTCGGACGCCAGCTTCATGCCCGAAAAGGTGGGCCGCGGAGCTTTGCCGATCCGGCTGCCGCTCTTGCACGTGCGATCGAGAAGAACCGCGCCGCTGCCGTAGTCCTGTGGCGGATCGAGGAGGATGAGGCCCAGACCTGGCAACTGCCTGCCGAGCGGCAGATGCTCCAGCATTCGGGCGTGCCGTCGCTCGTCCTGACCCGGCGGGACTGGCGCGGCCGCGACGGCGTGTTCGATGAAATCCGGGAATTTCTTGCAGGAGTGACGGCATGAACCCTCTGAAGGGCCATCGCGTGGCAACGCTTGGCGGAATGGCGGATCGCCCCCTGGCGCGTTTCCTCCAGTCCCTGGGCGCGGAGGTGGGCGGGCCTGTTGACGGGGCTTCCTTCGTGATCGACGACCTTGGGCTTGAAGCCACGCGGGATGAGCCGATCGGCAAGCAGGCAATCCACGTCTCGGTGACGCCGTTCGGATCGGGCGGCCCGCGCTCAGACTGGCGGGGCGGAGAACTGGTCGCGTCCGCCATGGGCGGTGCCCTGCGGCTGACGGGTGAACCCGGCAGAAAACCGGTCAAGGAAGCGGGGGACGCCTGCACCTTCCACGCCGACATGGTGGCGGCCGCAGGCGCGATGGCGGCCCACTTTGCGCGCGGGACGCATGGGAACGGGCAGCATGTCGATGTCTCGATCCAGCAAGTGGCAATGAGCCGCAACGTGAACGGCGTGCTGGTCTGGCAGTTCGACAAGCGCAAGCTGGGCCGGGCCGGCGGCTGTATCGCATACGGCAAAGCGCAAGTCCGGGTGATCTGGCAGCTCGCCGACGGCTGGTGCTTCCATGCGCTGATGACGGGCCGGCTCGGGGCGCCTGCCAACAAGGCGCTGTCCGATTGGATGGACGAGACGGGCTTTGCCAACCCCATGCGCGATGTCGACTGGCTGGCTTACAACCGCTCGACTCTTCCGCAGGACACTCGCGCCGAATGGGAAGCGGCGATGGCCCGCTTCTTCGCGTCCCGCACCAAGCACGAGATCGCGACCGAAGGCCGCCGCCGCGGCGTCAACGCCTGCGTGGTGAACGAACCCGCCGACGTGCTTGAGGACGATCACCTGCGGGAACGCGGCTTCTTCGACACGCCGTCCGGCTTGCCGGAACGCTTCAGCGCTATCCGGGAGGGCGCAGGGATGGATGCACCGGCAGTGCAGGCGGGCACGCGGCCCGGTCCTCTTTCCGGCGTGAAGGTGCTCGATTTCGCCTGGGCGCTAGTCGGGTCGATCACCACCAAGACGCTGGGTGATCTGGGCGCGGAGATCGTGAAGATCGAGAGCCGCAACCGGCCCGACCTCGCCCGGCTGGACGTGCAGGTCTCCGCCTCCAGCGCGAAGAGCCTGGACGACAAGCCGTGGTTTGCGCATCTCAATACCTCCAAGCGCAGCCTGACGCTGAATCTGAAGGAACCTGCCTCGCGGGAGGTGCTCGTTCCCCTGATGGAGTGGGCCGACGTGGTGGTGGAGAACTTCTCCCCGGGCACGATGGCGCGGCTGGGTCTCGGCTATGACAGCCTCGCCGCGCGCAATCCCGGCATCGTCATGGTTTCCGGCAGCGTCTATGGGCAAACCGGCCCGCTGGCGCAGGAATGGGGAGTCGACGGAACCGGAGGTGCGTTGTCGGGACGGACGTTTCTGACCGGCAACCCGGATGGCCCGCCGGTCATTCCCGGCGCAATCCCTTACGGCGACGTGATCGTGCCCTTCGTCATGGCGGCCAACGTCGCCGCGGCCCTGCAGCACCGGCGTGAAACCGGACACGGCTGCCACATCGATGCAAGCATGTACGAGATCTGCGTCCAGCAGATGCGCGACTTCATCGTTGCGGCACGGCGCGGGGAGCGGCCGCAGCGGCTCGGCAACGCAGATCCCGCGGTGTTCTTCCAGGACGTTTTTCCTGCTGCCGGGGAGGACCGCTGGGTGGCCATCACCCTCTTCTCCCAGGAGGAGCGGGACCGGCTGCTCGCGATTACCGGTCCGGATGTGGCCGGCTGGACGGCGCAGCGCATGGACAAGGCGATTGCCGAGCAATTGCAGGCTGCCGGGATTGCCGCGGGGGCCTTGCAGGATTGTGAGGACCTTCTGGAGCACGATCCGCAGATCGCTGGCCGCGATGCGCTCGTCATGCTCGAACACGCGGTGCTTGGGCCGTTCGGTCACATGAACACGCCGCTACGCTTTTCGCGAGATCGGTTCGCGGCCTTTCCCGCGCCGTCAATGGGCGAACACAGCGAGGCGGTTGCAGCAGACATCTGCGGCCTTTCGGCGGATGCGATTGCCCGCCTCGGTGACCAGGGAGTTTTCCAGTGAGCGCTTCTGTCAACCAGCGCAGCCACAACGTGCTGGCCTGCACGCGCGATGCGACCGCCTACCAGAAGGCGTTCGGTCAGGAATTGCGCCGCCGCGTCGTGGACGAACAGGAGCCGTTCGCGATCGTCCAGGCGGATACGCCGCATGAGATATTTCACGCGATGGACATACCGATCATCACCAACCAATGGTGGTCGGCCTACATTTCGGCAAAGCAGCTCTCCGCCCGCTATTTCGATGCGCTGGTCGAAGCCGGTTATCCCGCGAACAGCTGCAAGTACTGTTCTCTTGGGCTGGCCTGCACGCTGGCCAACGATCCGGAGACGGCCCCTTGGGGCGGCTTGCCAAAACCGACCGTGCTCGTGGCGCGTCTGACCTGCGACTGCATCCAGCATGTGTTCGGCCAATGGGCGCAGGCGCTGGACAGCGAGTTTTTCCCCATGGAAGCGCCGGCCTGGGTGGAGAAGGACCCGCGCTGGTACGCCAAGGCCCGGACCGAGTGGGAGCACGTCTATCAGCCGGACCGCATCGCGCAGATGGTGCGCGAGATGGAAGAACTGATCGCGCTGCTGGAAAAGCGCACCGGCCGCACGTTCGACGAGGAAAAGTTCCATCATCTGATGGAGCAGATCAACGTGCAGGAAGGCTACATCTGGGAAGCGGCGCAGGCGATCGGCCAGGCGCGCCCGTGTCCGGTCTCGATTGCCGAGCAGATGCCCAATACGATGATCCCGCAATGGCACCGGGGATCGGAATGGGCAGTGGCGCACGCGCGCCGCTTCCGCGACGAGGTGATGGAGCGGATCGGGCAGGGCCTCGGGGCATCGTCCAACGAACGGATCCGCCTGATGTGGATCGGCGCGGGCGTGTGGCACGATCCCGGCTTCTATCAGGCGCTGGAGGAAAGCCTTGGCGCGGTGTTCGTCTGGTCGATGTACATGCCCTTTGCCGGGCCCGCCTACATTCGCGACCTGCACGGGCGGCCGATGGAGGCGCTGGCCAGCCGGGTCGCCTCCATGAACGAGACGCTGCACCTTCCTCCCTGGATGAACGGCTGGATGACGGCCGAGGCGGAGCGTTGCGGGATCGATGCAGCGGTGATGCTGTTGCCGCCCGACAATCGCCTCTCGCAATCGGGCACCAAGCTGACCGCTCTTGCGCTGGAGGACGCCGGCGTACCGGTTCTGATGATCGACGCGGACATGGTCGACGCCAAGATCTGGGATCATGACAGAATGGTCACCATGGTGGCCGACTTCCTGAAGACGAAAGGGCTGGCATGAGATTGCTCGCGCTCCTGGCGGCCGTCCTGCTCGCGGCCTGCGCGCGGGAGGTCCCCGACGGGGTTACCGAACTGACCTACGCGACCCCCTATCCCCCCACGCATCCGTTCAGCCGGGCGGACCAGCGGTGGATGGATTTCGTTGAGGAACGATCGGGCGGGCGGCTGGTGGTGCGGCCGATCTGGTCCGGCGCATTGCTCTCCGCCGACATGTCGATGGAGGAACTGCGCCACGGCGTCGCGGACATCGGGCTGATCACCCCGATCTATGTACGCGGTGGGACGCATCTCTTGCGCATTCAGACGGGGTTTTACAGCGGCGCGGATTCGGTCGAATCCCAGGTTGCGCTCTATCGCTGCCTCGAAAGCCGGGTGCCCCGGATTTCCCATGAGCTGGAAGGATTGAAGACCCTTGCGGTGCAAGGCGGGCTGCTGCCGGGCATCCTCACTCGGGGGCGACCGGTGGAGCAACTCTCCGACTTGCAAGGGATGCGTATCCGCGCGCCGACGGAGTTGCTGGCGGTGCTGCAAAGTCTCGGCGCCGATCCGGTGAACATGCCGATGGGGGAGGTGTACTCGGCGCTCGCCAAGGGGGTGATCGACGGGGTGATCGCACCGCCGGATACCCTGCGCGCGCTGCACCTCGCGGAAGTGACCGACTACTACTACGATTTGCGGGTGCCGCGGGGTGCCTATCCCGCCCGCGCCATGGGCGAGGATCGCTGGCGCGAGCTGGAAAGCTGGCAACGCGACTTGCTGGAGCAAAGCGTCCCGGTGTGGGAAGCTGCCCTGGCGGACGAGATCCGCGGTTCAGAGGCAGAAGGGCGCGCCGCGGGTGAAGGGCGGATTGCCTACTCCAGCGCGTCGGCAGACGAACAGCAGCGCTTCGACCGAGCCTACCTTCGGGACGCCGAAGCCAATGCCCGCGCGCTGGAGCGCTTCGGGATCGACGGCCTGAGTGCCTTCCGGATCGCCCGCGACAGCATCGCCGGGCGTGACCAGATCGAATGTGGAGACCTTTGATGACGCAGCCGCTTGCCGGCATCCGCGTGGCCGACTTCAGCCATGTCATGGCTGGCCCGTTCGCGAGCCACCTGCTGCGCCTCATGGGGGCGGAGGTCATCAAGATCGAGTCCCACAAGGGTGACCAGTTCCGGAATTACGGAGCCGACCGCCGCTTTGACGGGATGAGCCCGGCGTTCATCGCCGCCAACGTCGGCAAGAAGTCGATCGCTCTCGATCTCAAGGACCCCGCAGAGCAGGCCATCGCGCGCAAGATCGTGCAAAGAAGCGATGTGCTGCTGGAGAACTTCCGCCCGGGGGTGATTGCCCGGCTCGGCTTTGGCTACGATGCTGTTCGCGAGCTCAAGCCGGACATCGTGTTCTGCTCGGTCTCCGGATACGGCCAGCAAGGCGCGCAGCGTGACTGGCCGGCAATCGACAATATCGTGCAGGCGACCAGCGGCATGATGATGCTGAGCGGGGCGGAAGGCGATCCGCCGGTGCGGATCGGATTTCCGGTCGTGGATACGCTCACGGGCCAAACCGCGGCGGTGGCGGTCCTTGGCGCGCTGCTCCAGCGGGAGCGGACCGGGCAGGGCGCTTACATCGACGTTTCGATGCTGGATGCCTCGCTTGCCTTCATGACCTCGGCGCTTACCCCTTACCTGGTCACCGGGCAAAGCCTGAAGCGGCTGGGCAACACCGGGTACAGCGGTTTGCCGACGGCGGCGCTTTTCACCACGCGCGACGACCGGCACATTTCGCTGGGAGTGGTTCAGGAGAACCAGTTTGTGGCCCTTTGCCGCCACCTCGGCTGCGAGCGTTGGCTGGAAGACCCCCGCTTCGCGGCCCCGGACGCGCGGCGCGCGAACTTCGACGCCATGTTCACCGAGCTTGAGAAGGTCTTCAAGACTCGTGACGCGCACGAGTGGGAGCGTGAGCTCAGCGCAGCAAACATTCCCTGCGGCATGATCAGGCACGTAGGGGAGGCAGCGCAGCTTTGCGGTCCGCAGGCTCTCCTGAACATGGACATTGCCGGGCTTCCGGACGGCGAGGCCGTTGCTGTGCCGAATGTCGGTTTCGGCATGCAGCCGGGAATGCCGGGCACCAGCGACCCGCCGCCACGGCTCGATGAGAACCGGGAGGAAATCCTGGAATGGCTGGCGAGCGGCGAGGAATGATCGAGGGGCGGATAGCCCGGCGGGACAGGCATCGGGGAGGAAGACATGGGCTTTAGGATACTCATCGCGCTGGCAGCCTTGCTGTCGCTGGCTCCGATTGCCCGCGCGCAGGATTTTCCGGCTGTCGAGCGGCAGTCTCTTTACGTGCCTGTGCGCGATGGAACGCGTCTGGCGGTGAACATCTATCGCCCCGCGGACGAAAACGGCGCGGTGCAGAAGCAACTGCCGGTGATCTTCGTTTTCACCCCTTACCGGGCCCGCTTCGTCAACGCGGAGGGCGAGATTGAAGAAGCTGCTCTCAGCGATCGGCTGGCGCTGCGTTCCCTCATCAAGGCTGGCTATGTCGTCGCGGTGGCGGACATTCGCGGCAAGGGCGCTTCCTTCGGTTCGCGGCGGGGTTTCCAGGACCGCACCGAGGCACAGGATGGCTACGACCTTGTGGAGTGGCTTGCCGATCAGCCGTTCTCGAGCGGGGCCGTGGGAATGGTCGGGTGCTCATACCTGGGCGGGACGACGATGCATACCGCGAGCACCGCGCCGCCATCCCTGCGGGCAATCTTCACCGGCGCAACGGATTGGGACAAGTACGAGTTCGTGCGCCGTGGCGGCATTACCGCGCAGTTCAACACCCGGCCAGATGAACCGTTGTCGGACGATCTCGCCAGCGTCCCGGTCGACGCCGACGAAGACGGGGCCCTCCTGCGCGAGGCTGTGGCGCAGCATGCGGTGAATACCCCGATGGCCGGCTTGTGGTACTCGATGCCGTACCGCGACAGTGTTTCGCCGCTGACCGGCAACGCATTCTGGGAGGAAGTGGCGATCTGGCGCTACGCCGATGCAATCCGCAAGGCAGGCATCGCCACGTACCTCTGGAGCAACTGGAAGGATGAGCCCACGGGGCAAGTGATCGTGGCGGCCGAGAATCTCGGCAGCCGCTTGCTGATTGGACCGGGCAGCCACTGCGTCCCTCCGCCCGGGTTCGACTTTACCGGGGAAATCCGCCGCTTCTTCGACTTCCACCTCAAGGGCATCGCCAACGGACTGGAAGAGCAGCCCCGGGTCACCTATTGGTCCGACGAGGGCGAAGGGGGCTATGTCCGCACGGACAGCCTCCCCGGCGCGGATGCCCGTACGGTGGCCTACTATCTCTCGGCCGATGAAGGGGAGGATCTGGCTCTCGCCGCCCGGCCGGGGCCGAATGCCAGCGATGCGTTCACCGTCGACTACGATGTATCGAGCAACGAATATTTCGCCTTCTGGCCGGGGCCGCTCGATGAGCATGGCGTCGTCTATACCAGCGCGCCGCTCGATCATCCCATCGATCTGCTTGGATATCCAGTGGCGCATCTGGAGATCGCCGCCGACCGGGACGATGCGGACGTCTTCGTCTATCTGGAACAAGTCGCGCCTGGGGGGAAGGTGGACGTCCTGTCCTTCGGCAGGCTGAAAATCTCCCACCGGTCGACGTCCGAAGCGCCATGGGACAACCTGGGACTACCTTGGCACTCGGGCAACAAGGCCGACGTCGCGCCGCTGGCTGTCGGTGAGACGGCGCGGCTGAGCATTGCCATGATGCCGCTTTCCCACCGCTTTGAGCCCGGATCGCGCCTGCGCTTTGTCGTAACCGGGGCCGATCCGCGCCAGCGCAATCTGGCCGACGTGCGGCAGGATCCCGCTCCGCGCCTTACTATTGTGCGCGGATGGGACGCCGGATCGCGGATCGACTTGCCGGTGAGACCGGCAGGAAGCCGTGCGGGGGCTGATGGGGCGAGCGGCTCCTCCGGCACCGTCGGGCGCAAGATCGGCGAACCGGCCGGCAGCGGGCCCTATCCCGCCGTTGCGCAGGCGAGGGACGACACCCCAGGCTACACGTTCTATCGCCCGCAAGTCCTCCCTCGCGATCCGCTGCCGCTTGTCCTGTGGGGCAATGGCGGCTGCCGCGACAACGGCTTGAGCGCCAGCCATGCCCTGCGCGAACTCGCGAGCCATGGGTTCCTGGTGATCGCCAACGGCGCTCCGCGCGAAGAGCAGCCGATTGCCGGTGCGCTGCAGCCCTCGGCGATGCCGGGTGCCCTGCCGAGCCCCGCAGAGCGCAGGCCGGACGAGACGACGGTCGCGCAGTTCCTGGCCGCGATCGACTGGGCAGAGAGCGCCAACGCGGACCCTGCCGACCCGCTCTACGGGCGGATTGACACGAGCCGTCTGGCCGTCATGGGTCACAGCTGCGGCGGTCTGCAAGCCCTGGCTGCCGGAGCGGACCCGCGCGTCGATACGGTGGTCGTGTATGGAAGCGGTGTCTACAATCGGCCCGGTACGGGGTTGAGCGGAGTTCAAGTCAGCAAGGATGACCTGGGCAAGCTGCACACGCCCATAGCCTACATTCTGGGCGGGCCGAGCGACATCGCCTATCCGAACGGCACTGACGACTTCCGGCGGATCGATCATGTTCCCGTGATGCTGGCCAATCTGCCGGTCGGCCATGGCGGCACGTTCGCGTCGGTCAACGGCGGCGAATGGGCGCGAGCAGGGGCGCAATGGCTGCGGTGGCAGCTGAACCGGGACGAGGATGCGGCGCGCGAATTCGTCGGCCCGGAATGCCGCCTGTGCACGCGGGACGGTTGGAGCGTGGAGCGCAAGCAGTTTCCGGAGGCGCGGTGACGATGGGCTCCGGCATCGCTTCCGCCGTGCCGGAGCGCTCTTCCAGGATCGGTGTCAATCCGCCCGGAATGCCGATCGGTGATCACGTCGGGGCCTTCCCAATCGCTGCAATATGCGGGAAGAAGCTTGAGCTCTCCCTGCGGCATCAATTCGGGATGGAGGATTGAATGGCATCCAAGGTTTCTGAACCGGTAACTCCGGACAAAAAAGCGGCCCGGCCGCTTTCGGATGAGCGGGCCCGGCTGATCGCCCTGATGGATGACTACACGCAAGCGCTGGTCGAGCGCGATCCGGCTCGGATACGCATCTCTCCGCACCTGCGCTCGACCGAAGATACGCAGGCAATCGCTCTCGGGTGCGGTATTTGGCGCACCATTCGCGGCTTGAAGAAGCCGGGCCACTACTTCGTCGATGAAACAGCGAGACAGGTGGAATACTGGGCGGTGATGGACGAGATGGGGCAGGAGGCGATCGTCGCCATCCGCCTCAGGATCGAAGCGCAAATCATCACTGAAGTCGAGACGATCGTCACGAGAGCCGGAACCTTCTTCCGGCCCGAAGCCTTGGCAGACGATGCTTCAGACACCTTTCACCGTGTGCTCGATCCCGCCCGGCGATCGGGCCGGGCGGACCTGATCCGCGCGGTGAACCTTTATTTCGACGGGATCGAACTGTCGCGCGGCGACATGGTGCCTGTCGACGATGAGTGCCGGCGGCTCGTGAACGGGGTGGTCGACAGCCTCGACGATCCCGACAACCTCGTTCCGGGCGAGGAACACCGGGCGCTAACTGTCTCCGAGCAGATCACCGCCGGTCACTACGCCTATATCGAAGCGCTAAGAGATCGCCGCTTTCCGGTCATCGACGAAGAGCGGGGGCTCGTCGTTTGCCACGTGGTGTTCGACCATCCTGGCGACCTTTTGCGCGCCGCTGGAGACTTGCCGATCAAGTCGCCTAACAGCATGGTCTTCACTGAGATTTTCAAAGTCGTGGATGGCTCGATCGAGGAGATCTGGGCGCTCGGTACGGCTCCGCTGCCGCTGGGCATCCGGTCGGGCTGGTAAAGGCGGCACAGTGGCCGCCTTTTTGCTGCGTGAGGAAGGAAACGCCATCGCGGTACTGCATGGCGAAACCGCGAGGACCGCTGAGCTCCAGACCGGCTCCGCCTCAAGCTGATCTCACGTCAGAGAAGCTCCTTGACTTTAGGCCGAATGGCTTCGGGCTTGGTAGCCGGCGCGAACCGGCCCGTTACTCTGCCTGTTCGATCGACGAGGAACTTGGTGAAATTCCACTTGATCGCCTTGCTGCCGAGCAGGCCGGGTTTTTCCTCTTTGAGCCACCTGAACAGCCGGTTGGCGTGCGGGCCGTTCACTTCAACTTTGTCGAACATGGGAAAAGTAATGTTGTGGCGGAGCTTGCAGAAGCTTGCGATTTCTCGGGCGTCCCCGGGCTCCTGACCGCCGAACTGGTTGCAGGGGAAGCCAAGGACCTCGAAGCCGCGATCACGGTAGTCCTCGTACAGTTGTTCGAGCGCTTGGTATTGACGGGTGAAGCCGCATTCGCTGGCGGTATTGACGATCAGCAAGACCTTGCCTCGATACTCCTCGAGCGACACATGCTGCCCGGTGATATCGCGCGGTTCGAAGCTGTAGATTTCGCTCATCTGCCCCTCATGCTGCTGCGCCATGCGATACCGCCTGCGGCGCGGAAACTCGGTGCTTCACCCTAACGCCAGACATCGAAACGGAACAGCGGTTACGGCTCGTCTCACGCGGAAGATCGCGGCCGGGTTGGGAGGCTCTGGTACAGCCGTGCAAGCACCCTTCCTGCGGGAACCGTCACGCTGACGCTCCCGCTTTCAGCACGGCGGCCGACGCTCTCGCCGCAGCGTAGTCGGCACATGACAAAGCTAGCGGCTGGCTCACACCCGGACACACGAGGAACTTGAAAGGGGCCCGACACCGCTCCGCAAGTTCCCGGATAACGCCTCTTCGCGCAGTTCGACGAGCTTGTGCAGGTTTCCGACCGCGCGCGGCGCGCCGGCTGGCCTGGTGCTCTGCTCAACGTCATCTATGGGTAGTTCAGTGTATAACGATTCATGGTGACACCATTAGGGTTCTAGGTATTCTGATGGAGTCAGGCGCGAGTCGGGCGTGGGAGAGAAGTGAGCGCGACGTCGAGGGCGGCGAAGCTTTGTAGGTTTCACGATCACTCGAACTCCCTGGCTCGAACACCGTCGCACGGCCCGGAGCGGTACCGGAATTGCCGTAAAAAAGGGGGAGTGGTGTGTGATGAGGATCAGAAGAAGGCGCGGCCCATACTGCCTTGCGCTCATGTCGACTGCCGCATCGGTTGCGTTGGCAGCGGCGCCTGCGAGCGCTCAGGACGCGGACTCGGAATCGGAGCTCGACATGGTTGAGGAGCCTACTGTGGCTATGCCCAACGCGAGCGGACCGGGGGAGACCGAAAACCGCATTATCGTAACGGGATCCCGAATTGCCCGGCCCGACTACCAGGCCACCAGCCCGATCGTGACCGTTGATGCCGATCTGATCGAGCAAAGCAGCGCCGTGAGCCTGGAGGCAAACCTCAACAAGCTGCCGCAGTTTTCGCCGGCGCTCACCCAATTTGACACGGCGGAAATCCAGCCGAACGCCAACACCACGCCCGGTGCTTCGACAATCAGCCTCCGCCAGCTTGGGGCGAACCGCAATCTGGTCCTGCTTGACGGGCGCCGGCCGACACCGATCAACGGGACCGGCGTCGTGGACATCAACACCATTCCGTCCGCCGCCATCCAGCGCGTCGAAATCATCACGGGCGGTGCTTCATCCACTTACGGTGCGGACGCAGTCGGCGGTGTCGTGAACTTCATCCTGAAGGACGATTTCACGGGGGTGAACTTCGATGGGCAAGTCAGCTTCTCGCCCGAAAGCGGCGGCGAGGAATACCGGGTTTCCTCACTGCTCGGTTCGTCGCTCGACGACGGCCGCGGCAGCGTCATACTGGGGATGGAGTACTACAAGCGCGAGGCGCTGCTGCGTCAGGACCGGAAGGCTTACCGCAACGCACGCAGAGACCCGTTCGTGCGCGGTGAGGAATTCTTCCTGTCGGAAAACTACGTCTCGACGGCGGGTTCCAATCCGTTCGGGCAGGGCGCGATCAACGCTGCCTTTCCTGAGCGCCCGGCCGGCGTGAATATTCCTCGCAATTCAGGCATCTATTTCAACGATGACGGGTCGCTTTGGGTCAACACGTCGACCACCGCGAACGGAACCTACTATCCGTTGCTCCTGAACTACCAGGGAGGACTGGACGATGGACTGACTCGCAAGATCGTCGACAACGGGCTGCTGGAACAGAACAACCCGGATCGCCTCCTGTCATCGCCTCAAAGCCGGTACTCGTTCTTCGCCAAGGGCGATTACGAGATGGACGACTGGATCAGCTTCATAGGCCAGGCCTACTTCGCGCGGACGGAAACAAAGTCTGTTTCGTTCAACACTGTCCTTCTCGGATCAACGGGGACCGAGATACCCTATGATGATGAAGTCTACACAGGCAGTCCCTGGGTCAACGATGCGGCGGATTTCAAGTGGTCGTCCGTGCTGCCGGACGGCACGCCGGGTGACTTGTCCAACAACCCGACCAATCCGGACTTCATGGCAGGGGGAAGGTTCGGCCTGAACTGCGGCCCGATCGGTGGCTGTACGAACCGGGAGGTGTTCCCGGTGCCCGCGAACATCGCTGCCTTGCTCAACAGCCGCGCAGACCCTGATGCTCCTTGGATCGCGAACTACTCCCTGGACGCATTCGGCCGGCGCGGCACCGAGAACTTCGTCAACACGTTCCAGATCCAGCTGGGTTTCGAAGGCGATGTTCCGGGTACCGATTTCACATGGGACGTGATCGCTTCCCATGGTGAGACGGTCGCCAAGACCAATCTCACCGGTCTGGTCTCGCTTGAGCGCTTTCGCACGGTCCTGACGTCGCCGAACTATGGTTCGAATTTCTTCGCGCTTGGTAACAATGGCCAGCGCTACGGCGCTACGGCCAGCTGCGACACAGGGCTAAGTCCCTTCATCGTCAATTCGGCCTTCAGCGAGGATTGCGATCTGGCGACCAGCGCCGACGCGCAGTTCGAGAACCGGATTGCACAGGACCTGATCGAAGCCAATCTCCAGGGCGGCTTGTTCGAACTGCCGGGCGGTGAATTGCGCTTCGCGATCGGCGCCGCCTATCGCAAGAACTCGATCAACTTCACGTCGGACAGTTCGGCGTTCGAAGGATCTTCGTTCTACGAGACGATCACCACCTTTCCGCAGGCCAGCTCGCAAGGTTCCACGGCTGTGCAGGAGGCTTACGGGGAGCTGCTTATCCCGGTGCTCTCCGACCTGCCTTTCGCCCGGGTGCTGAACCTGGAACTGGGTTATCGCCTCTCGGACTACGACTCGGTCGGCACGATCGGGACCTACAAGATCAATGGCGAATGGGCGCCAACTTACTGGCTGCGGTTCCGCGGCGGCTATCAAAGCGCTAGCCGGGCACCGAACCTGGGCGAGTTGTTCACCGCGCGCACGAACTCGCTTCTGTTTGCGGGCGATGGCGACCCCTGTTCGCTTGAGAACGACACTTCGCCACTGATCTACGGCAACTACTCGGCCAATCCGGAGCTGAACCCGGAATACGCGGACGAAGTGCAGTCTCTTTGCCGACAGCTGATGGGGGCGGACGGCGCCGCCGACTATTACCGCACCGGCCGGGACGACTTCCTTCTGGACGGGCAGTTTTTTACCGGGCTTCTGGCCGGGGCGAGCGAACTGCAGGAAGAGACGGCGAAGACCTATACGATCGGGGCGGTTCTCTCAGACTTCTCGGCCCATCCATGGCTCACCCGCTTCCGTCTCTCGGTGGATTACTACAACATCAAGCTCAGCGATGGCATCTCGCAGCAAGGGATCGATTCCGTTTTCCGCCAGTGCTTTACGCCGGAATTCAACCCAAGCTTCGAACTGAACGCCGCCTGCCGCCGGATCGAACGCGATCAGGTGGACGGAACCCAGCAAGTCGTGGTGGTCAACTATGACAACCTTGGAGCCGTGGAGACGGCGGGCATTGACGTTCAGCTCGATTGGGGCCTGAACTTTCGCGATGCCGGGATCGGCATTCCGGGCACCCTGGCCATCAACGCAAACCTCAACTGGCTGGACAGGTTCGCGACCACTCCGGATCAGGTCACGATACCGCTGACCGATTATGTCGGTACGCTTGGTCCGACAGGCGCGAACGCCGTGGGCACCCAGTCCGGCTCCTACCGGTGGAAGTTGTTCACCCGGATCAACTATACCCTCGGCCCCGCGACGATCGGTCTTCAATGGCAGCACAAGCCCGCGATCGACTCCGTCTCGGCTGCTACCGATGAAACGAACAACGTTGCCGGCGCGCCGGCTTATGATCTGTTCAACCTGACAGGGCGGTATCAGATCATGGAGACGGTTTCGTTCCGGTTCGGCATCGACAATCTGCTCGACCAGGATCCGCCCTATCTCGGCTATTTTGTCGATGATGTAGTCGGAGACGGGACCCCTCGGTTCGGCCGGGCCGCGAACCCGTACGATCCCAGCCAGTACGATGTCCTGGGACGGCGGTTCTATGTCGGTGCAACGGTCAGCTTCTGACCTCCCGCAGGGCCGATACCGCGATCGGTCCTGATGGGCAGCGGCGGCGGACCTGCTCCCAAACTCACCAGGTTCGCCGCCGCTATTCCCCACGAGGAAACATTCACATGAACGCCAGCCGACCACTCGTCCTTAGCGTGCTGATCGCCGTCGGCATCGGCATGGCTCCGCCCGCGCAGGCGCAAACCGACTACGAAGCTGTCGTCAGGATCATACGGGAATGCAGGAAGATCGGTGACGTGCTTGCCCGGGCGGCCTGTTATGACAATGCAGTTGAGGCTGAACGCCTGATTTCCTCCGTTTCGCAGGAGAAGCAGCGGGTTCCAGCCGCGGCAGCCGATCCGGTTCAGGCTGCAAGCTCCGGTGCTCCTGTGCCCGCACCGGCAGCGCCCAATTTTCGCGCCGACAGATCGCCTCGGGACGCGCCGACGCCTCAACTCTCGGCCGACAAGGTCAGCGTGCGTGTGTCCGACACCCAGCGGGTGGAGCCGGGGGTCTATGTCTTGACGATGCAGGACGGGACGCGGTGGCGCTTCGTGGAGGGTGCGCCGCTATCTTACGATCCGCCGCGCGCAGGCTCGAACGTCGAACTGCGCCGCGCTGCGCTTGGAAGTGTCCAGATGCGTTACGCCGGCCAGCGGCCGATCCGGGTCACGCAACTGCAGTAGCCCGATCGAGGCGCGATTATCGAAGGTGCCGGATGAACGGGAGTCCGGCTGCTCCAGGCTTGAACACGATGGTGGGAATAGGATGCGAATGAAAAAGGCTGTTTTCCTGGGGAGCGTACTTGCGATGGCTGTTGCGGTGCCGCTGCGTGCTCAGATTGATGATGGCAGCGACTGGCCCCGTTACGCGCGCGACCTGGGCGGGACGCGGTATTCGCCCCTTGCCGATATTTCGCCTGTAAACGTGAAGGATCTCCAGAAAGCCTGGTCGTATCGATTGCGTCCCGACGGCGGTGCTTCCCTGCTTTCCGGGACGGTGCCGGTGGTGATCGACAACGTCATGTATCTGCCGCTCGGCAATGCGGTCGTCGCGCTTGAGGCGGACAGTGGCCGCGAAATCTGGCGGCACGAACCGGCGCCCGGCGGGCTGATACGGCGCGGGGTCACCTACTGGGCTGGCGATGCCGGGCACGAACCACGGATATTCTACTCCAGAGGGAGCGGCCTCGTCGCGCTGTCTGCAAAGACCGGACAACTCGATACCGCCTTCGGCACAGGAGGACAGATCGAGTTCGAAGGCACGCCATACGGGTATCCGCCTTCCGTGTTCGGGGACGTGCTTGTGGTCGGCGCGAGCAATGCCGAGATGCCGCGCGGCCCAAGCGGCAACTCGCGCGCGTTCGACGCCCGCACGGGCAAGAAGCTGTGGGAGTTCAACACTGTCCCGCAGCCGGGGGAGGTCGGGCACGAAACCTGGCTGAACGACGGGTGGCGTGACCGGTCGGGCACCAACATGTGGATCTGGTACATGACCGGCGATCCGGAAGCCGGCCTCATCTACATGACCATCGGCAGCCCTTCGCCGAATTACTACGGCGGCGACCGGCCCGGTAACAATCTTTTCGGCAACTCGATCGTGGCTGTCGATGCGAAGACCGGGGAGTACCGGTGGCACTTCCAGACGATCCATCACGACTTGTGGGACTGGGATCTTCCGGCCCCACCAGTGCTGTTCGATGTCACGGTCGACGGGCAGCGCATTCCGGCACTTGCCGAAACCGGGAAGCCGGGCCTGATGTACATCCTGAACCGCCGGACAGGTGAGCCGATCCACGGGGTCAACGAACATCTTGTCGCGTTGGCCGATGTGCCGGGGGAATACTATTCACCCACCCAGCCGATCCCCGTCCGCCCGGAGCCGCTCTCGCGCATGCACTGGAGCCCGGAAGACGTCGTGACGGCAGAGGATACCACGCCCGAACACGCGCAGGCCTGCCGCGACCTTCTCGCCTCGTACGGCGGAACGTTCTTCAATTCCGGCCCATTCACGCCGTTCTTCCTGCATGAGGAAGGCGATCCTCCGCGAGCGTCCATAAATCTGCCGCACAACGGGGGCTCCAACTGGGGCGGCAGCGCTGCGGATCCGACAAAGGGCGTCGTGTTCGTCAACACGTCGGAAAGCGGGAGCATCGGCTGGATCGAAAAGCGCGATCCCAAAGGGAACTACGGTCGCGGCACCGCGGATTCCACGCAGATGTATGATCGCGGCAGTCTGGAAGGGCCGGGGGCTTACTCCTCCTTCACGGCCAAATACACGGACAGCGAAGGCAATTCGGTAAGCCTGCCCTGCATCCGGCCGCCGTGGGGGCGGCTTCATGCGGTGGACGGCAACACGGGCGAGATACTGTGGTCCAGCAAGCTGGGCACCACGCCGCAGCTGCCGGAAGGGAAGCGCGACACGGGTTCCAGCAACACGTTTGGCGGTCCCATGGTCACCGCAGGCGGTCTGGTGTTCATCGGCGCGACGTCCGACGGCATCTTTCGCGCGTTCGATGCGGATAGCGGCGAACTGGTGTGGAGCCAGCAGCTCGACTACGCCGCCATGTCCATCCCGGTCAGTTATCGCGGGAGTGACGGGCGGCAGTATGTGGCCATCGTCGCGTCCGGTTCATCGTTCGGCGCGCCAGCGCCTCGAGGGGAAGACGGACGCCCCCTGAACGATCAATCGCTCATCGCCTTCGCGCTTCCGGATCGGTGAACCGACCAGTGATGGCCGCGACGTATCAGCAAAAAAGAACCGGGGAGAGGAACATTGAGTGCACGCAGACATCTGGGCGCGCTGATTTGGTCGGTCGGACTGGCGCTTGCCGCATTTGGAGTGGCACCTTCTCGGGCACAGAATGCGGACCTGGCGGTCCTGCCCCCGGTGCCCGACGAATATGTGCCCAAGAAGACAGAATGGGGCGATCCGGACTTGCGAGGTACCTGGCCAATCGACCACCTGAACGGTTTGCCCCTGCAGCGCACTGCAGAACAGGGCAACCGCGTGTTCCTGACGGACGAGGAATTCACCGAACGGCAGGAGCGGATCAACAAGCTCGCCAACCGCTATGAGGATGACTCGTCCAGCGACAGGCTGGGGCAGGGACACTGGGTGGAAATGGGCGAGCCGAGCCGCCGCACTTCCCTGCTCGTGCAGCCATCCAATGGGCGGCTTCCTGACATGACGGAGGAGGGTAAGCGGCTTTCGGCCCAGATGCGCTCCAGCTGGAGGCAAGGGCAGAGCTTCGACACCTGGGCCGACTTCGACAGCTGGGACCGCTGCATCACGCGCGGTCTTCCGGCTTCGATGCTGCCGATGCAGTACAACAACGGCATCCGCATCTGGCAGGCGCCCGGCCTCGTCGCCATCCAGCTGGAAATGATCCACGAAACTCGGATCATCCCGATCGGCGGCGCAAGAACCTCGACCGTCGAAGTCGACAACTGGCTCGGCCAGAGCCGAGGGTATTGGGAGGACAAGAACACCCTGGTGGTCGAAACGGACCATTTCCGTCCCGGCCCTTCCGCTACCAACATCGTGACAACCGGGTCGCCGCCCGAAAACGACACGCCCATCAGCCGGGAAGCGAAGCTGGTGGAACGCTTTACGATGACCGGGCCCGACACCATCGTCTACGAAATGACGTGGTCCGATCCGATCGTCTTCACCGAACCTTGGGGCGTCCGGCTGGATTGGCAACGAAACGATGAGTACGAGATGTTCGAATATGCCTGCCATGAAGGCAACGTGCAGCTTCGCAACTACGTCACCGCCTCCCGTGCTCAGAGAGCGGCCGAGACCAGCGACTGAAGGACAGGGCGGCTCCGTCGACCCCGCCAGATCCGCAAGAATCCTTGTCAGCAGAACTGCGCCGAATACGACTTGCTATCGTGCGGGTTGGGACAGTCTCGAGTTCGCGTTCGAATGGTTGGGAAGGGGCAGCCGGGTCAGGAAACGGCCCGCGGCGAGGGCGCTCGAACCACTCCGGCGGCGCGCGGGTGTAGCGCTCACCCGCGCGAAGCCTCCTCGACAGCGCCTCATGGTAGCGCCATGATCGAAGCCTCGGGTTCCATTCCAGTCCCGTGCACAAAAGCTCCTGTACGACATCCTGGACGATAATGCCTGAAACAAGCCAGAAGTCCGCGCGTAAAGCAGTCTCCCGAAAATCGGCGGAGACGATCCGCAAGTACATGGATGAAGCCGAGACTTTGTTCATCCGCCTGGGATACGAGGCGACATCCATCAGGGCGATATCGTCTCGTGCCAAGATGAACCTCAGCACGGTGGTCTACCATTGGGGGACCAAGGAGGCGCTTTTTCGCGAGGTCTGCCTCAGGCTTTTTTCGGGGATCGTGGCCGAGCAGTTGCGGCGACTGAAGCTGTGCGCGGCGCAAATCGAAGCGCTTTCGCCCGACGACCTTCCCGTGGTGTTGCGCGCCTTGGTCGAGCCCCCTCTCCTGATGCCGCAGGAGACCGACATGGCCGAGCGAACGAGGCTGCTGTACGGACGTGTCCTCACCGATCCTTCGCCTGTCGCCTTGCAGGTGACGACGGAGATCTTCGGCGAGGCGACCGAGTTGTTCCGCTCTCTGGTCCGCCGCTGCCTGGACCATCTGGATGAAGAGACGTTCCACTGGCGCTACGTCTGCGCGGTCGGGTCCTTCGTGATAGCCCAGTCCTTCGAACGCAAGTTCAGCTATGCCCTCGGCCTCTCGGAAGTGGAGCCCGACTGGACATCGGTTTCGAACGAGATCGTCCAGTCGATGGCGGCGACGTTGGCCCGCAAATGAGGGCGCCCTGCGAAGAGGCGCCCATCACAGCCGTCAGAATTCCTTCGTGACCGGGAGCGCCCATGGGCGCCGCTGTGTGGGCCGCGGATGGATACGGCCGGTGACAAGTGAAAATGGAGTCCGCCGACACGCGAGGTCACACTGGGCCTAATTGGCAACCTGGGCGATGGCAGCCTCACGTTTCTGCTGTGGGGCTGCCGGGGGATGACGATGGGTTGTCCAGCAAGTTGTGTCGACGAAACTGCGCAGTCACTCCCGATCCGGGCGATACCGGCGCTTTCCTCGGCGGCCTGTCCTGCGCATCCCCAGCAGCGTAAGGCGAAGCGATGATCGCCGAAGCGAGGCCCGCTCGCTTCACACGAGAGAACCTAAGTCGCTGAAGTACCAGCGTACTTCGCTCTCACTCGAGACCGGCGCCTCTTGCGAGCGGTCCACTTCATACGTCCGTATGATTCCCATTGCGCGGCGGGGTTTTGTGGATATTAGTAGGTGCACCTGATGGACGAGGGAGCCCGAACCAACGATCCATAACTCGGCACCGGAAAGCGAGTCTAAGTATAACTTCGCTAACAGAGTGGGCACCTGATGCATTTACCGCCTGCGGTACAAAGCCAAATCATGCGACGCTCAAAAGCGACGTGAAAAAGAATCGCAAAGCATGAAGTGGTTGCCGCATCCTGACTGATAGAGGGGATCTCTTCCTGCTCTTTTTCTGAGATGGGGGAGCAATGATCACAGAAGGCAGGCGCGCTGGCGGTCCCGACCGTTGCGGGGCTTGTGAGATGGCGCTGGCAGTTGTCGCACACGAGGCGGGCTACGGCCTGGCTGCGAGGATGCAGCGGCACCTGCACTGACAATGATCGAACAAGAGCGGGAAGGATGCACCACATGCGGATTACACAGCTGGAACTGCCCAAGTGCCAGGTCGGAGAAGGCCCGGTCTGGGATGTTGAGGAGCAGGCGCTCTACTACATCGACATTCTCGACAAACGGGTGATGCGCTGGGACCCCGCAAGCGGCGATCATTGCGGTTGGGACGTGCCTGACCTGATCGGTTCGATGGCGGTGCGGAAAGAGGGAGGTGCGATCGTTGCCCTCCCGGATGGTATTCACACGCTCGACTTCACCAGCGGCGCAGTCGCGCCTCTTGCGATCATGGACCCGGTCAACCCCGACACCCAGCTGGCTGACGGCAAAGTGGATCGGAGGGGCCGCTTCGTCTTCGGCGCAAGCCATCGGCAGGCAAAGGAACCGGTCGGCGGCGTGTACTCGCTGGATACGGATGGGACGATCAACCGGCTCGATCACGATGTCATCCTGGGCAACGGCCCCTGCTGGTCACCGGACAACACCACCTTCTACCACGCCGACAGCATGCGGCACATGATCTACGCCTATGACTACGATCTGGAAACCGGTGCCGCTTCCAACCGGCGGCCGTTCTTCGACACCAGCGCCTATGGCCCGATCCCCGATGGAGCCACCGTCGACACCGATGGCAACTTGTGGACCGCGATCTGCGAAGGCGGGGTTGTCTTGCAGATCTCGCCAGAGGGTGAAGTCAAACGCGAGATCGAAATGCCGACCAGGCTTCCGGCAAGCTGCATGTTTTTCGGCCCCGATCTCGATCGGCTCTTCGTGCCCAGTATTGATCCGAGCTTTCTCGGCCGCGACCCTGCCCCCGCCGACGGCGCCTGCTTCGTGATAGACGGTCTTGGGGTCCGAGGCCTGCCAGAGCCGCGCTACAATGGATAAGTGCCTTCCCCCGCTGCTGGTCGCGGTCTTCATCAATATCGCGGGGTTCAGCCTGATCCTGCCGCTCCTGCCGTTTTACGGACAGGTTTTCGAAGCGGGCTCGTTCGGCGTCGCCCTCCTCTTCGCGGCCTACTCCTTCGGGAATGTCTTTGGCGAGATTGTCTGGGGACGGCAGTCAGACGTCTGGGGACGGCGAAAGATTCGCCCATGATGCGCCATGGTACCTCGGCGCCATCATGATCGGCCTCGTGATAATCCTGGCGCTCGAGCTCGTCCGCCAATTGGATGCCGGCACGCCTGGGGTGCCAGCCCATCAGACAGCGCCTTAGAAGGCCCAACACCAGAGGAAGTGCGGACCGCACCAGGGCTGCCGGCACTTCCCTTCAGGAGAGAGCAGTATGCGTGCCTCAATGAACTTCGTGACTCCGGGGCAGGGCGGCGACGTGCGGTTCGTACTGGACAACAACTGGACCGGTACGGGGCAGCAGCCGGTCGAAGTCGAACTGAGAGATTGGCGCTCAACCGCAGGGCAGCCCAGCTTCGCTCGCGAAGGCTTCGTGATCGACCGCATCGTTAGCGGCGTGACCGACTACCGCGACGGGAAGGCGCTCATGGAACGCTGGATACCGGCGGTGAGGGAAACGGTCCTGCGTGCGACGGGAGGTAGTTGGGCGGCCCTTTTTGCCGGCCCGCTCGCTCGCTTTTCCGAAAGGAACCCTGAAGCATTCTCGTCCGCGGTATCGGCGCCGGCTCGCGCCGTTCACAGCGATCTTCACGGCAGCTTCACCTTTGACCAGTTTCCTCGGCAGCCGGCGGCCGAGGCGGCTGTGGACGAAGTCCGGTCCCGGATCGGAGACCGGGAACCCAGGCGGTGGAAAATCTTCAACATCTGGCAGGCAATCTCGCCGCCCCCACAGGATGTCGGTCTCGCTCTTTGCAGTCTCGACAGCGTTGCGCCGTCCGACTTCGTGGAGGGGAAAGGCTATTTCTTCGACCCCGCGAAGAGCGCCGAGGAAATACTCGACCAGCGCGATGCCCCGCACCAATTCGACATAACCTTCTTTCGCCCCAATCCTGCGCAGAAGTGGGGCTACTTCTCGGATATGCTACCGGGAGAGGCGCTGATCTTCTCAGCGTTGGATCCTGAGGCCGACAGTCGCAAGGCTCGGGTACCGCATGGCGCAATCACCATTCCAGGAGCTTCCGAACATGCTGTCCCCCGCAACAGCATCGAAATCCGCGCGCTCGTCGCTTTCGGGGACTGAGGGCCGGGGAACCGGTGATCCGCCGACGGCAACCAGCGCTCGGCTGGGGGGCAGGCGCCGGGGGCGTGAGGCGGAAATATCCGCAACCTGCTTCAGCGCACGTGCCCGGCAAACCTTCTCACGTGTTTCCACCCCTGTTGTGCTGCATTTTCAGTGGCGCGCCAGCTGCACACAGGCGGGCCAGCCGCGTTCATGGCGTCGCTCCTGAGCGCGAAGCGGCGCTTACCTATTTTCTGCAACCGGGAACTCTGCGCCGCGTTGCCCTTATTCACAGGAACGCAAACCGCAGGGGAATATCTTGGCCGATCCCGTCCTCAAGGAAGCTGCAGCACTCGAGGATAGCGCGAGGATCAAGGTAAACCCGCCGGTCTTCTTCGTCTCCGCCGGGCTGATCCTGGCATTTGCGGTGCTCGGCGCCACCTTCGCCGAACAGGCAGCGGTGCTGTTCGCACGGATCCAGGCGATCATCATCGAGGATTTCGGCTGGTTCTACGTGGCCGCAGTCGCAGGTTTTCTCGTGTTCGCTGTCTACCTGATGCTCAGCCGCCATGGGACCGTGAAGCTGGGGCCGGATGAGAGTGAACCCGAGTACAGTTATCTCTCCTGGTTCGCGATGCTGTTCAGCGCGGGGATGGGCATTGGCCTCGTCTTCTTTGGCGTCGCCGAGCCAATCCAGCACTACGCCGCACCGCCAGTGGGCGAAGGACGGACCATAGAGGCCGCCCGCCAGGCGATGGTGCTCACCTTTTTGCATTGGGGGCTTCACCCATGGGCGGTCTATGCCCTGGTCGGGCTGTCACTCGCCTACTTCTCGTTCCGGCGCGGCCTGCCGCTCGCTCTTCGTTCGCCGCTCTACCCGCTGATCGGGCAGAGGATCTACGGGCCGATCGGCCACACCATCGATATCTTCGCGGTGATCGGAACGATGTTCGGGGTCGCCACCTCGCTGGGGGTGGGCGTTCTTCAGGTGAATGCAGGCTTTGCCTACCTGTTCGGTCTGGAGACCTCCACAACCGTGCAGCTGGTTCTCATCGCTGCGATCACGTTTGTCGCCACGCTGTCAGTGATGATGGGCCTAGACAAGGGCGTGAAGCGCCTGTCGGAGCTCAACATCGTTGTCGCGATCCTGCTGCTGGGTTTCGTCCTGTTCGTGGGGCCGACGATATTCCTGCTCCATGCCTACCTGCAGAACATCGGCGGTTATCTCAATTCGCTGATCGACCGCACTTTCCGCCTTTACGCCTATGAGCCGAACCCCTGGCTCGGCGACTGGACGCTGTTCTACTGGGGTTGGTGGATCGCCTGGTCGCCGTTCGTGGGCATGTTCATCGCGCGCATTTCACGAGGCCGCACGATCCGCGAATTCATGTCCGGCGTCTTGCTGGTGCCGGTTCTCTTCAGTTTCTTGTGGATGACGGTGTTCGGTAACACGGCCATCGCCCTGGACCTGAGCGGGGCGGCACCGATTGCGGCCACCGCACTCGAAAACCTCCCGGTCGCCTTGTTCGTGACCCTGGACGCCCTTCCGCTGGGTACGATCACTTCGTTCCTCGCCACTTTGCTGGTCATCACCTTCTTTGTGACGTCCGCCGATTCAGGAGCGCTGGTGATCGACATGATCACGTCCAGCGGCGCCGAGAACCCGCCGGTGTGGCAACGCGTCTTCTGGGCCGTCAGCGCCGGAGGCCTTGCCGCCGTCCTGCTGCTCGCCGGCGGTCTGGAAGCGCTGCAAACCGCGGTAATCGCAAGCGCGTTGCCGTTCACTGTCGCGCTCATCTTTATCTGCTACGGCCTCTTCCGCGCACTCCAGATGGAAGCTGAGGGTTCGACGGTCGATCTTTCGGCGGCCGCGCCTGCCGCAGCCATTCCGGAACTCAGCTGGCAGCAACGCCTGGGCTCGATCATGCAGCATTTCCGTCAGGACGACATCGCTGCGTTCCTTTCAGGAACGGCCCGGCCGGCGCTGGAGGCTGTTTCAGCGGAGATGCAGGAAAGCGGATTCCCTTCCCACCTGGTCGAGAAGGACGATTGCCTCGACCTGAGGATACCGCATGGCGAACGGGGCGAGTTCTCGTACACGATCCGTTCGCGAAGCTTCCTGATGCCGAGCTTCGTCTGGCTCGAAACGCCCAAGGCGAACGAGCGGCAGCCGCGACACTACCGCGCAATGGCGCAGAGTTCGGAAGGCGACCTGCCGCACGACGTCACCGGCTTCACCCGCGAGCAGCTGATCAACGATCTGCTCAACCGCTATGCCCGCTTCCGCCATGCGCGGCGGATTGCCTGAGGTTCGAGAATGGCTTCGATTACTTCGCTTCACCTGCAGCATACCCGCGAGCTGTTCTTTGCCGAGCGGTCCCGCCGCGAAGCGATCCGGGGAAGCCTCAGCACGCCCGTTGCGGCGATTTCCTTCTCGGTGTTCGCCTTGAGCACCCTTTCCGTGGAAATCGACCTTGCCCGCTGGCAACATTTCTCGAGCGCCGTCATCATGCTCCTGGCCGTCGGCGCGGTAGCGGCGCTACTCGCTTCCGCGTACCAGGTGGTGATGTCGGAGTGGCTCTTCGTCTATCATGAGCCGCCGCGTCTGCCCGATCTGCTGGATGGCGACGCGGCCCACACCGCCGATGAAGAGGAAGCCCGCGTCAGGGGCATCCTCGCGTCCAGCTACGCCGTCGCTTACGAGCAGTACCTGAAGGGCAACGCAATCAGCGCACGCCGCCGCACGTGGGCGCTGCGGCTGATCCTGCTGGCGCTGCTGCTCGAAGCAGCGGCTTTCGTGATCCTCCCGTTCCACCGGGCGGGGTTCTGATGGCATTTCTGGACAAGTTCTTCGTCCGCCGCCAAGGATTGCCAAGGTTCTCGGCCCTCCCGCAGCGCGTGCGCCAGCGCCTGGCGCTCGCCGCTCGGGAACTGGCGGATGCCGAAGCGGAGATGGCAGACCAGCTGGGACTCTCGCAGCCGCCGCGCCTGTTGATGATTGATGAGGAAGAGGCTGTGATCCTGTCGGGCCCGGATCGCGAAGAATTGTACTGAGCCTGCCAGGATTGTTGCGCTGAATTGGTGGGAAGCCTCGTCAGCAGCGCGGGTAAGCCTTGTATCGCAGGCCTCGCCCCCCATCTTGGGTTCATCGCGCCTCTCCGTCGGGCACCGCGCGACAGAGAGATAGCAACTCCCGCTCTTGCGGAGATTGCCTGTGTCGAACTCCCCACTTGGAAAACCCGACCACCCGACACCCTTCGGGTCAGCCGCTGATGTTTCCGAGCATGAAGAGGTTCGGGCGAGCGGCCTTGGTGCGGCGTCGAGGAGTTCCGTCAGGATCATCGCGGCGGCGGGTCAGCATGCCGCGCCAAGGGGCGGAATGTTGCCGGTCGACGCGGGTTCTGCCGAGGATCGCGACAATTTCGTTGCGCCAGATGGGGCAATGTTCTGCTACCGCGTCCGCTTCTACAACGACACGCCGGATTCAACCGGGCATGGTCATCACGTCTGCCAGCTCGAGGTTGAGGTAATAACCGCCTCGGGGGCGGAACAGGCAGTCGCTGATGCAATTGCCGAATTCGAAAAGCATCAGGAAGTCACGAGTTGGCGCGCCCGCGCCGGCATGATCGAAAGCACTCTGACAGGGTTCGCTTCCTGACGCTGCCGACGGGTGGACTCCGCTCTTCTGGCGGCCACCCGAACACGAACCCTGTTCGTTCCGATAATCCCCTGCGGCCGATTGGCGCAGGGGATTATCGGGCAACCACCGCTTCCTTGCCGCTGGCCTGGAAGGACTTTGAAACCTGGAGACCTGTCCAATGTCGAGCACAACGCCGAAGCCATTTCTGATCGCAAAGGACGAACAAGGCGAGTTCCGCCTCACGGTTCGCGAAACGCGCTACAACAGCCAAGGCTTTCCGTGGGTTGTTGCGACCCCGGTCGAGCAGTGCTTCGAGACGACCGCTGCCGCCAAGGCTTACGCGGTAGACCAGTTCGGTGCGAAAGCCGGCGAGTTCGCGACCAAGTAGCCGCCGACGCGGAAGGGTGGCACGCTTCGCGCGAGGCCCCACGGTGGAACGGCGCGCTCCGGCCTCGCGCCCGGCCAGCGTAGTCCCCCGCTCGCCGGAATTCCGACTGCGGACGATCGCCTTGAGAACACCGTGCTGCAGGAACTCTTTCAAGCAACGGGCGGTTTGATCGTCAAACGGTAAGGATTCCGAGATGACCAAGAACGCAGAAGAAATGAACGCCACCCAGTTGCTGGCCAACGATCATCGGACGGTGGAAGACTTGTTCGAGAAGTACGAAAAGGCGAGCGGCCTTGAAAAAAAGAAAGACCTCGTGCGTCAGATATGCACGGAGCTGAAGATCCACACAGTGATCGAAGAAGAGATTTTCTATCCTGCGTGCCGCGGCGACGTCGAAGATGAGGATCTCGACGAAGCACTGGTTGAGCATGACAGCGCCAAGGTGCTGATCAACGAGCTGGAAAACGCCAGCCCGGACGAGGCCTTTTACGACTCGAAGGTGACGGTACTGCAGGAGCAGATCGAGCATCACGTGAAGGAAGAAGAGCGTCAGCAGGGCAACATCTTCAGCCAGGCCCGGAAAGCCGGGTTGGACCTGGACGACCTTGGCTCAAAGCTTCTGGCAAGGAAGCAGGAACTGAAGCAACAGGCCGAGCAAGGCGACCTTGGGCCGGCGAAGACGACCACAATGTGATCGCCGCAAGTCAGCTTCGCGCCCGTCTCGGCCGTTCACCGGCACCGGGCGGTGCGCGACAGCATCCTCAGGTTGTTCCCTGAGTTTCACGGTGGGCGGGCTGAGCGGCGGGAACACTCCGGACCGGTTCGCCTTCCCGACGGCGCTATCCCCGCATGCGGGAAATGTCCGCCGTGCCGCGCGCCGGGCCGGTGCCATGCACTCCCAAGTAAAATTAGCAGCGCTGCCATATTCGCTGGCCCCCGGGTCTGAATCGGAGGGCTACGCGCTCGGTCAGAACCTGGCGTACGATTGCAACCGGCGCTGGGCGATTTCCGGGCACTTCCGCTTCTGATTGCAACGGTTGCGGAAAGGGGACGGACCGCTCCACCCGCTGCGTCAGCGGCGGGGTGGAGGCTTCGGATTGATCGAAGGGCATGGGCTTTCGCCAGACCCGGCCCTTGTCGGCGATGCGGTGAGCAGCCACGGTCGGCGGGTCGTCCCCGCCGCCCGCACCGGCGATGGGCATACTCTTCTAGAGGTCCGAGAAACGTCGGCTAGATCTTGCTGAAAGCGTGGCCGACGCAGGTCAGCGTTCTCTGATCGACGGACTTGTTTGCCAGAAGAACCAGGTAGTGAGGTTCACTGACGTCGAGGAGGCGTACAAGCCTGCCTTGCGCAACCAGATCATCAACGGTCTCGTCGAAAAAGACCGCTGCTCCTTTACCTTGCAGGACGTCTTCAAGCAGAAGTTCAATGAACTGAGAGCCGGGCCTGATCGCTTCCGGACCTATCCCGGCCCGGGCAAGCAGACGAGAGGTGTAAGCTTCGAGGCCGGGCTGCTGAGCTGGCACCAGAATACCCAGCTTTTCGATGTCCGCTTCTCCGTTGATGAGTTCCGCCAGGCCTGGTGCGGCGTAAAGCGAGCCCGTCTCTGAACGGATCAGTGTGCCGACGATCCGATCGTTGGTCGGGAGGAAATCTGTTCTGAGTACACCGAGGCTCCCGTTTTCTGCCTCCACCAGTGCGGCCATGTCCTGGCTGTCGTCGACCACGGTGAAGCGCACATCCCGGGGCAGGCCGCGCTCGTGGAGCATCGGCAACTGCCTCTTTATCTGCCCGAGCAGAAACGACCGCACGAACACGACCGGGTGCTCGGTGGCATCATGCCCGTTCTTGCGCGTGAACCTATCGTGGTGCTGCAGTGTCTCTCGAGCATCGTGCAGAAGAGTGGTGCCGAGGGTCGAAAGACGCGCCTTCTCACCGCGCTTGCGGCTGAACAGTTCGCCGCCCACCGTCTTCTCGAGTGCTCGAAGCTGCCGGCTGATCGAAGGCTGGCTGATCCCGAGTGCATCCGCTGCGCGGCGCATGCTGCCAGCCTTCACCACGGTAACGAAAATTTCCAGCTGACGTGCGGTGGCCATGCACAAGTGATACCCGAAAAGGCATCACTGCGATAGCCACCTGTGCGATTGCTTGCGCTCTGTTCCCGGTGCAGTCGAAAAGTATGGATAAGCCCGAACCGGGCAATTCGGATTGAGCAGCGAACGCTGCGGCGGGAGTGGAAATGTTCGGTCACGATTGCAGCGGCTCGAGAGGGCGCGACACGAAGCGCCGGGTCACAGGTTTCCGCCATGGCACGGCTCTCTGCGTCCTGGGATCTCTGGCGCTGGCGTCCTGCTCCGGCGAAACCGACGGACGGCCTGGCCCCGTCGCGCTGGAAGACGAAGCCGTGACCCGGATCGCTGCCCCCGGTGAGCGGCAGGCGTTCTTCGGCGATCTCCATCTGCACACCAGCTTCTCCCTCGATGCTGCCGCCGCGAAGACCGAGACTACGCCCGACGATGCCTATCGCTTCGCGAAGGGGGAACCGGTCAGCTATCTCGGAAGGACGCACCGGCGCCGCACCCCGCTCGATTTCCTCGCCGTCACCGACCACGCTGAGTACCTTGGCAATGTCCGGAGGGCGATGCAGGGCGAGATCACCTTGCCGGGCGACCAGACCGAATGGCAACGCCTGTTTTCCCACAACGGCGGGGCGACCCTGTACGAATGGTTCGAATACGCCGCGGGTGGGCTGTTCGGCGAATCCCGGGCGGGCCTCAACGATCCGGCGCTCAGCCAGGATACCTGGGTGCAGACGATTGCAGCGGCACAGCGGCACAACGATCCGGGTGAGTTCACGACGTTCGTGGCTTTCGAATATTCCCCGACCTTCCGCGCCAACGGAGCCCATCTGCATCGCAACGTGATCTTCCGCGGCCCTGACTATCCCGCGATGCCGTTCTCCGCGATGGACAGCCTCGATCCCGAAACCTTGTGGGCCTATGCCGAAAACCACCGGGAGCGCGGGATCGACTCGCTGATGATCCCGCACAATACGAATCTCTCGTCCGGGCTCGCGTTTACCTTCGACCAGTTCGACGGGGAACCGATGGACGCCGAGTACGCCGCGCGTCGCAGGCGAAACGAACCGCTGGTCGAGATTACGCAGAACAAGGGGACCAGCGAGACGCGGCCCGAACTCTCCCCTGACGATGAATTCGCCGATTTCGAGCTGGTGAAATCGAGTGGCGACCTGACGGGCAGCTATGTGCGAAGCGGCATGCAGCGCGGGATGCAAATCGCGGAAACGCTGGGCATCAACCCGTTCGAGCAGGGCTTCGTGGGCGGGACAGACTTCCATTCGGGCATTTCCACGACGGAGGAAGACAATTTCCCGGGCGGCCTCGGCCTCACGGATGCGCAGGTTAACTCCGCCGCGATCCTGAGCGACGTGTCGCCGATCATCGGAAGTCCGCTTGCCAACCTGTCGGCCGCCGGCCTGACAGGCGTCTGGGCCGAAGAAAACACGCGCGAGGCGATCTTTGCCGCCTTCCGCCGCCGCGAGACCTTTGCCACGTCGGGGCCGCGGATGCGGGTGCGGCTGTTTGCCGGCTGGGGCGGAGCGGAAGGGCTAACCAACGGCGCGGACTGGGCATCCCGTGCCTACCGCTGGGGCGTGCCGATGGGCGGCAATCTCTCCAGGGCACCCGCCGGCACCAAGGGGCCAACGCTGGTGATGCAGGCCGCGAAGGATCCGGAATCCGGCAATCTCGACCGCATCCAGATCGTCAAGCTCTGGCGCGAAGACGGCAACTCCTACGAAAAGATCTACGATGTCGTCTGGTCGCCGGGCAGGCGCAGGCTTGCCAGTGGCCGGGTTGAGCCGGTCGGCAATACCGTCAATGCGGCGCGCGCCACTTACACCAACACGATCGGCACCCCCGAGCTCGTCGGCAGCTGGACGGATCCCGATTTCGACCCTGCGCAAAGGGCGCTGTATTACGCCCGCGTCATCGAAATCCCCACACCTCGCTGGGCGACATACCTGTCGGTAGCCTCTGGCATCCCGCTATCTGAAGGAACCAAGCCATGGCTGCAGGAACGCGCCTGGACCTCTCCGGTATACTACACCCCCTGAAGCGTCTCTCGGCGCCGTTCTGCGCGCTCGCGGCACTGTCTGCCTGTAGCGGCTCGGTCGATGAGGGGAGGGCGGTGCAGGACTCCTTCGTTGCCGAGACTGCCCCGGCGCCAGCGCTGAAGGACGGGGATCGGATGCTGCTGTGGGGCGACACCCACGTGCACTCGATCAACTCGGTGGACGCGTTCGGCAGCGGCCTTGCCGCCGCCGATATCGACACCGCATACCGTTTTGCGCGGGGTCTCCCGGTAATCTTTCCCAAGACCGGGCACCGCGTGCAGATCGACCGGCCGCTCGATTTCATAGTCATGGCGGACCACGCCCTCGGCCTTGCCGCATCCACGCGGCTGACCGCGCGCGATGCAGCGATGATGAAGCTGCCGATCACCAAGCGCCTGCTGGCTATCCTTACCGAACAAGGTGGAGAGGCTCTCACACGAGCACAGATGTTCGGCGCGGGCTTGAGTGAAGAAGAATGGCGGCAATACCGCGAGCAGATTTACACCACCGAGTTTCTGGCTGCCAGCTGGGAAGGGCAAGTCGCTGCGGCCGAGCGGCACAACCGGCCGGGCAGATTCACGGCTCTGATCGGGTGGGAATGGACCTCGGCTCCCAGTGCGCGGAACCTGCACCGGGTCGTGTTCACCAACTCGGACGGAAAGACGGCCCGCAAGTTCATCCCGTTTGCCAGCTACATGAGCGAAAAGCCGGAGGATCTCTGGGCCTATTTCGAACGGACGAAAGCCATGACCGGGGCCGATTTCGTCGCCCTGCCGCATAACTCGAACATGTCCGGCGGGCGCATGTTCGAACTGACGGACATGGACGGCAATCCATTCGATGCCGACTACGCGAGGGCACGCCAGAAGTGGGAGCCCGCGGTCGAGATCACGCAGTACAAGGGCACATCGGAAACCCATCCGGCGCTGTCCCCGCGTGATGAGTTCGCTGACTTCGAACTGCGCGACACGCTGCTCGATGGGAAAGTCACGGCGGCTTCGCCCGGTTCCTATGTACGCAGCGGGCTGCTGAGGGGACTTGCCGAGGAGCGGCGCATCGGCGTCAACCCGTTCAAATACGGGATCATCGGCTCCACCGACAGCCACACCGGCCTTGCCTCGGTGCGTGAGAACGACTTCTTCGGCAAAGTGGGGGAGGACTACCTGCCCCGTGAAAGGATCGGGCCAAAGCAGGCCGTTGTGCCATTTGCGGCAACGGAGATGTCTGCCTCCGGCCTCGCGGCTGTGTGGTCCGACCGGAACGACCGGCAGGCGATCTTCGATGCTTTCCGCCGGCGGGAGGTCTACGGCACCAGCGGCCCGCGCATGAAGGTGCGCCTGTTCGCCGGGCACGGGTTTTCCAGAAGCGACGTAGCGGCGAAGGACTTTGCCGCGAGCGGCTATCGCAAGGGCGTTCCGATGGGCGGGACGCTGCTGCGCGGTGCGGCCGGCGCCCCGCCGCAGCTTGCCATCCGCGCGGTAAAGGACCCCGACGCCGCGCATCTCGATCGCGTCCAGGTCGTGAAGGGCTGGGTCGACGCCCAGGGCAAGATGCACGAGAAGATCTTCAACGTGGCCTGGTCCGGCAAGCGAGCACTCCGCGCCGATGGCTCCCTGCCGCCGGTGGGCAACACCGTCGATATCGACAAGGCAGGCTACACCAACACGATCGGCGCGCCCGAACTCAGCACCCTGTGGACCGACCCTGAGTTCGATCCTGCCCAGCTCGCGTTCTACTACGTGCGCGTGCTGCAGATCCCCACGCCGCGGCAGCATGTCTTCGACGCCGTGGCGCTGCGGATCGACCCGCGGACGATCGACTTGCCGCCGACGATCCAGGAACGCGCCTGGACCTCGCCGGTCTGGTACCGCCCATGACGGTTCGCGCCTTTTTGAAGGAGCCGCTGGCCCACTTCCTCCTCGCCGGCGGGGCACTGTTTCTGCTTGCGGCGGCGTGGGGAGGGGAAGATGAAACCGGCCGCCACATCGGCATCGACCGGGAGGACCTGCTCGTCTTCATGCAGGGCCGCGCGCAAGTCTATGACGAGGAGACCTTCGCCGGTCTGCTCGATCGCATGTCGGCCGAGGAGCGGCAGCAACTGGTGCGCGACGCGGCGCTGCAGAAAGCGCTTTACCGGGAAGGGCAGGCGCTCGATCTCGCTTCGGCCGATCCGCTGGTGCGCCAGCGCGTCGTCCAGCAGATGCGCCTCCTGCTGATGGAGGAAGCCGCCGCGGACATGTCGGTGAGCGAGGAGGAAGTGCGCGAGTACTTTGCGCAAAATGGAAACCAGTATCGGTTCGATCCTTCGATGACCTTCACCCACGTCTTCTTTCAGGGCGAAGGGGCGCAGGAGAAGGCGGCGGAGACGCTCAAGACGCTGCGCGGCAGGGCTGTGCCGTTCGAGCAGGCGGGCCAGTATGGCGAACGCTTCCTGTACCAGCTCAACTATTCCGATGCCTCGCAGCCGATCGTCGCTAGCCATTTCGGCGAGGACTTCGCGCGCGCCGCGTTCGCGCTCGAAACGGGGAGCTGGCAGGGGCCAGTGCGTTCCGAATATGGCTGGCACGTGGTCCTGCCTGTGTCGGTCGACGCGCCCCGCAGCCCCGCTTTCGCCGACGTCGCCGACCGGGTCCGTGAAGATGCTCTGGCCGAAAAGCGCCAGCAGGCGGCAGACCGGGCGCTCGACACGATGCTGGCGCGCTACGAAATCGACGTAGAGGACGGGATACTGCGGTGATGCGGCTTTTCCTGCTGCTGATTGCCGCGTTCGCTCTGTGGCCGACGGTAGCACGGGCGGACGACAACCGTCCCCTGAGCGCGTCAATCGAGGCCGAAGGGGGCGACGCTTACCGCGCTACCTGGAAAATTCCCGCCAACATCGAGGCGCGCCACCTGCCAGCGCTTTCCGCCAAAGACTGCGCAGTCAGCGGGCGGCAACGCACATGGTCCGATCCGCTGGGCCACTGGCGGGAGGAGGTGTGGCGCTGCGACGGCGGGATCGCTGGCAAGCCGGTGACCATCGCGTATCCCTTCGCCAACCCCAATCTTGCGTCCATCATCCGTTACCATCCGGGCGCGGATGCAGACCCGCAGACCGTCCTGCTGCAGCCGCACGAAACGCGCTTCAGCCTGGCCCGACCGGGAGACGAACGCGGAAGCTTCCTCGATTTCCTCGTGCTCGGCGTCGAGCATATCTGGATCGGGGTGGACCACCTGCTGTTCGTCGCCGGACTGATCTTCATCGCGCGCACGCCGCGCCGGGTGCTCTCGACCATCACCGGCTTCACGATCGCGCATTCGACGACGCTGGTCGTGTCGACGCTCGATCTGGTGCGGCTGCCAATTTCGGCGGTGGAGGCGGTCATCGCGCTCAGCATTGTGTTTCTTGCGGTCGAAGTGGTGAAAGGGCCGCGCGACACGCTGACCTGGCGCAAGCCCATTCTCGTCGCGAGCGCCTTTGGCCTGCTGCACGGCTTCGGCTTTGCTGCCGTGCTGCGTGAGATCGGGCTGCCCGAACACGGCTTCGTCGCTGCCCTGCTTGCTTTCAACATCGGGATCGAGATCGGGCAGGTGATATTCGCCGCCGCGATGCTCGGCCTGCTGGCGCTGCTGCGCTTCGCGGGGGAACGCATCGCGGCACCTTTTTCCGCTGCAAAACTGGCTGGATACGCGGTGGGCACGCTCGCCAGCTTCTGGATGTTCGAACGAATGCTGGTTTAGGGATTCCTGAACCTGGGGCACTGCCTCGTGCCTATCTCCGCCGATCCCCCAAGCCGGTGCCGAGGCTCAAGTCTTCCCGGGCCATGCTGTGCCCGGGACATGAGGCCGATCACAGCAGAACCTGCCACCGTCTGTCGACCGCGCTGAGGTCCATTGCCGCACCTGAGCCCCGCTAGCCGCCTTACTCAGCCAGCAAGGCTCTCTGAAGAGCAAGCTTGGCCACCAGTCCGCTCGTTCGCCAGTCGTACGCGATTGATCCACCGAGCTGGCCAGCCTGGCTGCGTTGCATCATCCGGGTGCCAAAGCCGCGCATCTCGGGTTCTTCGGCGATCTCCGGCCCCCCGGCTTCCGCCCAGACCAGTGTGACCGTATCCTCATCCTGCATGGCCGACACGTCCAGCAACCCGGTTTCAGCCGACAAGGCCCCGTACTTCACCGAGTTCGTCGCCAATTCATGAACAACCATTGCCAGTGCAGTGGCGCTGCGCACGCCTACGCTCATCGGAGGTACGGAAATCCGGACGCGAGCGCTGGATGCGTCACGATTGTCATAGGGTGCCAACAACACATCGAGGAGATCGCCAAACGACGCGGCATTCCCTTGGCGCTGCGGCAAAGGCCGGACGAGATCGTGCGCCCGCCCGAGTGCGGACAAGCGTTTGGTCAACCCTTCCGTCATTTCCGCAAGGCTGCTGGAGGAGCGTGAGGTCAACGTGGTGAGGCTGCTTGCCATCGTCAGCAGGTTCTTGACCCGGTGGCTCATTTCGCCGGCAAGCAGTTCGTTGCCTTCCTCGGCCTGCTTGCGACCGGTCACGTCCAGAAAGATGCCGAACATGACTCGGTCCACAATGCCCGCATCGGCTCCGCGCCCGCGGGCCGAAACCCAGCGAACTTCGTCTCCGAAACAAATCCTGAAGTCGATTTCGTAAGGGCCTTCGACCGAGCGCGTGGCCGTAAATGCCTCCTGGACCCGGTCCCGGTCGGTGGGGTGAATGCGCGCCGAGAGTTCTTCGAACCGGACCGCCTCGCTCCAGGGCAGACCCCACAAGTCGAAGCCCAGTTCATCCATCGTGAACCGGTTCGTGTCGACGTTCCAGGACCAGAGCGCGATGCGTGCGGCTTCGACCGCCAGCCGAAGATGGTCGGTATCCCATTCAGCCGGAGCCGGATCGTTTCTCGTCATGCTCATCCCGTGCGGGTTGCCCCCTTGTTGGTACTCGTGCCCTTGCGAAGGGCACGGTCTCACTGCAGTTCTGCGCCGCGCCGGCCAAGCGGGATACACGCTGTTCGTGTGCCGCATTTGGCAGCGCGGAGCCGATTGAATAGGCCCTCAGGCAGCGCGCTGCTCAGGCAAGTGCTCGATCAGCAGATACTCCGGGTCGAACTCTGCCAGCACAGCCAGTCTGTCCCAATCGTCCACGTGAACCATACGCTGCTCGATGCGGAGCAGCCCGTCGGCGCGCAGCGCCTGCAAGGTGCGATTGACGTGAACCGGCGTCAGGCCAAGCGCGTCGGCCAGTTGCACCTGGGTCGCAGCGAAGGTGTAGCGCGTGCGTTCTCCCAGTCCCGCCTGCTCCATCCGGATGCCGATCTCGCAAACCAGATGGGCGGTCCGTGCCGGTGCATTTCGCCGGCCGACATTGCTGACCCACTTGCCGAGGATCGAAGCGTCGGCCGTCGTGTCGCGCCAGAAAGCCAGCGCGATTGCGGGGTAGGAAGTCGCCAGCGCCCGGAGGTCCCTGTGCGGAATGTGCAGGACCGTGCTCGTGGCGATAGCTTCGATGCCCCAGCCTGCAACCGGAGCCACTACGGAATGGAGGTCGCACATGTCGCCGGGAAGGTGAAAGGCGGTGGTCTGCCTGCGCCCGTCCGCCGCCATCTGATCGAAGCGCCCCACCAGACCATCGACGACGAGGCAGGCATGGTCGACTTTCTGGCCCGGTGACACGATGTCGCTGCGCCCCTCCGCTTGAAAGGCATGGCTGCGCAGGTTGAGGATCGCGCCCTGCTCCTCGGCGGACAGGACCGATCGCCGCAGGAGGCGGTCGAGGAAAAGTGAAAGGGCGGACATGTTCGAAGTAGCCATAGGATGTGTCCCACAATTCAGGCGGGAGCACGTCGCGACTCTCAGCCACCGGAGCCTGAAGGCATTAACCGATGATAAGGGAGCTATAGCACAGGTTAGCCCTATCGCCTAATCGGCATGCCCCGCGGCTCCGGCACGCCCGCAACGCAGTTGCGCAGAAACGTTGCTGCTCCCGCGGGCCGAACCTTGGCCTGCGGCTCGCGTCGAAGCGCCGGCCGCAGGTGAGGAGAACGTCTGGGCGAGGGAGCCGCCAAGGCTGCCGCCATAACATCCGCGCCCGATCCGTTCGCCGTCCTGCGTGTGACGCTGCCGATTGTTTCGCCTGCGGAGCCTGCGCCCGCGCTTCCAACCGTGGCGAGTTGCCCCACGCCTGACAATCCGGCGCCCCGGTCAGCATCACCGCCGCTGCGGTACTGTGGCAAAAAGGTTCTGACCCGCGGCGCGGGACCGCAATAACCCGTACCCCGTCTTCCAACTTGTCGTTCGACCCCTTATTTATGGGGGGTCGAGACGGCAGCTGCTGAGCAGGGCCTGGGGAGTGGGTTTTGATGCTGCAGGTGAACGAAGAGCTCGATCGGGCTGCTCCGCCCCCGGGAACGGGCATGCTGCGACCGATGCTCGAGGCAGCGCTGGACGCGGTCGTCGTCATGCGCGCCGACGGCACGGTGGCGGACTGGAACGGTGTTGCCGAGGCAACCTTCGGATGGCACCGGGATGAGGCAATCGGACGCCTGATGGCGGACCTGATCGTGCCGCCGCAGCATCGCAGCGCACACGCAGAAGGACTCCGGCGCTTCACCGCCACCGGGCGCGGGCCGGTAATCGGGCGCCGCATAGAGATATCGGCCCTGCACAAGAACGGGCGCGAATTCCCGGTCGAGCTGTCGATCTCGCCCATCATGATCGGTGAGGCGCAGCATTTCATCGGCTTCCTGAGGGACATCAGCGAGCGAGCGCAATCCGATCAGAGACTGCGCGACAGCGAAGCGCAGTTCCGCACGATGGCTGACAATTCACCAGGGCTGATCTGGATGGCCGATGCCGGGGGCGCCATCGTCTTCGTCAACCAGCGGTATGAAGAGGTATTCGGCTATCCGGTTGCCGATCTGCACGGAACGGGGTGGCGGCGTATCATCCACCCTGACGATGTCGATGCATTCCACCAGACGTTCTTGCGAACAGTAACGGAGCAAGCGCGGTTCAGGACGGAGATGCGAACCGTCACCCGTTCGGGCGAGGTGCTGTGGCTCCAATGCGATGGCAGGCCGCGCTTTGAGGAAGATGGCAGTTTTGCCGGTTACGTGGGTGTCAACATCGACATTACCGACACGAAGCAGGCGCAGGATTCGCTGCGCGTGACCCAGCGCCGGCTCGATGCCGTGCTGAACAACGCGTCGGTTTCCATCTTCCTGATGGATGACAAGCAGCAGTGCATCTACATGAACCGGGCTGCCGAGCAGCTGACCGGATTCCGTTTCGAGGAGACGCGGGGTCGTCCCCTCCATGATGTGATCCATCACACACGGCCGGACGGCAGCCATTTCCCCCTGCACGAATGCGCCATCGACCGGGCCTTTCCGGAAAAGAACAACACGCGGGGCGAGGAGGTTTTCGTTCACAGGGACGGGCACTTCTATCCGGTGGCATTCACCGCCAGCCCTGTGTGCGACGAGGACGCAAACACGGTCGGAACCATCATCGAAGTTCAGGACATCACGGAACGTCGCCGGGCAGAAAATCACCAGCGCCTGTTGATCGATGAACTCAATCACCGCGTAAAGAACACCCTGTCCATCATACAGGGCATTGCCCGGCAGAGCTTCAAGGGCGCCGCTGCCTGGCACGAAGCGCGCGAAGCGTTCGAGGGACGTCTGGCTGCGCTGGCGGCCACGTACAATCTGCTCACCGATCAGCACTGGGACACGGTGTCGATCAGCGCTGTCATAGAAGATACGCTGCGGCCCTTCCGCGATGGAACGCAGCGCTTTACGATCGAGGGGCCCGATCTCCAGATTGTCCCGAAAACAGCCGTCACGCTGGCCCTTGGCCTGAACGAACTGGCAACCAACGCTGCAAAGTACGGCGCTCTCAAGACCGATGAAGGTCAACTGGAGGTCGTGTGGCGGACCGTCGCGACCGATGAGGGGGAGCGCCTGCGCCTCATGTGGCGCGAGAGCGGCGGACCGCACGTGGAACAACCGTCACGTCAGGGGTTTGGTACGCGTATGGTTGAACGCGCACTTGCAATCGAACTCGGGGGACAAGTCCGGATCGACTTTCGGCCGGAGGGGGTCGTCTGTACCGTGGACGCCCCGCTACCCAGAACGGGCGCATGAACGCGCTTGCCGGGAAACGCGTGCTGATCGTCGAGGATGAGCCGATCGTCGCGATGATGCTCGAGGACATGCTGCTCGATCTCGGCTGCGAAGTCGTCGCCTCGGCCTGCCAGGTCGATGAAGCGCTGAATTTCGCGCGGACTCTCCAGTTCGATGCAGCCATCCTCGACGTGAACATTCACGGCGCGCGCAGCTATCCTGTCGCGTCGGCTCTCGAAGAGCGTGGCCTGCCCTACATTTTCGCCACCGGGTACGGTTCTGCGGGAATAGATGCACGGCTACGCAAAACGACTGTGCTGCAGAAGCCCTATCGGCAGGCGCAAATCGAAACTGCGCTGGAAGACCTGCTCGCAGCCTGAAACGGCGCGGGCTTTCCTGCGCCTTCAGCGGGTGCCGGAAGATTGGGGGGCGGGGCGGTTTCCCATTGCCTCCCCCAGTCGTACGGATCGCTCCGGCGCCCAGTTTTCGTTGAAGGCGATGGTGCCCTGACGGAACAACATCACGATCGTCGAACCAAGCAGGAAGCGCCCCATCTCCTCGCCCTTCTTCAGGACGATGTCCTGATCGGCGTATGTCCATTCGGATATCTTGCCGGTGCGCTTCGGATTGACCACGCCGTGCCACACCGTCGCCATGCTGCCGACGATGGTGGCGCCGACCAGCACCATCACGAACGGCCCGTGTTCCGGCGAATCGAACACGCACACCACGCGCTCGTTTCGCGCAAACAGGTTCGGCACACCCCGGGCGGTGGTCGGATTTACCGAAAACAGCGTGCCCGGCACGTAGATCATCCGCGTCAGCTTGCCGTCGCACGGCATGTGCAGGCGGTGATAATCCTTTGGCGACAGGTAGAGGTTGGCAAAGCTGCCGTGACGGAACTCGTCTGCCAGTGCGCTGTCCCCGCCAAGCAGCGCGGTGGTGGTGAAGCGATGGCCCTTGGCCTGCAGCATGTGATAATCGTCGATCGCGCCGAACTGGCTGATCGCGCCATCGACCGGGCATACGAAGTCCGCCGCCGCGATCGGCCGCGCCCCGGTCTTCAGCGGGCGCGTGAAGAAATCGTTGAAGCTGCGATAGCTGCCGATCTCCGCGTTCTCGGCTTCGGTCATGTCGACGCCGTACTTGCCGACGAACCAGGTGATCAGCCGGGTCGTCATCCCGCCGCCCCGCGCACTGGCAGCCCGGCCGGCGAGGGTGGTCAGCAGCTGCTTGGGCAGCAGGTGCTGAACCATGACTTTCAGACGATCCGACATGGCAGGCCCCGTAACACAGGCACGGCGCTCCTGTCATGAACCACAAGCTGGGCGGCGCCGAAAAGTTGCCGCCACCCGCTGAGGCATTGCCGGTGCTCTGAAACAGGGGTCTTCGACGCTGGCTCGATGAGGATGGCGATCAACCGTGCCTCCACCGGTCGCTGCCGACGCTGGTGGACGCGGCTTTCACACCCGTGCCGCTCACAGGCATTTACCAGACGTGGAACTTCAGCGACGCACTTCGTCAGCGCTCACCGACCGCGCCTGCTGCCGCGCGCGGACGTCTCAACGACAGACGATGGAGAGCTGATTGCCGGCACGTCGGCGCACGAACGAACAGCCCGGCGCGCGAAACCTGGTGACCCCTACGGGAATCGAACCCGTGTTTCAGCCGTGAGAGGGCCGCGTCCTGGACCGCTAGACGAAGGGGCCGATCAAGAGGCCATGATGCCACACTCTGGTGACCCCTACGGGAATCGAACCCGTGTTTCAGCCGTGAAAGGGCCGCGTCCTAGACCGCTAGACGAAGGGGCCACGTGAGTGGTGGGCGGCACTTACGGACACTCGCAGGTGCGGTCAACCCTTTCCGGTCACCTCAGTATCAATCTGCCCACGCAGCATCTTCCAGATGCAATTCCGCCTTCGGCCGACTTCCCCAATCATCAAGCTTCGCCCGCCCGGCCAGCCACAGGCGCCGCCCGGACGATCCGTGGAGCAGCGTCTGTCCAAGCTCCGTCTCGGCCGCCCGGAAAGCGATGGCCTTCAGCGATGTCCCGTCGCCCCCGCTGGCGATTACCCGCACGTGATCGCTGCCCACCATGTCCGCCTTGACGATTCGAACCGGCCCCACCGCAACGCGCGGACCCGGCCAGCCGACGCCGAACGGCCCCGCGCTTTCCAGGGTCTCGATCAAGTCCGGCGTAAGCCCTCCCGGTGCAAGTGACAGGTCCAGCAGCACGCTTTGCTGCTCCATCGCTGCGGCGACGGCGCTGCCCAGCCGCTCGTCCAGCCAGTCGCCCAGTTCGCCGATTCGCGATTCGCTCACCGTCAGGCCCGCCGCCATTGCGTGGCCGCCCCCGGCCAGCAGCAGCCCCAAATCGCGGGCGCCGAGAATCGCCGCGCCCAGATCGACTCCCGAAATCGACCGGCCCGAGCCTTTGCCTTGTCCGGTCTCTTCATCGATCGCGACAACGAGGGTGGGCTTCCCGCTCTTTTCCTTGATCCGCCCGGCCACGATGCCGATCACGCCGGGATGCCAGCCCCGGCCCGAGAGGATGAGCACGGCGCGGTTGTGCTGCGCCGCCAACTGCTGCTCCGCCGCTTCCTGCACGGCCGCCTCGATGGCGCGCCGTTCCTCGTTGAGCTGGGACAGCTGCGCGGCAATCGCGCGGGCTTCGTCCGGGTCCTCGGTCGTCAGCAGGCGCACGCCGAGCGTCGCCTCGCCCACGCGCCCGCCGGCATTGATCCGGGGGCCGAGCGCGAACCCGCAATCGCTGCACGTCGGCGCGCGCGACAAGCGGCTCGCATCGATCAGCGCGGCCATCCCGACGTTGGCGCGGCGCGCCATGACCTTCAGGCCCTGCGCGACAAAGGCGCGGTTGAGCCCGCGTATCGCCGCCACGTCCGCCACCGTGCCAAGCGCAACCAGATCGAGCAGCGCGAGAAGATCGGGCTCTGCCCTGTCCTTGAAGTACCCGCGCTGCCGCAACGTCCGCGTGACCGCGACCGCCAGCAGGAACGCAACCCCCACGGCTGCCAAATGCCCGTGCGCGGCGGCTTCCTCGCACTCGTCGAGGCGGTTGGGATTGACCAGCGCAAGGGCAGGGGGAAGATCCGGCGCGCACTTGTGGTGATCCACCACGATCACGTCCACGCCGACGTTGCGCGCCGCCTGCAGCGCCTCGTACGCCATCGCCCCGCAGTCGACCGTCACGATCAGGCTGGACCCGTCCTGCGCCAACCGGACGAGCGCTTCCCCGCTTGGCCCGTAGCCTTCCAGCAGCCGGTCGGGAATGTAGTGCCGCGCCTGCAACCCCAGCATCCGCAGCAGCCTGATCAGCAGCGCCGCGCTGGTCGCCCCGTCAACGTCGTAGTCCCCGAAGACGGTGACCGTTTCCTGCTCCAGCACCGCTTGCGCGACCCGTTCTGCGGCGATGTCCATGTCGTTGAAGCGCGACGGGTCCGGCAGGAACGCGCGCAGGGTGGGGGAGCGGTGCCGCGCAAGGTCCTCCCGCGCCACTCCGCGGGCAAGCAGAAGCTGGGTAACGATGTCTTCCTCCAGCCCCCGGGCGGAGGATTCCAGCGCCATGTTCCCGCCGCGCCAACGCCACGCCCGGCCCATGAAGGAACGTTCGACTCCCAGAACTGCTGCTTGTGTCACCATATGTTCCGGTTACCCCAGTCGCTCACCGGGGGAAAGGCGGGGAATCGGATGAGCGACCTCGCGGCCGATTGAAGCCGCCGCGCGAGTGCGGTAGCGCATGGGTCATGGATGCCCGCATCATCGCGCTCGCCACGGACGACGCGCACCGCTTCTCCAAGCCCACTCGTGCATCGGTCCGGCTGATCGCCGGGATCGGGATCGAAGGCGATGTCCATGCGGGCGTGATGGTAAAGCACCGCGCCCGCGTGAAGCAGGATCCGGACGCGCTCAACCTGCGGCAGGTCCACCTGATTCATGCCGAACTGCTTGATGAGATGCGCGAACAAGGATTCTCGGTCGGTCCGGGGGACCTGGGCGAGAACGTCACGACGCAAGGCATCGACTTGCTCGGCTTGTCCAGCGGCACCCGGCTGCGGCTGGGCGCGGAAGCCGTGGTCGAAGTGACCGGCCTCAGGAACCCGTGCCGCCTGATCAATGAGAACATCGCCAAGGGCGCGATGGCGGCCACGCTGGACCGCGCCCCCGATGGATCGCTGGTCCGCAAGGCCGGGGTGATGGCTATCGTCGTGAGCGGGGGCGAAGTTCGGGCCGGCGATCCGATATCGATCGAATCCCGGCCCGAGACCTTCGTGGCGATGGAGCCGGTCTAGCTTCCGGAGTTGCGCACCGCTCCATTCGCTGCGCTGAGGATCGCCCGCACGCTCGCGGTGGCAACGTCCTGGTCGATCCCCACACCCCAGACGATTTGCCCATCCGGCATCGCGCATTCGAGATAGGCAGCCGCCTTTGCATCGGTGCCGGTGCCGAGTGCGTGCTCGGTGTAGTCGAGCACTTCCAGCTCCAGCCCGAACGCGTCCTTCAGCGTCGCCAGCACGGACGAGATCAGTCCCTTACCGCGTCCGCTGACTTGCTGCGCCTGCCCTTCGACCTCGATCGTGCCGGTGAACAAGCGCGTCCCGTCGCTGGCGCGGGTCTCCTCGAAGTCGACCAGTCGGAAGCGGCGCTTCTCGACTTTCACGAAGTAGGTTTCGCGGAACACCTGCCAGATATCGGCAGCGTTCAGTTCCCGTCCAAGCTCATCGGCGAGGCGCTGCACCTGCCGCGAGAAGTCGGCCTGAAGCCGCTTGGGCAGTTTCAGCCCCTGGTCCTGCTCCAGCACCCAGGCGAACCCGCCCTTGCCGGATTGCGAGTTGACCCGGATGACCGCTTCGTAGCTGCGGCCAAGATCGGCGGGGTCGATCGGCAAGTACGGCACGCGCCACAATTCGTCGTTGCGCTGGTCCTGCGCGGCAAAGCCCTTCTTGATCGCGTCCTGATGGCTGCCGGAAAACGCAGTGAACACCAGTTCCCCACCATAGGGGTGGCGCTGGTGGACAGGGATCTGGTTGCAGAACTCGACCGTCTCGATCACTTTGTCGATGTCGGAAAAATCCAGTTCGGGATCAATGCCTTGCGTGTACATGTTGAGGGCAATTGTCACCAGATCGCAGTTGCCCGTCCGCTCCCCATTGCCGAACAGGCAGCCTTCGATGCGGTCCGCCCCGGCCATCAGGCCAAGCTCCGCGGCGGCGACGCCGGTGCCCCGGTCGTTGTGGGTGTGCAGGCTGATGACCGCCCGGTCGCGGCCCGGCAGGTTGCGGCAGAAATACTCGATCTGGTCGGCATAGATGTTGGGCGTCGACGCCTCGACGGTTGCCGGAAGGTTGAGGATGATCGGCCGTTCGGCGGTCGGCTGGAGCACGTCCATCACCGCTTCGCAAACTTCCAGGCTGAAATCGAGTTCGGCCGTGGAGAACGTCTCCGGCGAATACTGGAAGTGCCAGTCCGTATCCGGCCGCTTCGCCGCTTCGTCGCGCAGCCATGTCGCACCCTGGATCGCCACCTGCTTCACTTGCGCCGGGGTCATCCGGAACACGATCTCGCGCCACGCAGGCGACACCGCGTTGTACAAGTGCACGATTGCCGTCCGCGCGCCTTCCAGGCTTTCAAAGCTGGTGCGGATCAGGTCTTCGCGCGACTGGGTCAGAACCTGGACCATCACATCGTCGGGAATCTTGCCGGAGCGCACGAGAGACTGGATGAAGTCGAATTCGGTCTTGCCGGCGCTGGGGAAACCGACTTCGATTTCCTTAACGCCGATCTCCACCAGCAGATCGAAGAAGCGGTTCTTCTTCACCGCGTCCATCGGATCGATGATCGACTGGTTGCCGTCGCGCAGGTCAGTCGAAAGCCACCGGGGGGGGGCCGTGATCGTGCGGCTGGGCCACTGCCGGTCGGGCAGGGGGACTTGCGGGAAGGGCTGGTACTTTCGGACCGGATCTTTGAGCATGGCCATGAGGCATTGCCTTGTCGCTGAAGCGCGCGGGAGTGGCCGCGGGCAGGTTTCGTCTTCGATGCTGAGGCCCTTAGGCGGGCTGCCCGGGCCGATCGGCGCACGGGCGGGGTACGCGCCTAAGGGCGCGTAAGTCGAAGCAGCGAAAGAAGCTCATGCCGGTGCATAAGCCACTGCCTATGCGCAAGGACAGGGGTTTGTCCAGATGAAACCCTCCGCCGTTTCGGGCGGAGGGTTATCGTGCAGGCGCTTACCGCTTTTCGAACGCGGCGCTGATGTCCAGTTCGACTGCGTCGGACACGAACGGTGCGGCAAAGTTGATGCCGTAGTCGGTGCGGTTAATCGTGGTCGTCCCCTCGAAGCCGACCGTCGCCACCTGGCTCATCGGGTTGGCGCCGGCGCCGGTGAAGCGGGCGGCGATGGTGACGGGCTTCGTTACCCCGTTCAGCGTCAGATTGCCGGTGATGTCGGCCGTGGTCGGTCCGTTGCGCGTCACTTGTGTCGAAACGAAGCGGGCGGGCTGCGGTTCGGCGCCGAAGAAGTCCGGGGTCTTTCCGTCCGCGCCGGGGCGCAGCAAGTGATCGCGCAGTCCCTGGCTGGCCACCACCAGCGAAGAGATCGGGATCGTCACGTCCAGCTTCGCCGCTCCGGGGTTCGCCGGATCGATCGCCAGATTGCCTTCGACGTTGCCGAAGATGCCGAAGTAATCGTTGAAGCCGAAGTGATTGACTCGCCACCCCACCAGGGTGTGGCCCGGATCCACCGTGTAAGTGCCGGCCGTGACGCGGGTCGCGTCCATCGTGCCGGGCAGTTGCGGAGCAGTCTGCGCCTGCAGAGCGCCGACCGAAACCAACGCCGCGCCAGCAGCGGCAAGCGACAGGGTCCATTTACGCATGTTCAGTCTCCCATGACCTTTCAACCAGTCTGGCTCGGGAGATAGATAATGTCCACCAGCGATCAAGCAGGGGGCGAAACTGGCCGTGCCGGTCCGGAGGTGAAAGCCTGAACGTGCGGCACGAAAAAGGGGGAGCGGTTTGCGCCGCTCCCCCTTCGATCATCCAGTCCGAATGGATCAGTTCTTGTCCTTGTCCACCAGCTTGTTGGCGGTGATCCAGGGCATCATCCCGCGAAGCTGGGCACCGGTCTGTTCGATCGGGTGTTCGCCCTGCCGCTTGCGCGCGGCCTTCATTTCCGGGTTGCCGACGGCGTTGTCGAGCATGAAGCGCTGAACGAAGCGGCCGGACTGGATGTCCTCCAGCACGCGCTTCATTTCCGCCTTCGTCTCGTCGGTGATCACGCGCGGGCCGGTGTGGTAATCGCCGTATTCCGCGGTGTTGGAGATCGAATAGCGCATGTTCGCGATCCCGCCTTCGTACAGCAGGTCCACGATCAGCTTGGTTTCGTGCAGACACTCGAAGTACGCCATTTCCGGAGCGTAGCCGGCTTCCACCAGCGTTTCGAACCCGGCCATGATCAGGTGGGTGATGCCGCCGCACAGCACGGCCTGCTCACCGAACAAGTCGGTTTCGCACTCTTCCTTGAAGGTCGTCTCGATGATGCCCGAACGGCCGCCGCCGACGCCGCAGGCATAGGCGAGGGCGACATCGTGCGCGTTGCCGCTGGCGTCCTGGTGGATGGCGACCAGGCAGGGAACGCCGCCGCCGCGCTTGTATTCGCTGCGCACGGTGTGGCCCGGACCCTTCGGTGCGATCATGATTACATCGATGTCGTCGGAAGGCTCGATAAGGCCGAAGTGCACGTTGAGCCCATGCGCAAAAGCAAGCGCCGCGCCCTTCTTCATCCTGCCCTTCAGGTCGTTGTTCCAGATCGCCGCCTGATGCTCATCGGGCGCAAGCATCATCAGGATATCGGCCCACTCGGCAGCTTCGGCGTTCGACAGAACCTTGAACCCGGCGTCTTCCGCCTTCTTGGCGCTGGCCGATCCGGCGCGCAGCGCGATGGCGACGTCCTTCACGCCCGAATCCCGCAGGTTCTGCGCGTGGGCGTGGCCCTGGCTGCCATAGCCGATGATCGCGATCTTCTTGTCCGTGATCAGGTTCAGGTCGCAATCGGCGTCGTAGTAGACTTTCATTTCTCGATTCCTTGCCATTTTCCGTCATGCCGGACCGGGTCCGGCATCATGCTGCCTCTCGCACCGTCAGCGCCCGGGACAAGGTGGAACCCGGAGCGCGTCATCCGACAGCGCTGTTCGAAAATCCGGGTTCAGGCCCCTTCGGTGCCCCGCATCATGCCGACGATCCCGGTCCGCCCGACCTCGACCAGTCCAAGTTCGCGCATCAGGGCGACGAAGTTGTCGATCTTGTCCGGCGCGCCGGTCAGTTCGAAGATGAAGCTGGAGGTGGTGATGTCGACCACGCTCGCGCGGAACACTTCGGCCAGGCGCAACGCCTCGACTCGCTTCTCACCCGTTCCGGCAACCTTGACCAGCGCCAGCTCCCGCTCGACATGCGGGCCGGCTTCGGTCAGGTCCGTCACCCGGTGGACCGGCACCAGCCGTTCCAGCTGCGCCCGAATCTGGTCGATCACCGGCGGCGGGCCGTTGGTGACGATGGTGATGCGGCTGACCGCGTGGTCTTCCGAGATATCGGCCACGGTCAGGCTGTCGATGTTGTACCCGCGCGCGGTGAACAGCCCTGCGATCTTGGCAAGGATGCCGGCCTCGTTGTCGACCGTGACGGTCAGAACGTGCCGCTCGGATTCGCGATGCTGTATCTTCATCACACCAGCGCCTTCGCTTCGTCTTCCATCGTGCCCGCAACCTGATCGCCGTAAAGCAGCATTTCGGTATGCGCCGCGCCCGAGGGGATCATCGGGAAACAATTCGCGTCCTTCGACACCTGGCAATCGACCATCACCGGCCCGTCATGCGCCAGCATTGCCTCGATCCCGGCGTCGAGCTGGCTTTCGTTCTCGATCCGGATGCCCTTCCAACCATAGCTTTCTGCCAGCTTCACGAAGTCCGGCAGGCTGTCCGAATAGGAATTGGAGTAGCGGCTTTCATAGGTCAGTTCCTGCCACTGCCGGACCATGCCCATGTATTCGTTGTTGAGGATGAACACCTTCACCGGCAGGCGGTACTGGGTGGCCGTGGCCATTTCCTGGATGTTCATCTGGATTGAGGCTTCGCCCGCGATGTCGATCACCAGATCGTCCGGGTGGCCAAGCTGCGCGCCGATCGCGGCGGGCAGGCCATAACCCATCGTGCCCAGTCCGCCGGACGTCAGCCAGCGGTTGGGGGACGAAAAGCCGAAGTACTGCGCTGCCCACATCTGATGCTGGCCGACTTCGGTGCTGATGATCGGCGTGCGGGCCTTGGTCAGTTCATACAGCCGCTGAACGGCGAACTGCGGCATGATCTTCTCGCCCAATCGGGGATAGGAAAGGCTGTCGCGCGCCTTCCAGCCGGCAACCCGCGCCTTCCACTCTGTCAGGTCGGCGCCCTCGCGGTCGCCCCAGGCCTCGATCAGCTGTTCGAGCACGGTAGCGCAATCGCCGACCACCGGCAGATCGACCGGCACGACCTTGTTGATCGACGCGCGGTCGATATCGATGTGGATCTTGGTCGATTCCGGCGAAAAGGCATCGAGCCGCCCAGTCACCCGGTCATCGAACCGCGCGCCGATGTTCACCATCAGGTCGCACTGGTTCATCGCCATGTTGGCTTCGTAGGTGCCGTGCATGCCCAGCATTCCAAGCCATTCCGGGTCTTCGGCCGGGAACACGCCAAGCCCCATCAGCGTGGAGGTGACGGGTGCGCCGGTCAGGGCCTGCAGCTTGCGCAGCAGCTCCGTCGCGCGCGGGCCGGAATTGACCACGCCGCCGCCGGTGTAGAAGATCGGCCGCTCCGCCTTGGCGAGCAGTTCGATCGCCTGCTCGATTTCCTCACGCGCCGCAGCCTTGCCGGGGTTGTAGCGCTTGGTCCGCTGCGGCTTCGCGGTCGCGTCCGCCATCGTCGCGTGGGCAACCTGCACGTTCTTGGGAATGTCGATCACGACCGGGCCGGGACGGCCGGTGGTCGCGATCTCGAACGCTTCCTCGATCGTCGCGGCGAGATGTTCCGGATCGCGCACGAGGTAATTGTGCTTGGTGCAGTGACGGGTCAGGCCGATGGTGTCCGCTTCCTGGAAGGCATCGGTGCCGATCAGGTTGGTCGCGACCTGCCCGGTGATGACGATCAGCGGTATCGAATCCATGAACGCGTCGGCAATCCCGGTGATCGCGTTGGTCGCGCCGGGCCCGGAGGTAACCAGCACCACCCCGGGCTTCCCGGTCGACCGGGCATAGCCTTCCGCCGCGTGCGCCGCGCCGGCTTCGTGCCGGACAAGGATGTGGCGGATGCGTTGGTCGGAAAACAGCTCGTCATAGATCGGCAGCACGGCGCCGCCAGGATAGCCGAACACGAATTCGACTCCCTGCCGCACCAGGCTTTCGATCAGGATGCCAGCCCCGCTGCGCTCCTCGCTCACGTCACGCTCCTCTTAAAAGATGGACCCAGAGCCGGATAAAAGACCGACTCGGGACCTCGGGAAAAGATGGACCCGGCTACGAGTGACTCGCGCCGGGTCCTCCTCTCCAACTCGTCGCAGGGCACGCCCCGCCTTGACCAGCGATCTAGGCGGTCATTTATATCATGTCAACCGGCTATCTCGACATAATATTACGTTGAAGGCTTCTTCGGAGACATCATGCGTCTCCCGCCTTGGCCAATGCTGCGGCGGCTGGTTCCTGAACCACGTGTACTGCCGCTTGGCATAGTTGCGCGTCGCCTGCTGGCCTCGGAGGATCGCTTCCTCCCGCGACCACTCGCCGTGCAAAAAGCCGGCAATCTCGCGCACCCCGATGGCGCGCATCACGGGTAGGGCAGGGGCCAGATCGCGGGCAAGCAGCGCCTCCACTTCCGCGATGGCGCCGCAGTCCATCATCCGTTCGAACCGGGCGTCGCACCGCTGGTACAACGTCTCGCGGTCGGACAGCAGGATCAGGGGATGCAGGTCGATCTTTGCTGCGATCCCGCCCTCGCGCCGTTCCTGCCAGAAACCCAGCGGCTTGCCGGTAGAGCGGACGACTTCCAGCGCGCGGGCAATCCGCGTGGTGTCGGCGGGATTGAGCGCGGCGGCGCGCTCCGGATCTTCGCCCTGCAACGCGGCAAAGGCTTCAGGCGTGGGGAGGGCGCGAACCTGCTCCCGCACGGCGGGGTCAATTTCCGGCACGGGGGCAATCCCGTCCAGCAGCGTGCGCACGTACAGCCCTGTCCCGCCGACCAGCACCGGCACGGCACCTTCGGCATGGAGCGCGGCGATTTCCCCGCTGGCCGCGTGCGCCCAGTCGGCGGCGGAACACGCCTGCGCCCCGTCCCATGATCCGAACAGGCGATGCTCGATCCCGCGCATGTCGTCTGCGGAGGGGCGGGCGCTGAGCACGGCCAGATCGCGATAGACTTGCGCGCTGTCGGCATTCACCACCACTGCGCGCCGGCCTTGCGCCTCAAGCCGCAAGGCGAGGTCCACGGCCAGATCGCTCTTGCCGCTGGCGGTAGGCCCTGCGATGAGCGCCACCGTTTTTGTTGCTTCAGGAGACAGGCCCTTGCTCATCGCGCGGCTGATAGCAGAACCGAGTACCCTTGCGGCAACCCTCGATGCGGCAACCGCTGTGCTTGAGCGGGAAGGCCTGCCGCTGGCCCACGCCCAGATGAACGATCACTGCGGGGACGTGCTGGAAATGATGCTTCCCGGGGACGACGCGGAAACGCTTCGCCGGGTGCTGGACGAACACTTCAGTCCGTCGGACCTGCTGGTCGTCCGGCAACCGTTCCGTATCCCCAACTTATTCGTCTCCGACATGGATTCGACCATGATCGGGCAAGAATGCATCGACGAACTGGCGGACTTCGCGGGGCTGAAAGACCGCATTTCCGCGATTACGGAACGCGCGATGCAGGGCGAACTCGATTTCGAAAGCGCCTTGCGGGAGCGCGTCGGGCTGCTCGAAGGCCTCGGCCTCGATGCAATCGACACCTGCCTTGCCGAACGGATCGAGCCGATGCCCGGCGCGCGGACACTGGTCGCCACGCTAAAGGCAAAGGGCTGCCGCACGGTGCTGGTTACCGGCGGGTTCCATCACTTCGCCGATCCCGTGGCGGAGCAGCTTGGGTTCGAACGCGTGGTCGGCAACCGGCTCGGCGTCAGCGATGGCAAGCTGACAGGGGCGCTGGCGGGCGCGATCACCGATTCGTCGGTGAAGGAGCAAGTCCTGCGGGACGAGATGGCCCAGCTCGGCCCCGATGCGGTAAGCCTCGCCACCGGGGACGGCGCAAACGACATCCCGATGCTGCGCGCCGCCACCTACGGCATCGCCTACCGCGCCAAGCCCAAGGCGCGGGCAGCCGCCAACGGCTGGATCGACCGGGGCGATCTTACCGCGATCCTGAAACTGCTGGAAATTCCGCGTACCGACTGGGTGATGGGATAAGCGGCAAGCTTCCGCGTCCCCGACTGTCGGTGACGCGGAAGCTGTCTAAGCGTCCATCCAGTCGCGGAAGAAGCTTTCGTGCGCTTCCCGCATGTCGGCCACACCGGCCGGGCTTTCGCCCTCGACCGACCGGAAAACAAGCGCATCCCCGCCGGTTTCGCCCAGCGCCACGGCGGCTAGCCCCGCCGCCTCGGCCGCCTCGATAACCTGAGCGGCTTCGGCGGCAGTCACGACATAACGGGCCTGGTCCTCACCGAACCAGAACGCAGCGGCGGACACGCGGCCTTCGGGCAGGGCGACGTGCGCCCCGATCCCGCCTGCCAGCGCCATTTCGGCCAGGGTGACGGCAAGGCCGCCATCCGCGCAGTCGTGAACCGCAGTGGCCGTCCCGTCCGCAATCAGCGTGCGCACCAGCTCACCCGCGGCGCGCTCCAGCTCCAGCCCGACAGGCGGGGGCGGGCCATCCTTGCGGCCGTGCAGGATGCTGAGGAACAGCGACTGGCCAAGATGCCCGCTTTCCCCGCCGATCAGTACGATCGCCTGCCCTTCGGCCTTGAAGCCGATGGTCGCCATGCCGGCGTAATCGTCCATCAACCCGACGCCGCCGATTGCCGGTGTCGGCAGGATCGCCGATCCGCCGCCGGTCGCCTTGCTTTCGTTGTAGAGCGACACGTTTCCGCTCACGACCGGGAAGTCGAGCGTGCGGCACGCCTCACCCATGCCTTCAAGGCAGCCGACGAACTGGGCCATGATCTCCGGCCGCTGCGGATTGCCGAAGTTCAGGCAATTGGTGATCGCCAGCGGCCGCGCTCCGGTGGCGGACAAGTTGCGATACGCCTCGGCCACGGCCTGCTTGCCGCCCTCGATCGGATCGGCGGCGCAGTAGCGCGGAGTGCAGTCGGTCGTCATCGCCAGCGCCTTGCGCGTGCCGTGCACCCGGACCACCGCCGCATCGCCGCCCGGACCCTGGATGGTGTCCGCGCCGACCTGATTATCGTATTGCTGCCAGATCCACTTGCGCGAAGCGAGCTGCGGGCTGCCGATCATCTTCAGCAGATCCGCGGCAACGTCGTGGCTTTCGGGAATGTCGCTCAGCGGCGCCGGCGTTTCCAGCTGCGCATGCGGCCGGTCGTAGCACGGGGCGTCGTCCGCCAGCGGACCAAGCGGGATGTCGCAGACGACCTCGCCGTTCCATTCCAGCACCATGTGCCCGCCATTCGGGCCGGCTTCGGTCACTTCGCCGATCACCGCGAAGTCCAGTTCCCACTTGCGGAAGATTGCCTCGGCCTCTGCCTCGCGGCCCGGCTTCAGCACCATCAGCATGCGTTCCTGGCTTTCGGACAGCATCATCTCGTAAGGAGTCATCCCCTCCTCGCGGCAGGGGACCTTGTTCATGTCCAGCCGAATGCCCGCGCCGCCCTTGCTCGCCATTTCGACGCTGGAGGATGTCAGCCCCGCCGCGCCCATGTCCTGAATGGCAACGATCGCGTCGGTCGCCATCAGCTCGAGGCACGCTTCGATCAGCAGCTTTTCGGTGAACGGGTCCCCGACCTGCACCGTCGGGCGCTTGGCTTCCGAGTCCTCGCCGAAATCGGCGCTGGCCATCGTCGCCCCGTGGATCCCGTCGCGCCCGGTCTTTGACCCGACATAGACGATCGGATTCCCCACGCCGCTGGCGGCGGAATAGAAGATCTTGTCCGTATCGGCGACGCCCACGGTCATCGCGTTGACCAGGATGTTGCCGTCATAGGCGGGGTCGAAGTTCGTCTCCCCGCCCACGGTCGGCACGCCCACGCAATTGCCGTAGCCTCCGATTCCCGCGACCACGCCCTGCACCAGATGCTTCATCTTGGGATGATCGGGCCGCCCGAAGCGCAGCGCGTTCATGTTCGCGACCGGCCGCGCACCCATGGTGAACACGTCGCGCAGGATGCCGCCGACTCCGGTCGCCGCGCCCTGATACGGCTCGATATAGGAGGGGTGGTTGTGGCTCTCCATCTTGAAGATCGCCGCCTGTCCGTCCCCGATGTCGATCACGCCCGCGTTCTCTCCCGGGCCGCAGATCACCCACGGGGCCTCCGTCGGCAGCTTCTTCAGGTGGATGCGGGAGCTTTTGTAGGAACAATGCTCCGACCACATGACCGAGAAGATCCCAAGCTCGACCAGGTTCGGCTCACGGCCAAGGGCCTTCAGCAGCCGGTCGTATTCTTGCGGGGAGAGGCCGTGCGCCTCGACGGTTTCAGGAGTGATGGTCGCCATGCGCCGCGCCTTAGCGCCGCTCGCGCCCTCGCGCTAGGCTGTTGACCGGCGGCGGCTTCGCGGCCAAACCACGGCGATGCAGGAACAGGGCACGACAATCGCGGAAATGAGCTTCGAGGACGCACTGCGCGCGCTTGAGGACGTTGTCCGCAAACTGGAAACCGGCGAAGTCCCGCTCGAAGAATCGATCAGCCTCTATGAACGCGGGGAACGCCTGCGCAATCATTGCCAGGCGCGGCTCGACGCGGCGCAGGCGCGGATCGAAAAGATCGTCGCCGGGCCGGACGGCAAGGCGACCGGCACCGCGCCCTTCGATGCCGACTGAAGCGATGGGGCTGGTCTTGGCGGACAGCGTCCTGGCGCACGGGCTAAACCGCATCCAGCGCGAAGTGGATGAGGCGTTCGACGAATTCCTCCCGGTGCCGGAAGACAGCCGCGCCCGCTTGGTAGAGGCGATGCGCTATGCCGCGATCGGCGGCGGAAAGCGCGTGCGCCCGCTGCTGCTGGTCAGCACGGCGGAACTGTACGGAGTAGCGCGCAGCGCGGCCCTGCGCGCTGCCTGCGCGATTGAGGCGATCCACGTCTATTCGCTGATTCACGACGATCTGCCGTGCATGGACGATGACGATCTGCGCCATGGAAAGCCTACGGTGCACAAGGCGTTCGACGACGCGACGGCGGTACTGGCAGGCGATGCGCTGCATGCCTTTGCGTTCGAACTGCTTTCCGCCCCGGAAATGAGCAGCGACCCGTTCGTGCGTGGAAACCTCGTCCACACGCTCGCCGTCGCCAGCGGCCAAGGCGGCATGGCCGGCGGGCAGATGATGGACATGGCCGCGGGCAGCGAATCGTTCGACCTGCACACGATCACACGGCTGCAGCAGCTGAAGACCGGGGCTTTGCTGGGCGCGTCGGTGGAAATGGGCGCGATTCTCGGCCACGTTCCGCCGGAAGGCCGGGTTCACTTGCGCGCCTACGCCCGCGACATCGGCCTCGCGTTCCAGATCGCGGACGACTTGCTCGACCACGAAGGGGATGAGGAAAAGGCCGGCAAGGCGCTGCGCAAGGACGCCGGGCAGGGCAAGCAGACGTTCGTTTCCCTGATGGGCCCTGACGGCGCGCGCCAGCAAGCCCGCGCTCTGGTGGACCAGGCGATCGGCCACTTGTCGGTGCACGGCGATGAAGCCGACCTGCTGCGCGCGCTCGCCCGCTTTGTCGTTGAGCGGGACCGGTAGATGCCCGGAAAGGAACGAGTCGGGATCTACCCCGGCACCTTCGATCCGATCACGCTGGGGCACGCGGACATCATCCGGCGCGGGGCCAAGCTGGTCGACCGGCTGATTATCGGCGTCACCACCAACTCCTCCAAGACGCCGATGTTCACACCGGACGAACGGATCGAGATGGTACGTGCCGAGGTGGAACGGCTGGGCGTGCCGAACGCGGACGTGGTCGGCTTCAACGCGCTGCTGATGAAATTCGCCGAGCGTCAGGGGGCGAACATCATCATCCGCGGCCTGCGCGCGGTGGCTGACTTCGAATACGAATACCAGATGGCAGGCATGAACCAGCAGCTCAGCGCCAGAATCGAAACGGTGTTCCTGATGGCCGACGTGTCGCTGCAGCCGATCGCGTCGCGGCTGGTCAAGGAAATCGCGCGCTTCGGCGGCGAGATCGCCCCCTTCGTCAGTCCGCAGGTCCGCGATCTGGTGGAAGCGCGGGTGCAGCAGAACGGCCCAAAGGGCGACTACTAGGGCGCTTCCGAAGCAGCGGATATCGCCTGCGCACGCGGAAATCGCACATACGCGGCACAGGGGCGGCCGATCCGATGCAGCGGATGGAACGTCGCCCCGGCCCATATTCGTTCATTGCACCGTCAGCGCCCGGCCGGTAACGCGCGGCTGCAAAGTTCCACAGGACCGTTCTTTATATGTCGAAACGCCTGGCGCTCGCGCTGCTGCCCTTCCTGTTCGCCGTCTCGCCGAACGTCGCTTCCGCACAGGAGGCGCAGACTCCCGCGCCTGCGCAGGATGTCTCCACCCAGCCGGCCCGGATGCGGGCGGCGGTGAACTTCGATGCCACGCAGGATCTCGAGAATATCCTGTACCTCGATCTGTCGAACGGACAGCGCGTCGCGATCCGCCTGATGCCCGATTGGGCACCGGGTCATGTCGAACGGATCAAGACACTGGCCCGGCAGGGCTTCTATGACGGGATCGTGTTTCACCGCGTGATCGACGGTTTCATGGCGCAGACCGGCGATCCGACCGGCACGGGGGAGGGCGGATCGCCGCTTCCCGACCTCAAGGCCGAATTCAACCCGATGCCGCACGTGCGCGGCACGGTGTCGATGGCCCGCGCGGCGAGCGAGGACAGCGGCAACAGCCAGTTCTTCATCGTGTTCTATCCACGTTTCACGCTGGACCGGAAGTACACCAACTTCGGCCGCGTGATCGGCGGGATGAATGCAGTCGACGCGATCGAGCGGGGCGAGCCGCCCACTAACCCGACCCGCATCCTCCAGGCCTCGATTGCGTCCGACAACAAGCCGCAGGTCCTTCCCGCGCCCGCCGCTCCGCAAGCCGCGGAAGTGACGGCAGACGAACTGAGCAACTCGCTCAGCCAGTAAGGTTCGTTGAGGCCTGAGCTTGTCGAACGCGGCCCGTTGACCTAGCGGCGCATCATGCGTGTCGACCTGTTCGATTTCGATCTTCTGCCGGAAAGGATCGCCCTGCGCCCCGTGCGGCCGCGCGATGCGGCGCGCCTGCTGGTGGCCCAAGGGGACACGCCCCTCGCTGATCGCCAGGTGCGCGACCTGCCGGATCTGCTCCGTCCGCAGGACGTGCTGGTGTTCAACGATACCCGTGTGATCCCCGCTCAGCTGGAAGGGCAGCGAGGGGACGCGCGGATCGGCACGACGCTCCACAAGCGGATCGACCTGCGCCGCTGGCAGGCCTTCGTCCGCAACGCCAAGCGCCTGCGGGATGGGGACCGGATCGATTTTCCGGCTGGCGTCAGCGCACTCGCGGAAACGCGGCACCCGGACGGCAGCTGGACGCTTTGCTTCGAAGGGGATGAACCGGTCGAAGTGCTGCTGGAGCGCGCAGGACGTATGCCTTTGCCGCCCTACATCGCCCGCAAGCGCGACACGGACGATCAGGACCGGTCCGATTACCAGACGATCTTCGCGGAAAAGGATGGCGCGGTGGCAGCGCCCACGGCCGCGCTGCACTTCACACCCGATCTGCTCAACCGGCTGCAGGATGTTGGAATCGCACGCGAAACGTTGACGCTGCATGTCGGGGCAGGCACGTTCCTGCCGGTGAAGGCGGACGATACCGAAGCGCACACGATGCACGCCGAATGGGGCCGGATCGATCCCGAGACCGCCGACCGGCTGAACGCCGCCCGCCGCGCAGGTGGACGGTTGATAGCAGTCGGCACCACCGTCCTGCGCCTGCTGGAAAGCGCGGCGGATGAGCACGGCACGATCCACCCGTTCGAAGGCGACACGTCGATCTTCATCACCCCAGGATACGCTTTCCGCGCCATCGACGGGCTGATGACCAACTTCCACTTGCCCCGGTCCACCTTGTTCATGCTGGTCTCGGCCCTCATGGGGCTGGACCGGATGCAGGCCGTCTACGCCCATGCGATCGAGCATGAATACCGGTTCTACAGTTACGGGGATTCGTCTCTCCTGCTGCCGTGAGCGATGCAGCGCGGACGCTTTCCTACAGCCGCCAAAGTCTGGCCCAGTGCCAGGATGCTCGAACCTGCCGATGTGCCCCCGAACGCCTGCGCAACTTTCAGCAACCCGGACGCACGAACATTTTATTTTCTTCGCGGAACGCAAAGCGTCAACTTTGCCTCCCAAGTTCTTGATGTGGCGGGACAAACAAGGCCGACACCGGGATGTAGGACATGTCAGGTGTGTCAACCTCGACCCACCGGGCATCAAGAGCGGGGCGCAGGCCTCTTGCAATCGCGGGGCCTCCCGCCATCCTCCCGCCCGTGTCCGAACCGATTCTCGACATCCGTGGCTTGTCCAAAACCTATAAGGGCGGCCTGACCGCGCTGGAGCACATCGACCTGACGATCCGCCGGGGAGAAATCTTCGCGCTGCTCGGGCCGAACGGGGCCGGCAAGACCACGCTGATCGGCGCGGTCTGCGGACTGGTGCGGCCAAGCGGCGGGACGATCCACGCCTTCGGGCAGGACCTCAGCACCCGCTGGCGGTCCTTGCGTCGCCGGATCGGCCTCGTCCCGCAGGAACTCGCGCTGGACATGTTCGATACCGTGTCCCGCACCGTCAATTACTCGCGGGGCATGTTCGGCTGCCCGCCGGATCCGCAGCGGATCGAATCCGTGCTGCGCTCCCTGTCCCTGTGGGACAAGCGGGACGCCAAACTGCGGGAGCTTTCGGGCGGAATGAAGCGCCGCGTGCTGATCGCCAAGGCGCTGTCCCACGATCCCGACCTCCTGTTCCTGGATGAACCGAGCGCCGGGGTGGACGTGGAACTGCGGCGGGACATGTGGCAGCAGATCGGCGAACTGCGCGCCCGCGGCACCACCATCATACTCACGACCCACTACATAGAGGAAGCCGAGGAAATGGCTGACCGGGTGGGAGTGATCAACAAGGGCCGGATCCTGCTGGTGGATGAGACCCGCGCCATCATGGGCCAGCTTGGCCGGACGGAAGCGCGCTTCACGCTGGAAACCCCGCTCGCCGCTCTTCCGGCCGCGCTCCAGTCCTTCCCGCTGGCCCTGGAGGACGGCGGCGGCCTGCTGGTCTATCGCGGCGGCGATGGCAGTGGCAAGGGCAAGCGGGAAGTCGCTGACCTGACGCGCGCGCTGGTAGCCGCCGACATAGACTTCATCGCGCTGGAAACCGCGCAGTCCAGCCTGGAGGAAATCTTCGTCGGACTGGTCAAAAACCGGGAGAAGGCGGCGTGATCAACTGGCGCGGCGCCTACGCCATCTTCTGGCATGAACTGATGCGCGCGTTCCGCACCGCGTTCGGCTCAATCATCGCGCCGGTGCTGACCACCTCGCTCTACTTCATCGTGTTCGGCGCGGCGATCGGCGGACGGATCAACGAGATCGACGGCATTCCCTACGGCGCCTTCATCGTGCCCGGATTGCTGATGCTGACGCTGCTTTCCGAAAGCACCTCCAACGCCAGCTTCGGTATCTACATGCCACGCTTCACCGGTGCGATCTACGAGTTGCTGTCGGCTCCGGTCGGCGTTCCGGAAACCCTGATCGGCTTTGTCGGAGCGGCCGCGGCCAAGTCCCTGATACTGGCCGCGATCATCCTGGCGACGGCAACGCTGTTCGTCGATTACACGATAGTCCACCCTGTGCTGGCGATCGGGTATATCCTGATGGTCTCGGCGGCGTTTTCGCTCTTCGGGTTCATCCTCGGCATCTGGGCCGACGGTTTTGAGCGGCTGCAGATCGTGCCGCTGCTGATCCTCACTCCGCTGACGTTCCTTGGCGGAACGTTCTATTCGATCGACATGCTGGGCCAGCCGTGGCGGGCGATCGCGCTGGCGAACCCAATTGTCTATCTCGTCAATGGCTTGCGCTGGACTTTTAGCGGAACGTCGGATGTGAACATCTGGCTCTCGTTCGGCATGACGCTGGGGTTCCTGGCCGTCTGCGTGGGGATCATCACCTTCATCTTCCGGACCGGCTGGCGGCTCCGGGATTGAAACTGCCTTCCTTCGCAGCACTTGCTGAGAGCGAAGTGAATTGGAGGCAGTAAGGGGGTGGGCGAGGCTGGAAACTCGGTCGAGCACATGGAGTTTGCGGGCCTCGACCATTACACTGGAGGTGCGGCCGAACGCCCGAGGATGCTGCGGGAGATCGGCCGCGACCTGGGCACGCCGTTGAAGTAGCATTCCTTTTTTGCAGTGGCGATTGTGCGGCGGAGGCGCTAGCGAGAGCGGCGAATGAAGCCTGCTCTGATTGTCACCCGTTCCGGTATGGTGCTGTTTGCGCTGGCCATGCTGCCACTGCGAGCCCATGCAGAACTGCCCGACCCCGTCAGGGCGATGATCGAAGCCGCGATCGCTACAGGTGATCCCGCGAAGGTCACGACTGTGGTTGAAATCGCGGAGCAAACCAACCCCGACGGGCTAAAGGAGATTGCCGTCCTCCACCGCGGGTTTCTCGATCGACAAGCCCGTCTCGCTCGCGTCCAGGAGGAACGTGAGAAAGCCGATATCCGCCAGGCGAGCTTACTGGAGAACTGGGGAGGCAAGGGGCAGATCGGTGCTTTCCAATCCTCCGGCAACAGCCCGACGGCCGGCATCAGTGCCTCGCTCGCGCTCGCGCGGGAAGGGCTGACCTGGACTCACAAGCTGAGCGGTGCCGTGGATTACCAAAGCAGCAGCGGACAGGTCACGCGAGAACAGTATCTGTTCGCCTATGAGCCGCGCTACAAGATTAGCCCCGCGTTGTTCGTGTTTGGGCTTGGCCAGTTCGAAAGCGACCCGGTTCAGGGATTTTCCTCGCGCTACGCCCTCTCGGCGGGGATCGGTGGCCGAGTGCTGGACAGGGAAGACCTTGCGCTGTCGATCAAGACAGGTCCGACCTGGCGGCGAACGGACTTCCTTACCGGGCCCGAAGACAATCATCTCGCAGGCTTGGCCGCGCTCGACCTGGATTGGCAGGTGACTCCGCGCATCTCCTTAACGGAGGATGCCAACCTCGTGATCGAACAAGGCAACACGAGCGTCCTGTCCACGACAGGTTTGGAAACTGGCATCGGTAACGACTTGAAAGCGCGGGTCTCCTATACGTTCGATTACGACAGCGATCCGCCTGCCGGCGCGGTCACGACCGACACCTTGACTCGCTTCACTCTGGTATACGACTTCTGACCGATGACCCGTTTTGCATTCACGATCCACGCCACCGACGGCGAAGCCCGGACCGGCACGATAGCCATGGAACGCGGGGAAATCCGCACACCAGCGTTCATGCCTGTGGGCACGGCCGCTACAGTCAAGGCGATGAAGCCGGAAAGCGTGCGGGCAACAGGGGCGGACATCATCCTTGGCAACACCTATCACTTGATGCTTCGCCCTGGCGCGGAGCGAGTGGAAAGGCTGGGCGGGCTTCACCGGTTCATGAACTGGCCGCGCCCGATCCTGACGGACAGCGGCGGATATCAGGTTATGAGCCTCGCCGCCCTGCGAAAGCTGACCGAGGACGGCGTCGAATTCCGCAGCCACATAGACGGCTCGAAGCACATGCTGACCCCAGAGCGATCGATGGAGATCCAGCGGAAGCTCGGGTCTGACATTGTAATGGCGTTCGACGAATGCCCCCGCGCCGACCAGGGACGGGAGGTGATCGCATCCTCGATGGAGCTGTCGATGCGGTGGGCCCGCCGCAGCCGGGATGCGTTCGACACCGGAGTGGAGCACGCAAGCCGATCCGCGCTATTCGGGATCCAGCAAGGCGCGCTGGACGAAGAACTGAGACGGCAAAGCGCGGAGGCTCTGACCGCAATCGGCTTTGACGGATATGCGATCGGCGGGCTTGCGGTGGGTGAGGGGCAGGAGGCGATGTTCGCCACGCTCGACTTTGCCCCGAACCAGCTTCCGACGGACAAGCCGCGCTACCTGATGGGGGTGGGAAAGCCAGATGATATAGTCGGCGCGGTAGAGCGCGGTGTCGACATGTTCGATTGCGTGCTGCCGACGCGGTCAGGCCGTAACGGGCAAGCGTTCACCTGGAATGGCCCGCTTAACCTCAGAAATGCGCGCTTCGCGGAAGATGCGTCCCCGCTGGATGAGCGATGCTCCTGTCCGGCCTGCAGCAGCTATAGCCGGGCCTACCTGCACCACCTCGTCAAAGCCCACGAGATGCTCGGCGCGATGCTGATGACCGAACACAACCTGCACTTCTATCAGCAGCTGATGAAAGGATTGCGGCACGCCATCGCAGAAGGACGCCTTGCACTTTTCGCCAGCGACTTCCGGCGCAGTTACATGGCAGCCTGATCGGCCATTTCCGCGGTTTCGAGCTCAGTGCCCGGATAGGCTACGAAACGGCCGGTCCGGCTGTCCAAGAAACCTGCACCGATCGCATTGGCGAAGCGTTGCGCCTGCCGCACGTCGTCATACCATTTGCCGACCCGATGGGGGGTCACAAAACGAAATCTTTTCATGATACTTATGAAACGCCCAAGATCATCTTGGGTTTCCGCGAGTACGCAGTTGACGGTGATTAAATAAAAAGGGCGGCCACGATGGGCCGCCCTTCCAAAAACCGTGAAAAGATTATCAGCGTGAGTAGAATTCGACCACGAGGTTCGGTTCCATCGTCACCGGGTAAGGCACTTCGTCCAGCGTCGGAACGCGGGTCAGGGTTACCTTGTCGGTACCGTCCGGAGTGACGTAATCGGGGATATCACGCTCGGGTAGGCTTTGCGCTTCGATCACCAGCGCCATTTCCTTCGCCTTGTTACCGAGGCTGATCACGTCGCCCACGCTGACGCGGCGCGATGCGATGTTGCAGGTCACGCCGTTCACGCGAATATGACCATGGCTGACGATCTGACGCGCGGACCAGATGGTCGGGGCGAACTTCGCGCGATAGACCACCATGTCCAGCCGCTGTTCCAGCAGACCGATCAGGTTCTGACCGGTATCGCCCTTCATGCGCGACGCTTCCTGATAGGTGCGCTTGAACTGCTTTTCCGTCACGTCGCCGTAGTAGCCCTTCAGCTTCTGCTTGGCGCGAAGCTGGATGCCGTAGTCGCTCATTTTCCCCTTGCGGCGCTGACCGTGCTGGCCAGGGCCGTAGGAGCGGCGGTTTACGGGGCTGTTCGGGCGACCCCAGATGTTTTCACCCATCCGCCGGTCGAGTTTGTGCTTGGCGCTGTTGCGCTTCGACATGAGTCGTCTCCAATTTGCTGGCGCCGCCGTGGACAATCCAAGGCTTTGGCGCATGTAACCCGGTATCGCACCGACGAACCTGATGTTCGTCGCGGCCACCGCTTCACCGGGATGCGGAGCCAATCGCGAGCGGCGCACATGGCCGCTCAGTGTCTGAAAGTCAACTCGGAGGTTTCAGCCGCCAGTGCCGAACCGTGAACCGCTTGTCATACCCCGTTGCGAAACCTCGTCGTTGGCCCGCTTCGCCTCTTCCGCCACCGCCTTCCACTCCTCCGCCGTGCGGCAAATCCGCCTTTTTGCGAGGCGCGATCCGATAGTCTCCTCAACCTTGCAGATCTTGGCGCTCTTGTCGGCGGGCGACTTTTCTTCTGGCGGGGCTGCTACGGCTCCAGAAGCCGAGCTGACAACGAGTAATCCCGCTAACCAATAGGTCTTCATGGCCGCGATCCTTTCAGTTGAGACCAGTTCGCCATCAACACCCTCGCGGGAGGAAAAGTCAAGGTGAAGCGAGCGGTCCCGCCACGGAGGGTGGCGGGCTGCCGAACACTCAATCTTTTCTGGACGCCCTCTCAAGCGTGGAAAGCACCCCGCGCATTGTGCGGACTTCCAAGTGATTCCAGCCGGGCTTGGTCAGCATGGACCGCAACGTGCGCCGCGTCGATGCAGCTCGGGATTCTGGCAGGAAGTACCCTTTGGGCTCGAGCATCTGCTCGAAGTGGCCGATGAGGCGGTCGAGTTCTTCCTGGGGAGCAGGCGGAAGCTCTTGCTCAGCGGTCGGCTGTGCAAGCTCGCGGTGTTTCGACCATTCGTAGGCGCAGAGAATAACTGCCTGAGCGAGATTGAGGGATCCGAATTCAGGATTGATCGGAACGGTGACGATCGCCCGGGCCAGAGCCACATCATCGGTTTCCAGTCCGGAGCGTTCGGGCCCGAACAGGATGGCGGTACGCCCCTGACCGCCCGCTATCTCGCGCGCGGCTTCCTCCGGTGTGTAGACAGGCTTGGTGACGCCGCGCTTGCGCACCGTGGTTGCATAGACATGGCGGCAATCCGCGACGGCATCCGCCACGGTTTCGAACACTTGCGCCTGCTCAAGCACGGTGTCCGCCCCTGCGGCTGCCGGACCCGCTTCGGGATTGGGCCAGCCATCGCGAGGATGAACGAGGCGCAATTCGGTCAGCCCGAAGTTGAGCATCGCGCGCGCTGTCTTGCCGATGTTCTCGCCAAGTTGCGGGCGAACCAGCACAATTGCCGGGTTATCAGGCTTTGTCGGCATTCCGTCCGCCCGCTTCCTGTATTGCGCTCGCGAAATCCTCAAAATCCTTGGGTTCCGCGAAATCGCGATAGACGCTGGCAAAACGGATATACGCTACACTGTCGAGCTGGCGCAGCCCGTCCATGACCATTTCCCCGATCATCGCAGAGGATATTTCGCTTTCGCCCAATGTCTCGACTCGCCGCTGGATGCCTGAGACGAGCTGGTCCAGTCGTTCCTGCGCGATGCCGCGCTTGCGACAGGCGAGCGCGACCGACTGGTCGAGTTTTGCACGATTAAATGGATCGCGTTTCCCGCCGCTCTTGATCACGGTGACTTCGCGGAGTTGCACGCGCTCGAACGTGGTAAATCGCGCGCCGCAGCTTTCGCATTGGCGGCGACGGCGGATCGCGGCGCTGTCTTCGGTAGGCCGGGAATCCTTTACCTGGCTGTCCTCATGCGCACAAAACGGGCAGCGCATTCGTCAGCGATTGATCCGGTTGTAGAGCGCATAGCCTGCGCCTGCAACGAGACCGATGGGCCAGCTGACGATAGGCAGCAGGCCGCCTGCCAGCGCCCCAATCGCCGCGCCTGCCAGCACGGGCTTGGTCGAGGGATGCTTCATTCCGCCCTTGGCCATGCCGGTTACTTCCTGGCGGGCTTCGGTGATCAGATCAGAGCTCTTCTTCATTGCTTATCTCCCCGGGTAGACTGGAAACTCTTCACACAGTTCGGAGACGCGCCGGCGTACGCTCTGTTCCACCTGAGCATCGCCTTGCTCTCCGTTCCGGTGCAGGCCTTCTATCACTTCGGCGATCAGCTGCCCCACCTTGCGGAACTCCGCGGGGCCGAAACCCCGTGTCGTCCCGGCGGGAGTACCAAGCCGGATCCCGGACGTCTGCGCCGGCGGCAAGGCGTCGAAGGGGACCGCGTTTTTGTTGCAGGTCAGGTACGCCCGCTCGAGCGCCTTCTCTGCGGCCTTGCCAGTTACCTGGCGGGACGAAAGGTCGGCCAGCATCAAGTGGTTGTCCGTGCCGCCGGAGACGATGCCGACGCCATGTTCCTGTAAACTGGCAGCGAGAGCCTTGGCGTTCTCCACTACGGATTGCGCATAAACCTTGAACTCTGGTCGCAGCGCTTCTGCCAGAGCGACGGCCTTCGCCGCGATCACGTGCACCAGGGGGCCGCCCTGCATCCCGGGGAAAACCGCCGAATTGAACTTCTTCGCCAACGCTTCGTCGTCGGTAAGAATGATGCCGGACCGCGGTCCGCGCAGGCTCTTGTGGGTCGTGCTGGTGGCAACATGAGCATGGGGGAAGGGGGCGGGGTGCACACCGCCTGCCACCAGCCCCGAGAAATGCGACATGTCCACGAGAAGCCAGGCCCCGACTTCGTCGGCGATCTGGCGGAACGCTGCGAAGTCCCATTGGCGCGGGTACGCGGTGGCGCCGGCGATGATCAGCTTCGGTTTGTGCTCGTGCGCGAGGCGGGCGACCTGCTCCATATCGAGCAGCTGGTCTTCCCGCCGCACCCCATAGCTTACCGCGTTAAACCACTTGCCGCTCATGTTCACGGGAGACCCATGCGTAAGGTGTCCGCCGGCTGACAAATCCAAGCCCATGAAGGTGTCGCCGGGCTGCAACAGCGCCAGGAACACGGCCTGGTTCATCTGGCTGCCGGAATTCGGCTGCACGTTGGCGAAGTTGCAGCCGAACAGCTGCTTCGCTCGCTCGATCGCAAGATTTTCGACGACGTCCGCGTACTCGCAGCCGCCGTAGTAGCGGCGCCCGGGGTAACCTTCGGCGTACTTGTTGGTAAAAATCGAACCGGTCGCTTCCAGCACAGCTTTGCTGGCGATGTTCTCGCTCGCAATAAGCTCGATACGGCTGCGCTGCCGCGCCAGCTCACCGCGAACGGCTGCGAACACTTCGGGATCCGCCTGTTCCAGTCCATCGTGCCAGAAGCGGTTCGTTACGTCGCCGTGGGGCAGGGCAGTCGGCATCGTCGGGGTCGTCTCGGCCATCTAGCGGGCCTCCTGGTGAATGCGAGAGAGTTTTTCGACCCGGCGAGCATGGCGCTGGCCGCCGAAAGGGGTTTCGAGAAAAGCGGTAACGCAGGCCTTGGCCATTTCTAGGCCAATCATTCGCGCCCCGAGAGCGAGGGCGTTGGCATCATTGTGCTCACGGCAGAGCTGCGCCGAAAGCGGTTCCGACACCAAGGCGCAGCGCACGCCCGGACTGCGGTTGACGGCGATCGAAATCCCAATCCCGCTACCGCAGAGGGCAATCCCGCGCTCAGCACGTCCGGCGGTGAGGTGGTCGGCCAGCTTGTACCCGTAGTCGGGATAATCGACCGAATCTTCGCCCCCCGGGCCGAGATCGTCGACCTCGTGGCCAAGATCGGACAGCCAGCGGACAAGCTCGGCCTTCATGGTGAAGGCCGCATGATCGGAAGCAATGGCGATGCGCATGGCTGCGTCTTTTCTGCTTGGAGTTTCTCGTTCGACTGCCCTTAGGCGCATGGATGCGGCGATGCCAACCCCATCCGCGCGAAGCGGCTGCACGGCTCAACGTAACGAAATTTCCTTTCCCGTGGAGGAAAGGAAAGATCGTCCCCGCTTGCGTGACCTCGCCTGATCACCCCCGGGTATTGAACCCCGGCCAGTTCCCCCATAGGCTGGAGGGATGACTGAAGCAGACTATCACCGTTACGTCGAAGCCTTCAACGCGCGCGACTACGCGACGCTGGAAACGTTCTTCGCCGACGATTTCGCGCTGGAGAACGCCGGCTTCCGAGTGGAGGGCAAGCCAGCGTTCCGCGAGTTCTATCGCTTCTTCCACGAATATTGCAGGGAGGAAGTCCTGTTCCGGGGGTTTTATCCCGGACAAGACGGGTTCGTCGCCAACGTGGTGATCCGCTTCACCGGACTGAAGGACCTCAGCCCCGATGTTTTGGCGCAGAAGGGCTACCAGGGCATGAGCACAGTACCCAAAGGCGCTACGGTGGATGTCGAGTTCCTCATCCTGTACCTGCTGAATGAGCAGGGCCTGATCCACCACATCAAGGGCGCAGTCTGGGTTCCAGCAGCGAGTTGAATGGAGAGGGCGCTTGCCCCAATGAGCATCTCTTCGCGAGCGACGCCAACGACCGGTTTATCCTGAAAGGTCGGCGCCGGTTTCCGAGAGACTTCCATGGCCGGCGCGCGGCACCCGCGCCACAATCCGGCAATGCAGGCCTTCAGGATCGAATTCCATCACCACCTTGCTGTCCTTACCTGAACCCAGGCCCCGGTGGATCAACCTCGTCCCGAAGCCACGGCGCGTGGGCTCGGTCACCCGCGGCCCGCCACGCTCGATCCAGTCGATTGTCAGCAAGTCGCTTTCGCCCCCGCTCGCCAGTCTCCAGCTGACGACGATCCGTCCTTCCGCCCCCAACGATTGCGACTGCGACAACGCGCCATACTTGATCGCATTGGTGGCGAGTTCGTGCACGATCATGGCGAGGGACACCGCCGTCTGCGGATCGAGCGAAAAATCGGGACCAGACAAGTGGAAACGCGAAACGTCCGATCCCGCCGTTGCCTCGATCGAATTCCTGACCGTCTCGTGCAAGTAAGCGGCTTTCCAGTTGTGCGAGGTGAGCAAGCTGTGGGCTGCCGCGAGAGCGTTCAGCCGCGCATCGAAGGTCTGCCGGGCCTCATGGGAATTTTCCACGCGCCCGAACGACTGGGCCGCGAGACCCTGCACGATCGCGAGCGTGTTCTTTACCCGATGATTGAGCTCGTGGATCAGCAGCTTCTGGCGCTCGGCGGCTTCTGCTTCATCCGTTACGTCGTGCCCTAACACGAAGATTCCGGTGATCTGCCCCTCGTCGTCGGAGATCGGCTGGAAGATGAAATCGACGAACCGTTCTTCCGTCCTGTCCCGAGCTTCGTTGCGCAGCAAGATCGGCTGTCGGCGGCCCACGTAGGGAGCGCCACTGCGGTAGACGTCGTCCAGCAGTTCGATGAAACCCTGAGCTACGACTTCGGGCAGCGCCTCGGCCACCTGCTGCCCCTCGACGTCCCGTCGACCGACGAGCTGACGGTAGGCGGCGTTCGCCAGTACGAACCGGTATTCCTGACCGCTGAGGATCGCAACAAAGCCGGGCGCCTGCTCGAACAGGCTTTTTAACCGCTTGCTTTCCAGGGTGAGGTCGCGGTTACGGGCCTGGACCGCGCTGGCACGTTTCACCAAACCCATCTCATCCCGCAAGCGGCGCAAACCGTGCAGCTCGGTGACATCCACCGTGTGCTGCAGGATGTACTCGACTTGCCCTGCGGTGTCCTTCAGAGGCGAGCTGGTCGCGCTCCAGTAGCGCACATCCATACTGCCGTCCGGGTTGCGGATATCGTACCGGATCAGGGCCAGCTCCTCCGAGTTGCCGCTTACCAGAACATTGCAGAGCGAGCGCTGGAGCATCTGATAGCTTTCGGAAGCGGGGTCGCTGGGGAAAGCTTCAAATAAGGGTTGTCCGATGATTTCATGCCGCCTGCTCATCGTCGCACGAAGGTAGGCATCGTTCATCCAGACGATCGAGAAATCCCGGTCGAGAACGACGTACGGATTAGGCGAACTTGCGCACAGTGTTTTGAAATCGATCGGGATGGGCAGCTCCTGCTCGTAGGCACAGGCCGCATGTGCCCCACTTGCTGAACCGATCAGTGCCTACCAAGGTTCCGCAGGCAGAAACACCAGCCGGGGTGTTCGCCCGGCTGGGATGCCTAGAAACAGCCGCTTCGGCAGGAGCCCTGTTACTGATCCAGGAAGCTGCGCATTTTCCGCGAACGGCTCGGATGCTTCAGCTTCCGGAGCGCCTTGGCTTCGATCTGGCGGATACGTTCGCGGGTGACGGAGAACTGCTGCCCGACTTCTTCCAGCGTGTGATCGGTGTTCATGCCGATGCCAAATCGCATGCGCAGTACCCGTTCCTCTCGCGGGGTCAGGCTGGCAAGGACACGCGTGACCGTTTCCTTGAGATTGGCCTGGATCGCGGCATCGACCGGGATGATCGCGTTCTTGTCCTCGATGAAGTCGCCGAGATGCGAATCCTCTTCGTCCCCGATCGGCGTTTCGAGGCTGATCGGCTCCTTGGCGATCTTCATCACCTTGCGAACCTTCTCCAGCGGCATGGAAAGCCGCTCGGCCATTTCCTCCGGCGTCGGCTCCCGGCCTTGTTCATGAAGGAACTGGCGGCTGGTGCGGACCAGCTTGTTGATCGTCTCGATCATGTGGACCGGGATGCGGATCGTACGCGCCTGATCGGCGATCGAGCGAGTGATCGCCTGCCGGATCCACCAGGTCGCATACGTGCTGAACTTGTAGCCGCGGCGGTACTCGAACTTATCGACCGCTTTCATCAGGCCGATGTTCCCTTCCTGGATGAGGTCCAGGAACTGCAATCCGCGGTTAGTGTACTTTTTGGCGATCGAGATCACCAGGCGCAGGTTCGCCTCGACCATTTCCTTCTTGGCAATGCGCGCCTCGCGCTCCGCCTTCTGGACCATGTTCACGATCCGGCGGAACTCCGTCAGGCTCATACCCGTCGCGGCAGCGATGTCGGCGATCTCGGCCCGGATACGCTCGACCGCGTCAGCTTCATTCGCGGCGAACGCGGTCCACTTCTTGTCCTTCTTCGCCATCTGCTGGAGCCATGCTTCGTCCAGCTCATTTCCGACGTACTGCTGCAGGAAGTCCGCGCGCTTGACCTTGTGCCGCTCCGCCAAGCGCAGCAGCTGGCCGCCAAGAGCGGTCAGGCGCCGATTGAAGGCGTAGAGATTGTCGACCAGGTACTCGATCTTGGTCGCGTGGAACTGCACGCTTTCGACCTCGGCCGTCAGCTGCTCACGCAGGTCTTCGTACTTCTTTTCCTTGGCGGCAGGGAAGTCGTCGCCCCGGCCGAGAACATCCACGCGCTCCGCTTGGATCTTCTCGAACTTCTTGAACAAGTCGGTGATCCGGGCGAACTTTTCCAGCGCTTCGGGCTTCAGCGCCGCTTCCATCTGGGCAAGGCTGAGGGTGTTGTCCTCCTCGTCCTCCTCCTCGCGGCGGCGGCCATTGCCTTCGCCTTCCGCGTCTTCGGAATCGTCCTCGTCCTCGACGTCTTCGTCCTCCTTGTAGGAGGGGCCGGCGGTTTCCTCGCTGATCTCGCCGTCGTCGTCGCCGTCTTCTTCCATCTTGTCGACGGGCGGCTCTTTTGAGAGCATCGCATCGAGATCGACGATCTCGCGCAGCTGCATCTCGCCGTTGTTGAGTGCCTCGGACCACATGATGATGGCGTGGAAGGTGATCGGGCTTTCGCACAAGCCCATGATCATCGTGTCGCGACCGGCCTCGATCCGCTTGGCGATGGCGATTTCGCCCTCGCGGCTGAGCAGTTCGACCGCGCCCATTTCGCGCAAGTACATCCGGACCGGGTCATCCGTCCGGTCGGTGCTTTCCTTGCGCGGCTTTTCAGGAACGTTCTGCTTCGGTTCGCTGGCTTCCGCTTCCGAAGAGCTGATTTCCTCGACGTCCGATTCGTCGTCGTCGGAATCGTCTTCCTCCTGTGCGTCGTCATCGTTTTCGACGATGTTGACGCCCATTTCCGAGATCGCGGACATCACGTCTTCGATCTGGTCG